>CALROG020000024.1:0-59510 GCA_943369755.1 Ramlibacter sp. 2FC
AGGGCAAGGAAATGGTCATGCCTGGCGACAACGTGTCGATCATCGTCAAACTGATCAACCCGATCGCCATGCAAGAAGGCCTGCGCTTTGCCATCCGCGAAGGTGGCAAGACCGTGGGCTCGGGTGTGGTTGCAAAGATCCTGGAGTAAGCCATGTCTACCAAGCAAAAAATCCGCATCCGCCTCAAAGCTTTCGACTACAAGCTGATCGACCAGTCGGCCGCCGAAATCGTTGATACCGCAAAACGCACGGGCGCTATCGTCAAGGGCCCGGTGCCCCTGCCCACGCGCATGAAGCGCTTTGACATCCTGCGCTCACCGCACGTCAACAAGACCAGCCGCGACCAGTTCGAAATCCGTACCCATCAGCGCCTGATGGACATCATCGACCCAACCGACAAGACGGTGGACGCATTGATGAAGCTGGATCTGCCAGCGGGCGTGGACGTGGAAATCAAACTGCAGTAAGCGCCTCAAGCGCCGAAACCCAACGCGGGCTTGCTTGAAAAGGCAGTCCGCGTTATAATTTAAGGCTCTGCTTGATTTGGTCGGTTTGCCGACTCTGAATCGGCGGGGATTTATCAACCTTCTTTCACATCGGCCTGTGATTCGCACGGGTACGAAGCGCTGTCGCCAATTGCAGTGGCAGCGGTGGAAGTTTTGGAGAAACAAATGAGTCTGAGCAACTCCCTGGGGTTGCTGGGCCGCAAGGTGGGCATGATGCGCCTGTTCACCGATGATGGGGACGCAGTTCCTGTCACGGTGGTGGATGTGTCCAACAACCGTGTGACCCAGATCAAAACCCAAGACAACGACGGCTACGTGGCCCTGCAGGTCACGTTCGGCGCACGCAAAGCTTCGCGTGTAACCAAGCCGGCGGCTGGCCACCTCGCCAAGGCGGGTGTTGAGGCCGGTGAAATCATCCGTGAATTCCGCGTCACTGCCGATACCGCCGCCCAGTACAAAGCGGGCGCCACCGTTGCGGTGTCCGCGTTGTTCGCTGTGGGCCAAAAGGTGGACGTGCAGGGCACGACCATCGGCAAGGGCTTTGCTGGCACGATCAAGCGTCACCACATGAGTTCGCAGCGCGCGTCGCACGGTAACAGCCGTTCGCATAACGTGCCCGGCTCCATTGGTATGGCCCAGGATCCCGGCCGCGTGTTCCCTGGCAAGCGCATGACGGGCCACCTGGGTGACGACATCGTTACCACCCAAAACCTGGACGTGTTTCGTATCGACGAAGCCCGCCAGCTACTGCTGATCAAGGGCGCGGTTCCTGGCTCCAAAGGCGGTTTCGTGACTGTACGTCCGGCCGTCAAGGTACGCCCGGAAGCGGCTAGCAAGGGAGCGAAGTAATGCAACTTGAACTCCTGAACGAACAAGGCCAGGCCGCGTCCAAGTACGACGCCCCCGAGACCGTGTTTGGCCGTGAATACAACGAAGATCTGGTTCACCAGATCGTCGTTGCTTTCCAGGCCAATGCGCGCCAGGGCACCCGTGCCCAAAAGGACCGTGAGCAGGTCAAGCACTCGACCAAGAAGCCGTTCAAACAAAAGGGAACGGGCCGCGCCCGTGCCGGTATGACCTCTTCGCCACTGTGGCGCGGCGGCGGCCGGATTTTCCCGAACAGCCCGGAAGAAAACTTCACCCAGAAGATCAACAAGAAGATGTACCGCGCTGGTATGGCGTCCATCTTCTCGCAGTTGGCCCGCGAAGGCCGGCTGGCTGTAGTTGATTCCATGAAGGTAGATTCGCCCAAGACCAAGCAGCTGGCTGCCCGCTTCAAGGCCATGAACCTTGAGTCGGTGCTGGTCATCGCTGAGGAAGTGGACGAGAACCTGTACCTCGCGTCGCGCAACCTGGTGAACGTGCTCGTTGTTGAGCCGCGTTACGCCGACCCGCTTTCGCTGGTGCACTACAAAAAGGTGCTGGTCACCAAGGGTGCCATCGACAAGCTCAAGGAGATGTTCGCATGAGCCGCGTGAACCCTACCCCCGAACAACGCAAGTTCGACGAAGGCCGTCTGATGCAGGTTCTGGTCGCGCCGATCGTGTCCGAAAAGGCCACCTCGATTGCCGACAAGTCCAACGCCGTGACTTTCAAGGTGTTGCAAGACGCCACCAAACCCGAGATCAAGGCCGCTGTGGAATTGATGTTCAAGGTTGAAGTCAAGGCCGTCTCAGTGGTCAATACCAAGGGCAAGGCCAAGCGCTTTGGCAAATCCAATGGCCGCCGCGACAACGTGCGCAAGGCTTACGTGATGCTCAAGCCGGGCCAAGAGCTCAACCTCGCAGGGGAGGCCGCGTAAGCGCGGAATAGATCATGGCAGTCATCAAGATGAAACCCACTTCGCCCGGCCAACGCGCCGTGGTGAAGGTAACCCGTGACCACCTGTACAAGGGCGAAGCCTATGCTCCGCTGCTGGAGCCCCAGCACCAGAAGTCAGGCCGCAACAACAATGGTCACATCACCACCCGTCACAAGGGCGGTGGTCACAAGCATCACTACCGCGTGGTGGACTTTGTCCGCAACAAGGATGGCATCCCGGCCAAGGTGGAGCGCATTGAATACGACCCGAACCGTACGGCGCACATTGCACTGGTGTGCTATGCCGACGGCGAGCGTCGCTACATCATTGCGCCGCGTGGTCTGGAAGTCGGTGCGGCCCTGCTGAGCGGCGCGGAAGCGCCGATCCGTGCCGGCAACACACTGCCGATCCGCAACATTCCGGTCGGTTCTACCATTCACTGCATCGAGCTCAAGCCCGGTGCCGGTGCCCAGATCGCCCGCTCGGCCGGCACCTCGGCCACGCTGCTGGCCCGTGAAGGCACTTACGCCCAGGTTCGCATGCGTTCGGGTGAAGTCCGCAAGGTTCACATTGAGTGCCGCGCCACCATCGGTGAAGTTGCCAACGAAGAGCACAGCCTGCGCCAACTGGGCAAGGCCGGTGTGAAGCGCTGGATGGGTATCCGCCCGACCGTACGTGGCGTTGCCATGAACCCGGTCGATCACCCGCACGGTGGCGGCGAAGGCCGTACCGGTGAGGGCCGTCATGCCGTGGATCCTTGGGGCAATCTGACCAAGGGCTATCGCACCCGTAACAACAAGCGCACACAAGTGATGATTGTGTCGCGTCGCAAGAAGTAAGGGACAGCAACATGACTCGCTCTCTCAAAAAGGGTCCATTTGTTGACCATCACCTTGTGGCCAAGGCCGACAAGGCTGTGACGACGAAGGACAAAAAGCCGATCAAGACCTGGTCGCGTCGCTCCATGATCCTGCCCGAGTTCATCGGGCTGACGATCGCTGTGCACAACGGCAAGCAGCACGTGCCGGTCTACATCACCGACCAGATGGTGGGCCACAAGCTGGGTGAGTTCGCCTTGACGCGCACCTTCAAGGGTCACCCGGCGGACAAAAAAGTCCAGAAGAAGTAAGGAATGACCATGGAAACACGTGCAGTCCTCAAAGGCGTCCGCCTGTCGGTCGACAAGGGCCGTCTGGTCGCTGATCTGATTCGCGGCAAGAAGGTTGACCAGGCGCTCAACGTTCTGGAATTCACCCAGAAAAAAGCCGCAGTGATCATCAAGAAAGTGCTGGAGTCCGCAATTGCGAACGCCGAGCACAACGACGGTGCCGACATCGACGAACTGAAGGTCAAGACCATCTACGTCGAACAAGGCGCTTCACTCAAGCGCTTCACCGCGCGCGCCAAAGGCCGCGGCAACCGTATCGTCAAGCCCACGTGCCATGTGTACGTGACGGTTGGCAACTAACAGGGCCTGGAACAAATATGGGACAAAAAATCCACCCTACCGGCTTTCGCCTGTCGGTCAGCCGTAACTGGGCCAGCCGCTGGTACGCCAATAACCGTGACTTCGCCGGCATGCTGGCCGAAGACATCAAGGTGCGCGAGTATCTTAAGGCCAAGCTCAAGAATGCAGCGGTTTCGCGCGTGCTGATCGAGCGCCCCGCCAAAAGCGCCCGCATCACCATCTTCTCGGCTCGCCCGGGTGTGGTGATCGGCAAGAAGGGCGAAGATATCGAAGCCCTGAAGAAAGAGCTCGGCAAGCGTCTGGGCGTGCCAGTGGCAGTGAACATCGAGGAAGTGCGCAAGCCTGAAATCGACGCTCAACTGATTTCCGACAGCATTACCCAGCAGCTTGAAAAGCGCATCATGTTTCGCCGCGCCATGAAGCGCGCGATGCAAAACGCCATGCGTCTGGGTGCTCAGGGCATCAAGATCATGTCGTCTGGTCGTCTGAACGGTATCGAAATTGCTCGCTGCGAGTGGTACCGCGAAGGGCGCGTGCCACTTCACACGCTGCGCGCTGACATCGATTACGGCTTCTCGGAAGCCAAGACCACCTACGGCGTTATCGGCGTCAAGGTCTGGGTCTACAAGGGAGACACTCTTGGCCGTAATGATGCGCCAATGGCTGAAACACCGCGCCCCGATGACGAGCGCCGCCCCCGTGGCCCGCGTCGCGACGCCCGTCCGGGCGACCGCCCGGCCGGTGACCGTCGTGGTGGCCCGCGCCGCCCCGCTGGCGCAGGCAACGTGGCACCTGCTGATGGCAGCGACAAACCCGCAGAAGCAACAGGTGCTGCTGATGCACCGAAAACTACCGTTAAGCGCGTTCGCAAAGTCGCCGCGCCGGCCGCTCCCGCTGCCGACGGTAAAGGAGAATAACTATGCTGCAACCCGCTCGTCGCAAATATCGCAAAGAGCAGAAGGGCCGTAACACCGGCATCGCCACCCGGGGCAACTCGGTGGCATTCGGTGACTTCGGTCTCAAGTGCACGGATCGTGGCCGTCTGACGGCCCGCCAGATCGAGGCCGCACGTCGTGCGATCTCCCGTCACGTCAAGCGTGGCGGCCGTATCTGGATCCGTGTGTTCCCGGACAAGCCGATCTCCACCAAGCCCGCTGAAGTGCGCATGGGTAACGGCAAAGGCAACCCCGAATACTACGTGGCTGAAATCCAGCCCGGCAAAGTGGTGTTCGAAATTGTTGGTGTGCCCGAGGAACTGGCCCGCGAAGCGTTCCGCCTGGCTGCCGCCAAGCTGCCGCTGCGCACCACGTTCGTTAGCCGCATGATCGGCCAGTAATCAGGAGTATGAAGAAATGAAAGCTGCTGAACTGCGCCAAAAAGACGTTGCCGGCCTCCAAACCGAAGTGAAAGAGTTGCAAAAAGCTCACTTCGGACTGCGTATGCAGAAGGCCACGCAACAATTGAACAACACCGCCACGCTGCGCTCGACGCGCCGTGACATTGCCCGCGCCAAGACCATCCTTGCTGAAAAGCAGGCTGCGTCCACGGCCGCCAAGTAAGGAGTGACCATGACGGAAGCTAAAAAATCCCTCAAGCGCACCTTGATTGGCAAGGTGGTCAGCGACAAGCGTGCCAAGACCGTGACGGTCCTGGTTGAGCGCCGTGTGAAACACGAGCTCTACGGCAAGATTGTTGCCAAGACGAGCAAGTACCACGCCCATGACGAAAAGGGCGAATACCACACCGGTGACGTGATCGAGATTACCGAGAGCCGTCCGATCTCCAAGACCAAGAACTGGGTTGTGACCCGCTTGGTCGAGAAGGCGATAGCGATTTAACCTCGTCGTTGTCTCCGGAATAAAAAACGGCCCACAATGTGGGTCGTTTTGCTTTGGCGAGACAGGCGCTGCGCGTCACTGCTGGCCAAATCTCAATCTGTTCGATCAAATCTATTTGGAGACCCCCATGATCAAAGTTGGAGACGCCCTTCCTGCCGGTACCCTGATGGAGTACTCCGAAGTCGAAGGCGAAGGGTGCAGCATCGGCCCCAACGCAGTCGACGTTGCCAAGGCCGCAGCGGGCAAGACAATTGCGTTGTTCGCGCTGCCTGGTGCCTACACCCCGACTTGCTCGGCCAAACATGTGCCGGGCTATGTTGAGAAGTTTGACGACCTCAAGGCCGCTGGTGTGGACGAGATCTGGTGCGTCAGCGTGAACGACGCGTTTGTCATGGGGGCTTGGGCCCGTGACCAAAAAACCGGGGCCAAGGTCCGCATGCTGGCTGACGGTAGCGCCGACTTCACCAAGGCCACTGGCCTGACGCTGGACCTTACCGCCCGTGGCATGGGCCTGCGCAGCAACCGCTACTCGATGCTGGTCAAGGACGGCAAGGTCACCAGCCTCAATATTGAAGCGCCAGGCAAGTTCGAGGTTAGCGACGCCGCTACGATGCTGGCCCAGGCCAAGGTCTGAATTCGTGAGCCGCTATAAATTTTATAGCGACTCACGCAATACCCATGCGGGCTAGAGCCAAAAATCTATAGATTTGCCTTGAGGTAGTGAGCCCCTGCAATGGGGTTATGGTAGTAGGGCGGGATCGCTTCGAATCCCAGTTCGTCGTACAGCGCACGGGCGGCCTCCATGTCGTCCAGCGTGTCCAGCAGTACGCACTCATAGCCCGCCTGGCGGGCTGCATCAAGTACCGCCTCGGCCAGTTGCCGGCCAAGCCCGAAGCCACGGAATGCTTTGCGCACATACAGCCGTTTCATTTCCGCTGCGTTCGCGTAGTCAACCGTGTCCAGCGGGCGCATTGCGCAGCAGCCGGCAATCTGCCCGTCCACCAGCGCCAGCAGCAGCGCGCCACGCGGCTCGTCATAGTCGCCCGGCAGGTTCGCCAGTTCTGAGTCGAAGGACTGAAAGCAGAGGTCTACCCCAAGCTGGCTCGCGTACTCGCTAAAAATGGCTCGGGTGGCGTCAAGCGCCTCAGCCCCCCGAGGGGTAAATAGCTGGACCTGTGGCGAGTTCAAGGCGTGTGAACAACGATGTGGAACGCGCAGTTTAGCGCCGCCAAGCAAGGTAGTTGTCCCCCAATGCCCCGCAGCTCCCGCAAACAGTTTCGTTAGTAAGTTTTCTCAGCGCACCAGCCAGCTCACAAATCCCGCACAAATGCCAAAAATCACCGCCGCCAGCAGACGTGAGCGCCAGTCGTCCCGCGAGGACGCAACTTGGTTTCCTGCCTGCTTGTCGCCGTGAATCATGGGCTTGATGAGGTTGTCTTTCTTCTTGATCAGGTAGAACAGGATGGCACCCATGTGCAGCACCACCAGAGCGATCAGCAGCCATTGGCCAACTTGCTTGTGGTACGAGGTGGCCAGCAGCCCGTTGGCGCTGGACACCAGTTTGTTCAGCGGGCCGGTAAACGAAATCTCATCGTCACTCACCAAGCCAGTGGCAACCTGGGCCAACAGCACCGCCAGCATGGCAAAAACCGAGCCGGCACCCAGCGGGTTATGCCCGATCAAATGATCTGGATGGGCCCGGCCCTTGAGGTAGTTGATGATGCTGCCCGGGGAGTAGATGAATGACGCAAAACGCGACCAGTAGCCGCCCACCAAACCCCAAACCAGCCGGAACAGGAGCAACGTTAGAACAGCGTAGCCAATCCGGGCATGCCAGTCGATGATGGAGCCTCCGATCTTGCCGGTGATCACCATCCCGATAACGCAGGCCACCAGGGCCCAGTGGAAAATACGTGTGGGCAAGTCCCAGACGCGAATTCTGGTTGTCATCAGAGTCCCTCCTGAAGCGGTTTTGACATGTTGCAGGCTTACATTTTGCTTGGTTTGTAAGGGCAGAACGCGGATTGGTAGATTCCCTTAGTCAATTGCTCATGCTGAACTTTTACAACAAGCCACAATCAACCCGTCAGGAATAGTCCAACTTTTAACCCACGGAGAAGCAATACATGAAGTTCATCGCCTCGCTCGCTGCTGCTGCTGCAGCCATTACGCTGGCCCTGCCGGCCTCGGCCCAGTCGTTTGCCAAACCGGAAGACGCCATCAAATACCGCAAGGCCGCCTTCACGGTCATGGCTGCCAACTTCGGTGTTCTGGGCGCCATGGCCAACGGCCGCATTCCGATGGACGCCAAGGCCGCTGCGGACGCCGGTGCAGCCATCGAGGCTGTCTCCAAGTTGCCGTGGGCCGGCTTTGGCGCTGGCACTGACAAGGGTGACACCCGTGCTTTGCCTGAAATCTGGACGCAACAGGCCAAGTTCAAAGAGAGCGGCGACAAGATGCAAGCTGAGATGACCAAGCTTGCCGCCGCTGCCAAAACCGGCAACCTGGACAACATCAAGGCCGCTTTTGGCCCCACAGCGGGCACCTGCAAAGCCTGCCACGACGCTTTCCGCAAGGACTAGTCGCCTCTTGGCGCTTGGTGCGCCAACATCAACATGAAAGGCCCGGTCGCATCGTGCGCTCCGGGCCTTTTGTGCTTTTTGGAGGAGGCGGATCAAGTCTCGGCCATCAGCTTTTCGATGAGGCGGTGCAGTTCGGGAAAGTCTGGCGCGCCTACGTAGCGCTTCACGATCTCACCGCGCTTGTTGACGATGTAGGTGGTGGGGGTGAGCTGGACCTCGCCCCAGGCTTTGGCCACGGCACCGGTGTTGTCGATGGCTACCTTGAAGGGCAACTTGCGCGTTTCGGCGAAGTTCACCACATAGCTGGGCGGGTCGTAGCTCATCGCAACGGCTACCGTGTCATAGCCGTTGGCTTTGAATTTGTTGTAGGTAGAGACAAGTTGCGGCATTTCGGCCACACAGGTCACGCAGCTGGTGGCCCAGAAGTTCACCAGCGTCACCCGCCCCTTCATGTCCGCCGTGGTCTTTTTGGAGCCATCGAGCAACACAAAGGTCGATTGCGGCGCAGCCGAAGGCGCGCCAGCCAGAAAAACACCACCGACAATTGCCAACAGCACTGCCGCTGCGGCACCATACACAACAGATTTATTCATTTTGAGAGGTTACCCATGGACCGTCGCCAGTTTAATTCCGCCGCCACATCGGCCCTGGGCCTGCTCTCGCTGGCCGCCTGGCAGCAGGCCCGGGCACTGACGCTCAACGACCTGACCAATACAGAGGCTTCGCAAGGGCTGAAAGCCGCATTGGAAAAAGGCGCGTTGGCGGCAGTCAACCTGCTTGGCAAAACTGATGGATTCCTCGGCAACCCAAAAGTTCGAATTCCCTTGCCCGGTTTTCTGGAAGACGCCGCCAAGCTCCTCAAAACCCTGGGCCAAGGCAAGCGCGTTGACGAACTGGTCACCTCAATGAACCGCGCTGCGGAATCGGCCGTGCCCATGGCCAAAGACCTCCTGGTCAACGCTGTGAAAGCCATGAACGTGGAGGACGCGCGCAAGATTCTCACCGGTGGCGAGACCTCGGTGACCGGCTTCTTTGCTGAAAAGACCCGCAGCCCGTTGGCAGAGAAGTTCCTGCCGGTGGTAACCAAGGCCACAGAAAAGGTCGGGCTTGCCGAAAAATACAACAAGGTCGCGGGCAAGGCGGCTGGCATGGGGCTGGTGAAGAAAGAAGACGCCAATATCCAGCAGTATGTGACTGGCAAGTCGCTGGATGGCCTGTACCTGATGATTGGTGAAGAAGAGAAAAAGATCCGTCAGGACCCGGTTGGCACCGGCAGTGCGGTGCTCAAGAAGGTGTTTGGCGCGCTCAAATAGCGCGATTTGGCCTTCGTCGTCGTGGCGTATGCCAGGCCGGGATGGCGCTCAGATAACCTGGCTTTGCTTCAAGGCCAGGCGTTTGTCGGCAGGGTAGCGCAGCAACTCGCTGAGCACTTCTTCGGTGTGCTGGCCCAGCAAGGGCGGCGGCAAGTCTCTTCGCACCGGCGTTGCGCTCAACTTCATCGGGCTGGAAACCAGTTCCAGGCCAGCCTTGACCGGGTGGGCCCATTCGCTCACCATGCCGCGCTGGCGGACCTGGGGGTCTGCAAAAACTTCAGCCAAATTGTTGATGGCACCACAGGGCACCTTTGCGGCCTCAAGTGCGGATAGCCAGCTTGCCTTGTCGCGCGACCGCATCACTGCTTCCAGCTGCGGCACCAACTCGGCGCGGTTGCGCACCCGGCCCTGATTCCTGGCAAAGCGGGGGTCCGTGGCCAGCTCGGGCCGCCCGGCAACCGCGCAAAACTTGGCGTATTGCCCGTCGTTGCCCACCGCAAGAATGATGTGGTCCCTGCTGCCGTCGGGCGCGGGTGCCACCTCGAATACCTGGTAGGGCACGATGTTCTGGTGGGCGTTGCCGGCTCGGCCCGGGGCCTTGCCGCTGACCAGGTAGTTGGCCCCCAGGTTGGCCAGCATGGCCACCTGCGTGTCCAGCAAGGCCATGTCCACCTGCTGCCCCTCGCCGGTTCGTTCTGCATGGCGCAGCGCGGCCAGGATCGCCACCGTCGCGTACATGCCGGTAAACAGATCGGCCACTGCCACCCCCACTTTCTGAGGCCCGCCGCCCAAATCGTCCCGCTCGCCGGTCACGCTCATCAGGCCGCCCATGCCCTGGATCGCGTAGTCGTAGCCGGCCCGCTCGCGGTAGGGTCCGGTCTGGCCAAAACCGGTGATGCTGCAATACACCAGCTTCGGGTTGAGCAGGCGCAGCGTGGCGTAGTCCAGCCCATAGCGCGCCATGTCCCCGACCTTGAAGTTTTCTACGAATACGTCGCAACAGGCCACCAGTTCGCGAATCAGCGCCTGCCCTTGCGGCTGGGCGATGTCGCAGGTCACCGAACGCTTGTTGCGATTGGTGCCCAGGTAGTAGGCGGCCTCGGCGGTTTCGTGGCCGTTCGCATCTGTCAGGAAGGGCGGGCCCCAGGTGCGGGTGTCGTCGCCGCTGCCGGGCCGCTCGATTTTGATCACGTCGGCACCCAGATCAGCCAAGGTCTGGGTGCACCAGGGCCCGGCGAGCACGCGGGACAGGTCAAGCACACGAATGCCGTCAAGTGAGTTCATGGGCAGCATTTTCGGCGCAAACCGATAATCGGGCATGCGCTTTCTTCTTCTGACCATGGCGCTGCTGGCCGCCTGCAACCCCACGCTGAACTGGCGCGAGGTGCGCGCAGAGCCCACCACACTGGCGGTATTGCTGCCTTGCAAGCCTGATCGGGGCTCGCGCAGCGTGCCATTTGCCGGCCGCGACACGGTGCTGTCAATGCTGGGCTGCGACGCTGGCGGCGCGACCTTTGCTGTGGCCTTTGCAGAAATCCCCGAGCCGGCGGCTGCGCCGGAAATCCTGGCGCAGTGGCGGGCCGCCACGTTGGCCAATATGCGGGGCCGCGCCAGCGCCGAGCAGACCCTTCAAGTCAAGGCTGCGGCGGGCGTGGTGTCGGCGCAGCGCGTTCTTGCTGACGGTCTGCGTGCCAACGGCAAGGCAGTGCAGAGCCAGGCGGTTTACTTCGCGCGGGGTCGCCATGTGTTCCAGGTCGTGATTTACGCCGACACCTTGGGGCCGGATGCGGCCGAGACCTTCTTTTCGGGCCTCAAATTCCAATGAGTCTGTTGCCGCGCCGCCTTGCAATTGCAGCGTTTCTGGCGTTTGCCTTTGCCTACTTTTTTTCGGCGTTGTTGCGCGCGATCACCGCCACCCTGTCGCCCACACTTACCCAAGAATTCGGGTTGCATGCGCGTGACCTGGGGTTGCTGGCCGGTGGCTACTTCCTGGGCTTTGCCGCAACCCAGCTACCACTGGGCACCTGGCTGGACCGTCACGGCCCGAAAAAGGTCATCCTGGCCTTTCTGGGTGTGGCGGTCGTGGGGTGTGCCGCGTTTGCGCTGGCCACCAGCTTTTCCGGGCTGCTCGGCGCGCGCGTGTTGTGCGGCGTGGGCGTGAGCGCCTGCTTGATGGCACCGCTCACGGGCTTTAGGCGCTGGCTTGAGCCGACGGCACAGTTACGCGCGAACTCATGGATGCTGATGACCGGCTCATTTGGCATGGTCGCCTCCACGTTGCCGGTGCAATGGTTGATGCCGCTGGCCGGTTGGCGCCCGCTGTTCTGGGGCCTGGCGTTGTTGATTCTTCTTTCGGCCGCGGTGATCGCCTGGGTCGTACCCACTTGGGCCAAGCCACCTTCACCGGTTACACCAGTCGCACCAGGGGTGCCAGATGCGCCGCCGCCGGCCAGTTACGCCGAGGTCTGGCGCAACCACTATTTCCGGCGCATGACACCTATCGGGTTTTTCAGCTACGGCGGAATGATTGCCTTTCAGACACTTTGGGCGGGCCCGTGGATGGTTCGGGTTGCCGGCTATGCCCCGGCCGAGGCGGCACAGGGCCTGTTCTGGATCAATGTGTCAATGCTGTTCACCTTTTGGGCCTGGGGCCTGTTCAATCCGCTGCTGGCGCGCCGCGGTCTTGGCACCGACCGCCTGATTGCCTGGGGAATGCCTTTCAGCCTGCTCATGCTTGCTATAATTATCATAGCGGGTGACGCAGCAGGCGCGGGGGCTTGGGCCGTTTTTTGCGTTACTTCCACGTTTGTGTCACTGGCCCAGCCGGCGGTGGGTATGGCGTTCGCCCCGGCGTTGGCGGGGCGGGCCTTGTCGGCCTACAACCTGGTGATCTTTGCCGGAGTCTTTGTGGTGCAGTGGGGTGTGGGCTTGCTGGTGGACGGGTTCGCTGCGCTGGGGTTGGATACTGTCAACGCGTTTCGGGCGGCGGTCGGCGTGTTCTTGTTGTGCAGCCTGGCTGCTTATGGCTGGTTCCTTCTGGCCACCCCTGATAATCGGGCCACACCCTTGCCACCCACATGAACAGCATCCTCATCATCGCCCATGCCCCGTTGGCTCATGCCCTGGCGCAGTGCGCGCTGCATGTTTTCCCTGACTGTGCCGGTCAAGTGGCGGCGCTGGATGTTCAGCCCAATGTCTCGCCCGAAGAGACGCTGGGCGCAGCGCGCATCTCGCTGGCGCAACTCGGCGACGCACCGGGTGTGAACGGCGTGCTGGTGCTGACCGATATTTTTGGTGCCACTCCCTGCAATGTTGCGCAGAAGCTGGTGGACGGCACCAGATCAAAGCTGATCGCGGGTGTGAATCTGCCAATGCTGCTGCGCAGTGTGAGCTATCGCCATGAACCACTCGACGCGCTGGCCACGCGCGCCGTGGCCGGTGGAACACAAGGGGTGATGCTGGTGGCCATCACCGCACCGCAAAACCAGGCTCGACGAAAACATGATCAAGACCAACACGACCATCAGCAATAAACTGGGCCTGCACGCCCGCGCATCAGCCAAGCTCACCAAGCTGGCGGGGAGCTTCCCCTGCGAGGTCTGGATGAGCCGCGGCGAGCGCCGGGTCAATGCCAAGAGCATCATGGGTGTGATGATGCTGGCGGCCGGGATCGGCACCGAAGTTGGAATTGAAACCAACGGCGAACGCGAGCAGGAAGCCATGGACGCACTTTTGGCCCTGATCCACGACAAGTTCGGAGAGGGGGAATGAGTGCGCTGAGCAGCGCCGGGCCGTCCCAAGCCGCGAGTCTTGTCCTGGGGCGTAGCGAAACACACAAAACGGGGAGCGTGGCGGGATGACATTTTCAATCCACGGTCTGGCAGTCGCCCGCGGGATCGCCATCGGGCGGGCCGTGCTGGTGGCGTCCAGCCGCGTGGATGTAGCGCATTACTTCGTCACGGCAAACCAGGTCGAGTCCGAAATTGCGCGGGTGCGCGCCGGGCGCAACGAGGTGGTGGATGAACTCCATCGGCTACAGCAAAGCATTGCCACCATGGGGCCAAAAGAAGCCCCGCACGAGCTGGCGGCGCTGCTGGACGTGCACCTGATGCTGTTGCAAGACGAAGAGCTGATCAGCGGCGTCAAGCACTGGATCACCGAGCGCCTATACAACGCCGAATGGGCGCTTACAACGCAGCTTGAAGTGATTGCGCGCCAGTTCGACGAAATGGAAGACGAATACCTGCGCGGCCGCAAGGCCGACCTGGAGCAGGTGGTCGAACGCATCTTGCGTTACATGAAGGGCGTGGCGTCGCCGGTGGCCCCTCCGCCGGTTCAGCGCCGCCGCACCCAGCAAGACTTGCTGCTGGACGACACCATGGACGTGCCGCTGGTGTTGGTGGCGCACGATCTCTCGCCAGCCGACATGCTGCAGTTCAAGCAAAGCGTGTTTGCCGGTTTTGTGACCGACGTGGGCGGCAAAACCTCCCATACCGCCATCGTGGCGCGCAGCATGGACATCCCGGCGGTGGTGGGTGCGCGCAGCGCCAGCCAGCTGGTGCGCCAGGACGACTGGGTCATCATTGACGGCGACGCCGGGGTGATGATTGTTGATCCCTCGCCCATCATCCTGGCTGAATACGGCTTCAAGCAGCGCCAAGGTGAGCTGGAACGCACCCGGCTGGCCCGGCTGCGGCACACCCCGGCCGTGACACTGGATGGCCAGAAGATCGAGCTATTGGCCAACATCGAGCTGCCCGACGACGCGGCCGCTGCGCTCAATGCCGGGGCCGTCGGTGTCGGCCTGTTCCGTAGCGAATTTTTGTTCATGGGCCGCCAGGGCAACCTGCCCGGCGAGGACGAGCAGTACCAGGCCTACAAACGCGCGGTCGAGGGCATGCAGGGGCTGCCGGTGACGATCCGCACGGTGGACGTGGGGGCCGACAAGCCGCTGGATTCAAGCGAGCGCGACGCCGCGCACCTGAACCCTGCCTTGGGCCTGCGCGCCATCCGCTGGAGCCTGGCCGACCCGGCAATGTTCCTGAACCAGCTACGCGCCATCTTGCGCGCGGCCGCGCATGGCAAGGTGAACATGCTGATTCCGATGCTTGCCCACGCCAGCGAAATCCGCCACACGGTGGCGCTGGTGGACTTTGCCCGGGCTGAACTCGACAACAAGGGCGTGGCTTACGGCCCGATCAGGCTGGGCGCGATGATCGAGGTGCCCGCCGCCGCGCTGACACTCAAGATTTTCCTGAAGTACTTCGATTTTCTGTCGATTGGCACCAACGATCTGATCCAGTACACGTTGGCCATTGACCGTGCCGACGAGTCGGTGGCGCACCTGTACGACCCTTTGCACCCGGCCGTGCTGCGGCTGGTGGCCGAAACCATTGCAGAGTGCCACGCCCAGGGCAAGGGCGTCAGCGTCTGCGGTGAAATGGCGGGCGACACTACTCTCACGCGGCTACTGCTGGGCTTGGGCCTGCGCAGTTTCTCAATGCACCCGGCGCAGATTCTGGCGGTCAAACAGGAGGTTTTGCGCGCGGATACCCAGCGCCTTGTCCCCTGGGCCCTGAGGGTGCTGCAAGCCGAAGACCCGGCCCAGGTGATGGCCGCCTGAGCGGCATTTGCAGCTTTCGGGCTGCCCTCAGCGGGCCCGGGTGCCGAACACGGCGGCCCCCATGATCAACAGCGCCGCAATGCCAATGCTCCAGCTCAAGGCGCGCCCGCTTACCAGCATCAGCAGCGTGGTGGAGGCCAATGGCGTGATGTAGCTCAAGATGCCAATCTGCCGCGCATCGCCCAGCTTGAGCGCCCGGTCCCACAGAAAGAATGCCGCGCCCAGCGGGCCCAGGCCCATCAGCGCCAGCAACAGCCAGTCGGTGCCTGACAGCGTGACGGCTGGCTCCAGCAACATATGGCAGACCAAAGACAACAGGCCTGACACCAGCCCGAACAGGCCAATGGCCGCTGTGGGAAACGCGGCGACGCGTTGGGTCAACAGGGAGTAGCTGGCCCAGATGAAGGCCGAACCCAGGGCCAGCAAATAGCCCCAGGACCAGCCGCCACCGGCAGTGTCTCGGGCTCCGAGGATGGCGATGGCCGCACCAGCAAATCCGGCCAGCGCCGCGCCCACATGCACGGCACGCAGCGACACCCCGCGCAGGAACAGGGGGGCCAACACCACTATGAACAGTGGCCAGAGGTAGTTGACCAGGTTGGCCTCTACCGCCGGGGCGATGCGCAGCGCGATGAACAACAGGAAGTGAAATCCAAACAGGCCGTAGACCCCCAGCGCCAGGGTGGACGGCGGCACCGCCCACAGCCGCGGATTGCGCGCCACCAGTGGCCAGGCCAGCGCGCTGCCGATGACCAGCGCGATGCCGGTCAGCAGAAACGGCGGCACATGGCGCAGTGCCACACCCAGAGACGCGAGCACCGCCCACAGCGCGATGGCACCCAGGGCAAACAGGTTGGCTTTGGCAGAAGCTTGCATGCCATGCACTTTAAGCTTGCGCATCGTCGGGAAACGACGGTTTGCCGTCGCGCAACGGCGGGCATCAGTGCAATGGGAATTCGCGTCGCAGTGCGGCGGTAAGCGCAGACGGGGAGCGGTAGCCACTGCGCCGCGCCGTTTCGGCCACGCTCAGGCCGCCAGCGCGCAGCGCTTGGGCATGGGCAAGCCGCTGGCTTCGCAGCCACTGCATGGCACTTTGGCCGGTTTCTTCGCGGCAGCGCGCGGCGAATTGGGTCGGGCTAAGAAACACCTGCTGCGCAAGGTCGGGCACTGTCAGTGGTTGCTGCCAGCGCGCCTGGGCCCAGCCACCCAGGGCCGCCCAGTCAATTCGGCGGCGCGGCCGTTGGGCGGGCGCGGCACCCCAGGCTTCAAGCAACAGCCCTGGGCCGTAGTAGCGCGCGAGTGGCTGGCCAGCCGCAAGCGCATCAGCCAGGTAGCGGGCCAGTGAAAGCGTTGCGTCGGGCTGGTAGGGTTGCGTCGCGCAGCGTGCCCAGCCCATGGCCGGGGTGTCCAGCACCAGGCAGCGGGCACCGCGTTGGGCTTCAAAGTCGTGGCGCTCGCCGGGCGGCACCACGCAGCCGTCACCCGCGGCAATGCGCTGTCCGCGCCCGGCCACTTCCAGCGCCAGCGTACCTTCCAGACCCACCAGGATCTGGAAGTGCGGGTGGCTGTGGCTGCCGTGCGCGGCACCGTACTCGCGCACCGACAGCGTGCCCGCTGTTGCCATGGTCAGGCCGGCGTGGGGTTCAGAACGCCGTGGGCTTGCTCGTCGGCGTGGTAGCTGGAGCGCACCATCGCACCCACGGCGGCGTGGGTAAAGCCCATCTTGTAGGCCTGTTCCTCGAACATCTTGAAGGTGTCCGGGTGCACATAGCGGCGTACCGGCAGGTGGCTGAGCGTGGGCGCAAGGTACTGGCCAATGGTCAGCATGTCGATCTGGTGGGCGCGCATGTCGCGCATTGCATCCAGGATTTCTTCGTCGGTTTCGCCCAGGCCCACCATCAAGCCGCTCTTGGTGGGCACATTGGGAAACAGGGCCTTGAACTTTTTCAGCAGGTTCAGGCTGAAGGCGTAGTCCGAGCCCGGCCGCGCTTCCTTGTACAGCCGCGCTATGGTTTCCAGGTTGTGGTTCATCACATCTGGTGGGGCGGCCTTGAGGATTTCAAGCGCGCGGTCGTCGCGGCCGCGAAAGTCGGGCACCAGCACCTCGATCTGGGTGCCGGGTGACAGCTCGCGCGTCTTGCGAATGCATTCCACAAAATGGCCGGCACCGCCGTCGCGCAGGTCGTCGCGGTCAACGCTGGTGATCACCACATATTTGAGCTTGAGTTTCGCAATGGTGCGAGCCATGTTCTCGGGCTCGTTGGCGTCCAGTGGGTCGGGGCGGCCATGGCCGACGTCGCAAAACGGGCAACGGCGGGTGCACTTGTCGCCCATGATCATGAAGGTCGCCGTACCTTTGCCAAAGCATTCCCCGATGTTGGGGCAGCTGGCCTCTTCGCACACCGTGTGCAGATTGCTTTCGCGCAGGATCTGCTTGATCTCGTAAAAGCGGGTGCTGGGGCTGCCGGCCTTGACCCGGATCCACGCGGGTTTTTTCAGTACCTCGGCCTGCACCACCTTCACCGGAATGCGCGACAGCTTGGCCGCAGCCTTTTGCTTGGCCAAGGGGTTGTAGTGTTCGGTGCTTTGCGCATCACGCACGACTTCGGAGCTGCTCATGGGGTCTTTCGGGGGGCCAGCTGGGCGCTGAGCTGTTGGCCCAGCACCGTGGCCGCTTCGTTCCAGGTGGTAGATATGCCGATTGTAGAAAGGTCCACGGTTTGCAGGCCCGCGTAGCCACAGGGGTTGATACGCGAGAAGGGCTCCAGGTCCATCGCCACATTCAGCGCCACGCCGTGATAGGTGCAGTGGCGACTGACCTTGATGCCCAGCGCCGCGATCTTGCCCAAGCCCCGGAACGGCTCGCCGGGCACAGCCGGGCCGGTCAGCGCCAGGTGTGAAAACGGGTCTTGCAACCGCACATAGATGCCCGGCGCGCCGGGCACGCGGTGGCCGGTCACGCCGTAGTGCGCCAGGGTACGGATCACCGCCTCCTCGATGCGGTATACGTATTCCTTGACGTAGTAACCCGCGCGCTTGAGGTCAATCAACGGATAGGCCACCACCTGGCCGGGGCCATGAAAGGTGACCTGGCCGCCGCGCGTGGTCTGCACCACCGGAATCTCACCCGGGTTGAGAACATGGTCGCTTTTGCCCGCCAGCCCTTGTGTGAAAACGGCCGGATGCTCACAAATCCATAGTTCGTCGGGGCTGGTGGCACCGCGTTCGGTCGTGAAAGTCTGCATGGCCTCGACAGTGAGCCCGTATGCCGCCCGGCCTTTGACAATCACCTGCACAGCGGGCCGCCTACAACACCACCTTGACCATCGGGTGCGTTGAGAGCGTGCGGTAGAGCTCGTCGAGCTGCTCGCGGCTGGTGGCGGTGATGGTGATGGTGACGCCCAGGTAGTTGCCGGCCTTGCTGTCGCGCAGTTCCACCGTGGTGGCGTCAAAGGTCGGGTCGAAGGCGTGCGCGATCTGGGTCATGGCATGAACAAAGCCGTCGACTTTGGCGCCCATGATCTTGACGGGGAAGCGCGAGGGGTACTCGATCAGCGAGACGGCGCGCGGATCGGTGCCGTTGGACGGGGCGGGGGCGGGAACGGTCATGGCGGGCTTTCCTGCTTGGCACGCTGGTAACCAGCATGCAGCTTCTGGTAGATGGGGCCGGGGCGCCCGTTTCCAACCGGCTGGCCGTCCAGCCGCGTGACCCCCAGCACCTCTTTGGTGGCAGACGAAAGAATGATTTCGTCGGCACTGAAGACCTCGTCGCGCGAGATCCGGCGCAAGGTGAATGGGGTGCCGGCCTCGCGGCAAAGCTGCTCGATCAATCCGTAGCGAATGCCCGCCAGCACCAGGTTGTCGCGCGGCGCGCCCAGTACCTCGCCGCCGCGCACCACCCAGACATTGCTGGCGGCGGCTTCGCTCAGAAAGCCGTCGCGGAACATGATGGTTTCTGCCGCGCCCACATCGGCACTGATCTGGCGCGCAAACACCGAGCCCAGCAGGCTGACGCTTTTGATGTGGGCTTTTTCCCAGCGAAAGTCGTCGGCCGTGACGCAGGCCACACCATTCTCGCGATCCGCTGCAGCGGGTTGCTTCATGCGGTTGGTCATGGCGAACACGGTGGGCGTCAGGTCCGGGGGCATGACATGGTCGCGCATGGCGACACCGCGGGTTACCTGGATGTACACCAGTTGATCAGTGTTTTCGGCTGTAGCCCTCACCAATGTTGCGTAAGCCACTATTAATTTTGTAGCAAGCGCGTGCCATTCGGCGGTCGTCATCGGGTTGGTGATGCGCAGTTCGCGCAGGCTGCGGTCCAGCCGGGCCATGTGGTCGGCGAAGCGAAACGGCTGGCCGGCGTAGACCGGCACGACTTCATACACGCCATCGCCAAAAACAAAACCACGGTCCAGCACGCTGACCTTGGCGTTGGGCAGGGTGGTGTATTCACCGTTCAGGTAGCAAGGCAGGTCGGGGAGCTGGGGGGTCATTGGGCTATTGTCGCTGGGGCAGGATTCGGGTTTCGCCGATCTTCAGCAGCACAAAGTCGTCTGCGGCCACGCCCAGGGCCTGACGGGCAGCGGCCAGGTCGCGCGGCGGCTGGTCCAGGGGCTCGTCGGTCAACTCGAAGGTGCCCCAATGCACACCAATGCTGCGCCGCGCGCCCAGGTCCTGGTGGATGCGCACGGCTTCGGTGGGGTTGACATGCTGTTCCTTCATGAACCAGCGCGGCTCGTAGGCACCCACGGCAATCAGCGCCAGGTCTATGCCCTCGGCGCGACGCGCTTCAAAGAAACGTTTTGTCTCGGCAAAGTCAGGGCTATAGCCGGTGTCACCGGTGTGGTACCAGCTAAAGCCCGGGCCGAATACCGCCCAGCCACCCCACAGCGTCTCGCTGCGGTCCCCCAGACTGCGGGCTGACCAGTGCTGCACCGGTGTCAGGTAAAAGTCCACGCCTTTGTGGCGGTGGTGCTCCCACCAGTCCAGCTCCACCACGTTGGTGATGCCCAGCTGCGCCATCCACGGTTTCAGTCCCAGCGGCACCAGGAACAGCGTTGCGCCGTTACTGCGGAAATTCAGGTCCACCACGCTTTGCCGGTCCAGGTGGTCGTAGTGGTTGTGGGAGACCACCACCACGTCGATCAACGGCAGCTCGGCCAGCGCCACACCGGGTGGTTGCGCCCGTTTGGGCCCGACCAGCTGTACCGGCGAGGCACGTTCGCTGAAGATCGGGTCGGTCAGTACGTTGAGACCACTGGCTTGCACCAGCGTGGTGGCATGGCCTATCCAGGTGACGGCCGGGACCATGGCCACACCGGCGCGCGCGTTGGCGTTGATTGGGGCCAGATTCGGCGCCACCACGGGCGTGGGTGTTGCGGCGGGCTTGGGCAGACCGTCGCGAATGGCTTCGTAACGCCAGCGCAGCAGGTCGCCCAGCGGTTTGACAAACCCGATGTGGTTGTTTTTGAAGCCGGTCGGCGTGTGGTGGGGCTTGGCCGGGTTGTAGTATGGGTTGGCCCATGCAGCACCGGCCAGCAACGCTGTGGCGACTGCCAGCACTGGCAAACTGCGGCATCTCAGCGAAAAATTGGGAGCAGGGGGCTGGCGAAGAGGTTTGGGGTGCGCGTCCATTTGAGCTGGGCGTTGCGGCGCGAGGCCGGGTCGCGAATTGTGACGCGCAGCGCAAAACACCTTTGACCTTCAGGCATATCCGAAAAGCCGGATGGAATTGGCGGAGAGCCACGGGTTTTTACTTATAATCAATGGCTTTGCTAAATTTCCAGATCGTAAACGGGGCGTAATTTCCGATGAATTCAAACGCTCCGGTTCGTGAAAGAGATGCAGACGAACCCGATACTTTCAAGCCGCTGACCGCCGAACAGGCGGGTTTGCTGCGTGAACAGAGCCCGCCGGTTTCCCCCTGGTGGGTAGTTGCGGGCCAGATTGTTGTGGGTCTTGTGGTGGCTTTGGTCGCCTGGGGCGTGACGGGCAAGCAAAACGTGGGTTGGTCAGCCGGATACGGTGCCTTGGTGGTCGTCCTGCCTACGGCGGTGTTTGCGCGGGGCCTGACCGGGCGTTTCGCTTCGCTGAATCCGGGTGCTGCGGTGGTCGGGTTCTTTCTGTGGGAAATGGTCAAGATGGTCTTGTCGCTGGCGATGCTGATCGCCGCGCCAAACCTGGTGAGCGCGCTGAGTTGGCCGGCCTTGCTGGCCGGCCTGGTGCTCACCATGAAGGTGTATTGGGTGGCGATGGCTTTTGCGCCCAAGCGTGTAAATAACGTGTCTAAACAAACTGGCGAGTAATCAGATGGCTTCTGGAACCGGACCGACAGCAGGTGAATACATCATTCACCATCTGCAGCACTTGCAGAATCAGGCGCCCAAGGCGGTAGCTGATTTCTCCGTTTTCAACCTTGACTCCCTGTTCTTTTCCATTGTTCTGGGTGTTCTGGGCTGCTGGCTGCTGTGGCTGGCCGCCCGCAAGGCCACCTCGGGTGTCCCGGGGCGTTTTCAGGCTGCGGTTGAAATCCTGGTCGAGATGGTCGAAACCCAGGCCAAGGGCATCGTGCACAACGCCAACAGCCGCAAGCTGGTAGCGCCGCTGGCACTGGTGGTGTTTGTCTGGATCTTCCTGATGAACGCCATGGACTTGCTGCCGGTAGATTTGCTGCCCGCCATCTGGCACAGCGTCGGCCCGGCGCTGGGCATGAAAGACTACATGCGTGTGGTGCCCACGGCCGACTTGTCAGTCACCATGGGCTTGTCGGTCGGCGTGCTGCTAGTCTGCATTTTTTACAACATCAAGATCAAGGGTGCAGGCGGCTGGATTCACGAGCTGTTTACCGCACCGTTTGGTGCGCACCCGTTGCTGTGGCCTTTCAACTTCATGATGCAGATCATTGAATTTGTCGCCAAGACGGTGTCCCACGGCATGCGACTGTTCGGCAACATGTATGCCGGTGAACTGATTTTTATGCTGATTGCGCTGCTGGGCGGTGCCTGGACACTGTCGGTCACTGGCGTCAGTCTGGCGCTGCTTCACATCGTGGCGGGCACTGCCTGGGCCATCTTTCATATCTTGATCATCACGCTGCAGGCGTTCGTGTTCATGATGCTGACGCTGGTGTACATCGGCCAGGCGCACGACACCCACTGAGCCCGTTTTCAAATTCCTCAAAGTTCCCTTTTTCTTTTTCGTTAACCAAGTCCCTTAGGAGTCATCATGGAAGTTATCAGCTTTGTTGCACTGGCCGCCGGCCTGATCATCGGTCTCGGCGCTCTGGGTGCGTGTATCGGCATCGGCATCATGGGCAGCAAATACCTTGAAGCAGCTGCCCGCCAGCCTGAACTCATGGGCGAGCTGCAGACCAAGATGTTCCTGCTGGCTGGTCTGATTGACGCGGCCTTCATTATCGGCACCGGTATCGCGCTGTGGTTTGCCACGGCCAACCCGTTCCTGGCGCAAATCGCCAACCTGCCTAAGTAAATCATCCATGAACTGCTTGAGTCTCCGCGGAAACGCTGCGAAACCGGCTTTGCCGGGTCGCTGGCGTTGCCCCCTTGAGGGGGTGCGGCGCAGCCGCAACGGGGGCGGGGGAATTAAATGAGCATTACCGGTACCCTGATCATTCAGATGATCGTGTTCCTGATCCTGGTCGGGTTCACGATGAAATACGTGTGGCCACCCATCGCTGCGGCGCTGGACGAGCGTGCCAGCAAGATCGCCGAAGGCCTCGCTGCTGCTGACAAGGCAAAGTCCGAGTTGTCTGCCGCCAATGCGCGGGTGGAAACCGAGCTCGCCAAGTCGCGCAACGAAACCGCTGCACGCCTGGCTGATGCCGAGCGTCGGGCTCAGGTCATCGTCGAGGAAGCCAAGGCCCGCGCCACGGAAGAGGGCAACAAGATTGTCGCCGCCGCCCGTGTCGAAGCCGAACAGCAGACGGTGAAGGCCCGGGAGACCCTGCGCGAGCAGGTCGCCGCACTGGCCGTCAAGGGTGCCGAGCAGATCTTGCGCAAGGAAGTCAATGCCGGCGTTCACGTCGAATTGCTGACCCGTTTGAAGACCGAGCTGTAAGGAAGCGCCATGGCCGAACTTGCAACCATTGCCCGCCCTTACGCTGAAGCGTTGTTCAAGTCGGCGCAGGCTGATCTGAACGCCGCCGGTGCCTGGCTGGAGCCGCTGGCGGCGATTGCCGACAACCCGCAGTTGCAGCAGTTTGCGGCCAGCCCCAAGGTCGTGGACGAGCAGGTGTTTGAGTTGATTGTTGGCGTGGCCAAGACGGCCCTGCCCGACAACGCCAAAAACTTCCTGCGCACCGTGATCGAAAACGGCCGCCTGGCGGCCTTGCCCGAGATCGCGGCGCAGTTTCGGGCGCTCAAGAACGCCAGCAGTGGCTCTTGCGACGCGGTGGTGTACAGCGCTTTCCCGATCGACGCAGCGGCTCTGGCCGACCTGTGCGTGGTGCTGGAAAAGCGCTTTGCCCGCAAGCTCAACGTCTCGGTGACGCAAGACGCGTCGCTGATTGGCGGCATTCGTGTGGTGGTGGGTGACGAAGTGCTCGACACCTCCGTCAAGGCTCGTCTTGAACAAATGAAAACGGCCCTCACCGCTTAATTCGCGGTCTGAGGCGACAGCTAACTAAAGAAAGAAGGAAAGAGTCATGCAACTCAATCCCGCAGAAATTTCTGAACTGATCAAGAGCCGCATTGAAGGCCTGGCCACCAGCGCCGACATTCGCAACCAGGGCACCGTTGTTTCGGTGGCCGACGGCATTTGCCGCATCCACGGCCTGTCCGAGGTGATGGCTGGTGAAATGCTGGAGTTCCCGCCCACGGCGGACGGCACGCCGACCTTCGGCCTGGCCCTGAACCTGGAGCGCGACTCGGTCGGCTCGGTGATTCTGGGTGAGTACGAGCACATCTCTGAAGGCGACACCGTCAAATGCACCGGCCGCATTCTGGAAGTGCCGGTCGGCCCCGAGCTGATTGGCCGGGTGGTCAACGCCCTGGGCCAGCCGATCGACGGCAAAGGCCCGATTAACGCCAAGATGACCGACGTGATCGAAAAGGTCGCCCCGGGCGTGATCGCCCGCAAGTCGGTTGACCAGCCGATGCAAACCGGCCTGAAGTCGATTGACTCGATGGTGCCAGTCGGCCGTGGCCAGCGCGAGCTGATCATTGGCGACCGCCAGACCGGCAAGACGGCCGTGGCCATCGACGCCATCATCAATCAGAAGGGTCAGAACATGACCTGCGTCTACGTTGCGATCGGCCAGAAGGCTTCGTCGATCAAAAACGTGGTGCGCGCGCTGGAGCAAGCCGGTGCCATGGCCTACACCATCGTGGTGGCGGCCTCGGCTTCGGAGTCAGCCGCCATGCAATATGTCAGCGCCTACTCGGGCTGCACCATGGGCGAATACTTCCGCGACCGTGGCCAGGACGCCCTGATCGTTTATGACGACCTGTCCAAGCAGGCCGTGGCCTACCGCCAGGTCTCGCTGCTGCTGCGCCGCCCGCCAGGCCGCGAAGCCTACCCGGGCGACGTGTTTTACCTGCACAGCCGCCTGCTCGAGCGCGCCGCCCGCGTGAGCGCCGAATATGTTGAAGCCTTTACCAAGGGCGAGGTCAAGGGCCAGACCGGTTCACTGACGGCATTGCCGATTATTGAAACCCAGGCTGGCGACGTGTCTGCATTCGTGCCGACCAACGTAATCTCGATCACTGACGGCCAGATCTTCCTGGAAACCTCGCTGTTCAACGCAGGTGTGCGCCCCGCCATCAACGCCGGTATCTCGGTGTCGCGGGTGGGTTCTGCTGCCCAGACCAAAATCATCAAGGGTCAGTCCGGCGGTATCCGTACCGACTTGGCGCAGTACCGTGAACTGGCGGCTTTTGCCCAGTTTGCCTCTGACCTGGACGAAGCCACCCGCAAGCAGCTGGACCGCGGTGCCCGCGTGACCGAGCTGCTCAAGCAGGCCCAGTACAGCCCGCTGCCGATCAGCCTGATGGGCGCTTCGCTGTTTGCAGTGAACAAGGGCTTCATGGACGATATCGACGTCAAGAAGGTTCTGCCGTTCGAGCACGGCCTGCATGCCTGGCTCAAGGACAAGCACGCCCCCCTGTTGGCCAAGCTGGAGAGCAGCAAGGCGCTGGACAAGGACGCAGAAGCCGAGTTGTTGGCTGCTGTCGGCGCGTTCAAGAAGTCGTTTGCCTGATGAACGCCAATCAACCCGTTCGCCCTGAGCCTGTCGAAGGGCTCATGAGGGCTTCGACAGGCTCAGCCCGAACGGCCTGGGCGTCAAGGAGCTGACATGGCTGCAGGTAAAGAACTCCGCACCAAGATCAAGTCGGTGGAAAACACCAAGAAGATCACCAAGGCCATGGAAATGATTTCCGTGTCCAAGATGCGCAAGGCGCAAGAGCGTGTGCGCGCGGCCCGGCCTTTCAGCGAAAAAATTCGCAACATCGCCAGTAACCTGGGCAAGGCCAACCCCGAGTACGTTCACACCTTCATGAAGCTCAACGACGGCAAGTCGGTCGGCTTCATCGTGGTCAGCACGGACAAGGGCTTGTGCGGCGGCCTGAACACCAACCTGCTGCGCGCAGTCACCCAGAAGCTGCGTGAAACGCAGGCCGCGGGCAAAACGATTTCAGCGGTGGCCATTGGCGGCAAGGGCCTGGGCTTCCTGAATCGTCTGGGCGCGCGGGTGGTGTCGCATGTGACGCAGTTGGGCGACCGCCCACACCTTGACCGCCTGATCGGCCCGGTCAAGGTGCTGCTGGACCTGTACGCCAAGGGCGAGGTCAGCGAAGTATTCCTTTGCTACAACAACTTCGTCAGCACCATGAGCCAGGTGCCCACCGTGCACCGCCTGCTGCCTTTGTCGGCTGCGGCGATGGACGCGCAAAGCCAGGCCAGTGGTGCCCAGCATGGTTGGGACTACATCTACGAGCCGGACGCGCAGACCGTCATCGACGACCTGCTGGTGCGCTATGTGGAAGCACTGGTCTACCAGGCGTTGGCCGAAAACATGGCATCCGAGCATGCGGCACGCATGGTGGCCATGAAGGCCGCCACCGACAACGCCGGCAATGTGATCGCCGAGCTGAAGCTGATCTACAACAAGACCCGTCAGGCCGCGATCACCACGGAGCTGTCGGAAATCGTGTCCGGCGCGGCCGCCATCAGCGGCTGATCGCACTCACCCGCACACCCCAGATTCAAATTTACCGGAGCAACATTCATGGCTCAAGAAAACCTCAAAGTGAACGCAGGCGCACAGGGCAAAATCGTCCAATGTATCGGTGCCGTGGTGGACGTGGAATTTCCGCGCAACCAGATGCCCAAGGTCTATGACGCCCTGAAGATGGACGGCGGCGCGTTAACGCTTGAAGTCCAGCAGCAGCTGGGTGACGGTGTCGTGCGCACCATTGCCCTCGGTTCGTCCGACGGCCTGCGCCGTGGCTTGATGGTCACCAACACCGGCAAGCCGATTACCGTGCCGGTTGGCAAGGCGACCCTGGGTCGCATCATGGACGTGCTGGGCTCGCCGATTGACGAGCGCGGCCCGGTGAGCCAGGAGCTGACCGCTTCCATTCACCGCAAGGCCCCTTCTTATGACGAGCTGAGCCCGTCGCAGGAACTGCTGGAAACCGGCATCAAGGTGATTGACCTGATCTGCCCGTTCGCCAAAGGCGGCAAGGTCGGCCTGTTCGGCGGTGCCGGCGTGGGCAAGACGGTGAACATGATGGAACTGATCAACAACATCGCCAAGGCCCACTCCGGCCTGTCGGTGTTTGCCGGCGTGGGTGAACGCACCCGCGAGGGCAATGACTTCTATCACGAGATGGCTGACTCCAAGGTGGTTGACCTGGAGAACCTGCCCAATTCCAAAGTGGCCATGGTCTACGGCCAGATGAACGAGCCGCCGGGCAACCGTCTGCGTGTGGCGCTGACCGGCCTGACCATTGCCGAGTCGTTCCGCGACGAAGGCCGTGACGTGCTGTTCTTCGTGGACAACATCTACCGCTACACGCTGGCCGGCACCGAAGTGTCCGCGTTGCTGGGCCGCATGCCTTCGGCCGTGGGTTACCAGCCAACGCTGGCCGAAGAAATGGGCCGCCTGCAAGAGCGCATTACCTCGACCAAGGTGGGTTCCATCACCTCGATCCAGGCTGTGTACGTGCCTGCCGACGACTTGACCGACCCGTCGCCAGCCACCACCTTCGCCCACCTGGACTCCACCGTGGTGCTGAGCCGGGACATCGCCTCGCTGGGCATTTACCCCGCCGTGGACCCGCTGGACTCCACCAGCCGCCAGCTTGACCCGCTGGTGGTGGGTGCTGACCACTACGCCACCGCGCGCGCCGTGCAGGGCACGCTGCAGCGCTACCGCGAACTGCGCGACATCATCGCCATCATGGGCATGGACGACCTGGCCCCTGAAGACAAGCTGGCCGTGGCCCGTGCCCGCAAGATCCAGCGCTTTTTGTCGCAGCCTTTCCATGTGGCTGAAGTGTTCACCGGCTCGCCCGGCAAGTACGTGCCGCTGGCAGAAACCATTCGTGGCTTCAAGATGATCGTCAACGGCGAAGCCGACCACCTGCCCGAGCAGGCCTTCTACATGGTCGGCGGCATTGACGAAGCCTTCGAGAAGGCCAAGAAGGCCTAACCCCATGGACAGCACGCACACCATCCACGTTGACGTGGTCAGTGCCGAAGAGTCGATCTTCTCCGGCGAGGCCAAGTTTGTGGCCCTGCCCGGCGAGGCCGGCGAACTGGGCATCTACCCGCGCCACACGCCGCTGATTACCCGCATCCGGCCTGGCTCGGTGCGCATCGAAATGGCCGACGGCCGCGAAGAGTTCGTCTTTGTTGCCGGCGGTATTCTGGAAGTGCAGCCGAACTGCGTGACGGTGTTGTCTGACACCGCCATTCGGGGCAAGGACCTGGACGAAGAAAAAGCCAATGCCGCCAAGGCGGCTGCCGAAGAGGCGCTGCGCAACGCCAAGGGCGAGCTCGACGTTGCCCGGGCTCAGTCCGAGCTGGCGGTCATGGCGGCGCAAATTTCTGCACTGCGCAAGTTTCGCCAGAAAAAATAATCCGCTTTACCGCCTGCCCGAAAAGCCCCGCTCGCAAGACCGGGGCTTTTTTGTGGCCGAACCTAAGCGCACGGCGGGCAAACCGGCTAACCGACCGTCGGTTCGTTCGACAGTTCGTCGGGATTGGCCTGCCCCTGGGTCAGCGGAAAGTGCTCCATCAGCACCGCCGAAACCTCTTCCAGCGCCTGGGTCAGCCCGTCTTCGAAGCGGCCGTCTTTGAAAGCCGCGCCCATGCGCTGCACCATCGCCTGCCAGGCGGCCTGTGGCACATGGCGGTTGACGCCGCGGTCGGCCACCAGTTCAATCGCGTTCTCGGCCAGCAACAAGTAGATCAAGACGCCGTTGTTGTGCTCGGTGTCCCAGACCCGCAGCTTGCCAAACAGCGCTACCGCGCGCTCACGCGGCGTGGCGTTGCGCCACAGGTAGCTCAGTGGCAGGCCGGCTTCTACATGGATGCGGATCTCACCGCTGTGGCGCCGTTCGCTGGCAGCCACCCGCTGGGTCAGGCGTTGCACCAGCGCGGGCGGCACGGCACGCCGGGCGTCGTCTTCGTCCAGCCAGCGGTGTTTGAAAAGGCGTTTTAGTTGCGCCAGCATTACCAGTCTCCCGAGGCGCCGCCGCCACCAAAATCACCGCCGCCACCAGAACTGAAACCGCCGCCGGAGCCACTGCTCCAGCCGCCCGAGCCAGCGCCCCCGGCCCAGCCGCCACTGCCCCAGTTGCCGCGCCGGCTGCCGCGGCTGGTGCTGCCAGGGTTCAGGTTCGACAAGAAGCCCACCAGCAGCGCCACCAGCGCCGCCAGGCCACCCACTAGCAGGCTGGCGGTGAAGAACCAGGCAATGCCGCCGGCTCCTGCACCGGTCAACAGCGCGCCCAGCTTGCGGCCAAAGATGCCACGCAGCACTGTGGCACCGATCGGCACCGCGAAGAACATGAAGACCGCCAGGTCTTCCCAGTCAAACCCGCTGCGGGCCTGGCTTTTGCGCGGCGCGGGCGCGGGCAAGGCCTCGCCGTTGATCAGCGCGATGATCCGGTCGGTGGCTGCGTCCAGCCCGAGCGCAAAGTCGCTGCGCCGAAAGGCGGGGGTGATGGCCTCGTCAATGATCTGCTTGGCCGCCAGGTCGGGAATGGCACCTTCCAGCGTTTTGGCCACCTCAATACGGACCTTGCGGTCGTCTTTGGCGACGATCAGCAGCAAGCCGTCGCCGACGTCTTTGCGGCCGATCTTCCAGGCGTTGCCCACGCGATTGGCATAGCTTGCAATGTCTTCGGGTTGGGTGCTGGCCAGCAGCAGAACGACGACTTGCGAGCCTTTTGCCTGCTCAAACGCGGCGAGCTTTTCTTCCAGCGCCTGGCGCTGCGCGGCGCTCAACGTGCCGGTGCTGTCCAGCACATGGCCCACCAGCGCGGGCACCGGCTGCAGGGCCTGCCCCCAGGCCGGCTGCAGCAAAGCGATTGCTATAAAAAATATAGCGGCTCGCGCAATCAGCATGCGGGCCAGAGGCATATTTCGCCCCTATTTCTTGCCAAAATCGACTTGTGGCGGCACGGCAATCTGGGCTTCGTTTTGCACCGCAAAGCTGGGCTTGGGCGCGTAGCTGAAGACCATGGCGGTGAGATTGCTGGGGAAGCTGCGGGCCAGCACGTTGTACTCCTGCACCGTCTGGATGTAGCGGTTGCGGGCCACGGTGATGCGGTTTTCTGTGCCCTCCAGCTGCACCCGCAGGTCGCGGAAGCCCTGGTTGGCCTTCAGGTCGGGGTAGCGTTCCACCGTCACCATCAGGCGGCTCAAGGCGCTGCCCAGCTCGCCCTGCGCGGCCTGGAACTTGGCAAAGGCAGCCGGGTTGTTCAATGTCTCGGGGGTCACCTGCATCGAGGTGGCCTTGGCGCGCGCCTCGACCACTTTGGTCAGGGTTTCCTGCTCGAAGTTGGCTTCACCCTTGACAGTGGCCACGATGTTGGGCACCAGGTCGGCACGGCGCTGGTACTGGTTCAGCACCTCGCTCCAGGCGGCTTTGGTTTGTTCGTCCAGGCGCTGAAAATCGTTGTAGCCGCAGCCGGTGAGCGCGGCGGTCATCAGGGCAGCAGTCAGGATGGCAAGCCAACGTTTCATAGTCATTCCTTCAAGGGTGGGCAGCAAAGGTAGCATAGATGGATGCATGCCGACCCAGTTCAAGCCCTGCAAGCGGCCAGCCGCTCGCTGCCAGCGCCTGTGGCCGGGCCGACCCTGGTGGTGGCCGGTGCCACCGGGGCGCTGGGCAGCGAAGTCTTGCGCCGACTGGTGGGCACGCAGCGCTATGGCCTGGCCCATGTGCTGGCCCGCGAAGCGTTTACCGACGGGCTGCGCAGCGTCAGCACGGTGGTGGTGTCGGGCGACGACTGCACCCAATGGCCGCAGGTGTCGGCCCAGATCGGCGTGATCCTGTTCGACCCACCGCGCCTGTTCTACCAGCGTGAGCGTGCCCTGTGGACGCCAACGCCGGACGCAATGGTGGCGCTGGCGCACTGGATGCGGGCTTGCGGCGTGGGCAGCCTGGCCGTGGTGTTGCCGCATGCCCAGGGGCGTTTGCCTGCGGCGCTCAAACGCGGCCTGGCCAACCTGGATGAACATGCGGTGGCCGCACTGGGCTTTGAGCGGGTGCTGTTTGTGCGTTCGGCACAAAAGCCCGGCAGCAACCCTGGCAGGCTTGGCTTTTTGCAGCGAACCGCGCGGTTCATGCTGTCGATTTTTCAGTACATGGTGCCCAGCAGCGAGCAGCCGGTGCGCGCCGCCAAGGTGGCCGAGCTGGTGGATCTGGCCTTGCAGCTCGCGCCGCCCGGCATTCATGTAGCCGGGCCCGAACTGGTCTGGCGCGCCGCCCAGCAGGATGTGCGGGCAACGGTTGCGCACTGGCTACGGGCCTGAGCCGTTGCAAAATCAGGGCCAGTACCTCATCTACGCCGCCATGCCCAAAGCCAAACTCCAGGCTGCCGCCCTTGGTGGCAGCGCCGACGACACCGAAACCGCGTTCTACGAGGCGCTGCAGAACGCCGACATCGACAAGCTGATGGCCTGTTGGGCCGACGAGGACGAAATTGTTTGCGTCCATCCCGGTGGGGCGCGGCTGGTCGGTGCGGGGGCTATTCGTGCCGCCTTTGACGCCATGTTTGCCAATGGCAGCATCCAGGCCCGTGCAGTACGGGTGCGCAAGGTGGAGTCGCTGGCCAGTGCTGTGCACAACGTGCTGGAGCGCATCGAAGTGCTCACCGCCGAGGGCCCGCGCCACGCCTGGGTTGTGGCCACCAACGTCTATCACAAGACGCCACAGGGCTGGCGCCTGGTGGTGCACCACGCCAGCCCCGGCACCGCCAGCGAGGTGCAGGAAGTGGCCGAAGCCCCACCCGTGCTGCATTGATGATTTATTGCCAATATCGGCTGCAGCCCGCATGAAATATGCGTGACCCACTATGAATTATGTAGCGCCCTGGTGGTTGCCGGGTGGCAACCTGCAAACCATCTGGCCCGCGCTGTATGCGCGCCGGGTGTTTGGCCCGCATCCGCAGTACCGGCGCGAGCGCTGGGACACGCCTGACGGGGACTTTATTGATGTGGACTTCGCCAACGAGGCCGCAGCAGCCCCCCTGGTGGGCCAGCGCAGCGGCGCAGGCCCGTTGCTGGTGCTGTTCCATGGCCTGGAAGGGTCGTCGCGCAGCCACTATTCCGAGGCCTTTGCCGACTTTGCGCGCGAGCAGGGCTGGGCCTTCGCGGTGCCGCATTTTCGCGGCTGTAGCGGCGAACTGAACCACGGCCCACGGGCCTACCACTCGGGCGATTTTGAAGAAATTGACTGGATCTTGCGGCGGCTCAAGCAGGACTGGGCCGGGCCGCTTTTGGTGGTCGGCATTTCGCTGGGCGGTAACGCGCTGATGCGCTGGGCCGGTGAGCTGGGCGAGGCGGCGGTGCCGCTGGCTGCGGGCGTGGCCTCGGTTTGCTCGCCGATTGATTTGGCGGCTGGCGGCTGGGCCATAGGCCGGGGCTTTAACCGGATGGTCTACACCCGCATGTTCCTCAACACCATGAAACCCAAGGCGCTGGCGAAACTGGCCCAGCACCCCGGCCTGTTTGACCGTGAGGCCCTGCTGGGCGCGCGGGACCTGTACGAGTTTGACAACCTGTTCACGGCGCCGCTGCACGGCTTCAAGAGCACCGAAGACTATTGGGCCCGGGCCTCGGCCAAGCCGCACCTGCACCGCATTCGCGTGCCGGCGCTGGTGGTAAATGCCCGCAACGACCCGTTCGTGCCGGCCTGGAGCCTGCCGCATGGCAACGAGGTGGGAGCCCATGTCACGCTGTGGCAGCCCGCGCATGGCGGGCATGTGGGCTTTCCCCAGGGGCCGCTGCCCGGCCATGTGCGCACCCTGCCGGATGCAGTCGGAGGCTGGCTGGCGCAGGCCAGCGGCGCTGCGCCGTTCAGGGTGTAGCCGCTGCTGGTGCCGCAGCGTTGCCAGGTGGCCAGGCCACCTCGGCGGCGTTGCGCGGTTTGCCAATCGGTGCGCCCGCCAGGCCCTTGCGCACAGCGGCCAGGTCTTCTTCACTGGGGTACTGGCCCAGCAGCCAGTAGTCAAACAGGCGGCGCGTGATCGGGGCTGCGCTGGCAGCACCAAAGCCCGCGTTTTCGACCACCGCAGCAATCGCGATTTTTGGTTTGTCGGCCGGGGCAAAGGCGATGTAAAGCGCGTGGTCGCGCTGGTGTTCTTCCAGCTTGGTGGCGATGTACTTGTCTTTCTGGCCAATGGTCACGGCCTGGGCGGTGCCGGTCTTGCCGCCCGACAGGTAGCCCGCTCCGGAGAACACCCGGGCCGATGTGCCGTCTTGTGTGACCGCCACCATTGCCTTGCGAACTACCGCCACATGCTCGGGTTTGTAGCCCAGGTCCACCGGCTCCTGCGCCGGCATCGGGATGCGGGTGCGCGTCATGGCGTCGCGCGTGGCAATCACCAGCCGCGGCTTGTGCTTGACGCCGTCGTTGGCCAGCACCGCGGTGGCCTGTGCCAGCTGCAGCATGGTGAAACTGTTGTAGCCCTGGCCAATGCCCAGCGAAATGGTTTCACCGGCGTACCACTTCTTCTGCTCGGGTTTGCGGTAGTAGTTGCGCTTCCATTCCTGGCTGGGCAACACACCGCGCACTTCGCCCAGAACATCGATGCCGGTGAATTGGCCAAAACCCAGCGGCTTCATGAAGTCGTGCATGGCGTCAACGCCCAGCTCATTGGCCAGCGAGTAGTAATACACGTTGCTGGACTTGACGATGCTGGCGTGCATGTCTACCGGGCCCAGGCCGTGGTCGCCATGGCTGCGAAACACATGGCCGCCAAAGCTCCATGAGCCCGCGTCGTTGATCACAGTGCTGGCCGAGCGTTTGCCGGATTGCAGCGCCGCCATGGCCATGAACGGCTTGTAGGTGGAGCCCGGCGGATAGGTGCCGCGCAATGCTCGGTTGAGCAGCGGCTTGTCGATCGATTCATTGAGCATTTGCCAGCTCTCTGAATCAATGCCGTCGACAAACAGATTGGGGTCAAAGGTGGGCTTGCTGACAAAGGCCAGCACTTCGCCAGTGCCCGGGTCCAGCGCCACCAGCGCGCCACGGCGCTCCCCGAACATGTCTTCCACCAGTTTTTGCAGCTTGATATCAATTGACAGTTGCACCGTGTCCCCGGGCGTGGCCGGGTGGCTTGCCAGCTTGCGCACGGCGCGCCCGCCGGCCGAAGTCTCGACCTGGTCGACGCCGGTGGTGCCATGCAGCTGCTTTTCAAAGCTCTGCTCGACGCCCAGCTTGCCGATGTATTCGGTGCCGCGGTAGTTCCCCTGTTCTTCGTCAGACCAGTCCTCCATGGTTTTCTTCTCGGCCTGGTTGATGCGGCCGATGTAGCCGATCACATGGCTGGCAAGTTCGCCCCAGGGGTAGTTGCGAAACAGCCGGGCCTTGATTTCAACGCCGGGGAAGCGAAAGCGCTGCGCTGCAAACCGTGCCACCTCTTCGTCGGTCAGGCGGGTGCGGATGGGCAGGGATTCAAAGCTCCTGGACTCGTCCAGAAGCTTCTTGAAGCGGCGCCGGTCGCGCAACTGGATGTCGATTACCTGGGCCAGGTCGTCAATGGTCCGGTCCAGGTCATGGCGGATTTTGGACGGGGTAATTTCCAGTGTGTAGGCCGAATAATTGGTGGCCAGAACAATGCCGTTGCGGTCCAGAATCAGGCCCCGGTTGGGCACGATCGGCACAATCGCCGTGCGGTTGCTTTCGGCCTGTTCGTCCAGGTCTGTGTGGCGCACCACCTGCAGGTAAACCAGCCGCGACGCCAGCAGCACAAAGGCCAATACCACCACAATACTGGCCACCAGCACCCGCGCGCGAAAGCGTGACAGGTCTGCTTCAACATTGCGCAGTTCAGTCATGTGGGCAGCGCATGACACGCAGTGAAAAGCGTGGGGGCAGGCATAAACGGCCGCAGCGTAGGGCCGCCCCAAGCAAGGCCAGCCCCCTCGGGGGGCAGCGCATTACACGCAGTGAAAAGCGTGGGGGTCGTCATTACAGTGGTCTGTTCTCGTCGGGGTCGGGTGCACGGCGCTGGGGTGCCAGCAGCACAATGCTGACCACCGGCCACAGCACCGACTCAAGCACCGGGGCCAGCACCACCAGCCAGCCCGGGAAGGCGCCGCCGCTGAGCAGGCGGATGGCCAGTTCGATCCCGTGCGCTGCGACAAACACCGGGAGCACCTGCACCGCCTGTGAGGGCACCGTGAACCACAGCAAGCGCCGGTGAATGGAAATTGCCAGATAGCTCAAGGCGGTGTAGGCCAGCGCATGCTGGCCCAGCAGCGCTGTTTGGTGCACATCCATGCACAGGCCAAAGAAAAAGGCCGCACCAATGCCCACCCGCTGGGGCTGGTGAACGCTCCAGAACACCAGCACCAGCACCAGGAAATCCGGCATCCAGGGCGTGCGGCCCAGCGGCAGCATGTTCAACAACAAGGCCCCCAGCAGGCTGCCCCAGATGAACACCGGGTTGGCGGGCAGCAACAGTTGTTGGCCTGGGCGCATGATCATGATGCGTGCCCCCTCGCCCGCCCACTGCAAGTGGCTCGCTGTTCCCCAAGGGAGCGTTGACTGCATGGCGCGGCGCGGCGCGTCTCAGCGTTCATTTGCGGCTGCCTTTCTTGGCCGGCGCGCTGGCGACTGGCTCCACCGGCGGGCGCGGCGGAATTTGGGCCGACACTGGCTTGAGCACCATGACATGCCGCGCGCCGGTCACCAGGGCCTGCGGCGTGCAATAAATCCGGGCAAAGGCCGAGTCGGCGCGCCGCTCGACCTTGTCTACCCGCGCCACCGGCAGGCCGGGCGGGTAAATGCCGTCCACCCCGCTGGTGGTGAGCAAGTCACCGGCCTGCACATCAGCGTTGCCAGCCATGAAGCGCAGTTCCAGTGCGCCGCCGTGCACCGGGTCGCCAAAGGCTACGCTGCGCGCGCCAGTACGCGCATTCAGCACCGGAATGGCCTGGTCGCTGTCAATGACCAAAGTGACCTCGCTGACCAGCGGGTAGACCCGCGTGACCTGGCCCAGCACACCCGATTCATCTATCACCGGCGAGCCTTCTTCCACCCCTTGCGCCAGGCCTTTGTCGATGATGACTTTGCGGGTGTAGGGGTCGGCTGCGTCGTACAGCACTTCAGCCGCCTGGCTGGGTGTGGCAATTTTTTCGCGCAGCGCCAGCAGCTTGCGCAACCGGGTGTTTTCAAGCGCGAGCTGCTCGACCTGACCGGCCTGCTGGGACTGCAGTGCCAGCTTGCGGCGGGCACTGGCTTCGCTGGTTTGCGCGGTTTCAAGGTCTGCAAAATACTGCCCGCCATGGCGCAGCAACAGCACCGGGCGCATGGCCAGCCACTGCACCGGGTAGAGCACGGTGGCCAGGGTGGCGCGCAGCGGCTGGATGATTTTGAACCGGATGTCTGCCACCATCAGGAACAGGGCCAGCGCGCTGAACACCATCAACCGCGAAAGCGCCGACTGCCCCTGCTTGAAGAAAGCCGGGGGCGTGCGGTCAAGGGTTCCTAAAGGCACGGCCTACCTTGTGGGGGATGCGAAAAAGCCGGCCACGTTACCAACGCGCCGGCTTGTCGGGGTGTGGTTCATTCTCACTCGCTCGTGAAGATGCTTCCCAGGCGCTCCATGCGCTCCAGAGCGATGCCGCAGCCGCGCACCACACAGGTCAGCGGGTCTTCGGCCACCAGCACGGGCAGGCCGGTTTCTTCGGCCAGCAGGCGGTCCAGGTCGCGCAGCAGCGCGCCGCCACCGGTGAGCATCATGCCGCGCTCGGCGATGTCGGCACCCAGCTCGGGGGGCGTGTGTTCCAGCGCGTTCTTGACGGCACTGACGATGTTGTTCAGCGGGTCGGTCAGGGCTTCAAGGATTTCGTTGCTGGAAATGGTGAACGCGCGTGGCACGCCCTCAGACAGGTTGCGCCCCCGAACTTCCATCTCTTTGACTTCACTGCCGGGGAAGGCGCTGCCGATGTTCTTCTTGATGGCCTCAGCGGTGGGCTCGCCGATCAGCATGCCGTAGTTGCGGCGGATGTAGCTGATGATGGCTTCGTCAAACTTGTCCCCGCCTACCCGCACGCTACCCTTGTAGACCATGCCGCCCAGGCTGATCACGCCAACCTCGGTGGTGCCCCCGCCAATGTCCACCACCATCGAGCCGCTGGCTTCGCTGACGGGCAGGCCGGCCCCGATGGCTGCGGCCATGGGTTCTTCAATCAGGTAAACCTCAGAGGCCCCGGCCCCCAGCGCCGACTCCCGAATGGCGCGGCGCTCGACTTGGGTCGAGCCGCAGGGCACGCAAATGATGATGCGCGGGCTGGGCTTCAAGACCGACCGGGGGTGGACCATCTTGATGAACTGCTTGAGCATTTGCTCGGTGACGGTGAAGTCGGCAATCACGCCGTCTTTCATCGGGCGAATCGCCTCAATGTTGCCAGGCACCTTGCCAAGCATCGCCTTGGCTTCGTGGCCCACTGCCTGGATGGTTTTTTTGCCTTGCGGGCCGCCTTCGTGGCGGATCGCCACCACTGAGGGCTCGTCAAGCACGATGCCCTTGTCGCGTACAAAAATCAGGGTGTTGGCGGTGCCTAGGTCAATGGCCAGGTCGGTGGAGAAGTACCGACGGAATGCTCCGAACATTAGAAATCCTCTCGCGGGCATGACTGGCGCGTCGGCCAGTCATCGCCTTGTTGTCGTATTGAAAGCTGCTTTTTCCTGCAAAAGCCGCCGCTTTCGCAGCCGTTGCACCAAAGGCGGGATAATACCCCATCCCCTGTGAATAACTGGCCCGCGAGGGGCCGAAATTTCGCGTTTACATCTGGTATCGCTGGCGTTTTTTTCTATGGCTTTGACCCCCCAAGACATCAACCGGATCGCCAATTTGGCCCGGCTGGAGCTGCGTCCCGACGAAAGCGAGCGCATGCTGACCCAACTCAATGGCTTTTTCGACATCGTCGAGCAAATGCGGGCTGTGGATACCACCGGCCTGGAGCCGCTTTCGCACCCTGTTGCGAGCGTTCAGGACATCGCCTTGCGTCTGCGCGAAGACGTGGTGAGCGAACCCAACATGCGCCAAGCCAATCAGCAAAGTGCCCCGGCCGTGGAGCGCGGCCTGTTTTTGGTTCCCAAGGTGATCGAATGAGCGACGCCTTGCATGACCTGAGCGTGGCCCAACTGGCGGCCAAGTTGCGCGCCAAGCAAGTCTCGGCGGTGGAGGCGGCGCAGCATTTTCTGGCGCGCGGCAAGCAGCACGCTGGCCTTGGCGCGTACCTGGACGTGCGCGACGAGGTGACGCTGGCGCAGGCCCGCGCCGCCGATGCCCGTATCGCCGCCGGCGACACCGCGCCCCTGCTGGGGGTGCCGATTGCGCACAAAGACATCTTCGTCACGCAAGACTTTGTCAGCACCGCGGGCTCGAAGATGCTGGCGGGCTACCGCTCGCCCTTTAACGCGACGGTGGTGGACAAGCTTGGTGCCGGGGTGCCGGGCGGCGCGCCCGGTGCCGGTGCGGTAACGCTGGGCAAGCTCAACTGCGACGAATTCGCGATGGGCTCGTCCAACGAAAACTCGGCCTTCCAGCCAGCGCAAAACCCGTGGGACCTGTCGCGCATTCCGGGCGGCTCGTCGGGGGGTAGCGCGGTGGCCGTGGCAGCGCGCCTGGCACCGGCTGTGACCGGCACCGACACCGGTGGTTCGATTCGCCAGCCCGCCAGCTTTTGCGGCATCACCGGCATCAAGCCAACCTATGGCCGCGCCTCGCGCTACGGAATGATCGCTTTTGCGTCGAGCCTGGATCAGGCCGGCCCGATGGCCCGCAGCGCGCAAGACTGCGCCCTGCTGCTGTCGGCCATGTGCGGCCCCGATCTGGACCGCGACTCGACCTCGCTGGACCTGCCCACTGAAGATTTCTCGCGCTCGCTCAACGACCCCATCGAGGGCCTGCGCATTGGCGTGCCGAAAGAGTTTTTTGGTGACGGCCTTGCCGCTGATGTGCGCGCCGCGGTGGAGGCGGCCTTGAAGGAGTATGAAAAGCTTGGCGCCAAGCTGGTGCCAATTTCATTGCCGCGCACCGAACTCTCGATCCCGGTCTACTACATCATTGCGCCGGCCGAGGCCAGCTCCAACCTGAGCCGCTTTGACGGTGTGAAGTTCGGCCACCGCGCCCAGCAGTACACCGACTTGCTGGACATGTACAAGAAAAGCCGCGCGCAAGGTTTTGGCGACGAGGTCAAGCGCCGCATCATGATCGGCACCTATGTGCTGAGCCACGGCTACTACGACGCCTATTACCTGCAAGCGCAAAAAATCCGCCGCATGATTGCCGACGACTTCCAGCAGGCTTTCAGGCAGTGCGACTTGATTGCCGGCCCGGTCGCGCCCACCGTGGCCTGGAAGCTGGGCGAGCATGGCAACGACCCGCTGGCCGATTACCTGGCCGACATCTTCACCCTGCCCGCCTCACTGGCCGGCCTGCCCGGCATGAGCCTGCCGGCTGGCTTTGGCGAAGGCGGCATGCCGGTGGGCTTGCAACTCATTGGCAATTATTTTGCTGAGGCCAGGCTGCTGAATGCTGCGCATCGCCTTCAGCAGGCGACCGATTTTCACCTCCGCGCACCCCCTGTCCTGAGCCCGTCGAAGGGGGAGGGCTTTTGATATGAGCAAACTGATTCAGGGCTACGAAGTCGTCATCGGTTTCGAGACGCACGCCCAACTGTCCACGCAAAGCAAGATCTTCAGCCGCGCCGCCACGGCCTTTGGCGCCGAGCCCAACACGCAAGCCTGCGCGGTGGACCTGGCGCTGCCCGGCACGCTGCCGGTCATGAACAAGGGCGCGGTGCAGCGCGCCATCGAATTCGGCCTGGCTGTGAATGCCACCATTGCGTCCAAGAGCGTCTTTGCGCGCAAGAACTACTTCTACCCCGACTTGCCCAAGGGCTACCAGATCAGCCAGTTTGAAATCCCGGTGGTGCAGGGCGGCGCGGTGGAGTTCTTTTTGGGCGCCCCTTCCGCAAGCTCAGGGCAGACGGAAAAACGCACTGTGCGCCTGGTGCGTGCCCACCTGGAAGAAGATGCGGGCAAGTCGCTGCACGAGGACTTCATTGGCCAAAGCGGCATTGACCTGAACCGCGCCGGCACGCCGCTGCTGGAGATCGTCACCGAGCCCGACATGCGCAGCAGCGAAGAGGCTGTGGCCTACGCCAAAGAGCTGCACAAGATCGTGACCTGGATCGGCATTTGCGACGGCAACATGCAAGAAGGGAGCTTTCGCTGTGACGCCAACGTCTCGGTGCGCAAGCCGGGTGCCGCTTTGGGTACACGGCGCGAGATCAAGAACCTGAACAGCTTCAAGTTCATGCAGCAGGCGATGGACTTTGAGATCCGCTGGCAGATCGAGCAGATTGAAGACGGCCACGCGATCCAGCAGGCCACGGTGCTGTTTGACCCCGACACCGGCGAAACCCGGGCCATGCGCACCAAGGAAGACGCCGCCGACTACCGCTACTTCCCTGACCCGGACTTGCCGCCGCTGGTGATTGCGCCCGAGTGGGTGGAGCGGGTGCGCAGCGAGATGGCCGAGCTGCCGCGCGTGATGGCCGCGCGCTTTGTGGCCGACTACGGTCTGCCCGAATACGACGCGACAACGCTCACGCAGAGCAAGGCCATGGCGGCGTATTTCGAAGCTGCGGCCAAGGCCTGTGGCCAGCCAAAGCTGGCGAGCAACTGGGTCATGGGCGAGGTGTCGCGCCGCCTCAATGCGCAAGAGATTGGCATTGAAGCCGCGCCAGTCAGCCCCGCTCAATTGGCGGCGCTGATCAGCCGAATTGCCGACAACACGGTGTCCAACAATGCTGCGCGCCAGGTCTTTGAGGCACTGTGGGCCGGCGAAGGCACGGGCGCTGGAGGCGTGGACGCTGTGGCGCTGGTGGACGCGATCATCGAGGCCAAAGGCCTCAAGCAGATGAACGACACCAGCGCGCTGGAAAAGATCATCGACGACATCATTGCCGCCAACCCCGACAACGTGGCGCAGTTCCGTGCAGGCAAAGACAAGGCCTTCAACGCACTGGTGGGCCAGGCCATGAAGGCGACCAAGGGCAAGGGCAACCCGCAGCAGGTGAATGACCTGCTGCGCCAAAAGCTAGGCTGACGCCAGCGACTGGTTTGCTATGTTTTTTATAGTGGCTCGCGCTTTACTGGCGCGGGCTGCAGCCTATTTTGATGCCGAAGCCTTGCCTTGCGCGGCCCACGCCTTGCGCAGCGGCTCGAGCTCGGCGTCAAACCGCTGGTTGATGCGTTTGCGCTCTTCGTCGTGGTCCGCCAAGGTTCGCTTGTGTGCAGCGGACTGCAGTTCGTTGTCTTCCAGCTGGCGTTTGAGCGCGGGTGGCAGCTTGTTTCGGTCGCCCTTGTAAAAAGCAAGTTCACCGTCCAGCGCCTTGCGCTGGGCTGCCAGTTCGGTGGTGCGCAGGCCGGCCGCCTTGATGGTTTCTTCAATCGGGCCGAGCGCGCTAGCGCGCACCTTGTCGTGGGCGGCGCGGTTCGGGAATTTGTCTACCAGCTCCCGGTCGCGCTTTTGGCTTTCTGCCTCACGGTCGCGGTCTTCTGCGGCCTTGCGCGCCTTGGCTTCTGCGGCGGCGCGCTCTTCGGCGGTGAGAGAGGGCGCAATTTGCCGCTTCACGGTGCCGCTGGCGCTCATCTCGTTTTGCACCCGGTCGTTGCATTCCGGGATCGGCCGGTCCGAGGTGAGTTTGCGGCCCTTGGCATCAGTGCAGGTGTAGATGCGCTGCGCCATCACCTGCATGGCGGCAGCGCAAAGCAAACCGCCTACCAGACCCATACGCCAGAAATTTTTTGCCATCACTGTCTGCCTTCAATCGTCCACGCCATAGCGCTGGCGGTAGGCCAGCACCCGTGCATGGTGTACGCCCAGGGCGTCGCCCGTGTGCTGAGCCAGATACTGGAGCAAGTCGGCCAGCCGCGCAATCGCGCAAACCTCAAGCCCGAGCTGGTGGCGCACATACTGTACCGCGCTGTGGGCCACGTCGTGGCCGTTTTCGGTGGCTTTTTCCTGGCGGTCCAGCGCAATCGCCACTGCATGCGGCGTGGCCCCTGCTGCCTGGATGATGGCAATGGACTCACGTGCAGCGGTGCCCGCGCTCATGACGTCGTCAACAATCAGCACCCGGCCTTTGAGCGGTGCGCCCACCAGCGTGCCGCCCTCGCCATGGTCCTTGGCTTCCTTGCGGTTGTAGGCAAAGGGCAGGTTGCGGCCCAGGCGCGCCAGTTCAACCGCCAGTGCCGCACCCAGCGGAATGCCCTTGTAGGCGGGGCCAAAGATCATGTCGAATTCAATGCCGCTGGCCAGGATGCGCTGTGCATAGAATTGCGCCAGCCGGTTCAGCTTGGCACCGTCGTCAAACAGGCCGGCGTTGAAGAAATAAGGGCTGAGCCGACCCGCCTTGGTCTTGAATTCGCCAAAGCGCAGCACGCCAGAGTCAACCGAGAATTGCACGAAGTCCTGGGCCAGCGCGTCGGGGCCTGCATCAACCGCCATGGGGAAAATCCTTGTTCAAACTGACCAGCCTCAACCTCAACGGCATCCGCTCTGCTGCCAACAAGGGCGTCGAAGCCTGGATTGCAAAAACCAAACCTGATTGTATTTGCGTGCAAGAGGTCAAGGCCCAGGCGGGCGATGTGGCCGGCCGCTTTGAAAACCTGGCCGGCCTGCGCGGGCATTTTCACTTTGCTGAAAAAAAGGGCTATTCAGGGGTGGCGGTTTTCAGCCGGCACGAACCCAGCGACGTGGTGGTTGGCTACAGCTCCAGCGAGTTTGACGCCGAGGGCCGCTATGTGGAGCTGCGCTTTGATACCCCCAAGGCCAAGCGCTCCATCATCAGCGCCTACTTTCCCAGCGGCTCGTCGGGCGAAGAGCGCCAGCAGGCCAAGTTTCGCTTTCTGGCCGAGTTCGAGCCCCACCTGGCCAAGCTCAAGAAAAAGCGCGAGTTCATTCTGTGTGGCGACGTGAACATTGCGCACAAGCCGCAGGACCTGAAGAACTGGCGCAGCAACCAGAAGAACAGCGGCTTTTTGCCCGAAGAGCGCGCCTGGATGACTGCGCTGCTGGAGCACACCGGCATGGTGGACGTGTACCGCCAGCTGCAGCCCGACACCACCGACACCGCCTACACCTGGTGGAGTAACCGCGGCCAGGCCTATGCCAATAACGTCGGCTGGCGGCTGGACTACCACCTGGCCACCCCCGGGCTGGCGGCGCTGGCGCGCACTGAAGCTATTTACAAGGCCGAGAAGTTTTCGGACCACGCGCCGATCACGATCGAGTACGACCTGGCGCTGTAGCCCAGAGCGAGCGGGGCGCCACGCCGCTACTGCCAGCCCGGTAGCTTGCGCAGCACGAAGCTGCGCTGCGTGTTGTCTGCTGCGCGCCGCCATGTGCCGCTGAACTCGCGGCCACATGAATTGGCAACCACGCTGCCCGACCAGACCGCGCTGATCTGTTGGCCGTCTTCTGATTCGTCCAGCGCCAGCACGCCGTCATCCACATCACCGGCCAACAGCGCCTGCACGCTGTCGCGGTTGATGGCGCCGTACAGGCTGTCTGTGCGCTCAGGGTGCTTTTCAAACAGCACGGTGGCGCTGCGGGCCTCGTCGCCAAACGTCACGCGCCACAGGCCCCAGAAGTGGGCGGGTTGCAGGCTGGCGCTCGGTGGGCAGGCCAGCGCAGCCTCTGGTTTAGAGGCAATTTGGGCTGTAGCCCTCACCGGTATTGCGCAAGCCACTATAAAAAATATAGCAACTATGGGGTTCATGCGGCGCTGGCCGCGTTGGCGTCAGCGGCGTCCTGGGCTTTCTTGGCGAATTCAGCGCGCAGCGCTTTGAGCTTTTCGCGCGGGTCTTCTTTCGTGCTGGTTTTTTCCAGCGCCATCTCGGCAATGAAACGGCTGGGCTGGGCCGCCACCATCTCGCGCCCCTTTTTGCGCCGCTTGGTCCAGCTCACGGCCAGGCTGCGCTGGGCCCGGGTAATGCCCACGTACATCAGGCGACGCTCTTCTTGCAGGCGCTGCACGATGCCTTCGCTCATCGGTCCGTCGGCGCGGCCCGTGGGGTTGTCGTCATCCCCTAGTTTGAACGGAAGCATGCCTTCGGTCACGCCCACCAGCATCACATGCGGCCACTCCAGGCCCTTGGCCGCATGCAGAGTGGACAGCGTCACCATGTCCTGATCAGTCTCGCGCTCGCTGATGGTGGACAGCAAGGCGATGGTTTGCGCCACTTCCAGCAGGCTTTTTTTCTCGCTTTCCAGGCTGACACCCGCGGTGTCGTCAATCTCGCCGCCGCAGCGCTTGGACATCCAGTCGCAAAAGTCCAGCACGTTGGTCCAGCGTGCAGCGGCCAGCTTTTCGCTGTCTTCACCGTCGTACAGGTGCTTTTCGTAGTCGATTTCCTTCAGCCACTCCAGCATGTAGGCCAGCGCGTCTTGCGCCCCATGGGTGTGGCGGGCGCGGTACTCCAGGTCGTTCACGTAGCGCCCGAACTCGTGCAGGCTGCCCACCGCCTTGGCCGGCAGCACTGAACCCAGCGACGATGAAAACAGGGCTTCAAACAAGCTCACCTTGTACTTGCTGGCAAAGCTGCCCAGGTTTTGCAAGGTGGTGTGGCCAATGCCGCGTTTGGGGGTGGTGATGGCGCGCAGGAAGGCCGGGTCGTCGTCGTTGTTGATCCACAGGCGAAACCAGGCGCACAGGTCCTTGATTTCAGCCCGGTCAAAAAAGCTCTGGCCGCCCGACACCTTGTAGGGAATGTTGGCCTTGCGCAGCGCCTGCTCGAAGATGCGGGCCTGGTGGTTGGCCCGGTACAGCACGGCAAATTCACGCCATTCCTGGCCCAGGCCGTTGGCCCGGATCGACTGGATGCGGGCCACGGTGCGTTCGGCCTCGTGCTCTTCGTTGTCGGCGTCCACCACGCGCACCGGCTCGCCTTCGCCCAGCTCGGAAAACAGCGTCTTGGGGTACAGCTTGGGGTTGGGGCCGATCACGTTGTTGGCGGCGCGCAGAATCGCGCTGGTGCTGCGGTAGTTCTGTTCCAGCTTCACCACCTTGAGGCTGGGGAAGTCTTGTGGCAGCCGCTTGAGGTTGTCCAGCGTGGCACCGCGCCAGCCGTAGATTGACTGGTCGTCGTCGCCCACGGCGGTGAAGCGGGCGCGCTCGCCCACCAGCAGCTTGAGCACCTCGTACTGGGTGGCGTTGGTGTCCTGGTATTCGTCCACCAGCACATGGCCCATTTGCTGTTGCCATTTTTCGCGCACGTCCGCGTGGTTTTGCAGCAGCTTCAGCGGCAGGCTGATCAGGTCGTCAAAGTCCACGCTCTGGTAGGCGACAAGCCGCTCTTCATAGCGCGCCATGATGCGCGCCGTGACGCGCTCGTTGTCGTCCCTGGCCTGGGCTTCAGCCTGGGCCGCGTTCAGGCCCATGTTCTTCCACAGGCTGATGGCCCACTGCCACTGGCGCGCGGTGGCGGCGTCGGTGCTGCCACCGGCGTCTTTCAGGATGCTGGTCACGTCGTCGCTGTCCAGAATGCTGAACTGGGCCTTGAGGCCCAGCGCCGCGCCGTCCTGGCGCAGCATCCGCACCCCCAAGGCGTGAAAGGTGCACACCAGCACGTTTTTGGCCTCGCGGCCAATCAGGCTTTTGGCGCGCTCGCGCATTTCGGCCGCGGCCTTGTTGGTGAAGGTAATGGCCGCAATCCGCTGCGGCTCCAGCCCGGCCTGGATCAACCGCCCGATCTTGTGCGTGATCACCCGGGTCTTGCCCGAGCCAGCCCCGGCCAGCACCAGGCAGGGCCCGTGCAGGTAGTTCACAGCCTCCTGTTGGGCAAGGTTCAGACCGGCGGACATGAAAATTTTGGGGGGGGGAGGTACTGCGACGGGACGGGAGCGGCGAATCATACCGGGGTGGTGCCAGTCAGCCTGCTGAAACCCTGCCGCCCGGCTTGCGGGGACAATACCTCCTGTGCTGGCCGTCCTGCTCGTTACCTTCCCATTCTTCGCCCTGGTGCTGTGCGGCTACGTGGCTGCGCGCCGCGGCATGCTGCCGCTTGAAGCCATCCCGGGGCTGAACAGCTTTGTGCTGTTCTTTGCGCTGCCCTGCATGCTGTACCGCTTTGGCGCCAGCACGCCCATTGCGCAGCTACTGGACGCAGCGGCCATGGGCGTGTATCTGGTGTGCGCGCTTGTCATGGTGGCGCTGGCCATTCGTTTCAGCCGCAACCACCGCATTGGCTGGAACGACGCGTCATTTGGCGCGCTGGTGGCGGCGTTTCCCAACACCGGCTTCATGGGCGTGCCGCTGCTGGTGGCCTTGCTGGGCGCGCAGGCCGCAGGCCCGGCGATTGCCACCATCCTGATTGACCTGTTGATCACCACCTCGCTGTGCATTGCGCTGTCGCGCCTGGACGGCGCTGACCAGCATGGTGCAAGGGTGGCCGCAAAAAACGCGCTCAAAGGGGTGGCCGCCAACCCCATGCCCTGGGCCATCTTGCTGGGTGGCCTGGCCTCGGCGCTTCAGTTTGAGCTGCCCCGGCCGGTGATGCAGACGCTGGGCCTGCTGGCCGACGCGGCGTCCCCGGTGGCGCTGTTCACCATTGGCGCGGTGCTGGCGCGGTCCCAGATCGTGGCGGCGCGCGAGGCCCATGGCCCGATGCCGCCGCGCGACTATTTGCCGGTGGTGCTGGCCAAGTTGCTGCTGCACCCGCTGCTGGTGTGGGGCGCGGGCACGGCAGCCATCGCGCTGGGCCTGCCGCTGGAGCGTTTCACGCTCACCGTCATGGTGCTGGTGGCGGCGCTGCCCAGCGCCAGCAATGTGTCGCTGCTGGCCGAGCGCTTCGGGGCCGACACCGGCCGCATTGCTCGCATCATCTTGCTGACCACGGCGGCGGCATTCCTGACGTTTTCAGGGGCGGTGGCGCTGCTGCACTGAGCGCACTTCTTGCGCTCAAGCCAACGCAGCTTCTTTGGACGGGGTGGTGGTGTGCCCCAGCCCCACACGCTGCAGCGCCGCTTCCAGCTGGGCCACGGTGCGGTCCACGTTGTGCCATTTCTCCAGGCCAAACAGGCCGACGCGGAAGGTCTTGAAGTCTGCGCCTTCGTCGCATTGCAAAGGCACGCCCGCAGCAGTCTGCAGGCCTTCGGCCAGGAATTTCTTGCTGGACTGGATTTCCGGGTCAGTGGTGTAGCTGACCACCACGCCCGGTGCCTTGAAGCCCTCGGCCGCCACGCTGGGGATGCCGCGGCTCTCGAACAGCGCACGCACCTTGCGGCCCAGCTCGAGCTGTTCGTTGCGCACCTTGTCAAAGCCGTAGGCGCGGGTTTCGACCATTACCTCGCGCAGCCGGGTCAGTGCATCGGTGGGCAGCGTGGCGTGATAGGCATGGCCGCCGGCTTCATAGGTTTCCATGATCTGCAGCCACTTTTTCAGGTCGCAGGCAAAGCTGCTGCTGGTGGTGCTGTCAATCGCCTTTCGGGCACGCTCGCTGAGCATGACCATGGCGCAGCATGGCGAGCTGCTCCAGCCCTTTTGGGGGGCCGACACCAGCAGGTCCACACCAGTGGCCTGCATGTCTACCCAGATCGCGCCCGAGGCAATGCAGTCCAGCACAAACAGGCCGCCGACTTCATGCACTGCGTCGGCCACGCCACGCAGGTAGTCGTCGGGCAGCATCATGCCGGCGGCGGTTTCCACGTGCGGCGCAAACACCAGGGCCGGCTTTTCGGCGCGAATGGCGGCCTGCACTTGCGCAATCGGGGCCGGTGCCCACGGGGCTTGCGCGCCGGGGCCGGTGGGGCGGGCCTTCAGCACGGTGTGCGAAGCCGGAATGGCACCCATCTCGAAGATCTGCGTCCAGCGGTAGCTGAACCAGCCGTTGCGGATCACCATCACATGCTTCGCGCCGGCGAACTGGCGGGCCACGGCTTCCATGCCGAAGGTGCCGCTGCCCGGCACCAGCACCGCCGAATGCGCGTGGTACACCTCTTTGAGGATGGCCGAAATGTCTTTCATCACGCCCTGAAAGCTGCGCGACATGTGGTTCAGCGCGCGGTCGGTGTAGACCACGGAAAATTCAAGCAGGCCGTCGGGGTCGACGTGGGGCAAAAGTCCGGGCATGGTGGCCTCCGGTAAAGGGTCTGAAAAAAGGGCTGGCCAGCTTAGCATGCGGGCGGCAAAGCTGTGGCCTGCGGTGCCTGTGTCAGCGCTTACCAGCTATCGATGGCGCGCACGCCGGCGTCGGGCACCACCGGCGCGCTGTCCAGGCCGCGGGCCAGCCAGGCGCGGGTGTCAGCCGGGTCGATCACGGCGTCAATCTCCAGGGTTGCGGCCATGTTCATGGCCTGGCCGGCTTGGTACTGTTTGGCGACCAGCTGGTCATAAAGCGCCTCGCGCTGCGCGCCCTCGGGTACGGCTTGCAGCTCTTTGCGGTAGCCCAGCCGCACCGCACCCTCCAGCCCCATGGCACCGAACTCACCGGTGGGCCAGGCCACGGTGAGCGTGGGCGAATGAAAGCCGCCCGCACACATGGCCATGGCGCCCAGGCCATAGCCTTTGCGCAGTACCACGCTGAAAAATGGCACGCGCAGGTGGGCCGCGGCAATGAACATGCGGCTGACATGGCGCACCTGGGCGGTGGCTTCGGTATCGGGCCCGACCATGAAGCCCGGTGTGTCTACCAGGCTGACCAGCGGCAGACCATGCGCGTTGCACAACTGCATGAAGCGCGCAGCCTTGTCGGCGGCGTCGGCGTCGATGGCACCACCCAGGTGGGCCGGGTTGTTGGCCAGCAGGCCCACCGGGCGGCCCTCGATGCGCGCCAAGGCGGTGTGGATGCCCAGGCCGAACCCGCTGCGTAGCGCCAGGAGCGAGCCCGGGTCGACGATGCCCGCCATGGCCGAGCGGGTGTCGTACACACGCAACCGGTTTTGCGGCACCACATCGCGCAGTGCCTGCGGGTCGGGTGCCGTCCATTGGGTGGCGTGGCCCTGGAAGAACCCGAGGTAGTGCTTGGCCGCCGCCACGGCTTGGGCCTCGTCGTCTACCAGCAAGTCAATCACGCCGTTGCCATGCTGTACTGCACTGGGGCCAATTTGCTCGGGTGTGAAAACGCCCAGCCCGCCGCCTTCCACCATGGCCGGGCCTCCCATGCCGATGTTGCTGCCGCGGGTGGCAATGATCAGGTCGCAGCAACCCAGCAGCGCCGCATTGCCGGCAAAACAGCGGCCCGCCACGATGCCCAGAAGGGGCACCTGGCCATTGAGCCGCGCAAAGCTGGCGAAGGTGGTGACATGCAGGCCCGCGACGATAGGCATATCAGTGTCGCCCGGCCTGCCGCCGCCCCCCTCGGCAAACAGGACCACCGGCAGCTTGTGCGCCAGCGCCAGGCCCAACATCCGGTCGGTCTTTTGGTGGTTGCGCATGCCCTGGGTGCCGGCCAGTACGGTGGCGTCATATGCCATCACCACCGCGCGGCTGCGCTCGGGGCCTGCCAGCGCGGCGTTGATGCTGCCCACGCCCGTGACCATGCCGTCGGCCGGCGTGTTGCGCATCAGGTCGTCGGCGCTGCGGCGGTTGGCCTGCGCCGCCACCGCCAGCGCGCCGTATTCACTGAAAGAGCCCGGCTCGCACAGGTCGGCAATGTTTTCGCGCGCGGTGCGCAGGCCCGCGCTGTGGCGCCTGGCCACCGCGTCAGGCCGTGCGGCGTCAGTGGTCAACGCCTGGCGCTCCAGCAGGCGTTGCAGGTCGGGCCGTGCGGCGGACAGGGCAGCGATGGACTTTTCACTCTGGTCTAAAGGCGAATCGGCCTGCAGCCCGCATGCAGATTTCGTGACCCGCTCTGAAATCAATAGCAAATCGCCCGCGTTCACGGTGTCGCCGACGGCGCAAAGCAGCTCGCGAATGCAAGCGTCAGCCGGCGCGCGCAGCTCGTGCTCCATCTTCATGGCTTCAAGAACCACCAGCAGCTCACCCGTTCGCACGGCGTCGCCGGGTTTGACCAGCCATTCAACAACTTGAGCCGTAAGGGGGGAGCGCAGTTCTGTCATACAAGAATTCTGGACGAGGCAAAGGGCCGGCGCCGTCATGGCCGCGACACGACAGCGCCCCAGCAGGATGTTCAATCGTATGAACGCGCAGTGAGGGCTTTGCACCATGAAGAGCTTGGCTCCGCGGCTGTTGCGGGCTGGCCGGTGTTCAGGGTCTTCAAGGCCGGGGGCTGCTACTGGGCCTGGGTGGCGCTTGAGCAAGACATCCATCTGCTTGTTCTTTTCCCGGTTTTTGCTTGGCAGCGAATTTGGTATCGTTGTTCGCGCTTGGGGCGCTTGGCCATTGGGCAACTTCGAATTGACGGTTGAACCGGCGATGATGTCTAAGTCCCCGCGCCACCCTGCCCGAGTTTCTTTACGTTTCGCTTCGTTCTTGAACCTGCCTTGCCTGAAACCAACCATGCCGCTTGTTAACGACTCCGCTCACGCCTTTTTGCCCTACCCTGATGTGCCCGTACCGCACGCTAGCGCCGGCCCTTTAACGGGACTTTGCTTCGGCGTTAAGGATTTGTTCGACTTGGCCGGCTACCCCACAGGCGGCGGACAGCCGTTTGTATTGGCAATGTCGGGTATCAAAACCAAAACCGCTCCCACTGTGCAGAAACTGCTGGATGCTGGCGCACGGTTTGTGGGGAAAACCGTTACCGACGAGCTGGCATTCTCGATGAATGGCAACAACGCACACTTTGGCGCACCCATCAACGGCGCAGCACCTTGGCGCATTGCGGGGGGGTCATCGTCTGGGTCGGCATCAGCGGTGTCCAACAACTTGTGTGACTTTGCCTTGGGCAGCGACACGGGCGGCTCCGTCCGCGCGCCGGCCAATCACTGCGGCTTGTACGGCATCCGGCCCACGCATGGGCGCATCAGTTTGGCAGGTGTTTTGGATTTGGCACCTAGCCTGGACACCTGCGGCTACTTGGCGCGTGACGTTGAAACTTTTGCCCGCGTCTCTGCCGTCTTGTTGGGGGAAGACGACCCTGCAATGCCGACAAAAATCCGGCTGCTCAAGCCGCTTGACCTGTGGGCCGTGCTGGACGAAGACGTAATGACTGCTCAGGCGGAGCCTTTGGCGCGTATCGAGGCGGCGCTAGGCAAGGCCACTGCAACGCGGTTGATCTTGGACGATCTGAAAACCCCCTACGAGTGCTTTCGTCACATTCTGGGGCATGAGGCCTGGGCGGTGAATGGCCCGCTGATTGAACGTTTTTGCCCGCCGCTTGGTCCCGGCATTGCGGAGCGCTTTGCCTGGTCGAAAACCGTGACTGAAGAACAGTTTGCCGTAGCTAACGTCTACCGCGCGCGGTTTAAAAAACACCTGACCGATTTGCTGGGCACTGATGGCGTGCTGGTGATGCCCACAGTCGCTGACATTGCGCCTTTGATAACTGATGACGGCGAGAAAATGGAAAGCTACCGCAACCGCTCGCATCAAATGCTGTGCGTGGCCGGTTTGTCGGGGTTTCCGCAAATATCGTTGCCGCTGGGCCAACGCCTGGGAGCGCCGCTGGGCTTGTCGTTGCTCGGCCCAGCGGGCAGCGACATGGGTTTGGTGCGGTTGGCACAGCGGATCGCAGGCGTTGCTTGAAACCTGAGCCCAACTCTTGCGCACGGGTTCAACCAGCTGTGCAGCTCGCAATAGCTTGGTCTTGACCCAATCCCACGGACAGTGATCGAGGTATCCCCCGGCGCTGGAGGCGGAAATTCACTGAGCGACCGCGGCGCCAGAGGCGTTGAACATCGACCAATGCAGATGCGCCACCATTCGCCCACACCTGAACATCAAGCTATGGCGAAAGCCGCGCCAACGGATCAAGCGCGTGAACTTTTAATTTCGTTGCGCAACCAATCACGAAACGTGGCAAACGAAGCCTCGTTGCGCAACATCGGGGATCGCGAGAGATAGTAGCCGCCGGGCGCTTGCCATGTGGCGCTGGAGAGTTTCGTCAAGCGGCGCGAAGTGACCAAAGGTGCAGCCAAGAACTCGGGTAGCAAGGCCATGCCCAAACCCGCCACGGCAGCATTCATGGCCATGAACATCAAATCGTAACGCGGGCCCGTCGCGATGTCTTGTCTCGCGTCCGCAGGCAGCAGATCGCCGCGCCCATGCTGGTTCAGCCAGCCATTCCACGCCAGCGGTACTGCGGTGTGTTGCAGCATGGCGGGGGGCTCCATACGGCCAGCATTCTGGCGTTTCCAAACTGGTGATGCGTAAGGCGAGAGCAACAAGACCATGACCAATTCACAGGCCAAGTCAGCACGCGGCGCAGTGCGGTACTCCACCGCCGCATCAATTTGCCGGTTGGAAAAATCAGCAACTCCGATTTTGGTGAAGACATTCAGGCTGATCTCTGGATGCGCTTTCGTAAAGCCGCCTGAGCGAGGAATCAACCAATGGTTACCCCATGAAGCGGGAATGGAGAGATTAAGTACGCCGCCGACGCCCTTGAGCGCCATCACATTGGAGGTGGCGCGCTCAAGCATGTGCAGGGCCGGTTCAATTTCGGCGAGAAAAGCGCTGCCAGCAGGTGTGAGCTGCAAACCATCGCGCCGGCGCTCGAGCAGCGCAAAGCCCAAGCGCTGCTCAAGCGCAATCACCTGACGGCTCACGCCGCCTTGTGTGAGGTGCATTTCCTGTCCCGCGAGGGTGAACGAGCCGCGGCGCGCGCTGGCTTCAAAGCATTGCAGGGCTTGCGTGGAAGGGATGCGACTCATGACAGATGGTTCAGCTTGGGCCATGAATTTTGCATGAGAAATGCTCATGGCTCAATCAGAAACAGTAGCTTGCATGCGCTAGGGGTACGACAGATTATTCACGCATTAACCTGTTGCCTGCCTCGTCACTGTCACGTTCCTCGCCTCCTTCTGCGAGGAATCCTGCACACTGAAAGCTTCACCAATGAAATCTTTTGACGCCGCCAGTTTTTTGAAACGTCGCCAGCTTGTTCAAGCCCTCGTGGCCGGTGCTGCTGGTGTGGCCTTGCCAGCATGGGCTGCCTGGCCGGACAAGCCGATCCGACTTGTGGTGCATGCTGTTGCCGGTTCAGCGGCGGATTTGATCTGTCGTGTCGTGTCCACTGAGCTTGCCAAAACCTTAGGCGTTGGCGTGATCATTGACAACAAACCCGGCGCAGGCGGTGCCATCGGCATCCAAGAAGTCGCACGTGCGGCACCCGACGGTTATACCTTGGGCTATGGAAATGTGGGGACATTGGCCATCAACCAATCGCTCTACGACAAGTTGCCATATGACGCGGACAAGCAGCTTACCTCCGTTGCCTTGTTGGGCTCCGTGCAGAACGCTCTGGTTGTGAACAACAAACTACCGGCGAAGAGCGTAAAAGAGCTTATTGCGCTGGCGAAGAGCAGCCCCGGCAAACTCACCATGGGCTCAGCGGGCAATGGCACCACATTGCATTTGAGCGGCGAGCTGTTCAAAAGCATGACCAACACCTTCATCACCCATGTGCCCTATCGCGGTAGTCCGCAGGCTATTCAAGATTTGATTGGCGGCCAAGTGGATCTAATGTTTGACAACTTGAGCTCAATCTTGCCTCACATCAAATCAGGCCGAGTGAGAGTACTCGGAGTCTCAGGTGCGCGGCGTAGTCCGGCATTGCCCGATGTGCCCACGATTGCTGAAGCAGGCGTTCCTGGCTACGAGACCACAGCTTGGGGTGGCATCGTTGCACCAGCGGGCACCCCGCGCGAGATCATTGTGCGTTTAAGCAGCGAAATCAACAAAATACTTTCGCTGCCCGCTGTGGTTGAGCGCTACAACCAAATGGCCTTCGATATCACCATTGCCCCCCCAGATGCTTTGTTCGAGCGCGCTCTGCGCGAGCGGCCGCTGTGGGCCAAAGTGATTCAGCGTTCTGGTGCAAAAGTGGATTGAGGAGTGTATGCACGATCTTCTGATCCGCAACACAAGAGTTATCGACGGCACAGGGGGGCCATCACGGCATAGCGACGTGCTCATTGATGGAGATCAGATCATTGCGGTGCTGCCTGCGGGCGAGGTGGCCGCAAAATGCGCGCGCGAGGTGTTGAACGCGGATGGCCTGGTGCTTGCGCCCGGTTTCATTGATGTGCATACGCATGATGATGCCTTGATGCTGCAAAACGTTGTGCCAGGCAACACACATCCGAAACTCTCGCAGGGCGTGACCACGGTGGTCACGGGCAACTGCGGTGTGAGTCTCGCTCCCCTGCAAATGCGCGATGTACCGCCGCCTTTGGATATCTTGGGCGCAGATGCGTTTCGCTTCGCTTCTTTTGCCGAGTATTTGAGCGAGCTTGCAGCTCATCAACCTGCCTGCAATGCGGCGAGCCTGATTGGACACACCACGCTGCGCATCAAGCACGTGCCGGACACCACCAAAGAAGCCACGCTACAGCAATGCGAAGCGATGGCACGCGAAGTGCAGGCCGCGCTCGATGCGGGGGCGTTTGGTTTGTCGACCGGCGTTTACTACCCACCAGCACGCGCTTCCTCCACGCAAGAAATGATTGCCGTCGCGCGGCCACTGAAAGCAGTGCAAGCCCCCATCACCATGCATTTGCGCAATGAGGCCGAGGCAATAGACGACGCGTTGCGCGAAGCCTTCGCGGTTGGTAATGCTGTGGGCTGCCCACTGGTGCTCTCACATCACAAACTGCTTGGCCGCGCCAATCACGGCCGCTCGGTGCAAACGCTTTCCTTGGTGGAAGCTGCTGCACAGTACATGAGCGTTTGCCTGGATTGCTATCCGTATGACGCTTCGAGCACCATGCTGCTGCCCGAGCGCGTGGCCAGCTCGCGCGATGTGCGCATCACATGGTCACGCGCCGAGCCGCAAGCTGCCGGGCGCTCTTTGATGGAAATGGCCGTGGAGCGCGGTATGCATCCTGTTGATCTGGCAAAACAGCTTCTGCCAGCCGGAGCGGTGTACTTTGCGATGGACGAGAAAGACGTAAGCCGCATCCTCGCGCACCCGCTCACGGTTGTGGGCTCAGATGGCCTGGCGCATGACGAAAGCCCGCATCCGCGCCTATGGGGAAGCTTTCCCCGCGTGCTGGGGCGCTACAGTCGAGAGCAAGGCTTGTTTTCTTTAGAAACGGCAATTCATAAAATGACCGGCCTCAGCGCCCGCCGCTTCGGGCTGGATCGCGCAGGCAAACAGCAGCGCCCGCGTGGCCAGATCGCTGCAGGTTTCGCCGCCGATTTAGTGCTACTCAACCCCGCCACAGTGATCGACCGCGCAACCTATGACGCCCCCACTACTCCCAGCATCGGTATTGAGCGCGTGTATGTCAATGGTCAATTGGCAGCTGTCAGCGGGCAAACAGTTAAGGGCCACGCGGGCCGCGTGCTGCGCCGGGTTTAGTACCCGGCAAAGAGCGCTATTCTCACAATTTCAATGCATCACGGGTAGCCTCATCGGCCATTAAAGAGGTGCTGCTGACCCTCAATTTGGACCGAAGGTTGCGCCACAGCCTAGCGATATCTCGCTTGAGCAGGCCCTGGTCAAACATCCCAGCAAGTTCCCGATCCAACAGCCTGCCGGGCCTTGAGCGGCGTTGGCCAGAATCTGCCCCAGTGAAGGCGGTTTTGTGCAATTTGCTGCCCATTAGCACCGCTATTTGGCAGAAGATCGGGGGGATAAACCGTAGCTGTCGATTTCTCGCCGGCGTCGCAAGAGTTCGACAGGCTGCTAGGTATAGGGGCAAAAGGCAGTTAGCTTCAATCAGCAAGGGTGTGCGCAGCTACTGAATTGACAGCGATTTCGTGCCGATTGAGTTGTACACATGCGCCAGCTCCTGCACGCCTGTATCAATCAGGTTGCCAGGTATGGCGGCATAGCCCAGGCGCAGATACGAGTGGCTGGCGGGGGATGATTTTTTGAAAAAAATGTCACCTGGTTCAATCAGTACGCCCCGGGCTGCGCAGTTCTCAGCCAGTGTCTGCGTGTTCAGGCCATCAGGTCCTTTGATCCAGGCACCGGAGCCGCCCAGCGACGGCATGATCTGAAACTGCGGCAAGTGCTTTGAAAACGCGCTCGTGAGCAACTCTCGCCGCTCCCGGTACGTCACGTTCAACTTGCGGATAAACGCGTCGTGGTGGCCCTGCGCAATGAACAAGCTTGCGGTGTGTGCGTTATTGGCTGGCGTGTGTCGGATGATGAGGCGCCGTAAAGCCCGCAGCTCACGTATCAGCTCGGCGGGGCCCACGATGTAGCCAATGCGAAGGCCGTGGGCCAGTGTTTTGGACAAGCTGCCCAGGTAGATGACGCGCCCATCCGTGTCCAGGCTTTTCAGCGCGGGCAGCGGCCGGCCAGAAAAGTTCAGTTCGCTTTCGTGATCATCTTCAAACAGCACCACATCACGCTTCTTGGCCAGAGCCAGAATCTCCTGCCGGCGTGCTAAAGGCATGGTGACCGTTGTCGGACACTGGTGGCTCGGCGTGACGTAGACATAGGCGCACTGGCCCATGGCGCGAGATGCGACCAGGCCATCTGCGTCAATCGGCAAGGCTTTGACATGGTCACTGCGCAGCAGAAAATTGTTGCGCGCATCCGGATAGCCGGGGTCTTCAATGCCCACCACCGTCTTGCGGTCCAGCAACACATTGGCGAGCAGATAGCCGGCCATTTGCGCACCCGAGGTAACCAAGATCTCATCACGCCTGGCCATGATGCCGCGCGCTGGCAGCAGCCGATGCTGAATTTGGTCGAGCAAGGCGTCGGAGTCGCGGTTGATATGGTCTTGTGCCCACTTCTTGACGGCGGGTACAAACAACGCCTGATGCGCGCAGGCGCGCCAGTCTTTCAATGGCACCAGGCTGGCATCGAACTGGCCGTAGATGAATGGATAGGGGTAGTCTTGCCAGTTGGCCGGCTTGATGATGTTGCGCTGATCGCTCACACGGGACACCAGCCGAGCGTCCCACTGCATGCCAGTGGGCGCAGCCTCCTGGGGAGAGGACTGCACAGCTTGCCCCAGCAAAATATCGCCATTGACAACCAGCCCACTGCGCGGGGCTGCGATCAAAAACCCTTTGTCCACCAGTACCTGCAAGGCCAGAGACACCGTGTTGCGCGACAGGCCGAGTGCGATGGCAAGTGCGCGGCTGGTAGGCACTTTGGCGCCAGCCGGCACCAGGCCCATCAAGATGGAGTGCACCATCATTTCCTTGACCCGGCCTTGCAGTGTCGCGCTGCTGCCCGAGAACTGCGGGAAAAGCTTGGCCCAGATGCCTGTGATCTCCTGCTTTTGCCTCATGGCGTCACCTCGCAAAAAATATTGATTCCGCCGCACCTCTTTGGTGTTCCGCACCAATCAAGGGTATTCCCGAGGAATTCTGGGCAACTAAACGGTGCGTAGTTTTGCGGCGCGACAAAAGCCCAAAGGGGTTTTATTTTGGCACTAAAACAAAATCAATCTGGCACTACTTTTGAAAAATGGCTTTACCTATTATTCGCTCAGGTCACGTGCGAGCCTGCAAGTGAGCCGACTTGGAATTTGCCACAACACCTGTAACCCACTTACTGGATGGACACCATGAAACACATTCTCAAAACACTGCTTATCGGCAGCGCCATCTCGCTCAGCTTGGTCTCGCAAGCCATGGCACAAACCAAAGTGGTCATTGGCCACTTTGGCGATCCTGTTCCCTACAAGGCGCTTATTGCCGATGGAAGCCTTGAAAAGGCAACCGGCTGGAAGATTGAGTGGCGTCAGTTTGCTTCTGGCGCGGAAGTCAACGCGGCCATGGCCTCTGGCGGTATTCAGATTTCTGAAATCGGATCTTCTCCCCTGTCAGCCGGCTTGAGCTCTGGATTGCCCTATCAGATGGTGTCTGCAGGCAAGGTCATCGATAGCTCCGAGGCTTTGGTCACACGTAATGGATCTGGCATTGACAAACCTGCAGACCTCAAAGGCAGGCGCATTGCGGTGCCGATCGGCTCAACAGCCCACTACTCGTTGATGGGCGCGTTGAAGCTGAACGGATTGACTGAAAAAGACGTCACCTTGCTAGGCATGTCGCCAGCCGAAATCGCCGCTGCCTGGGCACAAAACGCCATCGATGCTGCTTTTGTTTGGGTTCCCGTTCAAGCGAAATTGCGTGAAAACGGCAAGGTGATGTACACAGCGGGCGATGTGGCGAAAGCGGCGGGTTTTCATACTTTCAACGCATGGGTTGCGAACAACAAGTTCGCAGCTGAAAACCGCGACGGCTTGGTCAAGTTCTTGAAGGCCAATTTCGAGATCAATGCGGACTACCACAAGAACAAGGCCGCATGGAACGCAGATTCGCCAAAAGTCAAAGCCGTCGCTGCGAGTGTGGGTGTATCACCGGCTGCAGTTGTGCCGATGCTCGACGGCACGATTTACCCTGACGCAGATGTGGCCATGTCCGCCAACTGGATGGGCGGCGGCGCAGCAAAAACCATCAAAGGCACCGCGGAATTCCTCAAGAGCGCAGGTCGAATCAGTAAAACTGCCGACGACTACGGCCAGTTTGTCAACGCTGAGTTTGCCAAAGCCGCTGCAGGCAAGTAAGCCGCCTTTGCGATCCAAGTGCTGGCCTGGCCTGTTCAGGCTGGGTCAGCACGCGCCATAAATCCCTTGAGGCCCGCCATGACAGCACTTGCAATTAAAAACGCTTCGGTGTTTTACCCGGTTCCCGGTAAACCATCGGTTCACGCGCTCAAAAATATCAACCTCGAGATTCATGAGAAAGACTTTGTGGTGGCGTTGGGTGCATCGGGTTGCGGCAAATCAACTTTGCTGAATCTGATTGCCGGTTTCATGGCCCCCAGTGAGGGCGAAATTTCTCTGAATGACCGCGTCGTCACAGGGCCCGGGGCGGACCGTTCGGTGGTGTTTCAAAAGCATGCCTTGTTGCCCTGGTTGAACGTGCTGGACAACGTCGCCTTTGGTTTGAAAATCCAGGGCCATGACAAACCCCAGCGCGAAAAAATTGCCCGGGAATTTATCAAGCTGCTCGGTCTTGAGCAATTCGAGCAATCAGCCACGTATGAGCTGTCGGGCGGTATGCAGCAGCGCGTCGGCATTGCCCGGGCACTGACCAGTGACCCAGCCATTTTGCTAATGGATGAGCCGTTGGGTGCGCTCGATGCGCTGACCCGCGAGCGGGCGCAAGAGCTGATTCTGAAAGTCTGGCGTGACACCGGCAAGATGGTGTTTTTTATCACCCACAGTGTTGAAGAAGCGCTGTTCATGGGTACCAAACTGATTGTGATGTCGCCTCGACCTGGCCGTATTTCACACGTCTTCGACTTGCCCTTTAGTCAGCGTTACTTTGAGACGGGCAACGCCAGAGCGATCAAAGCGTCCGCAGAATTTATTGCCCTCAGAGAAGAGATTTTGAAGATCATCTTTGCTGACGAAGCAGGAGCCCATCATGAGTAACACCCAAACAAACTCTGGCAACGGCCTGTGGGCTAGTGTCCTGTCCCGTAAATAAATGGCATTAATCTTGCATGTCATTGCGGTATCTTTGGAACGGAGATACCGCAATGAGAACAGGCAGACCGAAAGTCGAGTTGGTGTTGTCGGACGAGGAGCGCTCGCAACTGCAGTCCTTTGCGCG
>CALROG020000025.1:0-58590 GCA_943369755.1 Ramlibacter sp. 2FC
CATCGGCAAGCTGTTCAGTACGCACCCGCCGATTGAAGAGCGGATTGCGCGGTTGCAATCCAATCAGGGCTGAGCGCACACACCTTCAACAAGCCGCCTTCGGGCGGCTTGTTTCATGCTGGGACCATGCTGCGCGCCAGCGCCTCGGCCACTTTGATGCCATCCACCCCCGCTGACAGAATGCCGCCTGCATAACCTGCGCCTTCACCGGCCGGGTACAGGCCGCGCACATTCAGGCTTTGGTAGTCGTCGCCCCGGGTGATACGCATCGGTGCCGATGTGCGGGTCTCTACGCCCGTCAGCACCGCGTCGGGCATGTCGTAACCCCTGATCTTGCGGCCGAACAATGGCAGCGCCTCCTGGATGGCTTGAATCGCGTAGCGGGGCAGGGCGTCGTGCAGGTTGGTGAGTTTTACGCCGGGTTGGTAAGAGGGCTGCACGCCGCCAAGCCCGGTTGACGGCGTGCCCGCAATAAAGTCGCCCACCAATTGCCCCGGCGCTTCGTAGTTGCCGCCACCCATGGCGAAGGCGTTGGACTCCAGCTGGCGCTGAAGCACGATGCCGGCCAACGGGTGGAACTCATGACCCGGCGGGGCAACAAGCTCACCGAACTCGGCCCCGAGTGTGGCGGCCACCGCAGCCGCGTCGGTGGGGTAGTCCTTCGGGTCAATGCCCACCACGATGCCGGCATTGGCATTGCGCTCGTTGCGCGAATACTGGCTCATGCCGTTGGTGACCACCCGGCCCAGCTCAGAGGTGGCGGCGACCACGGTGCCGCCGGGGCACATGCAGAAGCTGTACACGGTGCGGCCGTTGCTGGCGTGGTGCACCAGTTTGTAGTCGGCCGCGCCCAGCAGCGGGTGGCCGGCATGTCGACCCCAGCGCGCGCGGTCAATTACGCCTTGCGGGTGTTCGATCCGAAAGCCGATGGAAAACGGTTTGGCCTGCATGAATACGCCGCGCTGATACAGCATGGCAAAGCTGTCGCGGGCGCTGTGACCCAAGGCCAGCACCACCTGGTCGGCGCGCAGCGCATAGGTCTGGCCAGTGGCCTGGTCAAGCACCGTCAAGCCGCGCAAATGTTGACCTTGCGCGCCGCCTTCAATGTGCACATCAGTCAGGCGCTGCTGGAAGCGGATTTCGCCACCCAGCGCAATGATCTGCTGGCGCATATGCTCCACCACCTTCACCAGCTTGAAGGTGCCAATGTGCGGGTGCGCCACGTAAAGAATTTCGGGCGGCGCGCCAGCCTTGACGAATTCGCCCATGACCTTGCGGCCCAGATGGCGCGGGTCCTTGATCTGGCTGTAAAGCTTGCCGTCGCTGAAGGTGCCAGCACCGCCCTCGCCAAACTGAACATTGCTCTCGGGCTGCAGCAGGTTTTTGCGCCACAGGCCCCAGGTGTCCTTTGTGCGTTCGCGCACCGGTTTGCCACGCTCCAGCACGATCGGGCGGAACCCCATTTGGGCCAGTGTCAGCGCCACAAAAATGCCGCAAGGCCCGAAGCCCACCACCACCGGGCGCAGCGGCAAATCTGCCGGGGCCTGGACCGGTGGCTGCCAGGCCATGTCGGGCGTGGGGCCGATGTGCGGGTGCCTGGCAAACTTGAGCAGCAGGCTGATTTCGTCTGTGGGCTGCGCCAGGTTGAGGTCCACGATGTACACCGCCATCAGCTCGGCCTTGCGGGCGTCAAAGCTGCGCTTGAAGACTTGCAGGCTGGCAATCGCGCTGGGGGCGATGCCCAGCAGGCCCGCACAGGCAACGTGCAGTGCGGGCTCGGGGTGTTCTGCCTGGGACAGTGGCAGTTTGATTTCAGACAAACGGATCATGGCGGCTCGTATTGATCAAGCAGGCGGCGATAATACCCCCGTGAAGTCAGCCAGACCGCCGCTGGTGCAATCTGGGAAACCAGGCACTGGAGGAATGTCCGGACTGCATAGGGCAGCGTAGCAGGTAACACCTGCCCACCGTGAGGTGAGGATCAGAGCAACAGAGACGAGTCGCTGCGGGCAACCGCAGCGGGTGAAACGGGCAATCTCTACGCGCAGCAATACCAAGTAGGCCAGTGTTGATGTGGCTCCGCAGAGCTGGCGGGTAGGTAGCACCGAGCCGTCTGGCAACAGACGGCCCAGAGTAATGGCGGTCACGTTCGGGCAACCGGACGCACAGAATCCGGCTTATCGGCGGGCTTCACACTTTTTTGCAGCACGGCCTTTGGCGGCTTTGCAGGGTTTACATATTCGCAAGTGCCGCCGTGGCAGACATCACCCTTTTCGGCGCGCGGCTTGGCCGGGCAGGAAGGCTAGTCGACTCAAAGCGAAAACCAACGGGACAGTGACCGCAATGGCGGCAAGGGGCCCCAGGGTCGGTTGTAAACCTAAAACCTCTATCCAGAGTTCGATGATTGCCATGCCCAGTAGATACTGCACAAGGTAGATCAGGGGCATCGCCAAAGCGCTACGCCAGCCGGCATGCGCCTTGAAAACGAAGATTCGATTGACCAGATACGCCAGCCCAATGCCACTTGCGAATGCGACGGAATAGGCCAGCCTGTGCCCGAGTGTGCTCAGCAAAAACAGGTACAGCAGGTAGGTCAGCAGTGTATTGACAGCGCCAGAAAACAAAAACCTTGCAATCACGCCGTATTGCCCGGTTTCCGTAGCCGCAGGGGCAGGCTCAGTCACCCCGCACCCGGGCCAGGAAGTCAGCGTAATCTCGGATGTAGTCTTGCGGGTCGTAGTGGTGCGAGGCGAACACCAGCAACACGGCGTCGGCGGAATAGCGGTACTGGATTCCCCAGGTCATCGGGGGCAGGTAGATGCCAAGTTCGGGCCGGTCTAGCAGGAACTCTTCGCGGGTAGCACCGTCGTCCGCGACAACGCTTACGCTGCCTTTGACCGCCACCAAAAATTGGTGGCACTGAATATGGGCATGCTCGCCCCGGGTCTTCGCCGTGGGCACGTCAAAAACCAGAAAGTAGCGCTGCGGCACAAATGGAATGTCACGTCCGAACTCTCCGGCTGACAGTGTGCCGCGCAGGTCGGGCACGTATTTGAGCTGGGTTACTTGCACACCCTTGACCCGCGATGGTGGGGCGGGCGACTGTCCGGTGTTTGTCGGGATGCCGAAAGCCCCGCCGCTGGCGTTGGGCGCGTTGACGTATCCAACGATCTTTGCCGGGTTGCCAACGACGATGGCGTTCGCAGGCACCGGCTGGGTGACCACTGAGCCAGCGCCCACCATGGCGTTCTGGCCGATGGAAATATTGGCAAGAATGGTGGCGTTGGCACCGATCGACGCGCCCTGTTTCACCAGGGTTCGCGCGAATTCCGTGGGCGGTTGGCGGCTGCGCGGGAACATGTCATTGACGAACGTGACATTGGGCCCGACAAACACGTCGTCTTCTAGCTGCACGCCGTCCCACAGTTGCACGCCACACTTGACGGTTACGCGGTCCCCGACCTTGACGTCGTTTTCGATGAACACGCCATCGCAGATGTTGCAGTCCGCACCAATTGTTGCCCCGGGCAGGATGTGGGCAAAGGCCCAGACCCGCGAGCGTGGCCCTATCGATGCGCTCTCGCACAGGGCCTGCGGATGGACATAGAAGTCGGGGAGATCTGTCATGTATCGCTTCCGGGTGACGGTGGCTGCCACGCGTGCTGGCGAAGCACCAGGTGCAACGGCCGGGCTTTGGAGTTCTCATAGGCGCGCCACGCGTACGAGCCCACCACGCCAAGCGCGAAGAGATTCAGCGCGCCAAAAAATATGATTGCGACAATTGTGATGGCGTACCCCGGCACCGCAATCCAGCCCGCAAGGCGGGAAACCACCACCGTCACCGCGAACAGCCCCGTCAGCAGGGCCACGACGCCACCGGCGCGCAGGAGCAAGCGGATAGGCAGATCAGTGAAAGCGAAGATACTGTCCATCATGTAGCTGAATTTTTTACGCAAGGTCCAGGCTGACGCCCCGTGCTCCCGGGGGCGACGTTCATATTCCACGAAACCGCGCCGGTAGCCCAGCCAGAACACTTGGGCGATCAGAGAAGTGTGGCTTTCCTCCAGCCTGAGCAGCTCGTCGCGGAAAACCTTGTTGCACCCAAAAATATCAACCCCGCCCGGTGGCACCTCGGGAATGACGTAGCGACGGTACAAGTGCCAGAACAATCCCGACATCAAGCGCGACGCGCCCGGGTCGTTGCGTGAATTGCGCACCCCCAGGACTACGTCTACTTGCCCCAAACAAAGCTGTTGCGCCATCGTGATGACAAGCTCCGGGGGTTCCTGCAGGTCGGCGGCCATCACTGCGAAGTAGTCGCCGCGACCGGCCTGCAGACCCGCTCGGATGGCGCAGAACGAGCCATAGTTTCGCGACAACAGCACAAGCTGGGATGCGAGGCCGGTTGTAGCCAGGCGCTCGCGCAGGATTTCATAGCAACGGTCCGGGCTACCATCGATGACGAACACCGCTTCAAAAGGCATGCCTACCGCCCGGTTGATGCCTTCAACGGCGTCAAGCAGGTCGGGTAGCGATTGCTCGTTACGGTACACCGGAATAATGAGTGAGAGCATGTTCAGGCGAGCGAGGAAAAAAATGCCCGCACCGCATCAATGACGCGCCGGACGTCTTGCATGGGCATGCCGGGGTAGCACGGTAGCGACAGCACCTCGGCGCATGCGCGTTCGGTTTCGGGCAGGTGTTGGGCTGCTTCTTGGTGCGTGCAGGCTTGTTGCTGGTGATCGGGGACGGGGTAGTGAATGTCGGTGCTGATATCGAGGGTCTCCAGAAACGCCTGCAGCGTGTCGCGCCGGGGGGTGCGCACCACGTAGAGATGGGCGACGTAGTCACCAGCGCCCGGGTCCGGCAGGCAAAGCCCTGTGTCGGCCAAAGCGGTGCTGTAGTGCGTGGCAATGCGGACTCTGGCCGCATTGGCCGCATCCAGAGTTGGCAGCTTGTCATTCAGCACGGCCGCTTGCATCTCGTCCAAGCGGCTATTGCGACCCATGGGGATATCGTTGCGGTACTTTTGTCCCCAGCCGTACTGGCGCAGCGAGCGTACCCGGCTCGCCAGCGCGCCATCGCGGCACACTACCGCGCCAGCATCCCCCAGTGCCCCGAGATTTTTGGTTGGATAGAAGCTGAAGCAACCGATGTCGCCGAAACTCCCCGCGCGCTGGCCTGCGCGATGCGCACCATGGGCCTGGGCGCAGTCTTCAATCAGGGGCACCGCATGGTCACGCGCCAGCGTGGCAATCTGCTCAATGGCGGCGAGCTGGCCGTACAGGTGGGTGACGATGATGGCCCGGGGTCGGTGGCGTGCCAACGCGTCGGCCAGCGCCACAGGGTCTAGCGTGAGCGTGCGGGGGTCAATATCCACATAGACCGCGCGGGCACCCAGCAGGTGTACGCCGGTGCTGCCATAAAAGCCGGCATTTGCTGCCAGCAAGACCGTATCACCTGGCCCCACACCAACGGCGCGCAAGGCGAGTTCCAGGGCGTCGGTGCCGTTGCCCAGGCCCACACAATGGCCCACTCCGCAATAGGCGGCGAAATCGCGCTCGAAGGCCTTGACCTCATCGCCCAACACGTACCAGTGCCTGGACAGTACCCGGGAAACAGAGGCGAGCAGGTCAACGTCTTGATTGACGGCTTGGGCAGAAAAGAAGGCGACGCGCTCGGTCATGGTGGATTGGAAATTCTTCACCTGCTGCGCAGGCACAAGCGGCCAAGCATAAGACAAGATTGCAAAACCACATCAGCCCCCTCTAGTCAACAGTTACGGCGCTGTCAACGGGTGGCCCGGATCGCGCACCCGGGTTGTGTGGCAGTGGCTGGCCCGGCGGTTGCGCGCCAGTTCAGCCGTGACACACCTTGCGCGTCCGGCGGCGGGAACGCAAGCGGCGGGGTATAGGCAATGGCGCCATCCAGTCGGTCAAAGCGCAAGCGAAAGCAGGAATCAATATGGCTGGGCGGAAGTCGCATGGTGCTGGCCATCGGTAACTCCACACGGCCGATTTGGCCCAGATAGGAGCCCAGATAGGTCATGCGGCTCGGGGAGTCGCTGTGGGTTTGCCAGCTAACGGTGTGCAGTTGGTAGTTGTATTCGAAGGTTACGGACAACGAGGTGGGCACCAGCCTGTCGCGCCATTGCGCAAGCTTCAAGGGGACCTGTGCGGTGATGTCCTCCATTTGCCCGGATTCGTGTGTATGACGCAGAACCTTCTTTCGCTCAAGCGACAGCCCCGCCAGCTCGACTTCATCGGCCACCATCAGCGGTGGCGTGCCTGACACCCCCATTGACGGGCGCAGGTCGATGAGCCCGGAAGCCGACCAGCCCGCAGCGACCGGTGTCAGGTAAATCACGGTGTCGGCACCGGCTGAAACCAGTGCCTTGCCCTGGACTGCCTGCTCGCGCGCCAGAACCCGCCAGCTATCAACCGTACGGCTGGTGACGATCCATGCGCTGATGGCCAGTGCGGCGACAAGGCCGAACGGCAGCGCACGTGCCCAGCGGTGGCTGCTGCCGCCCAGGCGAGCCAGGCCCAACGGTACCACCACCGAGAACGCGGCCCAAAGGGTCAGGAAGTAGCGATGCACGTTCAGCCCAGGGTGACGCGCCAGTGCCAGCAAGGGCAGGATGATCAGGCCCAGAATTACGATGCAGACCAAAAGGGTCGCAGCGCGCTGGTGCCGGGGGACCAGCCATATCGACACGGCCAGGGCCACGCCGCCTGTTGCCACGCCCCAGGGCGTCAGCATCCAGCCAGGCACCCCGGCGAGCTGGCCGGCAATGAGTTGCAGAGACTCCAGGCTGATCCAGCTGCTGGCTGGCTGGTAGCCGCCCAGTGCATGGCCCAGCATGTATGTGCGCCACGGAATGTACAAAAGCATCACCAGCAGGAAAGGCCATCCGAGCCGGATGCGCTGGCGGACGGTACCCACCGGCAGCAAAAAGGGCACCAGACCCAGTGGCAGGAAGATCTCTTTGGCGGTTGCAGCAACGGCGTAGGCAACGCCGGCCCATGCGGCAAGGCCGGGTCGTTGCTCGCGTGCCGCGCGCACAAACAGGTAGACAGCCAGCAGGAAAGCGGCGAGGCCGTCAACGTAGTGCCGCCCCATGAGTTGCTCTGACGAGATCGCCAGCGGCGAGCCAACAAGGAACAGCAACCCCGCTGACAGCGCCGGCACGGCGCGGTCAGTCCATTGCCGAGCCACCAGGTACACCGCCCAGCCCGCCAGACTGATGGTCAAAAGGTTGTGGGCATAAAACCCAGGCACCCAGGTCCCAAACACCGCGTGGTCCAGGTCATACGCCAGCACCTCCAGCGGCGTCAGGCTGGAATTCACCGCCTCACGCCAGATTTCAGGCACGGTGAAGTACTGCCACGGGGAATACTTGATTGCGAATTTCAGCAGTTGGGAATCGTCACAGCACCACCAGCCCTTCATGGTGTTGCCGTACAGCAGCAGTGTGATGGGCAGCATGAAGAGCAACAAAACCCAGATGGCGTTGCGTGTCGTCGGGGGGCGCGGGGTAGTCGGACTCATGGTGAGGCAATCGGGGTTGGTGTGAATGCGGTGCGGTGTCAAAACCGTTCGTGCGCCAGCAGGTAGCGCCACTGGCCCAACGGCAACTGGCCCATGGCGACCCGGCCAATGCGAATGCGCCTGAGCGCCAGCAGCCGCAGCCCGACGCTGTCGCACATGAACGGGACTTGCCCCGGCCGCACGCCCTTGAGCGCAAAGCGCAGCCGGGTTTGCTCGTCGTTGCTGCTGCTCACGCTGACCTTCACCGGCGGTAGCGCCCGGCCATTAAAGCTCAGGCCACGGCTCAGGCGCTGCAGCTGCTCGGGCGCGACGGCTCCAGCCACTTCGGCCATCACTTCCTGTTCAATCAGCTCGGCGTCTTCGGTGAGTTTGCGTTGCACCCGCCAGTCCTGCGTGAAAACCACCAAGCCGCTGGCCTCGGTGGGCAGCGGCATCAAGGCCTTGAGGTTGGCAAAGTGTTTTTGCAAAAGCCGGATGCCGCTGGTGTCGCCGGGCGCATGGGCCGCGGGCGTGAGCAGTTGCAATGCCATTGGCGCACCACGGCTGCGGCTGCCCTGGGGGCCAGAGCCGTCGCCCAGGCCCGCTTCATAGCCGGGTGGCTTGTGCAACAGCAGCGTTACCTCCCCCTGCGTCATGAGCGTGGCGTTGGCGTCCAGCGCCACGGTCTGCTGCGGCGCGACCTTGAAGGCCGGCACCTCGATCACTGTGCCATTGACCGTGACCCAGCCGCCTTCAATGTATTTCTCGGCTTCGCTGCGCGAGCAGCCTTTGAGCTCAGCCACGCGCTTGGCCAGGCGCACCGGTTCAACGGTCGTCATTCCGGGTTGCCCTGTAGCGCCTGGATGCGCTGCACATGGGCCAGCAACGAGCGCTCGGCCACCGGCCACATGCGCGGCGGCACATCGTCGTAGGCCAGTTCCAGCCACTCCTGCAGGGGCGCGTCAGGCCGGGCCCGCATGGCCGCCATGATCTTGCCTTCGCGCTTGAGGCGGTGCGCCTTGAGCTGGGTGATCGCCTGCCTGGCCGTACCCAGCACGTAGCCGTGGGCCGGCAGGATGAACTCGATGCCGTGTGTGTCGCAGGCAGCGGCCAGCTTGTCCAGTGACTCAAGGTAGTCGGTCATGTCGCCATCGGGCGGGTCAACCACAGTGGTGCTGCCATTGAGTACATGGTCGCCCGAGAACAGCAAGCCGTCTTGCAGCAACACCAGGCACAGGTGGTTGGCGGCATGGCCCGGGGTGTGAATAACCATCAAAGTGTGCTCTAGCCCGCCCCCGATAAGCGTGAGCCGCTCCTCATTTTGTAGCAAACGATCAGGCGTGAACTGGCTGGCGGCGCGCGCCGTGGCGGCTGATGGCAGGCCCAGCACGGGTGGCTTGGCCGCGCACAGCGCTTGCAGGGGCCGCGCACCGGGAGAATGGTCCGGGTGGGAATGGGTGCACACGATGTAGCGAATGTCGCCCCCGGCGGCGCGCCACAGCCGCTGCAGGTGGTCGGGGTCGGCCGGACCGGGGTCAATGGCGATATAGCCGGTATTCGGGTCACCCACCAGGTAGCTGTTGGTGCCCGGGCCGGTCATTGCGCCGGGGTTGGGTGCGGTCAGGCGCTGCAGGTTCTTCAGCAGCGCCACGGGCTGGTCGGTGCGCCAGTCCAGGTGGTGCAGGATCTGACCGTCGGGGCAGACCAGGGCCAGCTCGCCATAGGGCGGGTCGTGTTCCATGTAGCGCGCCTCGTGGCCCGCCAGCCAGCCCGCGCGCGGGCAACTGGTCCATAGCGGTTGTTCGCCGGCGCAGGCGGCCAGCACGGCATTGACCGTGGCGAAACTGCGCAACCGCTGCAGCGTTCGGATGGTCGGAAAGATGATGAAGAACTGCCCGGCTTCGTGGCGCGCAAGGGCGTCAGCCGGGCGCACCCATACTGGCTCAAACTGCTCGGCCTCGTCGGCCACGGGCTCCTGGCCCTCGGGCATGCGAGCGACGAGGAACGGCACGTCAAAGCGCCGGGGCAGGTCGCGGTCAGTCGTCCAGTGGGCCAACACAAACACGCTATCGGCCGCCAAAGTCAGGCCGCGCGCCTGGCACTGGGCGGCAAACGGGGCTTTACGGTCAACAGCGGCAATGTCGGCGGCATTGGCAACGCGGCCATCGGCGTGGCGCGCCAGCAGCACCCCCAGCTCTTCAAAGCTTTCGCGAATCGCGGCAATCGCCTGTGTCAGGTGCAAGTCGCTCTGGCCGGGTCGACGCGCGGCGAGCGGGTGCGCCGCTGCGTCGGCAGCGTCCACACCGCCGCCGGGGAACACGTACGCCCCCGGGGCGAAACTGGCGGTCATGGAGCGGCGGGTCATGAGCACTTGCACGCCATCCGCGCCGTCGCGCAGCAACAGCACCGTGGCTGCGGGGCGGGTAGGCGCGGGTTCACGCTGAGCGTGCAACAGCTGGGAGGGTCGGGTCATGCGCACATTATCGGCAGGGCGCGGCTTGAGCGGATAATCCCGCGTCATGCGAATCCGCTTCACCAAGATGCAGGGCGCGGGCAACGACTTCGTGGTGCTCGACGAAACCCGTGGCCGTCTGAACCTCACGGCGGCGCAGTACCGGTTTCTGGCCGACCGCCACTTTGGTGTGGGAGCCGACCAAATTCTGTCGGTGCGGCCGTCGCCCTCACCGGGCATTGATTTTGAATACGTGATTCACAACAGCGACGGCGGCGAGGTCGAGCACTGCGGCAACGGCGCACGCTGCTTTGTGCGCTATGTGCGCGACCAGGGCCTGACCACCCAGGATGTGGTGCGCGTCAAGACCGTCAACAACACGCTGGTGCTCAGCCTGGGGGCTGACGGGCGGGTGACTGTGGACATGGGGCCACCCGTGTTCGATCCGGTTGCCATTCCGTTTGACACCAGCGGCATCAACCCACAAGACTCTGGTTCCTGGCATAAATGGCCGCTAGCCCCCGTCAATGCTGCGCAAGCCACTACCATTTTTGTAGCAGTTCTGTCGATGGGCAACCCGCATGCGGTGCAGGTGGTGCCAGATGTGGACAGCGCGCCGGTGCTCAGCCAGGGCCCACGGGTCGAGCAACACCCGCGCTTTGCAAACCGGGTTAACGCCGGCTACATGCAGGTGGTGAGCCGCAGCCACATCCGGTTGCGGGTTTACGAGCGCGGTGCCGGTGAAACCCTGGCCTGCGGCACCGGTGCCTGCGCGGCGGTGGTGGCCGGCATCCGGCTCGGCCTGCTGGATTCACAGGTCGAGGTGGATACCCGTGGTGGGCGCCTGTCCATCGAATGGAGCGGCGCGCAAGGTGAGGGTTGGGCATCGGTGCGCATGACCGGCCCGGCCGAGCGCGTGTTTGAAGGTGAAATTGACATACCCGATTGAAGGCAACATGACCCAAACACCCATGAATCCGATTACCGAAGACGACATCGCCAATTACCTGGCCAACACGCCGAATTTCTTCGAGCGCCACGCCGAACTGCTTGGGGCGGTGCAGTTGACCAGCCCGCACGGCAACCGTGCCGTGAGCCTGCAAGAGCGCCAGGCTGAGATGCTGCGCGAAAAGATCAAGCTGCTTGAGCACCGCATGATGGACATGATCCGCCACGGCACCGAGAACATGGCCATTGCCGACCGGCTGCAACGCTGGGCGCGCAACCTGTTCATGGTGCAGGCAGCACGCGCACTGCCCGCGACCATTTCGGCCAGTGTCGCCACCCAGTTCATGGTGCCGCAGGTGGCCATCAAGGTCTGGGCGGTAGACGCGCGCTATGGCAGCGAAGCCTTCGCCGAAGGTGTGAGTGAAGACGCCAGAACCTTTGCCTCGTCGCTGGCCCAGCCTTACTGCGGCGTCAACGCAGGCTTTGAGGCCGCAACCTGGCTGGAAGATCCCGCCCTGGCCATGTCGATTGCATTGGTGCCGTTGCGCGACAGCACTGCGGGCAATACCAGCCCGGCATTTGGCATGTTGGTGCTGGCCTCGCCCGACCCGCAGCGCTTTAACAGCAACATGGGCACAGACTTTCTTGAGCGCATCTCTGAACTTGCCAGCGCCGCGCTGTCGCGGCTGCGGCACGACTAAAGCATGAGCCCGGACGCCGCACTGGTCGAGAAGTACCTCGAACATGTGCGCGTGGAAAAGCGCCTGGCGCAGCGCACCGTGGAACTGTATGCGCTTGATTTGCAAAAACTGGCTGACAACGCGGCCCAGGCTGGCGTGCTGCTGCCTCAGGTGCAAAACGCCCACATACGCCGCTGGGTCGCGCAAATGCATGGCGGCGGGCGCAGCGGGCGCGGCATTGCGCTGATTCTTTCGGGCTGGCGCGGTTTTTATTCCTGGCTGGGACGTCTTGGTCTGGTTGCCAGCAACCCGGTGCAAGACGTGCGCGCCCCCAAGGCCCCCAAGCCGCTGCCCAAGGCGCTCGCGGTAGACGACGCCATGCAACTGGCCGGGTACCACAACGATCGAGCCGACCCCTGGCTCGAAGCCCGCGACGCTGCCATGGTGGAGCTGCTGTATGGCTGCGGCCTGCGGGTGGGTGAACTGGTAGGGCTGGACGCCCGCGCCAGTACGGCGGCACGCGGCTGGGTTGACCTTGTGGCCGGTGAAGCCCATGTGCTGGGCAAGGGCAGCAAACGCCGCAGCGTGCCGGTGGGCAGCAAGGCAGTTGCCGCGCTACAGCACTGGCTGGCGCTGCGCGACACCGTTGCGTTACTGCACCAGGGCCAGCCGCAGGCTGCACTGTTCACCGGGCTTCATGGCACCCGGCTGACAGCGCAAGCAGTCTGGCAGCGCCTGAAGCGGCGCAGCCTGCTCAGCGGGCTGGCCACACCGGTGCACCCGCACATGCTGCGCCATTCGTTTGCCAGCCACCTGCTGCAGTCCAGCAGCGATTTGCGGGCCGTACAAGAACTGCTGGGCCACGCCAACATCACCACCACGCAGGTCTACACCCGGCTGGACTTCCAGCACCTTGCCAAGGCCTACGACGCCGCGCACCCGCGCGCCCACCGCGACAAAGCCAAGCCCTGATCATTCGCGCAGCAGGAACACTGCGCGTTTGCTGTCGGGCGGCACGGCCGCCAGCACCGCACCGAGCTGTTCGATAACGACCTTCGCATCGTCTGCGTCCAGCGGCACCAGTGCCTGGGCCACCCGTAACTGCGCTACCCAGTCGATCGGTTTGTTCTTGAACGGCATCAGGCCGCGCGCCACCACGCGCGGGGCGCACTGGGCGGCTTCTTCCGGAGTCAGCGGGCCTTCCACCAGCATGCCGAAGCGACGCTCCGACAAGCGGGCCACGCTGTCGATTTCGCGGGCGGCGGTCATCAGCCGCCCCGCCACCCGCAGCGGCAGCTCTTCGGCCGAGCCACGGCCAAACTCGCGGGCAACGGCATCCACGTTAACCACGTCAATCACCAGCACCACGCTTTGATGCTTGAGCCGCTGCGAGCGCGCAATCATCTGGATCATGCGTTCCGCGAACACCTGGCCGTTGATCAAACCGGTGGCCGGGTCAACCCGGTCCAGCCCCTGGATGCGACGGTTGTGTTCGCGCCGCTGCTGGCTGCGCAGCATCAAAATTACCAGCAGCACCGGCAGCTCGAACGCTACGGCGATTTGCATGCCGTACTGCGTCAGGAAGCTGATCGGGATCTGTCCTGTCAGGCGCGCCAGCGGGAACAGGGAGGCGACGATCACCGGCAGCGAACCCAGCAGCAGCCACAGGCCAAAGCGGTCGCCGCGCCGCCATGCCCATAGCAAGAACAACAGCCCCATCAGCATGGACGCCACGATGTACGGGACCATGATTTGCATACGCAAGGTGTTGGGCAGCAGCATCACGGCCAGGCTGGCGACCACGCTCAAGGCCGCCATGGCCAGCACGGCGCGGTTGAGCCCGCGCGAACGCTCGGCCAGTGACACCACGGTCGAAGCGAACCACAGCAAGGCCGCCACGGTAAGGATTGACAGTACCAGTGGAGAGACATCGTTCCACCAGGGCAGGCCGGGCCACAAATGCAGGCCCGCAATGCCGGTCAGGCAGGCTTGCGTCAGTGCCATCAAGGCCACAGCGAGGGCATACAGGGCGTAGCTGGTGTCGCGCAGCGATACCGCGCTGAGGATAGACAGCGTCACGGCCAACCCGGCCAGCCCGAAGTAAATGCCCAGAATCAGCGACACCCGCTGTTCGCTGCGATAAAGATAGCTTTCGCTCACAAACATCAGGGGGGCGCTGAAGCTGTGCGGGTTTTCGATGCGCAACAGATAGCGCCGCGGTTCCTCGGCTGACACCACGATCGGCAGTAACGGGTGGCGGTGCGGCACCGGCCAGTCGGCCACCGCCACGGAATCTCCGGCGCGCTGTTCGTTCCAGCGCCCGGCGCTGTCCTGGGTGTACAGCGATGCCCGATCGACCGAGGCGTAAGGAACTTCCAGGTACCAGCGCTCGGTGTCGGGGGCCGGTGGCACCGTGATGCGAAACCACAGCACCTGCCCGGTGTGCAACGGGTAGACCGCATTGGTGCGGGTGGGTTGCCAGCGGTCTTCGGCCTGGCCTGCCACTTGCTCGGGCGTGGCCTGGCCGGTGGCGTCGGTCCAGCTATCGCCCCAGTCGGCCAGCGCCACTGGCTGGCGCGCCGTGTCCAGCTCCAGCACCGTACGGCTCGCCACCAGGCCCGAACTCAATGTCACAAGCAGGACGGCCAGCCCCAGCCGCAACCTGCGCGCCCAACACCTCATATTTGCTTCTCCTCACGACCGGCTATTGTGCGCGTGGTCGGTACCGACCCGCTGCGGCGCAGCCCCGACAATACGCGTCATGAAAAGCATCCGACTGAAAGAGGGAAAAGAACGTTCCCTGTTGCGCCGCCACCCCTGGGTGTTCGACTCGGCCATTGCCAGGGGCAGCGCGGATGCGGGCGAAACCGTGCGGGTGGAGTCGCACGACGGCCGCTTTCTGGCCTGGGGTGCCTTCAGCCCGGCGTCAAAAATCCGGGTACGGGCCTGGAGTTTTGACGAAACCCAGCGCATCGATGCTCCTTTTTTTATAGCGGCTTGCGCAAACGCTGTGCGGGCCAGAGCCCGATTCGACATACAAAGCAATGGCCTGCGGCTGGTTCATGGGGAGTCTGACGGCCTGCCCGGGCTGATCGTTGACCGCTATGGCGACACCCTGGTGGCGCAATTTCTGGGTGCTGGCGCAGAGCGCTGGAAGCCAGTGCTCGCCGACGCGCTGCTGGCCGCCACCGGCCTGAGTCAGCTTTATGAGCGCTCCGACGCCAGCAGCCGCCAGCTTGAAGGCCTGGCACCGGCCACGGGCTGGCTGCGCGGCAGCGGCTCCACGGAGCTGACGATCCAGGAGCATGACTGGCAGCTCACGGTCGATATTGCCACCGGCCACAAAACCGGCTTTTACCTCGATCAGCGCGACAGCCGCAAACGCTTTGCCGACTACACCCGGCGCTTGCAGTTTCAGCGCGTGCTCAATTGCTACTGCTACACCGGTGGCTTCACCGTGGCGGCGCTGGCCGGCGGGGCCGGGCACGTGACGTCGATCGACTCGTCCGCCCCGGCGCTGGCGCGTGCCACGGCCCACCTGGCGCTGAACGGCTTTGCTGCCAGCCGTGCCAGCTTCATGGATGCCGACGTCAATGCCTCGCTGCGCGCCTTCATTGAGGCGGGCCGAAGCTTTGACGCCATCGTGCTCGACCCGCCCAAGCTGGCCCCCACAGCGGCCCATGCCGAACGCGCTGCGCGCGCCTACAAGGACATCAACCGCCTGGCCTTCAAGCTGCTGGAGCCGGGTGGGGTGTTGTTTACCTACTCATGCTCGGGTGGCATCAGCGCCGACCTGTTCCACAAGATCGTGGCCTCGGCCGGGCTGGACGCTGGCGTGGACGGCTATATCAGCGAGCGAATGGGCGGTGCGCCCGACCACCCCATGACCATCAACTTTCCGGAAGGCGAGTACCTCAAGGGGCTGGTGGTCGTGCGCAAGGGATAGGGCCAGCCCGGCGGGGGCTTGATTTCGCCGCTAAACTGCCCACCTCTTCGGTCCCGAGATTTGCCCATGTCCCTGATCCCTGCCACCATCCTGACCGGCTTTCTCGGCTCGGGCAAAACCACCCTGCTCAAGCGCGTGCTGAGCGAAGCCCATGGCCAGAAGATCGCCGTGATCGAGAACGAGTTTGGCGAAGAAAACATCGACAGCGACATTCTGGTGACCGACAGCAAGGAGCAGATCATCCAGATGAGCAACGGCTGCATCTGCTGCACCATCCGCGAAGACTTGCGCGCCACGCTGCAAGACCTGGCCCAGAAAAAGCGCAAGGGCGAACTCGACTTTGACCGTGTGGTGATCGAAACCACCGGCCTGGCCGACCCCGGCCCGGTGGCTCAAACCTTCTTCATGGACGACGAAATCGCCGAAAGCTACCTGCTGGACTCGATCCTGACGCTGGTGGATGCCAAGCACGCTGCCCAGCAGCTCAATGACCGGCAGGAGGCGCGTCGCCAGGTTGGCTTTGCCGACCAGATTTTCATCAGCAAGACCGACCTGGTGGACAAGGATCAGACCGACGCGCTGATGCACCGCCTCAAGCACATGAACCCCCGCGCGCCACAGCAGGCGGTGCATTTCGGTCAAGTGGCGATCAAAGACGTGTTTGACCTGCGCGGCTTTAACCTCAACGCCAAGTTGGACATCGACCCGGATTTTCTCAAGGAAGACGATCACGGCCACGCCGGCCACGACCACGGGCATGACCACGGCCACGACCATGCACCGGGCGAGCACTGCGACCACCCTTCACATGCACAAGAGGCCCACGGCCACCATCACCACCACGACGACGACGTGAAAAGCTTCGTTTTTCGGTCCGAGCGGGCTTTTGACGCTGCCAAGCTGGAAGATTTTCTGGGCGCGATCGTCAATATCTATGGCCCGCGCATGCTGCGCTACAAGGGCGTGCTGAACATGAATGGCACAGAACGCAAGGTGATCTTTCAGGGGGTGCATCAACTCATGGGCAGCGACCTGGGGCCGCCCTGGGCAGTGGGTGAAGCACGCACCAGCAAGATGGTGTTCATTGGTATTGACCTGCCCAAAGACATTTTTTTGCAGGGGCTGGAGCAGAGCCTTATTTGAGTTAGGCTTGGGGCCTTTTGCGAGCCCCCGTTCCAGGGGCAGGGGTTCGCGGCTTGATCCGGGGTCTTGGTGGGAGAGCCAGATGATTGTCTCGATTCTGCAACTGATGGGCTTTGCTGTTGGCAAGCCGGTGCCGGAAGGTGCCGGTGAAAACCCGCGCACGAGGCGCGCCGTGGCCAACAATCAGGGTATAACTCGCTCTCATGAAGGCCCCACCGAGTCAAAAAAGAGCAGGTCTGCGGGCCGCAGCGAGGCACCTGAAGCCGCCGCTTCCGCAAGGAGACAAGACGTGAAAGCCCCAGCCAAAAAAACCAAGACCGTAGCCAAAACCCACAAGCCCACTGCCAAGACCAAGCCGGCAGCCAAGCCTGTGGCTCAACCTGCGGTGAAGAAAGCGGCAGCCAAGCCGGCCAAACCCGCGACCAAACCTGTTGCCAAGGCCAAGCCTGTGACCAAGGCCAAACCTGGTGCCAAGGCCAAACCAGTGACCAAGGCCGCGGCGGCAGTCAAATCGAAGCCGGCCACCAAGCCGGTCAGCAAAACCAAACCGGCGACGAAACCCGTTGCCAAGAAAGCGGTGGCCAAGCCGGTCACCAAAGCCAAGCCAGTGACATCTCTCGCCACCAAAGCTGTTCCCGCCGCCGCCAAAAAGGCGCAGCCAGCGCCCAAACCTGCCGTCAAGTCCGCGCCGCCCGTGGCACCGACGCCCGTTGCCCTCACCCCGGTGCCGCCCAGAGCGCCCAAGCCGTCTTCACGGCTGGCCCAGATCACGGTGCCGTCGATGGCCCAGTCGGTCGCGTCTACTGCGGCCAAGTCCAGTTACAACAAAACCATGTCTCCACCGGTTCCGGTTCTCCCGCCGCCCCTGGCTGTAAAAAAAGACCCCAAGCTCGCCAACAACTGGAAGACCAAGACGGTCGATCAGCTGTCAGACGCCGAGGTCTTGGCAATGCCCGACACCGAGTACATGAACGACAAGCAGATGGCGTTCTTCCGGCTGAAGTTGTCCCAGCTCAAGCAGGAAATCCTGAACAGCGCTGGCGAAACCACCGAACACCTGCGCGAAGACACGGTTGTGGTGCCCGACCCGGCCGACCGCGCCACCATTGAAGAAGAGCACGCGCTCGAATTGCGCACCCGTGACCGCGAGCGCAAGCTGCTCAAGAAGATCGAGCAGTCGATCCAGCGCATTGACGCCGGTGACTATGGTTACTGCGACGAAACTGGCGAGCCGATTGGCGTCGGCCGCCTGATGGCCCGGCCAACCGCCACGCTGTCACTGGAAGCGCAGCAGCGCCGCGAGCTCAAGCAGAAGATGTTCGGGGACTGAGCCGGTTCCTGCTTCCGCGACGCAACGCTACTACCTCAAGCCCTGCCATGGCCAAAGACGACAACGGTGGATTGCTGTCTAAGGTAGTGAAGTTCGTCCGTAACCCGACGACCAATTGGGCCGACCTCGACCAGCAAGAAGCTGACCGCGAGAGCACCTACTCCAAGCAGATGCTCAAGGAGATGATCGAGCGCAAGCGGCGCAACGACTTCGTCCGCAAACGCGAGTTCGACATGCTGCGCAAGATGCGCCGCAGTGAGGTTATGGCGGGGCAAGACCCCGCGGCCCGGCCTTCGTTCTTCCAGAGTTCCATGCCGTCCAAGCCCGATGACCGGGCCATGACGTTGAAGAAAATCGACGAGATTGAAGCCCAGATGTCGATGCAGTGGTGGAAGACCAAACACGGCGACTCGTCGGTTCACACCAATTACCCGGCGTCGTCGCAGATGGGCAATTCTTCTACCTTGCCGCCGATCGACGGCTCCGGTGCCGCTCGGCCGGCCTATTCCAGGACAGAACCACAGCCGCTGGCGGCGGAAAAGACGCAAATCACAGCGCCTTTGAGCTTGCCACCGATGATGGATTCGGTCATACCCGCCGCTTCGGTGCCGCGCCCGCCACGCGCGGCACCGGCGCAGCCACCTCGCGCGGCACCCACCCCTGCACCCACGCCCACCCGCGTCACGGTGGCGGGCTCGACCGCCGCGCCCAGCCCCATGGCTGCTCACTATGAGGGCGGGCAGACCACCGGCTTTTCAGCGTCCAAGCTGGTGGCCATGGATGTCGAAGAGTTCGCCCACGACCCGGAGCTGGAAGAAGCGTCGATCCGTTTCGCCAATGGCGACGACAAAGGCGCAGAAGCCGGCCTGCTGGAAGTGCTGAGTCCCAAAGGTGCGCGCGTCGACCACGACGAAACCTGGATGACGCTGTTTGACCTTTACCGTGCCACTGGACAGCAAGACCGGTTCGAGAGTGCGGCGATTGACTTTGCCGGGCGTTTTAACCGCTCGGCACCCCAGTGGTTTTCTATTCCCGAAGCGGTGGGCCGTATGGGTGCAGCGGCCGGCGCAGCATCTGCTGCGGGTGCAGGGTCGACCCAGGCTGCGGACTGGACCTGCCCCGGCAACTTTGGCACCCAGACCCTGGCCGCACTCAATGTGGCTCTTGGCAAGGCACCTGCGCCGTGGCGCTTGAGCTGGGCCAAGCTCAACGTGATCGAAGCCCCGGCGATTGAACCTCTGACCAAGTTGTTCACCCAATGGGCCGCGCAGCCGGTGCAGTTGCGCTTCATTGCGGCCGAAGTGCTGGAGCGGGTGCTGCAGCAGGCCACGCCCTCGGGCGACCGTGACGTCAACGCCGCCTGGTGGCGCCTGCGCATGGAGGTGCTGCGGGTGATGCACCGGCCGGATGAATTTGAACTGGTGGCGCTGGATTACTGCGTTACCTACGAGGTGTCGCCACCGTCCTGGGACAGCGCGCGCTGCGAATACAAGCCCTTGCAGTCTGATGGCAGCTATGTCGCGGGGCACACCATCATTGGCGAGGCCTTCCGTGACTCACTTCCTTCCAGCCTGAGCGCCGGTTATGGCGACACCCAGCTGCCGTCTTTGAGTTCGCAGATGACCAACGTGTCCACGGTCGAGCTGGCCGGGCAGATTCTGGGTGACGCCACGGAGGCGCTGGATACGCTGGAGAACAAGCTGCTGGGTGCCGACGTCATGGTTATCTCCTGCGCCCGCCTGATCCGCATCGACTTCTCGGCGGCGGGCACATTGCTCAATTGGGTTACTGCCCGTCAGGGTGAAGGCCGTCAGGTTCGCTTCACTGAAGTGCATCGGCTGGTGGCGGCGTTTTTCAACGTCATTGGCATCAGCGAGCACGCGCGCGTCATTTCGCGCCACGACTGAGTTTGCCAGTCCGGGCGCAGCCGAATGCGCCAGGCCGAATTGCCCGGCTTCTTCAGGCATCACATTCACAGCCCGCGCTAAGTGCTTAATCTAGAACGTTTTTCATGCCGTTGCCGCATGCGAAAACGCTTCTAAGTCGTTGATTTCATTGCAAAAATTTGTAGCAAGCCGCTTGCGTTGAGTTCTTTTCCTGATACAGTGCAAAAAAGTGCAATTAAGTGGAGAAAAGTGCGTTTTGCCTTCTCCAAATGATTGCTTTTAACAAGAGGGTGCACATCAGTGTTTCAAGGGGCTTCATCTCTCAGTCTGGATGCGAAGGGTAGGCTTTCTGTGCCGACCCGGCACCGTGACGTGCTGAGCGCCACCGCCCAGAGTCAACTGACCATTACCAAGCACCCGCATGGGTGTCTGATGATTTTCCCGCGCCCTGAGTGGGAGAAATTTCGCGAGCGCATTGGTGCTTTGCCGATGTCGGCCCAGTGGTGGAAGCGGGTGTTTCTGGGCAATGCGATGGACATGGAGCTTGACGGCACCGGTCGCGTGCTGATTTCCCCCGAATTGCGCGCAGGGGCCGGCATTACCCGGGACACCATGTTGCTGGGCATGGGCAACCACTTCGAGCTGTGGGACAAGGCGACTTACGACGCCAAGGAAGCGCAGGCGATGCAGGGTGAAATGCCCGACGTCTTCAAGGACTTCTCTTTTTGAAAGAAGACGGTGGACCCCACATGGCAACACACCACCGTCTTGTTGAACGAAGCAGTCGAGTCCCTCTTTGGCAACGCTTCAGTCAGCAATCCGGATTCAACCTACATCGACGCGACCTTTGGCCGCGGCGGCCACTCCCGCCTGATCCTCTCGCGGCTGGGGCCGCAAGGCCGCCTGGTGGCCATCGACCGGGATACCGACGCCATTGCAGAAGCCTCGCGCATCACCGATGCGCGTTTTTCCATTCTTCACCAGGGCTTTCGCCAGTTGGGCGAGTTGCCGCCGGGCAGCGCGGCGGGCCTGTTGATGGACCTGGGTGTGAGTTCGCCGCAGATCGACAACCCGGCTCGCGGCTTCAGTTTCAGATTCGATGGCCCGCTGGACATGCGCATGGACACCACGCGCGGCCAAAGTGTGGCCCAGTGGCTGGCAACAGCCGATGTTCAACAGATCGCGGAGGTGATTCGTGACTATGGCGAAGAACGGTTTGCTGTTCAGATTGCAAAGGCGATTGTTGCTCGCCGACAAGAGCGGGGCGCAATTTCAACCACCGCCGAGCTGGCCCAGCTCGTGGCTGGCACGGTCAAAACCCGCGAGCCGGGCCAGGACCCTGCAACGCGCACATTTCAGGCTTTTCGGATTTTCATCAATGCCGAGCTTGAAGAGCTGCAACAGGCGCTAGAGGCCAGCCTTGATGTACTTCAACCGGGGGGCAGGCTGGTGGTGATCAGTTTCCATTCATTGGAAGACCGCATCGTCAAGCAGTTCATCGTCGCGAATTCACGCGAGGTGTTTGACCGCCGGGCCCCGTTTGCCCAGCCCAAGGCCATGAAGCTGCAGGCGCTGGACCGGGTCAAGCCGTCTGCCGCCGAAGTGGCCGCCAACCCGCGTTCGCGCAGCGCCATCATGCGTGTGGCTCAGAGGACTTCGGCATGACGAGCGCAGCGGCCTGGGCCGCAAGCGTGGGGGTCGCATGACGAGCGCAGCGCCGAACCGCTTCAAGCAAGCTCACGCCCCCTTGGGGGGCAGCGCAGCGGCCTGGGCCGCAAGCGTGGGGGTCGCATGACAAGGCTGAACCTGGTCTTGTTGCTGGCTGTGCTGGTCAGCGCGCTGTACCTGGTGCACACCCAGTACCAGTCGCGCCGCCTGTTCACCGAAGTTGACCGCGCCCGCAGCGAGGCGCGCCGGCTGGAGGTCGAGGCCGAGCGCCTGCAGTTTGAAAAGCGCTCCCAGGCCACGCCTGCCCGGGTTGAAAAGCTGGCGCGTGAACAGTTGCAAATGCGCCCGGCCACAGCGGCCATCACGCAGTACGTCAAGCACTCGTCCCAGCCTGTTGGTGCGGATACAGCGGGGGCCCGTCCATGAGCCGCAGCGTGCTCTACACCTCCAGCCCGCTGCTGGCCAGCAAAACGCCGGTGTGGCGCAGCAAGTTCATTGTGGCGGCGATTGCGCTGGGCTTTGCGGGCCTGGTTGGCCGGGCGGCGTGGGTTCAGGTGTTCGGCAATGATTTTTTCCAGCGCCAGGGCGAAGTGCGCTTTGCCCGCACCCTGGAGTTGCCAGCCAACCGGGGCCGCATTCTGGACCGCAATGGCTTGCTGCTGGCGACCTCAGTGCCTGCGCCCAGCGTCTGGGCGATTCCCGAAGACGTGGACGCCACGCCCGCCCAATTGGCAAAACTGGCCAAGCTGTTGAACATGCCGCTGGCCGACCTGAACAAGAAGCTGGCCGACGAAGACAAGACCTTTGTCTGGATCAAGCGTCAGCTGGAAGAGTCGGCGGCGCAGGAGATTGCGGCGCTCAACCTCAAGGGCATTTACCAGCGCAAGGAATACCGGCGCAAGTACCCCGAGGGCGAGTCCGCTGCGCATGTGGTGGGCTTTACCAGTGTCGAAGACCAGGGCCAGGAAGGCATCGAGTTGGCCTTCAACAACGAGCTGGCCGGGCGCGCCGGTTCACGCCGTGTGATCAAGGACCGCATGGGCCGGGTGGTTGAAGATGTGGGCGACATCGTTCCCGCGGTTGACGGGCGCGACCTGCAACTGTCGATTGACAGCAAGGTCCAGTTCTTTGCCTACCAAAAGCTGCGTGAGGCGATTCAGGCGCACAAGGCCAAGGCCGGCAGTGTGGTGGTGCTGGACGCCGTCACCGGCGAATTGCTGGCGTTGGCCAACTACCCCAGCTATGTGCCCGACAAGCGGCAAAACCTCTCGGGGGCCCAGCTGCGCAACATCGCGTTGACCGATGTGTTCGAGCCCGGTTCGACCATGAAGCCATTTACCGTTGGCTTGGCACTGGAGAGCGGGCGGGTCAAGCCGTTGACGCCGATCCAGACCGCGCCGGGCCGCATCCAGATTACCGGCTCGACCATTTCCGACGCCCACCCGCACGGCGTGCTCACGGTCGAAGAGGTGCTGCAAAAGTCCAGCAACGTTGGCACCGTCAAGCTCGCCATGCAGATGCAGCCACGCGAGATGTGGGAGCTTTTTTCCCAGGCCGGTTTTGGTCAGAAGCCGCAATTGCAGTTCCCGGGGGCCGCCACCGGACGCTTGCGCCCGTACAAGACCTGGAAGCCCATTGAGCAGGCCACCATGGCGTATGGCTACGGCCTGTCTGCCAGCCTGTTCCAGATGGCCCGTTCATACACAGTTTTTGCCCACGACGGGCAGATCATTCCCGCCACCTTGCTCAAGACCGACCAGCCCGCTGCCGGGGTGCAGGTGCTGTCAGCCGAGACGGCAGCGGCGGTGCGCAAGATGCTGCAGATGGCCGCCGGGCCCGGCGGCACCGGCCCCAAGGCGCAGACGCTGGGTTATTCGGTAGGTGGCAAGTCAGGCACCGCCCACAAGCAGATTGGCAAGGCTTACGCCACCAACAAATATCGTTCCTGGTTCACCGGCATGGCACCGATCGACAAGCCGCGCATCATCGTCGCGGTCATGATCGACGAGCCCAGTGCCGGCCAGTACTACGGTGGCGCGGTAGCCGCCCCGGTGTTCAGCGAAGTAGTGCAGCAGACGCTGCGCATGATGGGTGTGCAGCCCGACATGGCTGTCAAGCCGCAGATCGTCGCCCGGGAAGTGGAGGAGTCGTTCTGATGCAGCCACTGCACAGCCCCACCGAAGCCGCGCGCTGGCTGCGCCAGCGCGTCACTGGCAACTTGCATGCTGACAGCCGCAAGGTCGGCCCGGGCGACGGCTTCATTGCCTGGCCCGGTGCCGCGACCGATGGGCGCAAGCATGTGCCTGCCGCGCTGGCGCAGGGGGCGACGGCCTGCCTGGTGGAAGAAGAGGGCGCCGTGGCCTTTGGCTTCACCGGTGAGGCGGTGGCCACCTATGGCCAGCTCAAGGCGGCCACCGGCCCGATTGCCGCGGCTTACTACGAAACGCCCTCAACCCAGCTTGACCTGCTGGCCGTGACCGGCACCAACGGTAAAACCTCAACCGCCTGGTGGCTGGCTCAGGCATTGTCAAATTTGAAGCGCCCAGCGCATATTCCATGCGGGCTGGTGGGCACTTTGGGCATCGGCCAGCCACCGAACGTCGAGTTCAACGGCCTGACCACCCCCGACCCGGTGCTGCTGCAACGCCACTTGCGCGGTTTTGCCGACGCCGGCCTGAAGGCCTGCGCGATCGAGGCCTCGTCGGTCGGCATCGTGGAGCGGCGGCTCGACGGCACCCAAATTCGGGTGGCCATCTTCACCAACTTCTCGCAGGACCACCTGGACTACCACGGCACCATGGCGGCCTACTGGGAGGCCAAGGCACAGCTGTTTCGTTGGTCAGGCCTGCGTGCGGCCGTCATCAACCTGGACGACGCCAAAGGCGCCGAGCTTGCCGCCACGCTGGCAGGCGGCAAGCTTGACCTGTGGACTGTGTCGTGTGTTGAGCCCGCGCGGCTGCAGGCGCGCGAGATCGGCTACCACGCGGGCGGCCTGAGCTTTGCGGTGTGCGAGGGGCCCGAGCAGCACCGCCTGCAGACCCAGCTGGTCGGCCACTACAACGTGTCCAACCTGCTGGGCGTGATTGCCGCCATGCGCACGCTGGGCGTGTCCCTGGCTGACGCGGTGCAGGCCTGCGGCAGCCTGCTGGCGGTGCCGGGCCGCATGGAGCGGCTGGCACTGGACGGGCAACCGCTGGTGGCGGTGGACTACGCCCACACGCCCGACGCGCTGGACAAAGCTTTGCAAGCGCTGCGCCCGCTGGCGCTGCAGCGCGGCGGCAAGCTTTGGTGCGTGTTTGGCTGTGGCGGCGACCGCGACACCACCAAGCGCCCGCTGATGGCGGCGGTGGCTGAAAAGACCGCCGACGCCGTGGTGGTCACCAGCGACAACCCGCGCAGTGAAAAGCCCGAGGCCATCATCAGCCAGATTTTGCTGGGCCTGAGCCACAACCGCCAAGTCCGGGTGCAGGCCGACCGGGCGCTGGCGATTGAGGAAACTCTGAGCGCCGCCGACGCCCGTGACGTGGTGCTGATCGCTGGCAAAGGGCATGAGGACTATCAGGAGGTTGCGGGCGTCAAGCATGTTTTCTCAGACATGGCCCATGCGCGGGCGGCGCTGGCTACCCGAAGGGCCCGCGCATGATGAACTTGCAACAGGCCTTGCAGTGGCTGCCCGGCGCGCGGCTGGTCGGCAACGCCGCCACGCCGCTGCAGCGTGTGCACACCGACACCCGAACGCTGCAAGCCGGCGACCTGTTCGTCGCGCTCAAGGGTGAACGCTTCGACGCCAATGACTTTCTGGCCGAGGCCTTTGCGCAAGGTGCCCAAGCGGCGCTGGCGCACCGCGGCAAGCTGCCCGCCGGTGCCTCGGGCATTGAGGTCGATGACACCCGGGTCGCCCTGGGTCAGTTGGCCGCTGGCTGGCGTTCCCAGTTCAGTTTGCCGTTGATTGCGGTAACCGGCAGCAACGGCAAGACCACCGTCACGCAGATGATTGCCGCCATCCTGCAGGCCTGGAAGGGCGAGGCCGCCCTGTGGACCCAAGGTAACCTCAACAACGACATCGGTGTGCCGCTCACCCTGTTGCGCCTGCGCGCGTCGCACCAGGTGGGCGTGGTGGAACTCGGCATGAACCACCCCGGGGAAATTGGCTACCTGGCAGACATTGCCCGTCCAACCGTGGCGCTGGTCAACAACGCGCAACGCGAACACATGGAATTCATGGCCACGGTGCAGGCCGTGGCGGGCGAAAACGGCGCTGCCATCAGCGCGCTGGCTGAGCGGGGCATCGCGGTGTTTCCCGCCGATGAAGAATTTACGCCGCTGTGGGCCTCGCTGGCGGGGGCGCGGGCCTGCCTGTGCTTTGGCGAGGGTGCACTGGCCGACATCCGGCTGGACGCGGCCCACTGGGCCCAGGGGCACTGGCAGGCGCGCGTGCAGACGCCGGCCGGGCCATTGGCTTTTGCGCTGCACATCGCCGGGCGTCACAACCTGCGCAACGCGCTGGCCGCCGTGGCCAGCGCGCTCGCCGCCGGTGCACCCCTGGCGGCGATTGCGCGTGGGCTGGAAGCGTTTGCACCGGTCAAGGGCCGCTCGCGGGTATTTGCCGCGCGCATCGGTGGCCGGGCGCTGAGCGTGGTGGACGACACCTACAACGCCAACCCGGACTCGGTACGCGCCGCCATTGACTTGCTGGCCGAGCTGCCCGGCCCGCACTTGCTGGTGCTGGGTGACATGGGTGAAGTGGGTGACCACGGCCCGCAGTTTCATGCCGAAATCGGCAACTACGCGCGCCAGCGCGGCTTGTTGGCGCTGCTGACGCTGGGCCAGCAGGCCCGGGGCATGGGCGGGCAGCACTTTGCCGATGTGGCCGCGCTCAACGCCGCGGTGCTGGCTGCGCTGCCGCACGTGGCCAGCGTGCTGGTGAAGGGCTCGCGCTTCATGAAGATGGAGCGGGTGATAGAAGCCATCACCGCCGGTTCCCAGCAAGACCCCAATACCAACAAGAAGGAGGCCGGCCATGCTGCTTAGCCTTGCCCAGTGGCTGCAGACGCTGTCGCCCGAGTTCGGATTTTTCCGGGTCTTCCAGTACCTCACCTTTCGCGCCGTCATGGCCGCCATGACGGCGCTGCTGATCGGCTTGATTGCCGGGCCGTTCGTGATCCGTCGCCTCACTGCGCTGAAGATCGGCCAGCCAGTGCGCGGCTACGGCATGCAAACGCACCTGGCCAAGAGCGGCACGCCAACCATGGGCGGGGTGCTGATCTTGTTGTCCATTGCGGTCTCCACGCTGCTGTGGTTTGACCTGTCCAACCGGTTTGTCTGGATCGTCTTGCTGGTCACGCTGGGCTTTGGTGCCATTGGCTGGGCCGACGACTGGCGCAAGGTGGTCAACAAAGACCCGGAAGGCATGCGCTCGCGTGAAAAATACTTCTGGCAGTCAGTCATTGGTCTGCTGGCCGCGTTGTATCTGGTATTCAGCATTTCGGAAAGCTCCAACCTCAAGGTGCTGGAGCTGTTCTTCACCTGGGTGCAGTCGGGCTTTGATGTCAACCTGCCGCCCAAGGCCGGCTTGTTGCTGCCGTTCATCAAGGAAGTCAGCTACCCATTGGGTGTGTTCGGGTTTGTGATCCTGACCTACCTGGTGATTGTGGGCTCCAGCAACGCAGTAAACCTGACCGACGGCCTGGACGGCCTGGCCATCATGCCGGTGGTGATGGTCGGCTCGGCCCTGGGTGTGTTTGCCTATGTCACCGGTTCGGCGGTGTACTCAAAGTACCTGTTCTTTCCGCACATTCCGGGCTCCGGCGAGCTGCTGATCTTTTGCGCCGCCATGGCCGGTGCCGGGCTGGCCTTTCTCTGGTTCAACACCCACCCGGCGCAGGTGTTCATGGGCGACGTAGGCGCACTGGCGCTGGGCGCGGCCCTGGGCACCATTGCGGTGATCGTGCGCCAGGAGATCGTGCTGGCCATCATGGGCGGCATCTTTGTGGTGGAGGCACTGAGCGTGATGGCCCAGGTGATGTACTTCAAATACACCAAGCGCAAGTACGGCGAGGGCCGCCGTATCTTGAAGATGGCACCGCTGCACCACCACTTTGAAAAGAGTGGCTGGAAGGAAACGCAGGTGGTGGTGCGCTTCTGGATCATCACCATGCTGCTGTGCCTGGTCGGGCTTTCGACCCTGAAGCTGCGCTGAGCGAACAGATGAACCAGCTCAAGGACCTTCACGTGCTGATCCTGGGCCTGGGTGCGTCTGGCCTGGCCATGGCACGCTGGTGCACGCGCTGTGGTGCCCGGGTCACGGTGGCTGACACCCGCGCGGCTCCACCCCAGCTGGCGGCGCTGCGCGAGCAACTGCCGCAGGCGCAGTTTGTCAGCGGGGCCTTCAGCGCCACGCTGGTGCAAGGCACGGACGTGCGCGCGGTGCTGCGCAGCCCGGGCCTGACTCCGACTGAAGTTGCTCCTGTTTTTATAGCGGCTCACGCAATTGGTGTGCGGGCTACGGGCGAATTGGGCCTGTTTTCACAGGCCTTGGCCGATTTGAAGGCCGAGACCGGCTATGCGCCCCATGTGCTGGCCATTACCGGTACCAATGGCAAAACCACGGTGACCGCGCTGGCCGGGCAACTGATTGAACGGGCCGGCAAGACGGTAGCAGTGGCCGGCAACATCGGCCCGACGCTGCTGGACACACTGGCAGAAAAAATTGACGCCCAGGCTTTGCCCGAGGTCTGGGTGATCGAGCTGTCCAGCTTCCAGCTCGATGGGGTGGACAACTTCGAGCCCAGCGCCGCCACCGTGCTCAACCTGACGCAAGACCACCTGGACTGGCATGGCAGCATGCAAGCCTATGCAGCGGCCAAGGCCCGGGTATTCGGCAGCACCGCGCTGATGCTGTTGAACCGCGAAGACCCGCTGGTGATGAAGATGCTGCCGGAACCGGTAAGACTCAAGGGGGGCAAGCATGAGCAACGCGCGCACGTGACTTTTGGCGCCGACCTGCCGCAACGCCCGGGGGACTTTGGTATTGAGGTGGTCAATGGCATGGCCTGGCTGGTGCGGGCCCTGGAGGCCGACGAAACGCTGAAGAAGCGCAAGAACAACGATGAGGAACTGCACTTGCAGCGCCTGATGCCGGCAGAGGCGCTGCGCATCCGGGGCCGCCACAACGCGGTTAATGCGCTGGCGGCGCTGGCGCTGGCGCTCACCACCGGCTGTGCGCTTGGCCCCATGCTTTACGGCTTGCGTGAATACCGTGGCGAGCCGCACCGGGTGGAGCCGGTGGGCATCGTAAACCAGGTGGAGTACTTTGACGACAGCAAGGGCACCAATGTCGGAGCCACTGTCGCCGCGCTGCAAGGCCTGGCCGCGAGCGAGCAACCGGCCGGCAGCCTGGGGCGCAAGCTGGTCGTTATTCTGGGCGGCGACGGCAAGGGGCAGGACTTTTCGCCGCTGGCCGCACCGGTGGCACGCCATGCCCGTGCCGCCGTGCTGATTGGTCGCGACGCCGGCCTGATTCGCGCAGCGCTGGCGGGCACCGGCATCCCCTTGATCGACGCCGCCACCATGCACGAAGCCGTGGCGCTTGCCGCGCAGAGCGCGCATGCGGCGGACGCCGTGCTGATGTCGCCCGCCTGTGCAAGCTTTGACATGTTTGACAACTACCCACACCGCGCCCGCGTGTTCCGTGAAGCCGTGCAGGCCTTGGCGCGTGACGCCGGTGTGGACCTGGAGAGCACGGCATGAGCGCCATCGCATCGCGCCTGGCCGGCCTGTTCAGCGGCGCTGGCCGCCCCGCTGACCTGCGCAGCGCCACACCGGCACGGGTGCTGGCGTTTGACCAGGCGCTGGTGTGGGTCACGGTGGCGTTGCTGGCCTTTGGCCTGGTGATGGTCTATTCCGCCTCGGTGGCCCTGCCCGACAACCCGAAGTTTGCGCGTTACTCGCACAGCCACTTCGTGATCCGGCACGCGCTGTTCATCGGCATTTCATTCGTCGCGGCGCTGCTGGCGTTTCAGGTCCCGCTGGCCACCTGGGAGAAGTTTGCGCCCTGGTTGTTCGTGGTCTCACTGCTGCTGCTGGTGGTGGTGCTGGTCCCCGGCATTGGCAAGGGCGTGAACGGAGCGCGCCGCTGGATCGCGCTGGGCTTCATGAGCTTTCAGCCGTCAGAGCTTGCCAAGTTCGCCGTGCTGATCTATGCGGCCGACTACATGGTGCGCAAGATGGACGTGAAAGAGCGTTTCTTCCGTGCCGTGCTGCCCATGGCGGCAGCGGTGGCGGTGGTGGGCATGCTGCTGCTGGCTGAGCCCGACATGGGTGCCTTCATGGTGATCGCGGTGATTGCCATGGGCATCCTGTTCCTGGGCGGCGTGAATGCGCGCATGTTCTTCCTGATCGCGGCGGTGATCGTGGTGGCCTTTGCCCTGATGATCGCCATGAGCGAGTGGCGGCGTGAACGCATCTTTGCCTACCTTGACCCCTGGAGCGAAAAGCATGCGCTGGGCAAGGGCTACCAGCTTTCGCACTCCCTGATTGCGATTGGCCGGGGCGAGATTTTTGGTGTCGGCCTGGGCGGCAGTGTCGAGAAGCTGCACTGGCTGCCCGAGGCGCACACCGACTTTCTGCTCGCCGTGATCGGCGAGGAGTTTGGTCTGGTGGGCGTGGTGGTGGTCATTGGCCTGTTCTTCTGGATGACGCGGCGCATCATCCACATTGGTCGCCAGGCGATTGCGCTGGACCGCGTGTTTGCCGGTCTGGTGGCGCAAGGCGTGGGCATCTGGATCGGCTTTCAGGCCTTCATCAACATGGGTGTGAACCTGGGTGCGTTGCCCACCAAGGGCCTGACGCTGCCGCTCATGAGCTATGGCGGCTCGGCCATCTTGATGAACCTGGTGGCGATTGCGGTGGTGCTGCGCATCGACTATGAAAACAGGACTCTCATGCGCGGAGGCCGCGTATGAGAGTCCTGTTTCGCCACAACCGAACCAGCGCACAGCGCTGCAAGGCACCGCAGGCGGCTTGTCTGATGCGCGGGGGCCGTCCATGAGCAAATGCGCCTTGGTCATGGCAGGCGGCACCGGTGGGCATATCTTCCCCGGCCTGGCGGTGGCCCATGCGCTGCGCGCGCGCGGCTGGCGGGTGCACTGGCTCGGCGCGCCGCACAGCATGGAGAGCCGGCTGGTGCCGCCCCAAGGTTTTTCGCTGGAGACGATTGATTTCTCCGGCCTGCGTGGCAAAGGCCCGGTCACGCTGGCGTTGTTGCCGCTGCGCCTGCTGATGGCGTTCTGGCAAAGCATTCGGGTGCTGCGCCGGGTCAAGCCGGATGTGGTGCTGGGGCTGGGCGGCTACATCAGCTTCCCCGGCGGCATGATGGGCGTGCTTCTGGGCAAGCCGCTGGTGCTGCATGAGCAAAATTCAGTGGCGGGCATGGCCAACAAAGTGCTGGCCGGCGTGGCTGACCGGGTCTTCACCGCCTTTCCGCAGGTGATGAAAAATGCGCTGTGGACGGGCAACCCCTTGAGGCAGGCCTTCCTGCAGCAGCCTGACCCCGAGGCGCGCTTTGCCGGGCGCACCGGCCCGCTCAGGCTGCTGGTGGTGGGCGGCAGCCTGGGGGCCAAGGCGCTGAACGAGGTGGTACCGCTGGCGCTGGCGCTGATCCCGCAGGCGCAGCGACCGCAGGTGCTGCACCAAAGCGGAGCCAAACAAATTGACGAGCTGCGGGCCAACTACGCTGCGGCCGGCGTGCAGGCCGAGTTGACCCCGTTTATTGACGACACCGCCAGCGCCTTCGCCGCGGCGGACCTGGTGATTTGCCGGGCCGGTGCCAGCACCGTCACCGAGATTGCCGCTGTGGGGGCGGCCGCACTGTTTGTGCCGTTCCCGTTCGCGGTAGACGACCACCAGACCACCAACGCCAGGTTTCTGACCGACGCGGGCGCTGGCTGGCTGGTGCAGCAGCCTGACTTCACGCCCGCGTGGCTGGCCGATTTGCTACAAAAAACAGAGCGGCTCGCGCTTGTTCGGTGCGGGCTGGAGGCCAAAAAGATGCAAAAGACAGGGGCTACCGAGGCAATCGTCGCCGCCTGTGAGGATCTGGTGAAATGAAACACGCGATTCAACACATTCACTTTGTCGGCGTTGGTGGCTCGGGCATGAGCGGCATTGCCGAGGTGTTGCTGAATCTGGGCTACACCATCAGCGGCTCTGACTTGTCCGACAGCGCCACGCTGCGTCGCCTGGCGGCGTTGGGCATCAAGACCTTTGTCGGCCACGACGCAGCGCATGTCGCCGGGGCCGATGCGGTGGTCACCTCTACTGCGGTGCAACCCCGCAACCCGGAGGTGGTTGCCGCGCGTGAGCGGCGCATTCCGGTGGTGCCGCGGGCGCTGATGCTGGCCGAGCTGATGCGCCTGAAGCGCGGCGTGGCAATTGCCGGCACCCACGGCAAAACCACCACCACCAGCCTGGTGGCCAGTGTGCTGGCCGAGGGCGGCCTGGACCCGACCTTTGTGATCGGCGGGCGGCTCAACAGTGCCGGGGCCAACGCCAAGCTGGGCAGTGGCGAATACATCGTGGTGGAGGCGGATGAGTCTGACGCCTCGTTCCTGAACCTGCTGCCGGTGATGGCGGTGGTGACCAATATCGACGCCGATCACATGGAAACCTACGGCCATGACTTCACCCGCCTGAAGCGTGCCTTTGTTGACTTTTTGCACCGCATGCCGTTTTACGGCACGGCGATTTTGTGCACCGATGACGCGGCCATCCGCGACATCGTGCCCGAGGTGTCCCGCCCGATCACCAGCTACGGCTTCGGTGAAGACGCCCAGGTGCGTGCCGTCAATGTGCGCGCCGTCGGCGGGCAAATGCACTTCACCGCGCAGCGGCGCAACGGCGTGACCCTGCCAGACCTTGAGATCGTGCTCAACCTGGCGGGCGAGCACAACGTGCTGAATGCGTTGTCGGCGATTGCGGTGGCGGTGGAGCTCAATGTGGCCGACGCGGCAGTGCAAAAGGCGCTGGCAGAGTTCAAGGGCGTGGGGCGCCGCTTCCAGAGCTACGGCAAGCTGCCGGTCAAGCCGGCCAACGGGGGCGGCAGCTTCACCGTGATTGACGACTACGGCCACCACCCTGTGGAAATGCAGGCCACCCTGGCGGCTGCGCGCGGTGCATTCCCGGGCCAGCGGCTGGTGCTGGCGTTTCAGCCCCATCGCTACACCCGTACCCGTGACTGCTTTGAAGACTTTGTGAAGGTCATTGGCGCCGGGGCCGACGCGGTGTTGCTGGCCGAGGTGTACGCCGCTGGCGAAGAGCCGATTGTGGCCGCCGATGGCCGCTCCCTGGCGCGCGCGCTGCGCGTGGCGGGCAAGCTGGAGCCAGTGTTTGTGGACGACATCGCCGCCATGGCGCAGGCCGTGTTTGACAACGCCCGCAACGCCGACGTGGTGATCTGCATGGGCGCAGGCACCATTGGCGCGGTGCCGGGGAAGCTGGTTGAGATGGGAGGCCTGGCATGACCAAACCCAACGCCGTTCACCCGGCGCTTGTCCAGGGGCTGCGGCAAGCCCAGCCAGAGCCAAAAGAGTTCGGCAAGGTCGCGGTCTTGATGGGCGGGCGCTCGGCTGAGCGCGAGGTCTCGCTGATGTCGGGCAGCGGTGTGCTCAAGGCGCTGCAATCCAGGGGTGTGGACGCCCATGCCTTTGATCCGGCCGAACGCGATTTGTCCGAACTGAAAAACAAGGGCTTCAAGCGCTGCTTCATTGCGCTGCATGGCCGATTTGGCGAAGACGGCACCGTGCAGGGTGCCCTTGAATTGCTGGGCATTCCCTACACCGGCTCGGGCGTGATGGCGTCCAGCATCGCCATCGACAAAGTCATGACCAAACGGGTCTGGCTGGCCGAGGGCCTGCCGACGCCGCGCTACAAGCTGCTGCAGCGCGGCAGCTTCAGCCGCGAGCAGGTGATCCAGATCCCCGACACGCTGGGCCTGCCAGTGATCGTCAAGCCCGCGCGGGAAGGCTCATCAATTGGCGTGAGCAAAGTCGCGGGCTATTCCGACATGATGGCGGCGGTGAATGCCGCCGCCGCACTGGACGCGGACGTTTTGTGCGAGCAATTCGTCAGCGGCGACGAGGTCACCTGCCCGGTGCTGGGCAGCGGCGAGAACGCCCGCGCGCTGCCCGTGATTCGCATCGTCGCGCCCGAGGGCAATTACGATTACCAGAACAAGTACTTCACCGACGACACCAAGTACCTGGTGCCCTGCGGCCTGCCGGCCGGTGAAGAAGCGGCGATACAGGCCATTGTGCTGAAGGCCTACCGGGTGCTGGGCTGTCGTGGCTGGGGCCGGGTGGACGTGATGATTGACGCCAGCACCCGCCAGCCGTCGTTGCTGGAGATCAACACCTCGCCCGGCATGACCGGCCATTCGCTGGTGCCCATGTCGGCGCGCGCCGCCGGTATCAGCTACGAAGAACTGTGCGTGCAGTTGCTGGCCCTGGCCGCGCTGGACCACGCGCCGCAAGGGGGTGCCTGACCATGGCCGACGCGTTGCCCGTGCCGTTTGACGTGAAGCTCATGAACCTGGCGGCGTCGCTGCTGTTCGTGTCGTTTGCGCTCATGCTGCTGGGTGCCAGCCTGTGGTGGGCGTTGCGCAACCCGGTGTTTGGCTTGAGCGGCATTACCGTCACCGGCGACGTGACCCACAACAACGCGGTGACGCTGCGGGCCAATGTGGCACCGCGCCTGGCCGGCGGCTTCTTTACGGTAGACCTGGCGCAGACCCGCAGCGCCTTTGAGGCCGTGCCCTGGGTGCGCCGCGCCGTGGTGCAGCGCGAGTTCCCGAATCGGCTCCGCGTGCAGTTGCAGGAACACCAGCCGGTGGCCCTGTGGGGCGCCGAGGGCGAGTCCCGGCTGGTCAATAGCTTTGGCGAGGTGTTCGAGGCCAACGTGGGCGACGTGGAGCAAGACGACCTGGTGCGCCTGCAAGGCCCCGACGCCAGTGCCGCGCGCCAGGTGCTGGGCATGTACCAGGCGTTGGCACCGCAGTTTGCAGCACTTGACCTGACGTTGGCCCAATTGGCGCTATCGGGCCGTGGCAGCTGGCAGGCCCAGCTGGACAACGGCGCGACGCTGGAACTGGGACGCGGCACGCCCGCTGAGGTGATGCCCCGGGTGCAGCGCTTTTTTCAGACGCTGACGCAGGTGGCGTCCAAGTACGGGCGGCGCGCCGACACGCTGGAGAGCGCCGATTTGCGCTACGACGGCGGTTACGCATTGCGATTGCGCGGCGTGAGCACGGTGCTCAGCGACGCGCAGAAAAAGCAGGAACAGAAATAGCAGGTGCACACATGGCAAAAGAGTACAAAGATTTGATCGTCGGGCTGGACATCGGCACTGCCAAAGTCATGGTGGTGGTGGCAGAAGTGCTGCCCGGGGGCGAGCTCAAGCTCGCGGGCCTGGGCGTCGCGCCCAGCAATGGGCTCAAGCGCGGCGTGGTGGTCAATATCGAGGCCACGGTGCAGAGCATCCAGCAGGCGCTGAAAGAGGCCGAGCTGATGGCCGACTGCAAGATCACGCGGGTCTATACCGGCATCACCGGCGCACATATTCGGGGCATCAACTCCAGCGGCATGGTGGCGGTGAAAGACAAGGAAGTCACCCCCGCAGACGTGGCCCGCGTGGTGGAGACGGCGCGCGCCATCAACATCTCTACCGACCAGCGGCTGCTGCTGGTGGAGCCGCAAGAGTTCGTGATTGATGGCCAGGACGTGAAGGAGCCGATCGGCATGAGCGGCATCCGCCTGGAGGCCAAGGTGCACATCGTCACCGGGGCCCAGAGCGCGGCCGAGAACATTCTCAAGTGCGTGCGCCGCTGTGGGCTGGAGGTCGAGCAGTTGCTGCTGAACCCGCTGGCGTCCAGCCAGGCGGTGCTGACCGACGACGAGAAAGAGCTGGGGGTGGCGATGGTGGACATCGGCGCGGGCACCACCGACGTGGCGATCTTTACCAACGGGGCCATTCGCCACACCGCCGTGATCCCGATTGCCGGCGACTTGATCACCAGCGACATTGCCATGGCGCTGCGCACGCCGACCAAGGACGCCGAAGACATCAAGGTCGAAAGCGGATACGCCAAGCAGTTGCTGGCCGACCCCGACCAGCAGGTCGAGGTACCGGGCCTGGGCGACCGCGGCCCTCGCATGCTCAGCCGCCAGGCACTGGCCGGTGTGATCGAGCCGCGGGTCGAAGAGATTTTCTCGCTGGTGCACCAGGTGGTGCGTGAGTCCGGCTATGAAGAGGTGCTGAGCTCGGGCATTGTGCTCACCGGTGGCAGCGCGGTGATGCCGGGCATGCTGGAGCTGGGGGAGGACATCTTCCTCAAGCCGGTGCGCCGGGGCAACCCCAAATACATCGGTGCGCTGGCCGACATGGTGGCCCAGCCGCGTGCCGCCACCGTGATGGGCTTGCTGGAAGAAGCCCGCATTGCACGCCTGCGCGGCTTCCGGGTGGCCCAGAAAAACGGTTCCATGAAAACCGCTTACGGCCGGGTCAAAGATTTCATCATCGGGAATTTTTGATGACCCCCCCGAAGCGTCCTGCGGCCGCGTTCCCCCCCAGGGGGGCGCCACCAGCGGCCCGGCAAAGCCGGTTCCGCGGTGGCCCCCGTCTGCGAAAAGTGCGATGGCGGTGCACCGGCCCGCCCTCATAAAAGACCCCGGCAATACAACAATTTTTATTTGGCAACTGCGAACAGATTTCAGGAGAAACACATGAGCATCGAAATGATTGAAGTCGAAGAATTTCACTCTGGCACCCAGATCAAGGTGATCGGCGTCGGTGGAGGTGGCGGCAACGCGGTGGAGCACATGATCAGCCGCTCGGTTCAAGGCGTGGAATTCATCTGCGCCAACACCGACGGCCAGGCCCTGGCCCGCAGCGCGGCGCACAAGACCATCCAGTTGGGTGCCAGTGGCCTGGGCGCGGGCAGCAAGCCCGAGAAGGGCCGCGATGCTGCCGAGCTGGCGGTAGACGACATCCGCGCGGCGATTGCCGGCGCGCACATGTTGTTCATCACCGCCGGCATGGGCGGGGGAACCGGCACTGGCGCTGCCCCGGTGATTGCGCGGGTGGCCAAGGAGATGGGCATTCTCACCGTGGGCGTGGTCACCAAGCCGTTCGACTGGGAGGGCGGCCGGCGCATGACGAACGCCGACAACGGCCTGGCCGAGCTGGAAGCCAATGTCGACTCGTTGATTGTGGTGCTGAATGAAAAGCTGCTTGAAGTGCTGGGTGACGACGTGACCCAGGACGAAGCCTTTGCCCATGCCAATGACGTGCTGAAGAACGCTGTGGGCGGGATTGCCGAAATCATCAACGAGTACGGCAATGTGAACGTTGACTTTGAAGACGTGCGCACCGTGATGGGTGAGCCCGGCAAGGCCATGATGGGCACCGCCGTGTCGGCCGGCCCCGACCGCGCCCGCATTGCCGCCGAGCAGGCCGTGGCCTGCCCGCTGCTGGAAGGCATTGACCTGTCGGGTGCCAAGGGTGTGCTGGTGCTGGTCACGGCGGCCAAGGGCAGCCTGAAGTTGAGCGAGTCCAAGCTGGCCATGAACACCATCCGTGCCTACGCCTCGCCCGACGCGCATGTGATCTATGGCGCGGCCTACGACGAAAGCCTGGGCGACCAGATGCGCGTGACCGTGGTGGCCACCGGCCTGTCCCGCCAGGGCCAGCGCCGTACCGCCCCGCCGCTGCAAGTGCTGCGCACCGGCACCGACAACGTGCCGTTCAACGTGCCAACCATCAACAACGCCGTGGGCGGCCCCGGAGCCAATGTGGTCAACCCCGACTACCAGGGCATGAACACGCCCAGCGTCTGGCGCACCAACCGGACCCAGGCCGCCGCCAAGGTGGACGCGCTGTCTTCGGGCGGCATGGACGACTTTGAAATTCCGGCATTCCTGCGCAAGCAGGCCGACTAAGGTTCTCCAAGAGGGTGGTTCGGGGTGGGCGCCAGTTTCGGGCTCACCCCTTTTTATGGCCTTGGGCGATAGGGCCCATCAAACCAGTCAAGGCCGCCACGGTGGCCGCAAAGTTAAAATCCAGCCCGCATGCTTCAACAACGCACCCTCAAGACCCTGACCAAGGCCGTTGGCGTCGGCCTGCACAGCGGCCAGCGGGTTGAACTGACGCTGCGCCCGGCTCAACCGGACACGGGCATCGTGTTCCGCCGGGTCGACCTGCCCCAGCCGGTAGACATCCCGGTCTCTGCGTTGGCCGTCACAGACACCCGCCTGGCGTCCACTATTTCCAGTGGCGGGGCCAAGGTTCACACGGTGGAACACCTGATGTCGGCCTGCGCCGGCCTGGGGATAGACAACCTGTATGTGGACATCACGGCGGAAGAGGTGCCGATTCTTGATGGGTCGTCGGCCTCGTTCGTGTACTTGCTGCAAAGCGCGGGCATCGAACTGCAAAAGGCACCCAAGCGCTTCATTCGCGTCACTGCGCCAGTAGAGGTGCGCGAGGGCCAGGGCGACAACCTGAAATGGGCCCGGCTGGAGCCCTACCACGGCTACAAGTTGCGCTTTGAGATTGACTTTGACCACCGGGTCGTGGACTCGACCGGCCAGCGGGTTGAGTTTGACATGGGCAGTGGCTCCTATTCACGCGACATTGCACGGGCCCGCACCTTCGGCTTCACCAAAGATGTAGAGACCATGCGCGCCAACGGTCTGGGGCTGGGTGCCGGCATGGACAATGCCATCGTGATGGACGACTACCGGGTGCTCAACAGCGAGGGCTTGCGCTACGACGACGAGTTCGTCAAGCACAAGATCCTGGACGCTATGGGCGACCTGTATTTGGTGGGCAAGCCGCTGCTGGCGGCTTACAGCGCCTTTCGCTCGGGTCATGCGCTGAACAACAAGCTGCTGCGTGAGCTGTTGTCACGCGCCGACGCCTACGAAGTAGTGACCTTTGAAGACGAAAAGCAGGCTCCCGCCGGCTTTGCCCAACCTGCAAGGGCCTGGTAAACATGAGCCCCCACGTTCGCCCACTTCGTGTGGCTCTCTGCCCCCCGAGGGGGCGTTCGCGCCTTGGGGCGGCCCGGCGGCGCTCAAGACCATGTTGATCTTTCGCTGGGCGCTCATGCTGCTACTGATCACCTCGGCGGTGCTGTTTGCGTTTTACGGAGGCACCGGTCAGGCCCGCTTCAAGCGCTGGGGCCTGGTCACGCTGAAGTGGACGCTGATTGCAGCGTTTGGCTTCTTTGGCGTGCTAATTCTCGAGCGGGTGCTGTAGTTTTTTGCCCGCGAGCGGGCGCGCACGCATGCCAGCCGCCGCCAGCCGGTCCATGCCTGGCCCGACGTGGGCGTGCGCAATGGCCAGGCCCAGCGCGTCAGCGGCGTCGCTGCCGGGCAGGCCGGGCAGCTTGAGCAGGCGCTTGACCATCTCCTGCACCTCGGCCTTGCCAGCCTTGCCATAACCAGCCACCGCCTTCTTCATTTGCAGCGCGGTGTATTCGGCCACCGGCAGGTCGCGCGAGACCAGCGCCGTAATGCAGGCACCGCGGGCCTGGCCCAGCATCAGCGTAGCCTGCGGGTTGACGTTGACAAAGACAATTTCTACCGAGGCAACATCAGGCGTGTAGCGCTGCACCACTTCAACAATCCCGTCAAACAGTACCTTCAACCGGGCCGGCAAGTCGCCAGTGGGCAAGTGGGTGGTGCGGATGGTGCCGCTGGCCACATAACTCAGGGCATGGCCGTCGGTGTCGAGCACGCCAAAGCCGGTGGTCTGCAGGCCGGGGTCGATACCAAGAATTCTCATTCGCTATTATTTTTATAGTGGCTCACCCATTCGTGGTGCGGGCTACAGGCCAAAATACCACCGAACCGAATGAAAAAACACCGGTGCGGCGAAGCAAAGCGAATCCACCCGGTCCAGCAGTCCGTTGGCCCCGGTGACGGACTTGCCGTCTTTGCCCCAGCTGGTCACGCCGCGGTCGCGCTTGAGCGCCTTCATCACCAGGTGGCCGAGCGAGCCCGCCACACAAGCAATGAAGGCCATGGCCAGCGCCTGGCCGGGTTTGAACGGCGTGATGAACGACAGCAAGCCGCCCAGAAAGCTGGCCACGCCAATGCCGACGAACCAGCTGCGCCAGTTGAAGCTGCTGCTGACGTTGGGCGCGCTGGGGCTGCGCTTGAGTCGGCGGGTCACGATGTGCTGCACCACCATGCTGGTTTGCACCACGCACACCAGGAAGAACACCAGGAACGCGTTCTTGCCCTCGTAGTTGCGAAAATCCAGCAGCAGCAAGGCGGGCACATGGCTCATGCCATAGATGCAGACCATGATGCCCCACTGCAGCTTGGCGTTGCGTTCCAGAAAGCGCTGGGGGTCGTCCGCAATGGCGCTGACCACGGGAATGGCCAGAAACACATAGACCGGGATGAACACGGTGAACAGGTCAAAGTGTTCGGTACCCGCCAGCCAGAACTGGACTGGCAGCACCGCAAAGAAGGCCAGCACCAGGCTGCGGTGGTCGCCGCGCCGGGTCGGCGACAGCGTGATGAATTCGCGCAGCGCAAAGAACGACACCAGCGCAAACAGCACCGTGGCAACGCCTTCACCGGCAGCCCAGGAGACCCAGAACACCACCACCATCACCCACGACGTGGCCAGCAGCTTGCGGAAGTTGCGCAACTCGGCGTGCCACGCTTCGTCGTGCAGGCCTTCCTTGCGCTCCCGCAGCGACAGCAAAAAAGCCGCTGCACTGATCAAAATCAGAATGCCGAAGATGACAAGGAACAGCAGGCCCACCTGCTGCGTAGGGTTGAGGCTGCGCAGATACTGGTTCATGGCTAGACCTCGCGCAGCGCGATCACGGCCAGCCGTGCGCGGTCCAGGAAGGCGCGGCGTTCTTCGCCGGACTCCAGCTTCAGCGGGGCACCAAAGGTGACCGAGCACAGCACCGGCACTGGCACCACCTCGCCTTTGGGCATGACCCGCTGCACATTGTTGATCCAGGCCGGCACCAGCACCACGTCCGGGAACTTCTCTGCCAGGCTGTACAGCCCCGACTTGAAGGGCTGCGGCTCTTCTGTATTGCCACGCGTGCCTTCGGGAAAGATGATGACCGAGTCGCCATTGGTCAGCGCGTCGATCAGCGGCTGCAACGGGTCTTCGTCGCCCTTGCGCTCGCGGTCCACATAGATGGCGTTGAACACCGCCGTGGTGATCCATTGCTTGAAAGGGGTTTTGGTCCAGTAGTCACGCGCGGCAATCGGACGGGTAATGCTGCGCAACTCTTCGGGCAAAGCCGCCCAGATCATTACCAGGTCGGCATGGCTCTGGTGGTTGGCAAAGTAGATGCGCTGCTCAGCCTTGGGCGGGCAGCCATACCAGCGGGCCTGGGCACCGGTGAGTACCCGGATCAGGCCCAGCAGGAACAGGCTCATGGCCTTGGCGGCCAGTGAGGACAGCTCGGGCTTCAAAGGGTGGGGGACGGCTTGCGCCGGCCGGGCAGTTTGTTCATGGTGCAAGTGTAGAGGGCATGCATGTCCGGGTTTTTCATCCCCAATTCAGGTGATGTTCAAACGCGCCACCGTTTGGTAAACTGCTTGTTACAAATTGAGGCTGCAAGCCGCAACACGCAAAGAACAACATGACAACGTCTTCCCGCCTACCCATTTTGTTCATCGCCCTTGTTCTGGCTTCTTGCGGTGGTGGGCAGGAGCCCCCTGCTGCCGACCCGGGCGCTGCCCTGGCGCAAAGCAGCCCGCTGGAAGCAGATGCGGCAAGCTGTGCGGCAGGTCTTGCAGGCGTGAGCTTGGTGCAGGGGCGCTGCCTGAAGCGGTTCGAGGGCTTCGATATACCTGCAGCGGCGGCACCGCAAACAGCCGCCGCACCGCAGTCTGATGGCCTGCCCCAGGCAACAGCCGAGGAAACAACCTTTTTTGCCTGGGCTGAGCGTACCTATGCGAGCGTTTTTCCTGGAACCTCGGTCAGTGGCTCCGCTGGCATTTTCACCTACCGCTTCTACCCATCAAGCGGCAACTACCTCGCTGTTGCCAGCGGTGGTGTGTATGTATTGGGCCCAATCAGCGCCGGCGCAATCCAGTACGTTGGTCCGCTGGCCACCTTCAATTGCCTGATTTCCCCGACCACCTGCAACAATTCTGGCGGCTCCAGTGGGGGTGGGTCATCAGGCTCTTCCAGCGTGAACCTGCCGATTCCAGGCACCTATCAGGTGCTGCAGGCAACCGGCTTACGTAGTCCCACCACCTACCTCCAGGCCGGGTCAACCTACGTCTTCGACCTGGAGGGCGCGCCGACGGGAAAAGGGACTTTGTCCGATCCGATCCTGCGGCTGTACAACTCACAGGGCATTGAAGTGGCCATGAATGACGACTTCGGCGGCTCACTGAATTCACGCATCGTTTACACAGCCACTGGCACCGGTATCTTCCGCTTTGAAGTGTCTGGCTACGGGGGCGGCGTCGGCACCTATCTGCTGACGGGTGCCTTCGGCTCCGGCTCCAGTGGCGGCTCAACAGGAGGCGGCTCAACAGGCGGTGGCTCTACGGGCGGTGGCTCGACCGGCGGCAGCAACAACTTCATCACATGGACCGGCAGTGTCAATGACACCGTCATCAAGGACGCCAACAACGAGAACTTCCAGGTTCGAGCCTCGGACCGACTTGTGTTCGATCCGTCGAATTCCGGGCTGACGGGCCTTACCGTCAACAGCTCGGCCCAGGTGTTGCGCAACGGCCAGGCGATTGGCTATGTCGGCTCGCTCCCGTCTTCTTCGGGAGGGGGCAATGTTGCCGTTTTCTTCTGCACCAACGGAAGTCGGCTGGACATCGTGACGACCTCAACCTCCTGGGATCACAATTGTGGAACCTCAGGGGGCGGAAGCACAGGCGGTGGCAGTACCGGCGGTGGCAATACCGGTGGGGGTAGCACTGGTGGTGGTAACACCGGGGGCGGCACGTCGCGCGGGTACTACACCTGGACGGGCAGTGCGAATGGTGAAGTAGTGCTGGATTCGACCGACGAGCGCTTCCGCTTTTACAGCGACAACGGCTGCATTTACAGCGACAACACCCGCACCGAATACACCAACTTTTGCCTGTCGGGTGGTGCCACGATTTACTTCAGCGGCTCCAGCTACTCGGTTACCAAGGTGCGCTCCACCACGGGCCAGTGCATTGCCGGCCTGCTAACGTCCGACGGCTGGTTTGCCGACATCTTCACCAGCGCCGGGCGCATCCAGTACATCCAGCGCGGCAACCGCCGCCCGGTGAGCTGCTGAACCCCGGGTCCCCTGCTGGCGCAATAGCTTCGCTTGTGACATCAACGCATCCTTTGCCGTGTTGCTGAGTCGCATGTTGAAAACTCCCGGGCGCATCCTGGCCATTCTGGCGCTGGTAACCCTTGCGTCGTGCGGTGGCGGTGGCGAGCCTGCGCGCGAGGGCAACGCCGGGGTAGCGCCACAGGTCGCGGCCCTGGCAGCGTCGCCTGAGCAGCCACAAGCGAGCGCCGCAGACACTGCTTTCTTCAGTTGGGCCGAACGCACTTACCCGACCTTCTTCCAGGGCAGCGCCACCGACGGCGTGGCGGGGATCTACACCTACCGCTTTTACCCGACCAGCCGCAACTATCTTGGCTTGGGCAATGGCGGCGTGTATGTGCTGGGGCCGATCAGTTCGGGTGCCCTGCAATATGTGGGTCCACTGGCTACCTTTAACTGCCTGGTCACGCCCGGCAGTTGCCCGGCACCCGTTCCGGTGCCCTACGCGACATCCGTCTCGGCGACGACGTCCCTGATTCCCGTTACCTGGCCCGCTCCGGTTGGCAGCGCGCTGCACCCGTTGACGGACTTTCAGCGGCCGTACATTCCGATCCGGAACTACGAGGTCGCCGACCTCAACGGCGACGGAAAGGCCGACATTGTCGTTTGCCCCAATTATTTTTTGAACCCGCCGCAATTGCCGGTGACGATCCTGCTGAACCGGGGTGACGGCAAATTCTCGGATGGCACGGCCGAGATGATCCAGGGCGTTGTGCCGACCTGCGGGGTCATCAATAACATCTTCATTCGCGACTTCAATGGCGACGGAAAGCCGGACATCCTGATCATCGACCAGGGCCTGGAAGACAAGGACGCCAGCAACCCCGGCTTTGATGGAGCCAAAAACATCCTGCTCGCCTCGCAGCCAGGCGGAAAGCTTGAAGATGTCTCCCTGACCGCATTCCCGGGGCAAGCCAGAAACTTCAACCATGTATCGGCGATGGGTGACATTAACGGTGACGGCAAGCTTGATGTCGTTCTTGCGAGGCTGGGCGGCCCCGCCGTCGCGACCGAGGGTGTGGTGATTTTGCAGAACGACGGGGCTGGACGCTTCACCGAAACGGCGTCGCGCCTGCCGGTTGAGATCCGGTTGCGCACCAGGAGCGCTGGCCAGGTGTCCGGCGTCGACTACCAGTACGCGGGAACGGTGGGCGTTGGCGACCTGGATGGCGACGGTCGGCAAGACATTGTCAGCGCCTCGTACAACTATCCCGATGTTTCCGGCAAGCGCACGGTCCGTGTTTACCGGCAGTCGGCCGGAGGGGACTTTGCCGAAGCCGCCAGGGTCGAGATTCCTGCGGCGATCGCCAACATCCCCTACGTTACTGGTGGCACCGTCAGCAATGGCATCAATGGCCTGGGCGGTGCACGGGTCCTGGTGCGCGATCTCAATAGTGACGGCAAGCCCGACCTCCTCGTGGTGTGGGAAGGCAGCAGCACTTCGTATTTCCAGATACTGCGCAACGATGGCAACTGGCGATTCACCGATATGACGACGGCCTGGTGGGGCGGCTACCCTTCCCATGCGCTGTCCGTGGGCGGGGGCACGTCTGCAGCGCAGATGATGGACTTGCGCGACATCAACGGCGATGGCTTTCCCGACCTGGTCATCCGGCGGCCAACCTCGCGGATTGCCGATGTCCTGAACAGCGAGCTGTGGTACCTCAATGACGGTACCGGCAAGTTTTCCCGCTGGCAATGGGTCAACGACAGCGGTGCGCCAGTCAGTGCTGCCGCGCTTGGGGCTACCGTAGGGTGTGGCAGCTGCGACTTCATGACTTTCTTGCTCGCCGATGTGAATGGCGACGGGCTGGAAGAGCCTGTGCTTTTCCAGTACACAGAAAATTTCCCTGCCATTCCGCGGCGTGCAACAGGGTTTGAGATTCGTACTTTTCGCGCCAGTCGCCGGCCTTGACTTGCGGTGGCACTGCATCCCCAATTCATGCGATACCGGGCTGGCCAGCATGGCCTTTAGGATGCAGCCATCCGAAACTACAGTGCGAGGCCGAATGTTGAAAACTCCCGGGCGCATCCTGGCCATTCTGGCGCTGGTAACCCTTGCGTCGTGCGGTGGCGGTGGCGAGCCTGAGCGCGAGGGCAACGCCGGGGCAGCGCCACAGGTTGCGGCCCTGGCAGCGCCGCCTGAGCAGCCACAAGCGAGCGCCGCAGACACTGCTTTCTTCAGTTGGGCCGAACGCACTTACCCGACCTTCTTCCAGGGCAGCGCCACCGACGGCGTGGCGGGGATCTACACCTACCGCTTTTACCCGACCAGCCGCAACTACCTGGCACTGGCCAACGGCGGCGTGTATATATTGGGCCCGATCAGCGCCGGTGCCATCCAGTACGTCGCGCAGCGCACGGCCTTTGCCTGCCAGATCACGCCGGCCGATTGCCTGCCAGCCTTGCCGGTGCCGTCACTCATTGCGGTTCCGGGCAACTTGCGGGTAACGGACACGACGGCCGCGCGCACTGCACAGGTTTACTTGACGGCCGGTACCGCCTACCACTTCACCCTGCAGGGTGCGGCAACCGGTGAAGGCAGTCTGGCTGACCCGGTGCTTCGCCTGCTTGACCCGCAGGGCGCAGAGGTAGCCATCAACGACGACCATGGCAGCAATCTTGATTCGCGTATTGCCTACACCGCCACGGCGTCCGCAACCTTTACGCTCAGCGTCTCTGGCTATCGTGGGGGGACGGGCAGCTTTCGCTTGAGCGCGGAGGTCAATCCGCTGATCGGCAATCTGCCGCTCGATGAAGACCCCGCGTTCTACCGCTGGCCAGCGACCAGTGTGGGAACGGGCGTGCGCGATGCCAACGGCGCGGGGTTTCGCGTCCGCAGCTCCGATGGGGTGGTGGTTGACGCCGCCGGGGTGGCGTTCGCCGAGCTGACCGTCAACACCAGCAGCCGAAGCGTCTTGCTGGGCGGACAGCAGATCGGGTCTGTCGGCTACTACCGCCGGCCGCCGCTGGGCCGTTTCGGTGTGCCCACGTTCTATTGCACTGACGGCAGCTTGCTGGAGATCAACCGAACGCGCGGCGTGTGGAGCCATCGTTGTGGCTGGGCGACGGGTGAGGGCGCCCGTGTCGTGGGGAGTCGAAATGGCGACGGCTTTGGTCAGACCTTTGATACCTGGTCCGACGGTGCCAACGCAGACGTGGTCGTGGACGCTGCGGACGCAACGTTCCGTTTCGAAAGTACGCAAGGGTTTTCAGGCTCGGGCAGTTGCCTGTATGGCGACGCCACCGGCGTGCGTTACAGCAATTTCTGCCGGTTTCAGGGCGCGGCACTCGTGCTTTTTGGCGATGCGGTTTACACCATTTCAAGGGTCCGGTCCAAGACGGGTGCCTGTGTGACAGCCCTGCTGACCGAGGATGGCTATGCGGCGCAAGTCCGCGCCGACAGCACGCAGGTTGTGTCGGTTTCCAAAGGAACCCGGCGCCCGGCCGTGTGTTGAACAGCTCGCTGCCTCACGGCAGCACCGCATCCCCCATGCGCGCGGTGATGGTGGCGGCGCGGCTGGCCAGGTACTCGGAGCCCGCCAGCTTTTCAAAGCGTTTGGGCGCGGGCAGCATCACCGCCAGGCGCGCAGCTTCCCAGGGGCTTAGCTTGGCCGCACTTTTGCGGTAGTAGTGCTGGGCTGCGGCCTCGGCCCCGAACACGCCTTCGCCCCATTCCACGCTGTTGAGGTAAATCTCCAGAATGCGCTGCTTGGGCAGCAGCAGCTCCAGCGCCAGCGTCAGCACAAACTCCTGGCCCTTGCGCAGCAGGGTGCGTTCGCCAGACAGCAGCAGATTTTTGGCCAGTTGCTGGGTGATGGTGGAGCCGCCGACGATCTTTGCGGGCCGGGCGCTGGGGCGTGCCGCCGCGCGTTTGGCGGCTTGTTCTTCGGCCTTGCTGTTTTTTTGCCAGGCCTTCTCTATGGCCTCCCAGTCCACGCCGTCATGGCGGGTGAAGCCGTCGTCTTCCGAGGCGATCACGGCGCGCTTGAGATGGTCTGAAATCTGCGCATAGGGCAGCCACTGCTGACGCCAGCGCAGAGTGCCCTTTTCAGTGGCAATACGCCAGGCTTCAGAGCGCTGGAAGCTGGTGGACTCGGGTGCCACCACGGCCATCAGCGCAATCCGGCCCACAAAGAAAATTTGCAGCGCGAGCGCCGCCGCCAGTAGCAGGCCGACAAGACGCAGCAGGCCTTTCATGTGCCGCTACCCGAGGGTCTGGCGCAGCTCGGCCAGCACCTGGGCTGAAGGCGGCCGCACGCCGCGCCAAAACGCAAACGATTCAGCCGCCTGCTCCACCAGCATGCCCAGGCCGTCACGCGGCACCGCGCCATGCCGGGCGGCCCAGGCCATGAAGGCCTGCGCGGGCGGGCCGTACATCATGTCTATGGCCAAGGTGCCGGGCTTGAGCACGCCGTCAGGCACCGGCACGCCAGCCCCGGCCAGGCTGCTGGCGCTGGCGTTGATGACTACCTCAAACGGCCCGCCCACCGCGCTCAGCGCTTGTGCCGCCAACTGCACGCCATGCAATGCTGCCAGGGCGGCGTGGCGCTGCACCAGCGTTTGTGCCTTGTCCAGGGTTCGGTTGGTGATGGTGATGTGCGCTGGCCCGGCTTCAATCAGTGGCCCCAGCACGCCGGCTGCTGCGCCGCCCGCGCCCACCAGCAGCAGGCGCCGGCCTGCTAGTGGCACGCCCGCGTTGGCGGTGATGTCGTTGACCAGGCCGATGCCGTCGGTGTTGTCGGCAAAGGTGGCGTCAGCATCAAAGCGCAGCGTGTTGCAGGCCTGGGCCAGTGCGGCGCGTGGCGTCATGCGCAGGCCGGGTAAGGCACCGGCTTCAAACTTGAACGGCACGGTGATGTTGCAGCCCTTGCCGCCCTCACTGCGAAAGGCAGCAATGCCGGGCGCAAAGCCGTCCAGCGGGATCAGGCGGCGGCCATAGTGAATGGCCTGGCCTGTGAGTTCGGCAAAGCGCGCGTGGATCCAGGGCGATTTGCTGTGCTCGACGGGGTTGCCCATCACGCAATACAGGTCGGGGGTCATCGGTTAATGGAGCCGCCGGGCCGCCCCAAGGCGACTGCGGCCCCCTCGGGGGGCAGCGCAGTACACGAAGTGACAAGCGTGGGGGTCATCGTTCAGTCAATTTGGTCTCAAGCACTTCGTCGCGCGTGAACTTGAAGCGCGACACCACCACGATCTGGTCGGCGCGCTTGCGCATGGCGTCGCTGAAGCGGCCAAACGGCCCGGCGCTGCGGGCGATGGCCTGAGCCCGCTTGTCCAGCGCAATGATGCCGCTGCTTTCAACCACCTCGGTCTCCAGCACGCGGCCGTCATAGTTGACGGTAACGATCATCGTCAGCTCGCCATACAGCTTGTTGCCCGCCAGTTGCGGGAAGTTCTGCGTGCCCTTGTCTTCAATCCGGCGGCGCAGGCCGTCGTAGTACACGGCGTAAACCTCTTCGCGGGTGGCGGGGCTGATGTAGCGCTTCTTGGGCCGGGCGTTTTCTTCATTGATGCGCTTTTCAATCTCGGCCAGCAGCTTGATCAACTGGCGGCGCCTTTCTTCGCGGGCCTGGGCCTCGGGCGTGGTGCTGGGCTGCTTCGGGTCGGGTGGTGGCAGGGCGGCCAGTTGGCGCTTGAGCTGGGCCAGCAGCATCATTTGCTGCTCTTGCATGGCCTCAATTTTGCGTTGCGCGTCTTCGGCGGAGTCGCCCATGGCCGACAGGGCTGAAGGCGGCAGCGGGCTGGTGGCGCGGCCCTTGGCGGCTTCGCCGCCGCCGGCCAATGAGGTCTGGGCAATGGCCTGGGCCTTGTCGGCGCGTTCGTTGGTCTTGGCGTTGACCAGAATCACCTCAAGCGGTGTGTCTTTGAAGACCCGGTTAAAGCTCTCGGGGTCGACAAACCGCACCGTCAGCAGCACCGCGTGCACGGCGACAGAGGCACCCAATGCAATCTGGAGCGTGCTGAAGGATTTGAGGTTCACGAGGCAGAATTATCGGCGCTGGCGTCTTGCGTTTCGTTCATGTCCAGCGCAATGGCAATCGGCCCGGCCACGGGCTCGTCTTCGCTGCTGTCGTCTTCGCCCGCATCGGTTTGCACCGGGGCGTCGAGCCGCTCAACCAGCGTGCCGTTCAGGTCCAGCGCGATCTCGTCAACCTGGCCCAGCTTGACGCGCAGCCGGGCACCGCGCGCCAGGCCCTGCGCGCCCAGCACCGGGAACACCAGTGGCAGCGTGTCGGCACGCACCATGAAGCTGCCGTCGTAGCCTTCCTTGAACACCGTGGCCACCAGTTCGGTGATGCCGTTTTGCTCCAGGTATTTGAGCGTCCAGAAACGCTCCATCCCGGCCTGGTAGCCGTTGTAGGCGCTGTAGGCAGCGTCAAACCCGCTGATGATGGAGAACAGCTCGGCGTCTTTGGGTTTGAACGGGGCTGCCAATGCCGCCGTCTTGCCATGGCGCACGCAGGCAATGATCTGCCACTGGTTGACCATGTCGGTATAGCGGCGCAGCGGCGAGGTGCTCCAGGCGTAGCTTTTGACGCCAATGCCCGCATGCGGCAGCGCCTTGGTGCCCATGCGCACCTTCACGCCTGGCGCCATGCTGGCCTGGCTGCGGTAGATGCCGGGCACGCCCAGCTCTGCCATCCAGTTGCCCCAGGTGCTGTTGGCCAGAATCATGGCCTCGGCCACGATCAAGTCCAGCGGCGCGCCGCGCTGGCGCACGCTGATTAGCACCTGCTCGTCGCCTTTGGGCTCCGCGCCACTACTTCCGGCCAGCCGGAAGTTGTAGTCGGGCCGGTTGAAGTTCTCGGGTTTGCCCCGCACCACCTCACGCTGGGCCTTCAGGTGGCGCGCCAGCTGGTATAAAAATGATAGCGGCTCCCGCAGGCTGGATGCGGGCTGCAGGCTGTTTTGCTCGGAAACCGCCGCTGAAACAGGGCCTGGGGCAAGCCATTCTTCGGTGACCAGGCTGTCGAGCTGGTCATGGCGCAGGTTGTGCGCAATCGGCACCCGCTCCAGCCTGGTTACGCTGCTTTTGATCTCAAAGCTCTTTTCATCCAGCGTGACATACAGCGACACCGCCGGGCAGTCGCGCCCTTCCAGCAGGGTGTAGCTTTGCACCACCTCGTCGGGCAGCATGGTGATTTTGTAGCCCGGCATGTACACGGTAGACAAGCGCTGGCGCGCCACGTTGTCCACCGCACCACCGGGCTGCAGCGCAAGGCCAGGCGCGGCAATGTGAATGCCCAGCACCACAGTGCCGCTGCCCAGGCCTTGCACCGAGAGCGCGTCGTCAATTTCGGTGGTCTGGGAGTCGTCAATCGAGAATGCCTGCACCGCGGCCAGCGGCAGCTCGTCTTTGATTTGTGCCGCTTCCAGGGCCGGGAAGCCAGTGCCCTTGGGGAAGTTGTCGAATAAAAAGCGCTTCCAGTGGAACTGGTAGGCCGATTCAATCGCTCCGGCTTTTTGCAGCAAGTCCAGCGGTGCCATCTGGGTGGCGCGCGAGGCATCCACCACCGCCTTGTATTCAGGCGCGTTCTTGTCGGGCTTGAACAGAATTTTGTAGAGCTGCTCGCGGATGGGTGCGGGGCACTGCCCCTGGCCCAGCGCGGCGGCCCAGTCGGCAATTTGGGCCAGCACCTGCTTTTTCTTTTCAATCGCGGCCAGGGCTTGCTGCACAACCTCGGCTGGTGCCTTCTTGAAACGGCCCTTGCCCGAGCGGCGGAAGTAGTGCGGTGCCTCAAACAGGCGGAACAATGCCGCGGCCTGCTGCTCCAGCGTGGCCTTGTCGTTGAAATAGTCGCGCGCCAGGTCGGCAAAGCCAAACTCGTCGTCAGAGGCAAACTCCCACGCCAGTTCAAGCTCAATGGTTTGGCTCAGGGCCTGCGCGGCACGCACCAGTTCAGCCGGGGCAGGTTTTTCAAACTTTAGCAAGACATTGGCGGCCTTGACCTTGACCCGCTTGCCGCTGTCCAGCTCAATTTGGGCTGAGGCCTCAGCCTCAGACATCACGCGACCGGCCTGAAACTTACCGGCTTCTTCAAACAATGCAAACATGGGCAGGATTGTCCCATGCGGGTTATGTGCCACCGGCTCAGGCTAGCCCCAGAAACCCAAACACCTCGTCGATGTGGTCGTCAAAGTCGCTCAGCGCATGGTCACCGGCTGCCAGCAGCTTGATGCGGGCGCCGGGGTAGCGCCCGGTCATTTCGTGCCAGTTCAGCACTTCGTCGCCTTTGGCAATGACGGCGAAGTAGCGGGCCGGGTCGGCCAGCGGGCCGCATTCCAGCGCGCGCAGCTCGTCCACAAATTGCGGCCCGAAGTAAAAGCGCTCGGCCGGGTCATGCCAGCTGGTTTGCTCGCCGATGTACTTGGCCAGGTCGCGCGCCGGGTCGACGGCCGGGTTGAACAGCACCGCCTTGCAGGCGCAGGCCTCTGCCACGTGGGTGGCATAAAACCCGCCGAGCGACGAGCCCACCACCGCCATCTGGCCGCGCGGCCAGTGGGCGATGCCATTCATCACCATGGCCATGGCTTCCTTGGGCGATGGCGGTAGTTGCGGGCACCACCAGGTCACGCCCGGGTGTTGGGCCGCCACGCGGGCCGCGACCTGGCGGGCCTTGGCCGACTGGGGCGACGAGCGAAAACCATGCAGGTAGAGCAAATGAGTGGTGAGCATGCTGGCATCGTCCCATATTCATGAAGTGGCAGGCCTTGCTGCACAGGCGCCTTTTGCGGCTCCATCCTCTTTCTAAGTGTTTACCCGCAATTCCTCGTTACCCCCTGTCAACCTTGACAGGGGTTTTTTCCATCTCCTGAAGCCAATCAGTAGTATGAAACAGCTTGACACGTTTGGTACTTTTGAATGTAATTTGAAGTTTTTTTAGTCGCCAAAGCGACAAAGTAGTTATCTTGAATAACAAAGAGCTGGTCTGGGTTTTGGGGTCTAGCTGTGCCTTGCACCGCATCCCGTTTGAGCCCCAATTGCTGCTGTCACAACACGCGCCGCCCTATAGCGCTGCCACCGTCGTGTCTGCCGCGCGGGCGTTGGGCTTTCTGGCCGAGCAGCGGCCCCTGGCGCTGCGCGCCCTGCGCCAGGCCAAGGGCTCCGTGGTGCTGCTGCTCAAGCCCGCCGAAGGCCAGCCTTCCCTGGGCCTGCTATTGAGTGCCACAGACGAGCAGATTTCCTGGTACCCGGCAGGCATGGCCGAGCCGGTAACCCATAGCCTGGCTGAGTTTGCCCAGCGCTACAGCGGCCAGGCCATCACCCTGCACAAGCGCCCCGAAGCCGCCAACGACCCAGACCAACCCACCGCCCGCCCTTTTGGCTTTGGCTGGTTTGTGCCCGAGCTGCTGAAACACCGCAAAGTCTGGCGCGACGTGCTGGGTGCCAGCCTGGTGTTGCAACTGCTGGCGCTGGGCCTGCCGCTGTTCACCCAGGCCATCATCGACAAAGTCGTCGTACATCAGACCGAAAGCACGCTGATTGCCCTGTCGGTGGGCATGGCCCTGTTCATGGTGTTCACCGCGGTGCTGACCTGGGTGCGCCAGTACCTGGTGCTGCACACCGGCAACCGGGTTGACGCGGTGCTGGCCGCCACCGTGTTTGACCACCTGTTCAAGCTGCCACCGCGCTACTTTCAAAACCGCCCCACCGGCGTGATTGCTGCGCGCCTGCACGGGATCGAGACCATTAGGGAGTTTGTCAGCTCCGCCGCCGTGACCCTGATTCTGGACATCCCGTTCCTGCTGATCGCCGTGGCCGTGATGTTCTATTACTCGGTGTCCCTGACCCTGGTGGCGCTGGGCGTGCTGGGCCTGATCACGCTGCTGTCGGCGTTGGTGGCACCGGTGTTCCAGCGTCGGCTGAACGAGCAGTTTTTGATGGGCGCGCGCAACCAGGCCTTCTTGACGGAATACATCGCCGGGTTTGAAACCGTTAAAAGCCTGCAGTTTGAGCCCCAGCTCAAAGCGCGTTATGCGGACTATTTGTCCAGCTACCTGCAGTCGGGCTTTCGCACCAAGCAAATTGGCAACACCTACAACGTGGCCGCCACCACGCTGGAGCAAGCCATGACGCTGATGATCCTGGTAGGCGGGGCCTGGATCGTCATGCACCCCAGCCCCGACAAAGCGGTGTTCACCATCGGCATGCTGGTGGCGTTTCAGATGTTTGCCGGCAAGCTTAGCCAGCCCGTGATGCGGCTGGTGGGGCTGTGGCAGCAGTTCCAGCAGGCTCGCCTGGCGGTGGAGCGCCTGGGTGACCTGATGAACGCACCGCCCGAGCCCTACAGCCTGACGCCGTCACGCCAGGTGCAGGGCGAAGGGCGCATTGAGATTGACGACGTGTCGTTTCGCTATGGCGAAGACCGGCCTTACCTGTACCAAGGCTTGACGCTGGCCATTGAGCCGGGCCGCACCATTGCCATCATGGGGCCCAGCGGCAGCGGCAAGAGCACGCTGGCCAAGCTGCTGCAGGGCTTTTACTGGCCCAGCAGCGGGCAGATTCGGGTGGACGGGGTGGACATCCGCCACTTGAGCGCCAACGAGCTGCGCGCCAGCTTTGGCGTGGTGCCGCAAGAGACCATGCTGTTCAGCGGCACGATCTACGACAACCTGATCATGGCCAACGCCCACGCCACGTTTGAGCAAGTGGTGCAGGCCTGCAAGATGGCTGAAATTCACAGCGCCATTGAAGCCCTGCCCCAGGGTTACCAAACCGCCATTGGCGAGCGCGGCGCGGGGCTGAGCGGCGGCCAAAAGCAGCGCCTGGCGATTGCCCGTGCCCTGCTCAAGCGCCCCCGGGTGCTGATATTTGACGAAGCCACCAGCGCGCTGGACTCAGAAACCGCCGAGCACTTTGCAAAAACCATCAATGCACTGAAGGGCAAGGTGACGATGCTGTTTATTACGCATGCAATACCCAAGGGCTTGCGGCTGGATGAGGTGATTCAGATTGGGCGCGAAGGGGCTTCGCGGCTGAAGTCGGTGCCATCGGATGCAGCAAAAAATTCAGAGAGCCCAGTCAGGGTTTGACGTCTTTGGTTTAGGAGAAACATCTTGTTTAGTTAACTCGCACTTGTAGTTCTCTATTTGACCGGTCTTCATGCGGGACTCGCACGCGAGTGCCGGTCACATGGAACATAAACCTCTTCTTGTAACTTCAGTCAATCCTCGGAATACGGCCATGAATAGCTTTCGTCAACTGCAACGCAGTGTTTACCTCTTGTTGGTTGCAGGCGCTGCTCTGCTTTCGGCTTGTGGCACGAGACCCATCGCAATGGGATTAGTCGAGAAGCCGAGCTCGCCTACAAACTCCGTTCATGTGCTGTATGTGGACAGCCGACTAAGCTCGGGAAAAGACACGCTGTCTAGTTCAACCTCATCCGTCCTGTATCGGCTTGGCTATTTTGATATAGGCAACCGGATTACAAAAATAGCACCTGAGCTTCTCGTCAAACGCGGCTTGTCGGCAGGCAGCACGACTATGAGAGAAGAAGTCTTTGCTGGAGGAGGCATGCTGGAACTCAATGCGAATTACGCCTCTGGCAAGCATCCCAGATTGTTGACTCTGTACTTTACAGGTGGGCAGTCACGAGACTATGGCGGGCCGGGTGCCACCATGACCTTGCAAGCTCAGTTCCGAGAAATGAATACATACAAGCTCTACTGGAAGGGGGAATACAGCAACACAGTTAGGGATACCCTTTTTGGGGGCGTCAAGTTTGATGACAGCTTTGTTCAGACCATGCTAGAACAGGTATTCGCGGATATGGAAACGTTCGAATTGCTCCCAACCGGAAAACAAAAGTAGCCTGAACGTCACCATGATCAATCGCCGAGCATTTCTGCTACTGCCGCCCGTCGGGCTACTGGGTGCGTGCACCACAGTGTCAGAAGGCCAGACCATGACTTTGCAGTCCCTAGCAGCGGACAAAGCCAACATCTACATTTATCGACATGGCAGATTTTTCGACCAATTCAAATCTTGCGAAATTGAGTTGAATCAACAGCCTCAGGGGCTTCTGTATGAAGCTTCCTACCTTCTCTTTCAGTTGCCAGCTGGAAAGCACTTCTTCAAGGCGAAATCTGGGTTTTTGATACCGAGTCATGGGCGCGAGATCGCAGTGGAAGCAGGAAAAAACTACTTTCTGGAAGTCGAATACAGCTACGCCGTCGCTGGGCTCATCACGTTCACCAGCGTCCACATTTTTCCTGTGCAGCAAGATAAGGCGCTGCGGGTACTGAGCGGTTTGAAAAATGCGCTTGAACTGGCCCCGAAAAACTAAAAATATGAGTAGTGCTGACGGAACAAGCGCACGCTTTCGCTACAGCGAAGCGCATTACCCCAGCACAGACTATTTCCCGGACAACAACGATGCCAACAACCAGGCCAACTCACCGGCCCTGCCGGTCGCCCCGCCGCTGCCTACACCCAAACTCATACCGTCGAAGCCGGGCCACAGGCAGTGCAGAAGAGTGAGACGCTATGAATTTCATTGTGGTTCACGCGTGTTCGGTGCGGGCATCCGCATCGACGCCCCCCAAGCTCGCCCCGAGATTCTGATTGCGCAGGTGATGAGCGAGCAGGCGGTCTACCGGGACCCACAGATCGCTGCCCGCGCAGCGATGAAGAAAATATGGTGCGAGAACGGCAAGGTGGTGGAGATCAGTCTCGGCATCAACCGCCCAAGCGAGATGCGCAATGTCGGCGGCTTTGTTCGCAAGATGGGGGATGCGAAAGTGGGCGTGAACTTTGTGAAAGGTACAGTATGAAATCTACGATGGCGCTATCGGTCGGCAAGAGTGGACAAGGCGCTCTAGGCCAATGCAGTAGCGAAACAAGCAAGAGTGTTAGTGCCTCGCTCGCAATTCGTGTCCTGACGCAGTGGTTGTCGATTGCAGCAATCGCGTTGATGACCGCATCCTGCACACAAGCACAACCCGGCCACAACTACAGCGGCTTTACGGACCTGCGCTACTACCGTAACAGCCCGGATGACGTGGTCACCCTGAAGGTGCCCAATGGCTACATTGACTACGATGTGGTGGGTGGGCAGCCGCGCAAAGACGTCGAGTTTCAGATGTTCTTTACGGCTGAAACTACAACGCTGAATCCACGTAGCAGGGAAAACAACCAATCGTTTGAATTTCCCGGCAATCTGACGCAGCAGATCAGCTTCAATATTCATTCGGGGTCTCAAATGCCGCCCAGTGAGCGGGCCGAACGGGTGCAGAAAATTCTGAGGATACCGTTGGGGCAACCGATGCGGCCCTGCACTCGGAACCTCCAACCCACAACGCGGTTCGGACTAGAGCGCTACGTTATCGACCCCACTAGCTGTCCCAAAATCGGCCCCAGACTCCGCGACGATGTTCTCGTGGAGCGAGATAACCGCGGCGACCTCAAGACCGTGATCCAGTGCATGCCCGAAGATGTCTTAGATAGCGGGGAACATGTTAGAGAGGGTCGTATCGAGCGCTACAACCCGCAATGTGAGCAGGCCTATCAATTTGAGGAACTCAACGCTCACGTCACCATTTTTTATCCGCGCGATTACAACAAGGACTGGAAAGGTCTACAGCAGCGTATTAATGCGCTGTTGATGTCTTTTGTACAAACCAAGCAATAAGAAAAGAAGCGAATAACCATGCCTCAGCTCACAGCAACCAATCTTTCGGTACTTCAGAACTACGCGACGGCCGGCCAGCGTGAGCGCTACTGGAGCTACCTCAAAGCCCTCGGCGACCCCTATGCCGCCCGGGCACTGGAGGTGGTCCGCAATGACGGCAACTTTGGCCAGATGGCTAACACGCATGCGGCGGCAGCGGTGCCAGCGAGCAGGAGCACCGAATTCACAGAGGAGGCATGGAACGAATTTGGCGTTAAGTTGATGAGAGCTGATCTTGCGGCTCGAGAGTCCCTATTTGATCGCAACACCGGCGATCGGGGCCTCACGCTTTCACTGGAAACAATCCGCACCTATCACCGCGCGGACTTTTTTTTGAGGGAAGGACTGCCTGCGACTGCCTGGACGCTCGAACCCATCCTCGGGGGCATGATCGATTCGGGCAATCCGGCTCAACTGGCCTTCGCAAAAACCTACTGGGATCTGGCTATCAGCGGCCCGGCGGGGTACACCTTGGCTTCAGCCTGGGCACCAAGCTCTGCCGCAGTGTCGGGCGGGGTGTGGAATGCCATCAGGATGTCTGCTGAGAATACCTATTTGTTCTTGCAATACGATGGGCGCAACGCTGCACGCAATCCGGATTTCATCAGGGGTTGGGCCTACGACAGCAGTACCGGCAGTTGGGCAAGCACGACTGGCCCGGTCGGTGGAGGTGTTGTCATCATTCAGCCTACGGCAGCACAGAAGCAGATTCTTGATGCTGATCGCCTGTACCGTCAAAACCGGCTCAACGATCCCAGCCGATTCCAGCGTGATCCACTCGATACGCTGACGCCGACAAATGCGCGATCGTTGGCCTCGCTAGATCTGGATCCCAGTCAGATACTCAACCCAAGCGCGAACGCGATAGCTACGGCATTGGGCGATGCTGCGGCGGGGGATTATTACAGCGCCCAAGCGAGCAATGGTGGTGGCGTAAGCGGTACCGTTCCCCAAGCGGTGTATGACGGCATCCGCAGTGAGTTGGTTGGTAAAGATCTCAACGCGGCTGATACCTACAAGTTGGATGGTGTCGTGTACGTGGACTTCTTGGATGGGGACCGTTTAGCCATTGATTCCTTGGGGCGTGTTGCGACGGTAAAAACTTTAGCGTCTGCCGCTGGATCGGTGCAAACGATCAGCACCGACTTTGATCAAAGCAAGGTCGTCGCGACAAATCTCCCGGGTGGAGCAGGTAGCCTTGTTGCTCTAAATGCCGTAGGCATCAAGATCGGTGAAATTGGTGCATCTTCTATTGGTAATCTGGTGTCATTGGAATTCACGGCTCCCGGCATAGTTGGGAAGCGCACTGAGTTTTCCATAGATTCGGCCGGCATCGAGCGCATATCTGTGACGGACGGCGCCGGAGTGTTGATCAGCGCTTCAAGCCTGCAGCGCTTCGACGACGCCAGCAGTATCCAAACCACCACTACGCCAGACGGCAAAGTGGTGCAAAGGAGTTTCGACACCAATAACCTGCCAGTAGGTACCATTACCAACACCCCCGACGGTGCAGGGGGCGTTAGCCGCACGATAGAAACCATAGTGGATGGCAAGGCCATCCGAATCGTTCAACAAGCCAGCGCAGCCGTGCTTGCCGACGGTGAACAAGCCGGGGACTTCGATACCGCCTCGCTTAGCGTGAATGGCCAGACAGGCCCCAGCCAGGCGAGCATCATCGCCTCCCTGGACGACGCGAACTTCAACGCCCGCGACATCCTTCTGGCAAACGGCCAGGTGCGCGCAATCTTCGACACCGCAGTGGCCGATGTGCCTGCTACGCCGCCGTCTCCAACCCTGACCGCCAGCACCCTTTCCGCCCTGATCAGCCTGATCCAGGCCATGGAAAGCGGCAAGCCATTTCCCATTCTCAGCGGCACCATCAACCTGGCGCGCACCTTGAGCCCCGCCAATACCGCGCTGGCCGGCGTGGGTGCAGGCCTGAACGGCTTGGCCAACCTCTCGGCCCT
>CALROG020000026.1:0-58088 GCA_943369755.1 Ramlibacter sp. 2FC
AGGCCACGCTGTATGTGCCGGTGAGCCAGTTGCACCAGATCAGCCGCTACACCGGCGTCAGTGCTGACGAGGCCCCCCTGCACCGGCTGGGCAGCGGCCAGTGGGAGAAGGCCAAGCGCAAGGCGGCCGAACAGGTGCGCGACAGTGCCGCCGAGCTGCTGAACATCTACGCCCGGCGTGCCGCCCGCGAAGGCCACCCGTTTCGCTACAGCCCGCACGACTACGAAACCTTTGCCACCGACTTCGGCTTTGAAGAAACTGCCGACCAGCGCGGGGCCATTCATGCGGTGATTCAAGACATGATCAGCCCCCGCCCGATGGACCGGCTGATTTGCGGCGATGTCGGCTTTGGCAAGACCGAGGTAGCGTTGCGCGCCGCCTTCATTGCAGTGACGGGCGGCAAGCAGGTGGCGTTTCTTGCGCCGACCACGCTGCTGGCCGAGCAGCACTACCAGACGCTGGTGGACCGCTTCTCCAAATGGCCGGTGAAGGTGGCCGAGGTCTCGCGCTTTCGCTCGGGCAAGGAAATCACGGCCTCGATCAAAGGCATTGCCGACGGCAGCGTGGACATTGTGGTGGGCACCCACAAGCTGCTGTCGGAGTCGACCAAATTCAAAGACCTGGGCCTGCTGATCATTGACGAAGAGCACCGCTTTGGGGTGCGCCACAAAGAGCAAATGAAAGCCCTGCGGGCCGAGGTCGATGTGCTGACGCTGACCGCCACCCCGATCCCCCGCACCCTGGGCATGGCGCTGGAGGGCCTGCGCGACCTGAGCGTGATTGCCACTGCGCCGCAGCGCCGGCTGGCCATCAAGACCTTTGTGCGCAACGAGGGCAATGGCGTGATCCGCGAGGCGGTGCTGCGCGAGCTCAAGCGCGGCGGGCAAGTCTACTTTTTGCACAACGAGGTAGAGACGATTGAGAACCGCCGCGCCCGGCTGGAGGAGCTATTGCCCGAGGCCCGCATTGCGGTGGCCCACGGCCAGATGCCCGAGCGCGAGCTGGAGCGCGTGATGCGCGACTTTGTGGCCCAGCGCTACAACCTGCTGCTGTGCTCCACCATCATCGAGACCGGCATTGACGTGCCCACGGCCAACACCATCGTGATGAGCCGGGCCGACAAGTTCGGCCTGGCCCAGCTGCACCAGTTGCGCGGCCGGGTCGGCCGCAGCCACCACCAGGCCTATGCCTACCTGATGGTGCCCGACACCGAAAGCCTGACCAAGCAGGCCAGCCAGCGGCTGGAAGCCATTCAGCAGATGGAAGAGCTTGGCAGCGGCTTTTACCTGGCCATGCACGACCTTGAAATTCGGGGCGCGGGCGAGGTGCTGGGCGAAAACCAGAGCGGCAACATGCTTGAAATCGGCTTTCAGCTCTACAACGAAATGTTGAGCGAAGCGGTGCGCAGCCTGAAAGAGGGCAAAGAGCCCGATTTGCTCAGCCCCCTGAGCATCACCACCGAGATCAACCTGCACGCCCCCGCCCTTCTGCCCAGCGACTATTGCGGCGACGTACACCTGCGCCTGAGCTTCTACAAAAAGCTGGCCACCGCCAAAAACACCGACCAGATTGACGCGCTGCTGGAGGAAATTGTTGACCGCTTCGGCAAGCTGCCGCCGCAGGCGCAAACCCTGATCGACGTGCACCGCCTGCGCGTGATCGCGCGGCCCTACGGCGTGGCCAAGGTCGATGCCACGCCAACCGTCATTCACATCACCTTCCGCGCCAACCCGCCGATAGATTCGATGCGCATCATCGAGCTGATCCAGAAGAACCGGCACATCAAGCTGGCCGGCAACGAAAAGCTGCGGATTGAGCGCGAACTGAAAGACCCGAAAGACCGCGCGCAAATGGTGCGCGACGTGCTGCGCAGCCTGGGAGCACCCAAGGTGGCGGTTACAGCGGCCTAGCTGCGCTGCGTAGAACGCCAAACGCGAAAGGCGCGTTAACCACGTCGAGCCGCTTCAATGCCCGCGATGTCGATTTTTTCCATCTGCATCATCGCTTCGAATACGCGTTTGGCGGCGGCAGCATCCGGGCTGGTGTAGGCCTGCGTCAAGGCAATCGGAGTGATCTGCCAGGACAAGCCCCATTTGTCTTTGCACCAGCCGCAGGCGCTCGTCTGCCCGCCATGGCTAACGATGGCATTCCAGTACTTATCCGTTTCGGCTTGATCAACCGTTGCCACCTGAAAGGAGAACGCCATGCCGTGGCTGACCCCCGGCCCGCCGTTCACCCCCAAGCACGGAATACCGAGCACGGTGAAGTCAACAATCAGCACATCGCCCTGCTTGCCCGCCGGATAATCAGCGGGCGCGCGGTGTACGGCATTGACCTTCGAGTCGGGAAAAACCGAGGCATAAAACTGTGCGGCTTCTTCGGCATCGCCGTCGTACCACAGGCAAATCGTGTTCTTTGCGGGCATGGTCATGCTTATTGCACCAGGATGATCTGAAAGCCGCCGTAGATCATGCGTTTGCCGTCAAAAGGCATTTGCGAGTTTTGCATACGCGGGTCCGCCATGACCTTTTCCCAGGCGCTGTCCCGCGCCGCCCTGGAAGGCCATTGAATCCAGGAGAACACCACGGTTTCGTCGGCCTCTCGCTTCACCGCCATGGGAAATGAGGTGAGCTTGCCTTCTGGCACGTCATCGCCCCAACTCTCCACCACGCTCAATGCGCCATATTCCTTGAACACCACGGCCGCTTCCTGCGCGTGCTTGAGATAGGCCTCTTTGTTGGCCAGGGGAACTGCAGCAACAAAACCATCCAGATAGTTCATGATTCGCTCCTAAATTAATAGCGCCTAACGCAATTTCCATGAGGCTCTAGCGCTGACCGGTTGCAAAAAAAGCATCAGGCCTGCGGCCCGTCGAGACCCACCATGAGTGGCGGATGGGAAGGCATTTTTTGCGCTCAGATCACTTGTACGTGCCTTGCGAAGTTGTTCAGAATCGCCTGCCAGCCATCGCGCTGCTGGTCGATGGAGTGTGTTGATTCGGCATCGAAGGTGACGCGCACCGTCACACCTTTTTCACCATCGATGAATTCGACAACACCCATGCGTTCCCCGAAGGAATACTCAATGAGCTGGTGCGGCACCAGCTTGGTATACGTTCCGGCGAAATCAAATCCGAAGCTCCCGTCTTTGGCCTCCATGCGCGAACTGAACGCGCCGCCAACACGCAAATCAACCGAGGCTTGAGTCGTATGCCAGTCGTCAGATGCGGTATTCCATTGCTTGATATCTTTGGGTGATGTGTACGCGTTCCAAACTTTTCCGACTGGCGCATTCACGTGGGTTTCAACTGTGATTTTCATTCCGGGTTCCTTGCTGCGTTCGAACAATCGGTCGCCATGAAATCGGTCGCCATGAGTTTGCGCAATTGGCATGGCGTGCGCATTCAGGCGGCTTCCGCCAGGGTCTTCAACCTCGCCAGGCCGTCTGCGAAATCGCCGCCGATCATCTTGTCCATGTTGATGAAAACGCTGACGACTTTGGCGAAATAAGGTTGCTTGGCGTACATGGCCCAAGTTACTTCGGTGCTGTTTTCAGCGCTGGCCTGAGGCTTCAAGCTGTACACCACTTCGTTTTGCGCGGCGAATGGCTTCAGCATGGTCAAACGCATCACCACCTGGCTGGGAGCGTCAGTGCGAACGATCTCTACACTGCCTTCACCCACCTGGCTGTTGCCAACAAAATCGTTGCGCGAACCCACGCCGCTGGCGGGCCCACTGTAGGTGTTTTTTAGCTGAGGATCCTTGGGCGAATACGGACTCCAGCGCTCAAACTCTCGCGGCGTGTTGATGATGCGGTGCAACTGGTCTGCCGACGCGTTGATCACCAGACTCCGGCTCACCGTCAAGTTGCCGGGCTTGGTAGCTGCGTAGGCCAGCACAGCCGCAACAGCCACAACAGCCACAGCGGTGACGATCAAAACAACTTCGATCATGGGCGGCTCCTAAAAAAAAGCGTCAGCTACTTGCGATGGTTTGAAAGCCGCCACGCAACATGCGTTTCATGTCAAACGGTGCAGGGTTGTTGGCGGGGTGCAGGCGGGTGTCGCGCAGGATGAGCGGCCAGGCAGCATCGCGCAGCGCTTTGAAGGGCCATTCAATCCACGCAAAAACCACGGCTTCGCCTTCATCGAGCTGCAGGGCATGGCCATAGGAGTTGATGCGCCCAGTGGGTACACCCGGCACATCGTCGCCCCAGCAGTCGACCACGCGCAATGCGCCATAGTCTTTGTAAATCGCAATGGATTGCTGCACGTGACGAATGAAGGCGTCTTTGTTAGCTTGCGGCACCACCATGACATAGCCGTCGATATAAGTGTCTAGCTTGCTGGCTCGCGCAGGGGTGGGTTCGCCCGGTGTCAGCAACCCCCGCAGATAGTTGCGCAAATGCGCGATCAACTCCACCGCAAGCGCCGAACTGCCTTGCGCTTTTGCCAGGATGAACGCCCCTTGCAGCGCGGCCTGCGTGTAAAGCGCCAGGGTATGCGCGCTCCAGTCGGCGCCCGGCGCATACAGCTCCCTGGCCTGTTCGATCATCGGCACCAACGTGCGCGCGTGGCTGTCAATGCCTTCGCGACAGGCGTCGCGAATGGCGGGGTGACTGTCAAACGTCTCTTGCACCAGGGTGCCAAGCAAGCACGTCACGTCAGCCAGTTCGCCCTGCACGATCTGCGCGCGAAAGTCGATGTAGGCCAGAATGCGGTCGCGCGGGTCGGGCACCTGCTGATAGGGCGCGCTGGCAAAGAGGCCGCCGGTCAACGTGTTCCAGCGCTGCGTGGCGGCAATGGCCAGGTCTTCTTTGCCCGAGAAATGGTGGAAATAGCTGCCTTTGGTCACTCCGGCGGCGGAGCAGATATCGTCCACCGTGGTGGCTGAATAGCCCTTGCTGCGAATCACCTTCAAAGCGGCGTCCAGCAGTGCGGTGCGCGTCAGTACCGCACGGGGCTGCGGGCTGGCTGCCTTGCTGCGGCCAACCGCCTGCGTAGCGGGCGCTGAAGTTTTCATGGTGATAATTTGCGCAAGCGCTTTTAATAAACATTCATACTGGTTGGTATGTAATTGAATTATTCGTATCGATGGGAATGTTGTCAAGGCTCATACATTAGGTTTTTTATCATATGCCTTTGCATATGCCAGGCTTAGAATCGCTGCTTCACTGCACCACAAAGGGGGCGCCCATGAATACAAGCAAAGCTGCCGAACCCGCAGCCGCCTACCTGGTGGCGAGCCCGCCGCGTCATGTGCGGTTGTTCCGCAACGGGGCCAACCAGGCGGTGCGCATCCCCAGGGAGTTTGAATTGCCGGGCACCCAGGCACTGATGCACCGCGAGGGCAACCGCCTGATTCTGGAACTGGTGCCCGACAAGCCCAAACGGGGCACGGCGGCAGCATTGCTGGCGGCGCTGGACGAAATGGCCAGACTCGGCCCTATCGACGAAGAATTTCCCAATGTCGACGCGGACCTGCTGCCGCTTGACGACATTGATTTTGGTAAAGACTGATGGTGGCAGACGCGCATTTGTATCTGCTGGACACCAACATCATGTCGGACATGATGCGCAACCCCGAGGGCATGGCCGCGCAACGTTTGCGCGAAGTGCTGACCGAGGACGCCCCAGACACCCTGTGCACCAGTGTGATCGTTCAAAGCGAGCTTCTTTTCGGGCTGAGGCGGCGCACCCACCCACGCTGGCAAACTCATTACCGGCTGCTTCTGGAGTCGGTGACCGTCATGCCACTTGAGCCCGAAGTCGCAGCACATTACGCCCCGCTGCGCACCCTGTTGGAGCAAGCCGGCACGCCCCTAAACCCCAACGACACCCTCATCGCCGCCCACGCGCTGGCCCTGGGGGCCACCCTGGTGACAGCCGACGCCGAATTCACCCGCATTCCCGGGCTTCAGGTCGAAAACTGGCTGCAGCCCGCATAAATACTGTGCGACCCACTATCAAATTAATAGCAACTCATGACTACACCCACTACTGAAATTGCCCCCGGCCTGGTTGTCCAGCGCTTCACCCCGCCACTCAAGCTGAGCGACTTCAAGCTGATTGCCTTTGACATGGACTCCACACTCATCAACATCGAGTGCGTGGACGAAATTGCCGACGCTGCCGGGCGCAAAACCGAGGTGGCAGCCATTACAGAAGCCGCGATGCGCGGCGAAATCGCCGACTACAAAGAGAGCCTGCGCCAACGCGTGGCCCTGCTCAAGGGCGTGACGCTGGGCCACATGGAGCAGGTGTACCACCAGCGGCTGCAACTCAACCCTGGCGCAGCCGCACTGGCGGCGGCCTGCAAGACGGCAGGCCTGAAGCTGCTGCTGGTCTCGGGTGGCTTCACCTTTTTCACCGACCGCATCCGTGACCGGCTGGCCATTGACTACACCCGCTCCAACGTACTGGAAGTCCAGGACGGCGCGCTCACCGGCCGCCTGGTTGACCAGCCCTGGGGCGACATTTGCGATGGCGAAGAAAAGCGCAAGACCCTGCTTGAAACCTGCGCGGCACTGGGCATCAGCCCCAAGCAGGCGATTGCCGTGGGCGACGGCGCCAACGACCTGCCCATGATGGGCGAGGCCGGTCTTTCGGTGGCCTACCACGCCAAACCGGCGGTGCGGGCCCAGGCCATGGTGGCAATCAACAGTGGCGGGCTGGCGCGGCTGCTGGAGCTGCTGGTTTAGGCACGAATTCGGCTGTAGCCCTCATGCAGGCTGAGGGAGCCACTATAAATTTCATAGCGTTTCACCACGCGCGGGCACTGCGGTGGTACCCTGAACTGCCCTGCCCATGCGCCCGCCCCACCCCCTGCACTCCTCCACGGTTGAACTGCGCGCCTTTGTCTGGCTGCTGGTCGCGGTCACCGCCGGGTTCGCGCTGATCGTCTGGCCGTTCAGCGGCGCTGTGCTCTGGGCCATCTTCCTGGCGATCGTGTTCGCACCGCTACAACAACGGGTGCTGCGGCACCTGGCCGGGCGGCCGACGCCCGCCGCGCTGGTGACACTGGGCATTGTGCTGCTGATCGTGATCCTGCCGTTGGCCCTGGTAGCCGCCTCCCTGGTGCAGGAAGTGGCAACGCTGGTAGAGCGGTTGCGCGCTGGCGAACTTGACCCAGGCCGCTACCTGCAGCACATGGTCGAAGGCATGCCGAACTGGCTGCGCCAGTTGCTGGCGCGCTTCGGGCTGGGCAACTTCTGGGTCATGCAGCAAAAGGCACTGGCCGGGGTGGCGCAAAGCGGCTCCGCCATTACCGCGCAGGCCTGGCTGATCGGCCAGGGCACGCTGGAGCTGGTGGTGGGCTTCTTCGTCATGCTGTACCTGTTGTTCTTTTTGTTGCGCGACGGGCTGGTGCTGGCCGGCTCCATTGGCACCGCCGTACCGCTCAATGCGCACCACCGGCGCCGGCTGTTCCTCAAGTTCGTGATGGTGGTGCGTGCCACGGTCAAAGGCAACATCCTGGTGGCCATCATCCAGGGCGCGCTGGGTGGCCTGGCGTTCGCCGTGCTGGGCATTCCGGCGGCTCTGCTGTGGGGCGTCGTCATGGCGTTCCTGTCGCTGTTGCCCGCAATCGGCGCGGCACTGGTCTGGGTGCCGGTCGCGCTGTACCTGCTGAGCGCTGGTGCCTTCTGGTCGGCGCTGGCACTGGCGGCCTGGGGGATGTTGGTGATCGGTCTGGTAGACAACCTGTTGCGCCCGTATCTGGTGGGCCAGGACACCCGCATGCCAGACTACCTGGTCATGCTGTCCACCCTGGGCGGAATGGCGGTGTTTGGCATCAACGGCTTTGTGGTCGGCCCGGTGATTGCCGCCATGTTCATCTCGGCCTGGGACATCTACACCACCGAGCGGCTGGCTGACGAGGCCGATTCCCCACCCGTGTAACGTCGCGCAGGCGGCTCAGCCTGTGGGTAGCCACACGGTGAACCGGGTGCCCGCGCCGGGGGCGCTGTGCACCTCGATGCGCCCGCCGTGCTTGTCCACCGCAGTCTTGACGATGGCCAGGCCAAGGCCCGTGCCGGGGATGCTGCCCACATTGCTGGCGCGGTGAAACGACTCGAACAGGTGCGCCAGTTCATCGGTTGGGATGCCAATGCCCTGGTCCGCCACCTCGAACACCGTGGTACCCGCCTCGGCCCGCACCACAAACCGCACGGTACCGCCGCTGGGCGAATACTTGATGGCGTTGGACATCAGGTTGCCAAAGATATGGCGCAGCAGTTTTTCGTCGTAGCGCCCGCTGCGCAGGGCCGGGTCAAAGTCGGCCAGCACCTGGCAGCGTGAGTCCGGGAACTGGGCCCGCGCTTCGTCAATGATCTGGCGGCACAGCGGCATCAGCTCCATCGGGTGCGGATCAAATTCCAGCATTTGCGCATCGGCCTTGCCCAGCAGCAGCACCCGGTCCATCATCCGCGACATGCGCTGTACGGCGGCGGAAATGCTGTCCAGCAGCTCGACCCGTTCCTCGGGCGGCAGCCGGTCGCCGTAGTCGCGCAGCAGTTCACCGGCCGACAAAATAGCCGACAGCGGCGTGCGGAACTCATGGCTGGTCATGGCCACGAAGCGGGTGCGTAACTCGTTCAGCGCCTTTTGCTGCTGCAGCGCCTCCTGAATCTCCTGCTCGGAGCGTTTGCGCTCGGTGATGTCAAGAAAGGTCCAGATCACGCCTGAGTCGGGGTCATTGGGGCGGATGCAACTGCCACCCATCTCGACCCAGAACAGCTCGCCATTGCGCCGCTTGAGCTGTCGCTCGCTGTTGTAGGTGCCGTGTTCGATCAGCGCGGCGCGCGCCTCGACCCCAAAGCGCTCCCAAGCCGCAAGCGTCGGGTGAATGTATTCGGAGCCCTGGCCAATCAGCACCTGGCGCGGGTAGCCCAGCATGCGCGCAAACCGCTCGTTGACCCATTCATGGCGGCGCATCACCGACAGTACGATGCCCACCGTGGCGCTGTTGAGGATCGCCTCGCGCTCCGACGAGGTGCGCTGCAGTTCTTCTTCAAGCTCTTTGCGCGCTGTGATGTCCATGATTACCCAGACGGTTCCCTGGGTCAGGTCTTGCGTGCTAACCGCTTTGCCCGACAGTGACACCCAGAGCACGCTGGCGTCGACCCGGCGCATCTGCAGCTCCTGCGCGAACACCTGGCCGCGCCGGATGCTGGCGGCCACAGCGGCACCGACGCGCAGGTAGTCCTGGCGCGAGAGGTAAAAAGGCTCCATCGACTGATAGGTACCACGGTCGCCATCGGCCCCAAAGATGCTGAACATGGCCCGATTGGCCCAGCGAAAGCGCCCCTCGGGGGTGAGAAAAGCAATTCCCACCAGGGAGTTTTCGAGAATGGTCTCGCGCTCTTGCAGCACCGTGCGGTAGCGCTCCTGCGACTCGCTCAGCGCTTCCACCATGGCGTGTTCGGCCTCGATGCGGGCCTGGGCTTGTTGTTTCTCGCGCCGCACCACGTTGATACGGTCGCCCAGTGCAAACGACAGCAACACCATCTCAAGGGCCGAGCCGATCAGCAGCGAATTGGCAGTGAGCAGCGTAGACGGCAGCACGCCAATGTTGTGCAAAAACAGCGCCATCACGCCGCCCAGCAGCGCGGCCCAGGCTGCCAGAAAGTAAACCGCACCGGGGTGGCGCAGGCGCACACCCTGGATACCGGCCGCAATCACCGCGAACACGCTCAGCGGCGAGAGCACAGTGGTCATCCAGGTGGCCACGATGTAGGGCAACGCCAGCGCGGCACCCAGCGAGGCGAACCAGGCCCACGCCAGTGCCTTGAGCACAAGGTCAAGCCGGGGCATGGTGGCTGGCGACGAAAGGAAGTGGCGGGCAAACAGCAAGCCGAACACCGCGGCGGCCGAGTTCCCGATATTGGGTGCCGCATTGGTCCACCAAAGCCAGTTCCCCCACAGAAACTGCATGCCCAGCCCGGTTAGCGCGCATTGGGCCAGGCCCAGGCTCGCCACGAACGCCACATAATGAATGAACGCCAGGTCGCGCACCGACAAGAACAGCAACAAGTTATAGGCCAGCAAACCCAGCAACAGGCCAAAGTACAGGCTCAGCACTGAATAGGTGGCCTGGTCGCTGGCCCACAGCGCGTCGGCCTGCCACAGCCGCAGCGGTGCCGACACCGGGCCATGCGACGCCACCCGCACGTACAGCAAGTGGTCGTCGCCCGGGGGCAGCGCCACCCGCAGCACATGGGTACGATGCGGCACGCTGTCGCGCGGCAGCACTGAGTCCCCCGCCTGGCTGCGAGCCCAGCCGCCACGACCGTCCGGCACATACAACTCAATGCTGTCCAGCGGCGGGTAGGCAACTTGCAGCAGCCAGTTGCGCGGGGCGCCGGGCGTGAGTTGAAGCCCAATGCGCATCCAGATGGCATCGGACGTCAGGCCAAAGTTGGTAGCGCTGGCATTGCCCGCCACCGTCTGCAGCCGGGCCTGCTGGGCCGGCTCCAATACCTCGGCCAGCGTCAGCCTGCCAGGGCCGTCGCGCAGGTAGCTGACCGCGGGTGCCAGCGCGTAACTGCCCTCCTGGCCCAGCACCACCTGTGCCTGCGCCCAGGCCAGGGCCGGCCACAAAACAAAAGCCAGCACCCAGCGGAACCTGCGCGTCAAGCTCATGCGGCCTCCACAACGGCGCGGCCAGCCTGCACCGCAAAGCGCGCCAGCGTGCGCACGCCAGAGTCCGCCCGCGTCACGTCGCTTACCCCGCGCAAGGTGGTGGTGAGTTGCCCCGGCGTAAAGTCGGTCAGCCCATAGCCACGGTGCTCGGACTCGGCGTACACAAAATGCGGATTCTCGGCCAGCCGGGCCACCAGCTTGTCGTTGTTGCCAGCAGCGCGCGAGCTAATGCTGGTGCCACAAAACTCCACGCCCAGCGCCGCGCTGGCGGGGGTGCTGTAGTCGGCCTTGACATGGCCTACCCAGTTTTCGTGCACGTCGCCGCCCAGCAGAACCGGGTTGGCCACCTGGTGCTGCTGTAGCGCGCCGGTCAGCCGGGCACGGGCCGCGCTGTAGCCGTCCCAGCCGTCGTTCCAGAAAAACTGCTGCGGCCCCGGCCGGGCGTCACGGGCCCCAAAAACACTTTGCTGGCCAAGAATGTTCCAGCCCCGGCTGCCCCGCGCCAGGGCATCAGCCAGCCAGCCTTCCTGTGCCGCGCCCAGCAGGCTGCGCCGGGGGTCGCTCCAGGCGGCGCAGGTTGCAGGGTCAAGGTAGCTGGAACCGGGTTTGCCACCGGGCGTACAGGCTTGCGGGTCTTTGTACTGGCGCGCGTCCAGCAGGTACAGCGTGGCCAGTTGCCCAAACCGCGCCTGACCGAACACCCGCAACTCGGCACCGCTGCCCAGCCCCTTGAGTGCTTGCGTCAAGGCACTGGCACGCAAAGGCATGTGTTCGTAGAAGGCCTGGTACGCCGCCGCGCGCCGCGCGGGAAAGTCAAGCCCCTCGGGGCCGCCATTGCCCTGGGTTTGCCCGGCGTAGTCATTCTGGACTTCATGGTCGTCCCAGGTCACGAACCAGGGGCAGGCAGCGTGCATGGCCTGCAGGTCGGCGTCGCTCTTGTGCAAGGCGTAGCGCTTGCGGTAGTCGTCCAGCGTCAGCACCCAGCCAGCATTGGGGCTGCGCACAGCGCCCACGGCGCTGGGGTATTCGTAGATGTAGTCGCCCAGGAACAGCACGAAATCGGGCGCATCGGCACGCATATGGCGGTAGGCGCTGTAGTAGCCATGCTCCCAGCGCTGGCACGAGGCATAGGCCAGCCGCAGGCGCTGCAACGGCGCATCCGGCGCGGGCAGCGTGCGGGTGCGGCCCACCGGGCTGACCGCCTGGCCTGCCATGAAGCGGTAAAAATAAACCCGGTCGGGCTCCAGTCCCGGCACCTCCACGTGTACCGCATGCGCCAGTTCCGCGAAGGCCTGGGCCTGGCCGCGTTGGGCAATGCGGGTAAAGGCCTCGTCATGCGCCACTTCCCAGTGCACCGTCACGGGCGCGTCGCCCGGCGAAGAACGCCCGAACCGGCTAGCCTGCGCCAGTCGCGTCCACAGCACCACCGATTCAGGCAAGGGCGAGCCGCTGGCCACCCCTAGCGTGAAGGGGTCGCTGTCAGCGCGCAGTTGGCTCCAGGCGCTGCGCGGTAGCCACAGCGTGGTGGCGCTGGCCGCTGCAAGTTGCAGCATGCGACGGCGGTCGGTGGCGGGCGGGGTCATGATCGGTCGTGATAGCCTGCCCATTCTCACACGCACAGGACGCCAATTCATGCTTGACCCGCAAGCCCGCGCGCTGCTCGACCTGATCCGCGAGCGCGCCATCCCCTCGACCCACGAATTGACACCCGACGCGGCCCGCGCGACGTACCGTGACCGACGTGGCTACTCCCAACCCGCTGCGCCCGTCGTCGCCTCGGTACGCGACCTTGCCGTGCCCGGCCCGGCGGGCCCCGTCATGCTGCGCGAGTACCGGCCCAGCGGCAGTGCCGCCGGCCAGGTGCTGCCAGCCCTGGTGTACTACCACGGTGGCGGCTGGGTCATTGGCGACCTGGACACCCATGACGTGCTGTGCCGCGAGCTGGCCAATGGTGCGGGCTGCTCGGTGTATTCGGTCGACTACCGGTTGGGCCCCGAGCACCGGTTCCCGGCGGCCATTGACGACGCACTGGCCGCCACCCGCTTCGTCTTCGCCCATGCGGCGTCATTGAGCCTTGACCCGGCCCGGGTAGCGGTGGGCGGCGACAGTGCCGGTGGCAACATTGCAGCCGCCGTGACGCTGGCGCTGCGCGACGCGGGCGACGCCCGGCGCCCGGCCTTCCAGTTGCTGATCTACCCTGCCACCGACATGCACCGCGCAAGCCTGTCGCACCAGGAAAACGGCGCCGGCTACCTGCTCACGCGGGAGGTTATTGACTACTTCCAGGGCCACTATGTTGACGCCGCCCACTACGCCGACTGGCGTGCCTCGCCACTGCTGGCGCCCAGCCACGCCGGGCTGCCACCGGCGCTGGTGCTGACGGCCGGTTTTGATCCGCTGCGTGATGAAGGCCTGGCCTATGCCAACAAGCTGTCGGCCGCCGGAGTGGCCACCCAGTACCTGTGTTTTTCGCGGCAAATCCATGGCTTCATCCTGATGGGGCGCATCATTGACGAGGCCAACACCGCCGTGCGGCTGTGCGCTGACGCGCTGCGCCAGCACCTGAAAACTTGAGGGAAAACCCATGCAATACCGACCGCTCGGCAAGAGCAATCTCAAAGTATCCGCCCTGTGCCTGGGCACCATGATGTTCGGCGACCAGACCGACGCCACCGAGGCCGCCAACATCGTGGCCCATGCGCAGGAGCAAGGCGTCAACTTCATTGACACCGCTGACGTGTACACCAAGGGCGCGTCCGAATCCATGGTGGGCGACCTGCTGGTCGGCCAGCGCCACCGCTGGGTGCTGGCCACCAAGCTGGGCAACGCCATGTCAGACCACGTCAACGAGGGCCACTATTCGCGCGCATGGATGCTGCGCGAAGTCGAGGCGAGCCTTGCGCGCCTGAAAACCGACCACATCGACATCCTGTACCTGCACCGCGACTACAACGGCATGGACCTGGAAGAGCCGCTGTACGCGCTGCAGGCGCTGCTGGCCAGCGGCAAGATTCGCTACTGGGGGGTGTCCAACTTTCGTAGCTGGCGTATTGCCGAACTGGTGCGGCTGGCCCGCGACATCGGCCTGCCTGGGCCGATCGTCTGCCAGCCCTACTACAACCTGCTCAACCGCATGCCCGAAGTTGAAATCCTGCCTGCCTGCCAGCACTACGGCATCGGCGTGGTGCCGTACAGCCCGATCGCCCGAGGCGTACTTACCGGCAAGTACCTCCCCGGTGCCAAGCCGGCAGAAGGCACGCGCGCGGGCCGTGGCGACAAGCGCATGACCGAGACCGAGTTTCGCCAGGAGTCATTGGTCATTGCACAAAAACTGCAGCAGCATGCACAGGCGCAAGGCACCACGGTGGCCAGGCTGGCCACTGCCTGGGTGCTCGCCCACTGCGCCGTCAGCAGCGTAATCGCCGGCCCGCGCACCCTGGTCCAGTGGCAGGACTACCTGCCCGCACTGGACTACTGCATCACCGTTGAAGACGAAAAACTGGTTGACGCGCTGGTTGCACCCGGCCACCCCTCCAGCCCCGGCTTTACCGACCCGGCTTACCCGCTGCACCCGCGCCGGCAGGCCTGACGCCGGCTCAGGCCTGCCAGACACCGTAGCCCCGGGCCCGCAACGCAATACCCAGCTCGACCTCCATCAGCCGGGCGGCCTGGTAGGGCATGGGGTTGTAGCGTTCGTAGAGTTGGGGCAACAGGCGCAGGCCAAAGCGGCGCACCAGGCTGTTCGCCTGAATACCCGCCTTGTGTTTGTCAAACCGGACATCCGGGTCCAGCCCGGTCATTCCTACATAGACAAATGGCTGCCCCAGCAAGTGGTCAGGGTTGGCCCGCCGAAAGCGGGCACTGTTCCAGACCTCATCAGACAACTGCACCACGTACACATGGTGGTGGGCCCGGGGGCGTTGCGGCCCCGCCACCTCAACGCAAGCCGGGCTTGGTGGGGGCGAAGTCGCGCGGGCTCTCGCCTTCAGATTTAAGCTCCGCCAATGCCGAATCTCGAACCGCAAACAGCTTGGCCAGATCTTGCTCAACGTCTTCACCGTCGTCGGTTTCGTCAGGGTCGTCCGAACCTGGCCCGCCTTCGGAATCCAGCAGCATGACCGACGCCTGCACATTGCTCCAGGTGTCGCGCGGGGGCATTTCAAGGTTCGGACAGTTCCCCGCCCTGAAGTCCCAGGTGATGCTATGCAACCATTCGGACGCCTGTGGTTCAAAACGGGTGATTTCGGCCATCAGTCGCCGCTCAAACGCCATCACGTGGCGCAACAGGGTTTCGTCCCAGTGGCGCAGCACCAGCCGCGCATGCAGGTGCGTATCGCCCTTGCGGGTGCTCACCACCAGCACCTGGCACTCGATCCAGCCCTCTGGAATGCCGCAGTAACGCGCCGTGTCGCGCGTCAGTACGCGCAGCAACTCGCGCCGGGTAGTGGTTTGCGTTCCCATTTCGGTGGCCCGCGAATGTTCGTGGCCATCGGTCTGCGAAGGCGCTTCGATTTTCGGGGGTGCCGGGTCAGAGCCCAGCAGTCGCTTCAGAATATTCATGTGCTTGACGGACCGTTTCCAAATTCAATGCTGTTCCCGGCAATTGTGGCGCAATCAGCGCCCCTCAGTCCCGCAACAGAAAAAGCAGCTTGTTGCCGGCGATCTCCAGCACATCGTGATTGGACAGCAACACCGGCTCGGCAGCGACAGGCACGCCGTTCAGCGTCGGCACCGACTCACCTTCAAGGTGGGCCACGAAGTAGCCGTTGCGCCGGTGCGATATTGCCACCACCGCCACGCCCGGCTTGCCAAAAGTGGTCACGGCTTTGACCACCGGCACCTCAAGGCCGGCTGAGCTGCCGCTGAGCATCTGCAAACTGGCGTGCTTTACGCCAGCGCCAGCACCCGCTTGCTCCAGCTTCATGGCTGAGGTGGCCGAGAAGTTGCTGGGTTGCTCCGAAGCGGCCAAAAACTGGATCCGAAACCGGCCAATGGCAATCACATCGCCGTCATGCAGTTGCTGGCGCGCGGCCACCTTTTTGTTGTTGACAAAGGTGCCATTGGTGCTGCGCAAGTCTTCAATGAAGACCTCTGCCAGGCCCCGCAGTTCGAACACGCAGTGCTCGCCGCTGACTGCCAGGTTGTCCAGCACGATGTCATTCTTGAGCCGCCGCCCCAGCGTGGTTCGGTCCTTGGTCAGGTAGACATGCTTGATTTCTACGCCTTCGACCGATGCAATGAGTTGCGGCATGGTGACTCCTGCGTGTTGACGCGTCCCGGGCATGGTAGCCCGATGGGCAAACGACGGCAATCCATGCTGACCCAGAGTCAAGCGACCGGCCAGGCCGCGCCCTTTGCTTGATGCGCGTCAATAGAAAAGCCAGCCGGCGACCGCAACATGGGATCTTTCCAACACAGGTTCCGCGAGGTTTCCATGTTCAAGCACATCATTCTTGCGACCGACGGCTCTGCCGCCTCAGAGCACGCCGCCACCCTTGCCGCACGTCTGGCACAGCAGCACGGCGCACAGCTCACGGCGCTGTATGTCGTTGATCCCTACCCATACCTTGGATTGGGTGAGGCCAATCCGATGGGCTTTCAAGCCTACATGGCGGCGGCCTTCGATCACGCGGGGCAGGCGCATTCCCGGGTTGTGGCGCTGTGTCAGCAGGCCAGCCCGGGCCTGTCCGTGGGACGACGCCTGGTAGAGGACGTCGCCGCGTCAGAGGGCATCTTGCAAACCACTCGCGAGCTTGGCGCAGACCTGATCGTTGTGGGCTCGCATGGGCGCAGCGGCATTGCGCGGCTCATGCTGGGCAGCGTCGCTGGCCGGGTGGTGGCGGAGTCCACCGTCCCGGTACTGGTGGTCCGTTGAGGCTTTAGCCAGCGGGCGTACGCGCCAGCCAGGTTGCCAGGTGCTGATTGAAAAGCTGGGGCTGCTGCACCATCACCCAATGCCCTGTGGCCATGGGTTGAACCTCGCTGCCGGGCTGGGCCGCAAGGCGATCCAGCCAGCGCTGCGACTGGAACTGAAACGGCTTTCGCTGGCCATACAGGTAAAGCGTGGGGCAGGCGGGCGCCACCTGGGCCGCCTTGCGATAGCCGCCGCTCCATTGCGCGGCATAGGGGTAGTTCATTTGCCAGCCGATTTGTGACGCTTGCGTCGGGCAGCGCATGGCGCCAGCCATACCGCGTGTCATGCGGTTGGCCAGGGCCGCACTGACAAATCGCCCGACATTCCAGGCCAGCGCCAGCCATAGCTGGTAGGCGGCCAGGCCGAACTTGGCTTTGGCCGACAGCGAGCGCCACAGCGCACCCGAGTTGTGGTCGCCAATATCAACCGCTACCAGCCTGGCCACCCGGTGGGGGTGCTGGGCCAGGTATTCATAGCCATATACGCAGCCCCAGTCGTGCAACACCAATGTGACGGCTTGCGCAGGGCTCAAGGCATCAACAATCCGCGCAAACAGGTCAACCAGGGCTTGCAGCGGCAGTGGCCGTGGTGGCTGCGCCAGGTCAAACCCCGGCAGCGAAAAACGCGCACAACGCAACTGCCCCGGAAAACTGGCAAGCAAGTGGGCAACCTGCGCGTCCCACAGCTGGTGGCTGTCGGGCCAGCCGTGGATCATCACGACGGTGTGGGTGCCCTCGCCCTGCAGGTGCACCTGGACGCCGTCAATCGTCTGCTGCGCAGCAGCCATCAGCGTACGGCAGCGGCTTTGCGGTCGGCCACAACTTTTTGAGCGGCGGGCCGCTCGCTGATGAACTTGACATAGGGCTTGTAGTCCACCCCGGCAGCAACCAGCATGTCTTCGCCATAGACCGCCTTGGTGGCCATGCCCACCAGCGGCAGGTTGGAGAACGCCGAGCAATCGGCCTGGGTCAGGCTGTCGCCGGCCACATAGGGCGCAAACTTTGCCAACTGCCTGAACGCCGCAATGTTCTTTTCTAGTTGCTTGCGGACGCGTTCCTTGCTGGCGTCGCTCACCGTACCGCCGAAAAAGGCCTGCGGATACAGGTCGCGTGCCACCAGCTCAAGGTGCAGGTCAATGAAGATGGTCAGCTCGCGCACCTTGGCGGCGGCAAACGGGTCGGCCGGCATCAGCGGCGGCTGCGGGTACGCGGCTTCGATGTATTCCAGAATGGCCTGGCTTTCACACAGCCCGCCGGCGGGCGTGCGGATGAATGGAATTTTGGCCAGTGGCGAGGCCGCCAACACCGCCGGGTCGGTGCTCTTGGTGGGTACGGTTTCTTCGGTAAACGGTACCCCTTTTTCCAGCAGCGCGAGCTTGACCTTGTTGTAGTAATTGGAAATGGGGGAACCGCAAAGGGTGATGGTCATGGTGGGTCTCCAAAAAAAAGCTGGGCCTAGTCTAGGCGCAAGCCCTTTGAAGGCGCTGGCAAACCCGCGACACCCATCGCCAGGGCCGCAAGCCGCCGGCTCACCACACCATCACAGCCGACTGCGCCGCCAGTGGCGCAAAGCGCAAGCGCAGCCGCAGCACATAGTCTTGGCCCGCCTGCAGGCCGAGCTTGAGGCTGGCATTGTGGTCTTGCCCACCATCGTCCTCCAGCGCCAGGGGGTCAGACCCGTCGGGCAGATAAACGGCCATCAGCACGTCGGCCTCGCCAAAGGTTCGGAACTCATATTCGCGGGTTTCGCCGGGGCGAAACGCGTAGTCAATCTGCTGGCCTGGCTGCAGGTCGATGGTGGCGGTCTGAAAGGGGGTGAGCCGGGGCAAATCGCCTCCGCCTTGCGGCGGGTAAAAGCTGCGCACCCATTCACGGTCGCGCGCCGACAGGCCACCGGCCGGCCGCAGGCCGTGCGTAAGGTAAACGGCCGGCTTGACAATCAGCCCCGGTTCAAACGGGTAGTGCATCACCGAGTCCGGGTCCCAGGCCGAGCCTTGCACGCTGTCAGCCGGGTGTTTGTCAATAATGTTGAAACGGGTGGTGGCGCGGCTCCACTTGTTGGGCTCGCGCTTCATCGCCGCATAGACCGCTTCTTCGTTCCATTCAATGCCGGCAAACGGGTTCTGATGCTCGTGCGGAAACCCCAGCGTGTGGCCAATCTCGTGCAGCGCGGTGTCCAGGTCGACCACCGGCCCGGCCAGAGGCCAGCCGAAGTTCATGGTGCGCGGGTCCTCACGCGGGGTCAGCACATCGGTTCCGACATAAGACCAGGAGCCGTCGTCCTGCAAAAAGGCAATGCGCAGGTGGGCATCGGCCTTTTTTTCGACCTCTTCAAAACGCAGGCCCAGGCCCAATGCCTTCCAGTGGTCAAAAGCCTTGCGCACCACATCCTGCTCGGCCGCGTTACCGGCCCAGGCTTTGGGCTTGTCAAAAAACCAGTATCGAAGCGTGGTGCCGTTCAGCCACTTGTTGGCCGACTGTTGCAAAAGCCGGGCGCGGTCCGCGCCGACACCCCGGGGCAGCCGGGCTGGCTTGGCATAGCGGGCCGAACAAAAGCGGTGGGCCGGGCCCATGGCCTGGGCAAGATAGGTATCGGGCATAAGGACTCCTGGGGTTGGCGGGCTCACAGGCCCGCAATGGGTTTGTTGCGCCAGGTGCTGGCACAACTGAGCTGTGGGGTTTGCGGCTCGGGTACCACCGAGGCAATGCGTGCAGTGGTTTGGGCCACCAGCTTTTCAAAGGTCAGCGCTGGTTTGCCCGGCTGGCGGGCAGCGTCGCGCAACACGCCGCACAGGCTGTGGGTAAACGCCCCGTGCGACACCACGCCGTGGCGGTACTCATAGGCAAACTGGTTCTCCTGGCAGGCCTCGATCAGCACCGGCACGTAAGGGCCTTCATGGCGGTTGGCCACCGTGGCACTGCGAAAGGCCTGGTCGGTCGGCAGCCACAGGCTGGTGCCACGGCCCAGGCGACGCATGCTGCCGCTGGCACCCAGCCAGGCATCGCGGTCCTTGCTGCGGCGCAGGCTGCGCGCCTCATCGGCCGTGATGCTGGCCAACTGGCGGCGCGGCAACCACATCTGGGTGGCTTTGTCCCAGCGCAACATGCGGTGACGCACATCGTCGGGTGGCGTCAGCCCGCGCGAGCGGCTGCCGCTGGCGCGCGCCATGCCGCCTGCGTGGCAGCAGTCCAGCACCGCCACGAACTGGCATTCATAGGGCAGCTGCGAATACAGCGAGGCAAATTCGTCGTCAGTGATGGCGCTACCCTTGCTCCAGTCGAAGTCCCAGGGCACCAGGCATTCGTCAATATGGTCTACCTCGGCATCACGGCCGTAACCTGGCACCTGCGCGCCATGCCCGGCGAAATAAAACACCAGCTGGTCGCCCGGCTGCGCGTCGCCCAGCAGCCACTTGAGCCGTTCGCGAATGCCCTGCGTGGTGGCCCGGTCGTTCAGCACCACCCGTATGCCGTCAGGTGAAAAGCCCAGTTCCTGCAATGCCGCACTCATGCTGAAAACGTCGTTCACCGGGCCTTCGAGTCGGCTGGCTTCGTCCGGGTAGTCGGCGATGCCCACCAGCAGTGCGCGCTGGCGCGGCTGGGCGCGGGCGGCTTTGCGGGCGGTGCGAATCAGCGGAGCGGCCAGTGCGGCGGGCCGGGCTGTGGCGCCCGAACCCCTGGCACGCGCCAGGGTGGACGCCAGGTCTTGCCACACGCTGTTCAGCGTTTCGTCGTGGCCAAGGTAAGTAGCGCCGTCGTGGTCGGCAAAGCCTTCAATGTCAAAGTAGGTGTCGACCTGGCGAAACTTGTCTCGTGAGGGCAGGCCCAGGGCGCAGGTAAAAACATCGTCTTCGGCGTTGTACAGATGCCACCAGAAGCGGGCAGCATCCAGTTGCTCCACCCGCCCGCCAAAGACCGCACGCACAGCCGAGTTGCCAATCTGCGAGCCAAAGCTCACAAAGGTCAGGTCTTTGACCAAGGCCTGTGCCGGGTTGGCCACTTCGTCCCGGCGCAACGTATCGTAGGCAATCAGTGAACCCAGGCTGTGCGCAAGAATCACGTCGGGCTGCACTCGCCGCACTGCATCAGCAAGGTGCTGGCGCAACTGGGCACGCAGGTCTTGCAGTGCCACCCACTGCGCCACCATACCGACGGTCCAGCGCACGCCCTCCAGTGCAGTGCCCAAACCGGCGCGGCTGCGAAAGCGGTCGGCAATGCCATAAAACAATCCGCTGGCGGCCAACCGCAGCAGTGCCTCAGCCACCACCGGCACGTTCAACGGGGCAGCTTCAAAGAAATGGTCGTAGGCCAGAAACTCAAATTCGGGCGGCGAGGCATGCGGTGCCCAGGCCGCCAGCGACTCATTCACCGCCCCCTGCCATTGAAGCTGCCAGTCGGTCTTGGCGTCACCGTGGCCCACCCCGTGAACTGCGAGAATTTTCATAGCGCCCCCTGCTCCAGGTGCCTGGAACTGGCGCGAACATTAGCGCTGCCGCGAGGCATGTGCATCCCCCAAACTGGGGAGAAACACCTGCGCGGCTGCCCCGGCGGTTAAAGTCCCCCTCTGAACACAACGCGGGCGAACACCATGGCAAGACCCAATGAATGGGCAAACAAAGTGCTGGCCATCATCAAAAGCGGCAACACTGCGGCAGCCATTGCGCAAATCAAGGTCGCGCCCAGCGTAAAAGACCTCAAGGCGCTTGAAGCCGCGTTGCTGGTGGCCAAACTGGCGGGCCGCTGGCGTGCGCTGGACGAAGCTGTTGCCGACAATCTGGCCTTGCTGTCGGCACCCCGGCTGCACCGCTCACCATGAGCTTTGCCGCACTGGGGCTGAGCCCCGCGCTGGTGAAAGCCGCCGGGCAGCTCGGCTTCAACACACCCACCCCAATTCAAGCAGCCGCCATCGGGCCGATACTGGCGGGTGCCGATCTGCTGGGGCAGGCCCAGACCGGTTCGGGCAAAACCGCCGCTTTCGCCCTGCCCCTTTTGCAATGGCTGCAACTGGCCCAGCCGCAGACCCCCCGGCGCACCCGCGCACTGGTGCTGGTGCCCACCCGGGAGCTGGCGGCACAGGTGGGCGAAGTTATCCGGAGCCTGGCGCAGCACTTGCCTCAGCCGACCAAGGTGGCAGTGGTGTTTGGTGGCGTTTCGATCAACCCGCAGATGATGAGCCTGCGTGGCGGTGCCGACGTCGTCGTGGCCACCCCTGGCCGACTGCTGGACCTGATTGAACACAACGCCTTGCGGCTCAATGCCGTGGGCCTGCTGGTACTGGACGAGGCCGACCGCCTGCTGGACCTGGGCTTTGCCCAGGAGCTGAGCCGGGTGCTCTGGGCCTTGCCACCGCAGCGGCAAAACCTGTTTTTCTCTGCCACGTTTGCCCCCGCAGTGCAGGCGCTGGCAGCGGGCCTGCTGCGCGACCCGGTTCGGGTTGAGGTGGCTGCCACCCCCGCCAATGAGCCCGCCATCGTGCAGCGCGCCGTAGCAGTGGACGAAGCGCGGCGCACCCAACTGCTGCGCCAGCTGATCACCGACAGCGGCTGGAAACGGGTGCTGGTGTTTGTGGCCACGCAATACGCTACCGAACATGTGGCCTGGAAGCTTTACAAGTCCGGCATTTTTGCCACCCCGTTTCACGGTGGCCTGAGTCAGGGCGCTCGCAAAAAGGTGCTGGAGGAATTCAAGGCCGGCCAGTGGGACGTGCTGGTCACCACCGACCTGGCCTCACGCGGCATCGACATCGCCCAGCTACCGGTGGTGGTCAACTACGACCTGCCCCGCTCTGCCGTCGACTACCTGCACCGTATTGGCCGTACCGGCCGCGCCGGTGCCAGCGGCCTGGCGCTGAGCTTTGTCAGCCCTGCCACCGAGCCCCACTTTCGCCTGATAGAGAAACGCCAGGGGCTCAGCCTGCCGCTGGAGCAGGTGGCCGGCTTTGAGCCCACCGATGCTGCGCCCGTACCTAACCAGGAAACGCTGCCCGGCAGCGGCGGCATCAAGGGCAAACGCCCGAGCAAAAAGGACAAGCTGCGCGCCGCTGCTGCGGGCACCGCCGCACCCCAGCCGCGGCCTTAAGCCGTGTCGGGCTGGGCCTGTGCAACCGGCGGGCGCACCACGCGCCGGCCCGGCTTGGCAAGAATTTCCACATAAAACTGGCTGCCGCCCTCTTTGGCATGGGCGTCCAGCAACGCAATGATCTCGCCCACCCCGGTTGCAGCTGCGGTCTCTTCGGTCGGGCCGAATTTGCAATCAAAGTCCCAAAAATCTGCCCCCTCAGGGAGGTTGCGCCGACGCTCACGCCGCAAATACTTGCGCAGCTCGTGTTTGGTGGCGTCCAGCAGGCGGTCGCGGTTCTTGCCTTCAATATGGAGCTGGAATGTTTTTTTCATGAAGGTCCTTGTAGCCGGGGAGCGTGATTATGGGGCCGGGCCAATCTCATACATCGCGTCGCCCATGTGGCGGTGGGGCCCAAACACGGCCGCCACCGCAGCGGCCTCGGCCGCTTGCCACTGCTCAAACACAGCGCGTTCAGCGTCGCTCAGAGCTTCGGGCTGCGGCACTTCGCCGTGCTGGGCCAGGATCCGCAGGTAGGCCGTATGCACGGGCGCCACTAACGCGGCGTCTCCCAGGCTGGCCTCCAGCACACTGCGAAAGCGCTGTTGCGCCGCCTCGCGCTGCGCGGGCGAGGTTTCGTCTGCGCTGAAAAGTTTCAGGGTGTAGCTCACGCCTCAGCCGCCCAAACCACCCGGAGCTTTGCCGGCAACAAGGTCTTCATGGTAGTGAAAGGCATGGCAACTGGCGGCCCAGTGCCGGTTGGTGGTGTTGCGTGCGCCCACGCCCACCAGTCTGTGACCACTGGCGCGTACTTTCTGCGCCAGCGGCATGAAGTCGCTGTCGCCACTGACCACCATCACGGTGCCTATCTGGTGGTGCTGGGCCAGGTCTTGCACCGCGTCCAGGCACAGGCGGATGTCGGCTCCATTCTTGGCCGCGCCACCGGGCGGGAACAGTTGCACCAGGTCCATCGCGTGCTGCAGCAAGGCGTCGCGGTAACGGCCAAAAAACTGCCAGTTGCAGTAGGCCCGGTTGATTGCCACCGGGCCCAGGCCTGCGGCCAGCGCCATGATGGCGGCCACATCCACCAGGGGGTCCTGCACCTTGAAGCGGTCGTCAGGCCGGCTGTAGGCCCCCTCCTGGCGGGCTTCGCACAGGCTGGCGTGCAGGTTTTCAAAGTCCCAGTAAATGGCAACCTGGGCGGCGTTGTTCGGGGTAGGTGCGGTCATGGCGAAATCTTTTGCGGGTGCGCGATGCTACGCCGCACAATCACCACCATGCAAAACCAACACCCCACCCCCAGCAAGGAAGACATCGCCCTGTTGCCGGTGTTTGACCGCCTCGGGATGGAGCAGATTCACCTCGTGGCCACAGCAACCCAGGCGCGCGAGGCCTGCGCCGCGCTGGCCGACACCCCGGTGTGGGGGTTTGACACCGAGTCCAAGCCCACATTCGCCAAAAACGAAGTGTCGCAAGGCCCGCACATCGTGCAACTGGCCACACTGCAACGGGCCTGGGTGTTCCAGTTAAACGACCCGCACTGCCGCGAGCTGGTGGCGGGGCTGTTGGCGGCCCATGGCAACACCAAGGCCGGCTTTGGCCTGGGTGACGACCGCAAACGCATTGCGGCCAAGCTGGGCATTGAGCCGGCCGGGGTGCTGGACCTGAACACCGTGTTCCGGGAACGCGGTTACCGCAAGGACATGGGCGTCAAGGGCGCGGTGGCGGTGCTGTTCAACCAGCGTTTTATCAAGTCACGCAAGGCCACCACCTCCAACTGGGCCAACCCGCGCCTGACCGAGGCCCAATTGGTGTACGCCGCCAATGACGCCTATGCCGCAGCGCGGGTGTTTCACGCCCTGGGCTTGAATCAGGGCTTGCTGAGCATGTGAAAGTTCAGCAGGCGCGCGGCGATCACGGTTTCGGCCATGAAGCACAGCAGCGCCATCAGGAAGCAGCCCACGCCTGACAGGAACCCGCCTACCGCCCAGCGGCTGCTTTTGAACTCGGTGGTCTCGCCAAGAAACAGCAAGATGATGGTCAGCCCGATCAGGAAGGCACAGGCCGTCAGCAGCGCGATGCAGCCGTTGGCCAGCCGGCCACGCAGCCGCAGCTCGCCCAGCTCGGTGGCACAACGCGCCAGAAACACGGGGTCGGTGGACTCCCGCGCCCGGTCTTCCACGGTGCGGGCGCGGTCGATAACGCGCGCCAGGCGGCCAGCCACGGCACCAATCATTCCCGACACGGCGGTGAGCAAAAAAACCGGTGCCACGGCCAGTTGAATGCCGTGAGTAATTGCGCTGGGTTCAATCGGAAGTGCCATGTATGCCTCTACGGATGGGGAGGGTTGGAGTCGGTGGCTACCTTGCCCCTGACGGAGGGTCAGACACCATCGCCTCGGCCGGAACCGAGCCACCAAACCCGGGTACCGCCGCTGGCGGGGGGCCGGTGGGCGGGGCAGTTGCCGGCGCGGGATTGACCGGGGGCTCAACCGGCGGGGCAAGTGCAGCCGCCTCGCCCCCAGCCGCAAACCGCGCCTGCGCGTCAATCAGGCGGGTGCGCAGTGCAGCCTGAAACAGTTCACCCACGATGGGCAACGCACTGCGTGCACCCTGGCCATAGCCGTCGCCCATGGTGATACGGCTGTCATTGAAGCCAACCCACGCGCCTGCCACCAGTTGCGGGTGCATCAGCATGAACCAGCCGTCGGTGTTGTCCTGGGTGGTTCCGGTCTTGCCGGCCACGTCGGCCTGAATGCCAAACCGCCCGCGAATGCTTGATCCGGTACCACGATCAATGGCACCGCGCAACACGTCAAGCAAGGTATCGGCGGCAGCCGCCGACAGTGCCGGCTCGGGCTTGGGCGGCGCAAACGCTTCAAGCACCTTGCCTGCGCGGTTTTCAATGCGCAGCACCAGCACCGGCTCGATGTAGTTGCCGCCATTGGCAATGGTGCCGTAGGACGCCACCATTTCCTTGAGCGTGACCGGGCTGGTGCCCAGGGCCAGCGACAGCACCGGGTCAAGCCTGCTTTGGCGCACGCCCATGGCCTGGGCCAGCCTGGCCACGCGCTCGGGGCCCACGCGCTGCATCAACTGCGCGGTAATGATGTTTTTGGAATACGCCAGGCCGTCGCGCAGCGTCATGGGCTGGTAGCTGGGCTCGCCGCCGTCGGTGGGGCTCCAGACCTGGCCACCGCCCAGCGCGATTTCAATCGGCTCGTCCATGAAGGTCTCACGCGGGCTTAGCCCCAGCTCAAACGCGGCCCCGTAGACGAATGGCTTGAAGGTCGAGCCCGGCTGCCGGCGCGCCTGCTGCACATGGTCAAACTGGTCCCGCAGGAAGTCGCGGCTGCCGACCCAGGCCCGCACATGGCCGTTGCGCGGGTCCAGCGCCATCAGCCCGGCCGACAGGCGGGTCTTTTCTTCACGCAGCGTCTTCATGAATTCGGCGTCGGCCTGCACCTGCTTTAGCGCCTGCGCGTCGTTCAACCCAGCCTCTCGGGCCGCCTTGTAGGGCGCGGACTCGCGCACCATGGCCAGCACCAGCGGGCGGTTCGGTGCAAAGCCGGCGCGCGCGCCCCACTGCCCATTGGCGTAGACCTGCAAGCCATCAATCTGGCGCGCCACCGCCTGGTTGGCCTGTAGTTGCAGCCGCATGTCGATGGTGGTGCGCACCACCAGGCCGTCGGCATGGATGTCATAACCATTGCGGTCGGCCCAGTCAATCAGCCAGCGACGCAACTGGCGCGCCAGATGCGGGGCCGGGCCCAACGGCTCGGACTGGCGTTCAAAGTCAATTTTCAGTGGGCGTTTTTTCAACGCCTCAAGCCGCTCGGCTGGCAACTTGTTGTGCTTGGCCATTTGCGCCAGCACGGTATTGCGCCGCTGCTGGGCGCGGGCCGGGTTGATGACCGGGTTGTAGTAGCTGGTGCCTTTGAGCATGCCAATCAGCGTGGCGCTCTCCAGCACGTCAAGCTTGCTGGCGGGCTTGTCGAAATAGGTTTGCGCCGCCATCTCGATGCCGTAGGCGTTGTACAGAAACGGCACGGTGTTGAGGTAGGTCTCCAGGATCTCGGGCTTGCTGTAGACCAGCTCGATCTTCAGCGCCGTAATGGCTTCTTTCAGCTTGCGGGTAATGCTGACCGAGCGGCCAATTTCGTCCGGGTACAGGTTGCGGGCCAACTGCTGGGTGATGGTGGAGCCCCCCTGGCGCGAGCCCGTGAGGGTGTAGCCCACTGCGGCAACCGTGCGCCTGAAGTCAATGCCGTGGTGCTCATGGAAGCGGTGGTCTTCGGTGGCGATCAACGCCGCCACCACCTGCGGCGAGATGTCGGCCAGCTTGACCCAGTTGCGGTTGGCACGGCGAAACACCGCCAGCTCTTTGCCGTCCACCGTCATCAGCACCGCGGGCTGTTCGGTCTTGGCTTTGCGAATGTCACCGATGCCGGGGGTAAACGGGATCAGCAGCACCACATACGCCAGCGCCAGCGCAGGCAGCAGCGCCAAGGCTTTCCAGGGGTGGCTTTTGGCCCAGGGCCAGGCCCGTGGGGCCTGTTGCCAAAGCCAGCGCGCCTTGTGGGCCACCACAGCCGCGGCGCGGGTGAGTGCGGGGGGCAAGGCCGCCATCAGTCCGGCACAAATCGTTCGTTGAAGCGGGCCAGGTCGGGTGCCAGCTCGAAGGTCACCAGTTGCCCGGCCTTGTTGTCAGCCAGCCGGTGCGCGGCAAACAGGCTGTGCTTGCCCTTGAAATTAAAGCTCGGCAGGTCGATCAAGGCATAGGGGTGCGGGACGAACACCTCGTTTTCGAACAGCACCCGGTGCTGGTTGCGTGGCGACGGGTACAGCTTGTAGATGTCAGTGCAGAGTGTTCTTTCAACCATGGGCCGTATTGTGACCCTTACAGCGTGGCCGCCAGCCGCGCCGCGTGGTCTATGGCGCGTTTGGCGTCCAGCTCGCCGGCCTCCAGTGCCCCGCCCACCAGGTGCGGCTTCTTGCCCTGGGCCAGCAGTTCGTCGGCCAGGCTGCGCAGCGGCAACTGGCCGGCGCACAGCACCACCGTGTCGCAGGCAATCCAGCTCGGGTTCTCGCGTTTTTCGCCGTAACTCACCAGCAGCCCTTCGTCGCCAATGCGTTCGTAGTTGACGCCGCCAATCATCTTTACCCGCCTCATCTTGAGCGCAGTGCGATGAATCCAGCCGGTGGTTTTGCCCAGGCCGTCCCCCAGCTTGCCCTGCTTGCGCTGGAGCAGCGTGACCTGGCGGGCCGGGGCCGGCACCTGCGGGCCCGTGGGGGCCAGGCCACCGGGGGCCAGGGCCGGGTCGGTCACGCCCCATTCGGCCTGCCAGGCGGGCAGATCAATGGTGGTGGAATGGCCGTCGCTGGTCAAAAACTCTGCCACGTCAAAGCCAATGCCGCCCGCACCGACCACCGCCACACGCTGGCCCACCGGCTTGCGATGGCGCAGCACGTCGATATAGCTCAGCACTTTGGGGTGCTCCTGGCCGGGGATCTTCGGGTCGCGCGGGCTGACGCCGGTGGCAATGATCACTTCATCAAAGTCCAACAGCGCCTCTGCCTTCACCGCACTGCCCAAATGCAGGGCAACGCCGGTTACCTCCACCCGGCGGCGGAAGTAGCGCAGCATTTCATGAAACTCCTCTTTGCCCGGTATCACCTTGGCCATGTTGAGCTGGCCGCCAATTTCAGCCGCCGCGTCAAACAGCGCCACCTGGTGCCCGCGCTCGGCCAGCACGGTGGCGGCCGTCAGCCCGGCGGGGCCGGCCCCCACCACTGCAATGCGCTTCTTCAGCGCCTGCGCCGCCAGCGGGCGATAAACCAGCTCGGTCTCGTGGCAGGCGCGCGGGTTCACCAGGCAACTGGTCAACTTGTTCTTGAACACATGGTCCAGGCAGGCCTGATTGCAGGCAATGCAGGTGTTGATCTGGTCGGCCTGGCCGGCGGCGGCCTTCTTCACAAAGTCGCTGTCGGCCAGCAGCGGCCGGGCCATTGAGATCATGTCGGCGCAGCCGTCGGCCAGCACCTGTTCGGCTACCTCGGGGGTGTTGATGCGGTTGCTGGTGACCAGCGGTGTGCTGATGCCTGCTGCCGCAAACTCGGCCTTCATCTTCTGCGTGACCCAGGCAAACGCCGCGCGCGGCACGCTGGTGGCGATGGTTGGCACCCGGGCCTCGTGCCAGCCGATGCCGGTGTTGATGATGTTGGCACCACCCGTGGCCATGGCCTTGCCCAGCGTCACGATCTCGTCCCAGCTGCTGCCACCGGGCACCAGATCGATCATCGACAGGCGGTAAATGATGATGAAGTCGCGGCCCACGGCCTCGCGGGTGCGGGCCAGAATTTCCACCGGCAAACGCATGCGGTTGGAATAGTCGCCGCCCCACTGGTCGGTGCGGTGGTTGGTGTAGGCCGACAGGAACTGGTTGATGAAGTAACCCTCGGAGCCCATGATCTCCACGCCGTCGTAGCCGGCCTCGCGCGCCTTGACGGCGCAGTTGACGAAGGCCCGAATCTGCCGCTCTACCCCACGGCCCGACAGCTCAAACGGCGTGAACGGCGATATCGGAGACTTCAGCCGCGTGGGTGCCACCCCCAGCGGGTGATAGGCATAGCGCCCGGTGTGCAGGATTTGCAGCGCGATCTTGCCGCCCGCCGCGTGCACCGCGTCGGTTACCACCCGGTGGCGACGGGCCGCGCCCGACGTCGACAAAGTGCCGGCAAACGGCTTGACCCAGCCCGCGATGTTGGGCGCAAAACCACCTGTGACCATCAGGCCCACCTGCCCTTCGGCGCGCTCGCGGAAGTAAGCCGCCAGCTTGCTCAGGTCGCGCCCGTCTTCCAGCCCGGTGTGCATGGAGCCCATGAGCACGCGGTTTTTAAGGGTGGTGAAGCCCAGGTCCAGCGGTGCCAGCAGGTGCGGGTACAGGGCCTGGCCGGGGTGGGTGGTGGTGTTGGTTGCAGTATTCATTTGGGCGGCATGATAGGCCGCTGGCACAGCCCGCGCCTGAACCCACGTGACAACCCCGCCAAACCGGGGCTACCCACCCGAGCGCTTGACCTTGTACCCCTGCGCCAAAAGCGCCGCCATGACGCGCTCGACATGGTCGCCCTGCACTTCAATCACGCCGTCTTTCACCGTGCCGCCCGAGCCGCAAGCTGTTTTGAGCTGCTTGCCCAGCGCCGCCAGTGCGGTGGCGTCCAGCGGCAAGCCGCGCACCAGCGTTACCGCCTTGCCGCCACGGCCTTTGACCTCGCGCTGCACCCGCACTGTGCCGTCGCCCGCGGGCACGCTGGCGGCCTGCTTGCAGCGGCACTGCGCCACCGGCTGGCGGCAGCCAGGGCACATGCGGCCCGCCTCGGTGGAATACACCAGCGCACCAAGTGAAGAAAGACCTTTCATGGGGGTGATTGTGGCAAAACCCGCCGGGCACGGTGTTGCTATGCTTTTTATAGTGGCTCACGCTTTCTGTATGCGGGCTACAGGCCGATTTGGCATAAATACGGGCGCTGCTACAGTAACCCGGCACAAAAGGAACAGGCATGGAAACATTGGCAGTGGGCTGCGGTGCCGGCTTCTCGGGCGACCGCGTAGACGCCGCCGCACCCGTGGTGCGCACCCTGATCGAGCGCGGCGGCCCGGCCGCGCTGATGTTCGAGAACCTGGCCGAGCGCACGCTGGCCACCCAGCAACTGGCGCGCCGGGCCAACCCCTTGCTGGGCTACGAGCCGCTGCTTGAGCTGGAACTGCGCCCGGTGCTGGCCGACTGCCTGGCCCATGGCATTACCATCGTCGGCAATTTTGGTGCGGCCAACCCAGTGGGCGCGGCCCGGTGCATCTTGCGGCTGGCAGCCGAGCTGGGCCTGCCGGCCCCCCGCATTGCGGTGGTGCAAGGCGACGACCTGTCCAGCGACGCGGGCCGCGCCATCGTGCGCAGCCACCTGGGCGCGGCGTTTGACGAGGCGCGCCTGGTCTGCGCCAACGTCTACCAGGGCGCATTCGAGATAGCCGACGCGATTCGCGCCGGGGCCCAAATTGTGGTTACCGGCCGGGTTGCCGACCCCAGCCTGGCGCTGGGCCCGGCGATTGCCCACTTTGGCTGGCAGCGCGACCAGTGGGACGCTTTGGCCGGGGCCACCATGGCCGGGCATTTGCTGGAATGCGGCGCACAGGTCAGTGGCGGCTACTTTGCCGACCCCGGCGTCAAAGACGTGCCGGGGCTGGAAGACGTGGGCTTCCCCATTGCCGAGATCGAGGCCGACGGTAGCTGCACAGTGAGCAAGGCCGTCCGCAGCGGCGGGCTGGTGGACCTGCGCACCGTGAAAGAGCAACTGCTGTACGAGCTGCACGACCCGGCCGCCTACCTCACGCCCGACGTGGTGGCCGACATCACCCAGGCCAGCGTCACCCAGGTGGGGCCCAACCGGGTGCGCTTGAGCGGCGTGCGCGGCCACCCGCGCACCGGCACGCTCAAGGCCAATGTGTTTTTTGACGGTGGCTGGTTTGGCGAGGGCGAAATTTCCTACGCCGGACCCAACGCCGAAGCCCGCGCCCGGCTGGCCATGACAGTGATGCAAAAGCGCATGGGTGCCCTGCTGCCGCTGCGCTTTGACCTGATTGGCGTGAGCAGCGTCTTGGGTGACGACGCCAACCGCCTGCTGGCCCAGGTGCCGCCGGGCCAGGCCACAGATGTGCGCCTGCGCGTGGCCGGCCAGCACCTGGCGCTGGAGGTCATAGACCGCTTGTTGCGCGAAGTAACGGCACTATGGACCTGTGGCCCCGCCGGTGGTGGCGGCGTGCGGGTAGCCAAGCGCCAGCGCCTGTCTACCCAGTCGTGCCTGATCGCGCGTGAGCGGGTGCCGGCATCGTTTGCGTTCATTGACTAAAGGGCCGCCATGCACGAACAAACGCTGTACCAACTGGCCCACGCCCGCACCGGCGACAAGGGCAACCGCATCAACATCAGCGTGATTGCCCACCGCGCGGAAGACTACCCGCTGCTGGTGGCCCAGGTCACCGAAGAGCGCGTGGCCGCCCACTTTGCCCACCGCCAACCGACCCGCGTCACGCGCTACCTGCTGCCGCTGCTGGGCGCGATGAACTTTGTCATTGACGACGTGCTGGACGGTGGCGTTAACGACTCGCTGAACCTGGACATGCACGGCAAGGCGCTGTCGTACCACCTGCTGACGCTGCCGGTTGTACGGCCGTGATCAGGGCGCGCTGCGCAGCAAAGACGGCGTAACCCCCGTCTCGCGCAGCAGCAGGCGGCGCAGCATGGAGGCGTCGGCATAGCCCACCTGGGCGGCGACTTCGTCCAGGGGCGCTGTGCCGGTTTCCAGCAGCAGCACCGCCTGCTCTACCCGCAGGCGCTGCACATACCGAATGGGCGACTGCCCGGCTGCGGCGGCAAAGTGGCGCGCCAGGGTGCGCGGCGTCATGTGCAGCGCCGCCGCCATTGCGCCCAGCGTGATCGGGCTGGCCAGGTGCTTGCGAATCCAGCGGTCGGCCCGCTGCATCACCGGTGTTTGCTGCGTCAGGTGGCTGGCAATGGCGTAGCGGCTTTGCGACATGCGCCGGTCCAGCAGCAGGTAGCGCGCGCATTCCCGCGCCAGCGCGGGCCCGCCATGCTGCGCCACCAGGGCCAGCATCAAGTCGGCCTGCGCCAGTGCTGCCCCGGCGGTGGTAATGCGCCCGTCGGTTACCACCATGCGCTCCATGTCCAGATCCACCGACGCAAAACGCTCGCGAAAGTACGGGGCCAGCCACCAGGTGGTGGTGGCGCTGCGCCCACTCAGCAGGCCCGCCTCTGCCGCCAAAAAGGTGCTGGCGCAGCCCGCAGCAATCTGTGCGCCGCCATTGCCCATGGCAGCCAGCCAGCCAATGGCGCGGCGGGTGTCGGGCCGCGCCACCCAGGCCTGCACCTCGGGGGGCGTGGCATGGTTGGCACCCGGCACCACCACCAAAGCCTGCCTGGCGCCTTGGCCGGTGGGCATGGCAAAGGGCACCAGCGGCCCCACCTCCATGCCGGTGCCGGTGGGCACACGGCGCGGCCCGGTGCTGACGCGCAACACCTCAAACACCGGCTTGCCGCCGCGCAGGGCGCGCAGCCGGTTGGCGGCGGCCATCACATCAAGGGTGATGCCCAGGCTCAAGTCAAGCACGCCGGGCAGCACCAGCACATGGGTTTTGGTCATGTCTTGATTGTCCCTTCTTTTGTCATTCCAGACACTGCGCAAAAACCCCTGCGGTGCCCAGAATTGGCACCTGTTCAAACCACCAAGGAATTTTTTGATGACAGACCCCGCCACCCGCCAGGCCCTGCTGGCCTTGCTGATCTATGGCTCCTGGACGCTCACGCTGGTGGCCTGCATTGCGGCGCTGCGCTTTCGCGAGGTGCAGTTTCGTGGCCACCGCATCAACAAGTTTGCGGTGTGGGGCGAAGACGTGTCGCCTTTCTCAGAGCGGCTGTGCCGCGCCCACGCCAACTGCTATGAAAACCTGGGCGTGTTTGCGGTCATCGTGGGCGTGGCGCTGGCCAGCGGCCATGCCGACATCGTTGGCCCGCTGGCGTTGTGGTGCGTCGTGGCGCGCCTGTGCCAGTCCAGCGCACACCTGTATTCCACCCGGTCACGCTGGGTGCTGGTGCGCTTCAGTTTTATGGTGGTGCAGATTGGCATTCAGCTCACGTGGGTGGTGCAACTGGCGCTGGCAGCCTGACTATTGTCGCCATAAGTAAAACTCAATGGATTGATTGGTGCTGCGCCCGTACAGTGCAATGCGAACCCAACGCCAAGCAACCCAAGGACCGAACCATGTCATCCGAAGCCAAATGCCCTTTCTCAGGCCACGCCACCGCCCACACCCAGGCCGCGGCCCCCAGCAATGCCACCTGGTGGCCCAACCAGCTCAAGCTGAACATCCTGCACCAGCACAGCGCCGAGTCTGACCCTATGGGCGCTGCGTTTAACTACGCCGAAGCCTTCAAGACGCTAGACCTGCACGCCGTGGTGGCCGACCTCAAGGCGTTAATGACTGATTCGCAGGACTGGTGGCCCGCCGACTGGGGCCACTATGGCGGCCTGTTTGTGCGCATGACCTGGCATGCCGCAGGTACCTACCGCATTCATGACGGGCGCGGCGGTGCCGGCACCGGCAACCAGCGCTTTGCGCCGCTCAATAGCTGGCCCGACAACGGCAACCTGGACAAAGCCCGCCGCCTGCTCTGGCCGGTCAAGCAAAAGTACGGCAGCAAGCTGTCTTGGGCCGACCTGCTGGTGCTGGCCGGCAACGTGGCCTTGGAGTCGATGGGCTTCAAGACCTTTGGTTTTGCCGGTGGCCGCCCCGACATCTGGGCCCCGGAAGAAGACATTTACTGGGGCCCTGAGGCCACCTGGCTGGGTGACCAGCGCTACAGCGGTGACCGCGCGCTGGCCAAGCCCCTGGGCGCGGTGCAAATGGGCCTGATTTATGTCAACCCCGAAGGCCCCAACGGCAACCCCGACCCGGTGGCCTCTGGCCGCGATGTGCGCGAAACCTTTGCCCGCATGGCCATGAACGACGAGGAAACCGTGGCCCTGGTGGCCGGTGGCCACACCTTTGGCAAGGCCCATGGTGCCGGTGACCCCAAGCTGGTGGGTGCCGAGCCCGAAGGCGCGCCGCTTGAAACACAAGGGCTTGGCTGGATCAACAAGCTGGGCAGCGGCAAGGGCGCGCACACCACCACGAGCGGCATTGAAGGCGCCTGGAAGCCCAACCCGACGACGTGGGACAACGGCTACTTTGACATGCTGCTCGGCTACGAATGGGAGCTGACCAAGAGCCCCGCCGGTGCCCAGCAGTGGACGCCCAAGAACTGCAAGCCCGAGCACCTGATTCCGGACGCACACGACGCCAGCAAAAAGCACCCACCCATGATGACCACGGCCGACATGTCACTGCGCATGGACCCGGCGTATGAAAAAATCTCGCGCCGCTTCCACCAGAACCCGGCCGAGTTTGCCGACGCCTTTGCCCGCGCCTGGTTCAAGCTCACCCACCGCGACATGGGCCCGCGCGCCCGCTACCTGGGCCCGCTGGTGCCGCAAGAGGTGCTGGTCTGGCAAGACCCGGTGCCCACCGTAGACCACAAACTGGTAGACGCGGCGGATGTGGCCGCGCTCAAAGCCAAGGTGTTGGCCTCGGGCTTGAGCACCAGCCAACTGGTAGGCACTGCCTGGGCATCAGCCAGCACATTCCGCGGCAGTGACAAGCGCGGCGGTGCCAACGGCGCGCGCATTCGCCTTAGCCCGCAAAAAGACTGGGAAGCCAACAACCCTGCCGAGCTGGCCAAAGTGCTGGCCACGCTGGAGGGCATCCAGAAAGACTTCAACGCCGCGCAGACCGGTGGCAAGAAAGTGTCGCTGGCTGATTTGATCGTGCTGGCCGGTGGCGCTGCGTTGGAAGCCGCTGCCGCCAAGGCGGGCACCAACGTTGCGGTGCCCTTCAGCCCCGGCCGCACCGACGCGACGCAGGCCCAAACGGATGTAGAGTCCTTCGCCGTGCTGGAGCCGGTGGCCGATGGATTTCGCAACTACACGGCCAAGGGTGCTGAGGCCGCGGCCGCCGAGCTGCTGATCGACAAGGCACAGTTGCTGACACTCACCGCGCCTGAAATGACGGTGCTGGTGGGCGGCCTGCGCGCGCTGGGTGCCAACACCGGCGGCACAAAGCACGGCCTGTTGACGCAACGCCCTGGCGAGCTGACCAACGACTTCTTTGTCAACCTTCTGGACATGCGCACCCAGTGGCAAAAGTCGGCAACGCAGGGCGTGCTGGAAGGCCGCGACCGCAAAACCGGCGCACTGAAGAACACCGCCACCGTGGTGGACCTGGTGTTTGGCAGCAACTCGCAACTGCGCGCCCTGGCCGAGGTGTACGCCACCGCCGACGCGCAACCGAAGTTTGTGAACGACTTTGTGGCGGCCTGGGTCAAGGTGATGGAGCTTGACCGGTTTGATCTGGCGTGAGGCATGACGTCATGAAACGGTCACAGTCCCTGCGTACCGTGCTGCTTCATGACATTCAGTGCAGCCTTGGCTGTGCGCGTGCACCGCGCCAGCAAGACTTTCAATACCACCCGGCAAGCCCTTAAATCCGTCTCGTTCGACGTCCGGCCTGGCGAGCGGGTGGCGCTGCTCGGCGCTTCGGGCTCTGGCAAGTCCACGCTGTTGCGCACGCTGTGTGGCCTGGAAACACTGGACGCTGACGACGGTGCCGTTGGCATCTTTGGCCGCGAGTTGCAGCAAGGCGGCCACATTGCGCACGACATCCGGGCCCAGCGGCGCCAGGTGGGCATCATCTTCCAGCAGTTCAATCTGGTCGGGCGCCTGCCGCTGCTGACCAACGTGCTCACCGGTCTGGCTGGCGAGTTGCCCCTGTGGCGTGCCATGCTGAACCGCTTTACGCTGCAAGAACAGGCCCGGGCGCTACAGGCGCTGGACTCGGTCGGCTTGGGCGAACAGGCGTTCCAGCGGGCCAGCACCCTGTCTGGCGGGCAGCAGCAGCGTGCCGCCATTGCCCGCGCACTGGTGCAGGGTGCACGGTTGTTGCTGGCCGACGAGCCCGTTGCCTCGCTCGACCCGGAGTCCACCCGCCGCGTCATGGAGTTGCTGATGGATTTGAACCAGCAGCAAGGCCTGACCCTCATCATCAGCCTGCACCACGTGGGCCTGGCCCAGCGCTATTGCGACCGTGTGGTGGCCCTGCGCGACGGGCATTTGGTGTTTGACGGCTCGACCCAGGCACTCACCCCCGCTTTTCTGCGTGACCTTTATGGCACCGCCGCCGACGAATTGCTGATGGGCGACGACGCCGAGTTGCCGCGCGCCCAAGCCACGTCACACCTGGCTGACGACTACCCGCTACGCCAAGCCGCCCTAGCCGCCTGAGCCGCCTGAGCCCCCCCCTTCTCACTGCCCGCCTTTTCTATTCATCCGCAAGAGGACTCATCATGAAAACCCCCATTCGAAAGCTGCTTTCCCTGGCCGCTTTGGCATTCGGCCTCGCCGCCGCCAATGCACATGCCCAGGAAATCAACTTCGGCGTGATCGCCACCGACTCCGCCAGCACCCAGCGTGAACGCTGGGAGCCGTTCTTCCGTGACATGGAAAAGAAGACCGGCCTGACCATCAAGAGCTTTTACGCACCCGACTACGCCGGCGTGATTGAGGCCATGCGCTTCAACAAGGTGCAAGTGGCCTGGTACGGCAACAAGGCGGCCATGGAGGCGGTGGACCGCTCCAACGGCGAAGTGTTTGCCCAGGTGATGTATGCCGACGGCACCTTTGGCTACCACGGCCTGCTGATCGCCCACAAGGACAGCCCCTACAACACGCTGGAAGACGTGCTGAAGAACGGCAAGTCCATCAACTTCAGCATTGGCGACCCCAATTCCACGTCTGGCTTCCTGGTGCCGTCGTTCTATGTGTTCGCCAAGAACGGGGTGGACCACCGCAGTGCCTTCAAGACCGTGCGCAACGCCAGCCACGGCGCCAATCTGCAAGCCGTGCTGGCCAAACAGGTAGACGTTGCCACCAACAACACTGAAGACCTGTTCAAGCTGGAAGCCACCAAGCCCGAGCTGGCTGCCCAGGTGAAGGTGCTGTGGAAGAGCCCGCTGATTCCGAGCGACCCGTTTGTCTGGCGCAAAGACCTGGACCCCGCCGTCAAGGCCAAGCTCAAGAACTTTGTGCTGGGCTACGCCAAGACCGACCCGCAGGAAAAAGCCATCCTGAAGGTGATTTACAACTACGGCGGCTTCCGTGACAGCAACAACGACCAGTTGATCCCGATTCGCCAACTGGAGCTGTTCCGTGACCGCGCCAAGCTGGCCGGCGACGACAAGGCCACCGCCGATGAAAAGGCCAAGGGCCTGGCCGAAATCGACCGCAAGCTGGCTGCACTGGCCAAGTGAGCAGCGCCGCCGCCCAGCCTGCCCTGGCACCAGCCGAGCCCTCGGCCCAGGTGCTGGAGCGCCTGCGCCAGCGCGCTGCCGACAACCGGCCGGGCTGGCTGACGTATTTCAGCTGGGCGCTGGCGCTGGCCGTGCTGGCCTGGGCCTGGCGCGGCGCTGAAATCCGGCCGCTGGATTTGTTGCGCGACAGCGGCAACATTGGCACTTACGGCAAGGAATTCTTTCCGCCGGACTTTCGCGAATGGCGCATCTACGCCCGCGAAATGGTGATCACCGTTCACATTGCCATCTGGGGCACGGTGCTGGCCGTCATTGCCGCAGTGCCCATGGGGCTGCTGTGCAGCAGCAACATTGCGCCGCGCTGGGTTTACCAGCCGGTGCGCCGCATCATGGACGCCTGCCGCGCCATCAACGAGATGGTGTTTGCCATGCTGTTCATCGTGGCCGTGGGCCTGGGCCCGTTTGCCGGGGTGCTGGCGCTGGCAGTGCACACCACAGGCACCCTGGCCAAGCTTTTCTCTGAGGCGGTGGAGGCCATCGACCCGCGCCCGGTGGAGGGCATTCGCGCCACCGGCGCGCACACGCTGGTGGAAATTGTGTTTGGCGTCATCCCGCAAGTGATGCCGCTGTGGCTGAGCTTTGTGCTCTACCGGTTTGAAAGCAATGTGCGCAGCGCCAGCGTGGTGGGCATGGTGGGGGCCGGTGGCATTGGGGTGGTGCTGTTTGAAGTGATTCGCGGCTTTCAGTACGCGCAAACCTGCGCGGTGCTGATCATTCTGGCGGTGAGCGTGACGCTGATCGACCTGCTCTCGGCCACCCTGCGCAAGCGCTTTATTTGATGGAACCCTTTGCCTGGCACCAGCCGGTGGAGCTGCGCTTTGGCGACGGCTGCAGCAACGAACTGGCCGCCGCCCTGGGCCACCAGCCGGTGGTGGTGCTGGCCTTTGAGCCAGCCGAGGCCCTGGGCCTGCGCCAGCGCTGGCAAACGGCGCTGGGGCCGCGGCTGCAGGCCTGGGTGCCAGTGGCAGACCGGTTGTCCAGCATTGCCTATGCCCGTGAACTGGTGCCCCAGGTATGGCCCCACCTGACCCCCGGCACCGTGCTGGTGGCGGTGGGTGGCGGCACCACACTGGACCTGGCCAAAGTGCTGCGCTGCAAGCCGCTGGACGGCAACTTTGAAACCCTGGCCAGCGCCCTGCGCGGCCAAACCCCCTGTTCACCGCTGCAACAGGCAGCGCTTTGGCTATTGCCCACCACGGCGGGCACCGGCAGCGAGCTCACCCGCTGGGCCACCGTGTGGGACACCGAAGCCCAGCCCCCGGTAAAGCGCAGCCTGGACGAACCCTGGGGCTACGCCCAACGCGCCTTTGTGGACCCGGCGCTCACCCTTAGCTGCCCACCCGCGCTGACGCGCGACACCGCACTGGACACCCTGGCCCACGCGCTGGAGGCGCTATGGAACCGCCACGCCAACCCGCTCAGCACTGAACTGGCCATCGCTGCCGCCACAGGCGTGGTGGCCCACCTGCCCGCGCTGCTGGCGCAGCCCCACAGCCTGGCCCTGCGCGGCCAGCTGTCGCTGGCTGCGGTGCAGGCCGGCATGGCGTTTTCGCAAACCCGCACCGCGCTGGCCCATGCCTTGTCTTATGACCTGACCCTGCACCAGGGCGTGCCGCACGGGCTGGCCTGCGCCCTGTGGCTGCCCACCGCCTGGCGCCTGGCCCTGGGCCACAGCCCGGTGGTGGACGCAGCCCTTGCCCAGGTGTTTGGGGTGCCGCCCGATCAGGGCCTGGCCCGCCTGGAGGGCTGGCTCAACGGCATGGGCATTGCCACAGGCGACGCGGCGTTTGCCGCGCTGGGCATTGCCGACGCACCCCAGCGCGTGCAAGCCGCGCTGGCCAGTGTGCGCGGACGCAACTTTATTGGTGCTTGACGGCCCTGATTTGGCGCAGGCCATCGCGCCAAATGCCCGGCCCTGTCAAGATAGAGGCCGGCACCAGGGCAATGCAGGCCCAACGCGCCAAACCCGTCACAACCCAAGAAACGACCCGAAGGAGCCCCACCATGCGCAAACTGACCCACCTTGCCATTGCCACTGCCGCCGTTGCGGTACTGGCCGGCTGCACCAGCACACCCCCTGCGGCCCCCACCGGCCCGATGAGCTTTTTTATCAGCAGCACAGGCAGCGGCAAAGGTGCCGACCTGGGCGGCCTGGCCGGTGCCGACAGCCTGTGCCAGCGCCTGGCCACCGCCGCCGGAGGCGGTGCCAAGACCTGGCGCGCCTACCTGAGCGCACCGGGTGCCTTTGCCTCAGGCAACACCCCCGCCGTGCCCGGCGTGAACGCACGCGACCGTATTGGCGCAGGCCCCTGGTTCAACGCCAAAGGCACCCTGATTGCGCGCGATGTGGCCCACCTGCACAACGGCAACAACATCAGCAAGGAAACGGCGCTGGACGAGAAAGGCAACATCGTCAAAGGCCGGGGCGACACGCCCAATGAGCACGACATCCTGACCGGCAGCCGCGCCGACGGCACCGCCTTTGCCCCGCAGACCGACACCACCTGCAAAGCATGGACCAGCAGCACTGACGGCTCGGCCATCGTGGGCCACCACGACCGCATTGGCCCGCTGCCGGCCAACTGGGCCACCAGCTGGAACTTCAGCCACCAGTCGGCCGGCTGCAGCCAGGAGGCCCTGGTGCGCACCGGCGGCTCGGGCCGGCTGTATTGCTTTGCCACGAACTGACATTGCCCCGCTAGCCGCCTGCTGACCCGCTATTATTTTGATAGTGGGTCACGCAGCGCCCACGCGGGCTGCGGCCTGTTTTGGCAAAAACACAAGCCAAAACAGCCGCCAATGGCGCAAGATGGTGGTTTAACACCCGCACGCAGAAAGCCCACCCCATGACCACCCCCACCTACCCCATTGCCGTGCAGCGCAGTCTGTGGACGCGCGTGCTGCTCATGATCTTGCTGGCCATTGCCTTCCAGATTGCCATTACCGTGCTGGGCGCGGTGGCGCTGGTGCAACTGGCGTTTGCCGTCTTTGGCGGCGGCAGCAATGCGCGGCTGCGCCACTTTGGCCCCAGCCTGGGCCGCTACCTCGCCCAACTGACCAGCTTTGAAACCTTTGCCAGCGAAGAGCTGCCCTTCCCCTTTGCCGACTGGCCTGCTGGGGACTAAGCGCCGCCCTGGCGGCCCTGTTTACCGCCCCCGTCACCGCCCCCGCAGCGGATGCAGCAGATGCTTCAGCCCGTTGTGGTCAATTTCATGCATCAGCGCCAGCAGGCGCCCGATCTCGCCGGGCGGAAACCCCTCGCGCGCAAACCAGTTCAGGTAGTTGCCCGGCAAGTCCGCCAGGATGCGGCCCTTGTACTTGCCAAAGGGCATTTCGCGGGTAACGAGTAGCTGTAGTTGGTCGGGGGACATGGCGCTGAGCATGTGCAAAATATGGGTGTGAATGCCATTGGCACATATTTCACAAACATACGCAAAGAACGTATACTTTATGCAAGTCACATTTGTCGAGCTACCCCCTTTTGAACGAGTCCGCAGCGACTACATGGACGACGAAGGGTATCGGCAACTCCAGCTCAATCTGATGGCCAACCCAGAGGCTGGCGACCTGATCGAAGGCACAGGGGGCCTGCGGAAGTTGCGACAGGCTGACCCACGGCGCGGCAAAGGCAAACGCGGCGGCTTGCGGGTGATTTGCTACTGGTGGCTGGGCGGTGACCAATTCTGGCTGTTCACCGTGTACGACAAAGATGAGGCGGCCGATCTGACCGCTCAGCAACGCAAGGTATTGAAGGAATTGTTGAAGCAGGAACTGCAACACCGGCAACCGCCACACAGGAAAACACCATGAAAGCCAAACGCGACATTTTTGGTGAGCTGACAGAAGGCTTTGACGCCCTAAAGCGCGAGCGTGAAGGCAAGTTGACGCTGCGCACCTTCAAGGCTGAGGCCAAGCCGGCCCCCGAAGTGTCGGCACAGGAGGTGGTCAGCACCCGCGAGCGGCTGAACCTCTCGCGCCCGGTCTTCGCCCGCTATCTGCGCACCAACCCGCGCACCCTTGAAAACTGGGAGCAAGGCCGCGCCAAGCCGAATGCACAGGCCGCCCTGCTGATCCGCATGGTGGCGCAGTACCCGGACATGGTGCAACGGCTTGAGGCTGTTTGAAGCCACACAACCAGCCGAATTGCTACAACTTTGATAGTGGTTCACCCAGTATCTGCGCGGGCTGCGGCCGGATTTTGCGCTGTAACCTACCCCAACCGGCCCAACGGCCGCTACGTCAACATCAAGCGCATGCCCGGGTCGCCCTTGGCCATGGCGGCGCTGTAGGCCGGGCGCTGGGCGATGCGCGCCAGGTAGGCCAGCGTGTGGGGGTAGCCGCTCAAGTCCCAGGGCTGGAAGTAGCGCATGGTGGTGAGCGTGAACACATTCATGACATCGGCCGCGGTGAACTCGCTGCCGGCAAAGTACGGCACCTGGGCCAGCCGCGCATCGACCATGGCCAGGGCCCGCTCCACCCGCTCCTTGGCCGACAGCGCCGCCGGGTGACCCTTGGCCGCCTCGATGCGGCCCAGCACCATGTTGCGGCCCAGATGCGGCTGCAGGTTGCCGTTGGCAAAGTGGAACCAGTACAGATAGTTGGCAAAGTCAGCATGCTCCGCCGGCAGCGCCAGCCGGCCCCCGCCATGCCGGGCAATGATGTACTGCACGATGGCGCCCGACTCGGCAATCTGCACAGCGCCATCGGTCATCACAGGCGCCGTGCCGGCCGGGTGCAGGGCGCGCAGCTCAGGCGGGGCCAGGCGGGTGACCGGGTCGCGGGTGTAGTGCTTGAGCGTGTAGGGAATGCCCAGCTCTTCGCACAGCCAGACGACGCGCTCGGATTGGGAGATGCCTAGGTGGTGGATGGTGAGCATGGGGATTCGAGCAGAAACGCAACTAGTCGAATAGTTGATCGAGTTGCGGATTGCTAGTTAACGGGAGTAGCTTCCTTATCGTCGCTGACTGATTGATTTCCAGTCGGACGAAATGGTCACCACCTCCGGACGACTGCTTTCTGATCAACTGAATGCGTCCAAACAAAGCGCCATGCCGTTCCGCAAACCTCGCCAGCCCAATAGCCTTCTCGAAGTTGTCACTTAGGCTTGGATCGTGCGGTTCCAAAATGTCGATGACAAAGTTACTGCCGACCTTGCGAACCACGACGAGGTCCGGGAACATCGGGCGAACATCCCCACCTGATTCATACGGGATCTCAAGCGACCATGGCTTGCGATCGAGATTACGCAACCAGCCGACCACCTCGGGTTTTGCCAGTTCTTCCTTCAACACCCCGGCTTCCCAGTTGCCCAACGCGGCGCGGAACTGGCCGTTACCTTCCACATACAGATGTCGCTCCCAGAGCGGATCGACCGGGAAGCGCTTGAAGTCAATGGAAACCGGTAAATGCCAAGGCACTTCGTTGGGCTTGGCGGTCGCCAAGCGCAACTTCTCGTAGTTGGCGCGTTGCTGCTCTTTGAGCTTTTGGATGGCCTTTTTGTGTTGGTCATAAAGGCTATCAAAGGCTGTCTCAGCTCTGGCCTCCAGTGCTGCCATTTCAGGGGCATTGCGGGCCAGGACTATTGCCTCGACCTTGACTTCCAGCGCATCACGATCCTCGTGGGCGCGCCAAAACTCCATTTGCAACCCATGGCTGAAGGCTCGCCCGGCTTCTTCAAACAGGCGGTCAATGTCAATGTCCGCTGCATTGATTTGATAGTCCGCCGTAGGTTCGGCCGTGCCCGTGCCGTTTTTTACCGCCAGGGTACGCAAGCCTACTTGGGTAATTGCTTTGGCAGCCGCTTCAAACTGGCCAGCAGCCTTGATCACAGCAATATGCTGGCCCATCCAATCGACAATCTGGCTCTTGGCCTTTACCCAAGTGTCTTCATCAATTTCATCAATGGTCAGGCCGCGCGAAATAGCCATATAACGCCGTAACGGGCTTTGAGCGCGGGCTGCGTTTACGCGGTAGGTCACTGTTTCATCCAACGCATTGAAGATGTCTTCAGTTCCCTCGCGCCGTTTTAGTACTACCAGATTGCGGCTGGACCCTGTTTCGGCAGGTGGAACATCTTCCGCGTTGTGCAGCGACGCCACCACGCTTTCCACGGCACCCGTATCGAAATACGGAAGGAACAGATGCACGTCGTTCAACGCCGCATCTTTCTCGATGCGGCGCGCCAGCGGCGTGCGCACCATACGCCCCAGCAATTGGGCAATGTAAGTGTGGTCTTCCGCACGGCGGAAGGACATCATCACTTCGGCGCGCGGGCAGTCCCAGCCAGTAGACAAACTGGTTTTGAAGAACACCACGCCGATGTTCTTGTCAGCGTCGATGCGCGAGGCTTCCACCTTGCGAACCCGACGGCCGCCAATATCCAGATCACCCGTGTCGTGCATGGCGTGTGCTATCTCGCCTTCGTTGAGGCGCCGCCCTATGGCACTTTCGATCACCGTCAGCGCTGCACTGAGATCGGTCTTGGTAAGTTGTTTGTCAGAGCCGTTCTCGACCTGTACCACCAGCACTGGCCAGATGGCTTGTTCCTTTTCCTCACGGCAATACGCGTCCCAGGCAGTCGTCATCTGCCCCCAGCGCCGAGCAGCTTCTTCAAGAAGTGCCATTTCGGCGGTAGTGGAGGCCTCAGGATGGTGAATCAAGATGCGGTCCTTCAGCAGGCCAGACTTGCGCACTTCCTCTGCTGGCACGGCCACCTTGTGCGTGGTAACTGTGTGCTGCGCATTCGCGATCAAGTCCAAGAATCGCTTCGGCGTGGCCGAAACGCCTATAACCATCGGCATCCTGACGAGACCAACTTCAGGGTATCCCAACAAGAAACGCTGCATCAGAGTCTGCGCCTGCGCCGCAGCCTGCCCCCTAGTCATACCCCGGTGTGCCTCGTCAATAACCACGTAGAACCGATCAGGCATCGTCCGTGCGGTGTTGGTGAGCGTTTCCCAAATCAAATGCTGCCGACCATCGCCTCGGTTGGTCAACGGCTGATTGATTGCTAGCTTCTGCGTGTTGATGAAATAAATGCGGCCACCATCCAGACGCGGTGCATCAAAGTGCGCGTCGATGGTGATGAGTTGGTTGACCCGGTACACCTTGTCCGATTTGCTCTCGATCTTGAGCTTGGTTTGCTCATTGAGTTCGGGCATATCCGACACCCACAGGATCACGGCATCGGGCTGCGGTGCCCAGTCCAGCGGCCAGGCCAGTTGATCGTCTGGCTCGTCGAGAATGGCCTCGAATAGCGCAGTCATGATGATGGTCTTGCCGCTACCCGTGGCCGCAGAGAAGGCCACCACGTGCTGGTCATCCAACGATACGGCCTGGCGCGCCTTCACCAGCGCCTTGCGCAAATCGTTCAGCGCATCTTTCTGAAAATCGAACAGCGTGACCTTCATGCTTGCGCTCCCAGTGTGCCAGCCGTCGTTTTTGCCGATGAGGCAGCGCGCTCCTGATTCTTATTGATCATGAAGTTAAGCAAGTAATCGCGGTAAAGCTGCACCACTTGCAAGCCGGGGTTGGCCTTGCCAGCGACCTCGCGCACGTCCTGTGCCATCGTCTTGAACGATTCATCCGCATCGGTGACGATGAACACTTGCGACAACCCAGTGTGGCCTTGCAGCGATTTCAGCATTCGACTCATGCGGGATTCATCAAGCAGCACCACGAAGTTGCTTCCTTCCGGCACAAACAGGGCGGGTTCAGGCTCGCTGCGCTTCAAGTCCGGTCGCGACCCCACGGCGCCCGCTTTCAACCATAGCAGCGGCAGAATTTCGCGGAACGCCCGGCGCAGTGAGACTCGCTCCTTCTCCAGAAACTCCAGCTTGAAGTACGCCAGGTTCGCGGCAAAGCCCGTACTTATCGGGAGCTTCTCTTCCTCCGACACCCAAATAGGCCCGAGCAGTTCCACCACCTGTGCCTTCAACTGGTCGAACACGCGCTTGACGGGCGTGACCATATAAAGGTCGGTGATGTGCTCTTGCCCGTCCAGCGCTTCCAACCAATTCTCAGCGGCTGCCGGGTCAAACAGCACGCTGGCCTTATGGTCTTCCGAGACGATGAAGGGGCACGGTTCTTTCACCAGCGTTTGCGGCAAACCGTCGATCAGCGCCACTACCTGTTTTTTCTTGGGCACTGTGTCGAGTTGGGCCGGATCGACAAAGCCGATCTGCGTGAAGCTCCGCGCCTTCTCGCGCTCGATTGTTTTGCCAGTCAGGTATTCACCGGACAGCATCGAACCATCGTCACGCTGGCCGAGGATGGTGTACTTACTGCGTGGCCAGGTCACCGAGCGGCAGATGCCCAGCGCTTCCCACTCCGCATCGCCGGGTTGAAGACCGCGGGCACTTAGGCTAGCCGACTCCTCCGCTGACACTTCGTTGTTGGTCACCAAGATGCAGCGTCGCTGGCCGCCATCGATGGCGTTGAGCAGGTTGACGGCATTCAGAGTGGTGCCGCTGCCAGCGAAGAAGTCCACCGTCAGTGCGGTAGGTTTGTCCTCAAGATAAAAGCGTAGCGTGTCACGAACTGCGTACAGGCTTTTTGGAAAAGGGAATCGCCGGTCAGGAAGAATATCCCCAAGCAATCGCGATCCATATTGAGTTGCATCATGGCTTGCGATACGCCACTGGCTTCCAGGTATGGCAATTACAAAGCTGGCGTCAGCGTCTTCAACGATGATGGAGCCATCTGTCGCACGCCCAGCTTCTTGAAACTCACCGCGCTGAATTTTCGCGTACTCCCCATCCTTCAAAATATATATAACGAAGCCACGGTTTTCGTTGCCTCCGACTCGGACCCGTCCAAGTGCCTTGCGATCCTTAAACGTGTCAGGCGACCATTGCCAGTTGCCTTCGCTCCCATTTTTTCTGATTGGTAGAACTGCCACCAACCCCTTTATCTTCGGAGCTACGGACTGCCCAGGCTGTAGGGGATCGCCAACATGCTCAATCGTTTTCTTCTTGGGGTTCACGTAGATCGGATAAAAACAACCCGGCGAATGACTGCGTTCGGCATTTGTCCCAGAGCGACGTAGTAAATCCCATCGGATGTTCCCGGTATGAGTCCTGCCCTTTCCGGACACCCACTCACGCCCGAGGCGAAGTCGACTTGGAGTTGCTGAGCCCAGCATCACAACAAATACGTATTCGTCACTTCTCCCAAATCCGCCAACCCTGGCAACACTTGCAGGATTGATCATCGTGCTGATCATTTGAATACGTGCATCAGGGAAGCCCTGCTCAAGCAACATTCCTAGATGCAAATACTCTTTTTCATCGATGGTGACGATCAGCACTCCGGTATCTGGCTTGAGCAAGCGCTTAGCCAACTTCAGGCGTTTTTCCATGAAGGCCAGCCACTTGCTGTGCCGCCAGCCATCGTTGCCGTCCACGTAGTCGTTGTTGTATTTCCAGTCGCGCGCGCCGGTGTTGTAGGGCGGGTCGATGTAGATACAGTCCACCTGACCAGCGTACAGGTAATCAAGCAGTTGCAGCGCGTGGTAGTTGTCGGCCTCGATCAGCGTGTGCCAAGGCGAGTCTGGCTGGCCGTTGGCCACGGTATCCAACGGTACCAGGGCCGGGAAGATCGGCTCGCCAAATTCACGCACAACCAGCAGTTCATCCACCTGGAACTCCACCTGCTCGGCGGCAGCCCGGGTGGGCTCGCTGGGGTGCGTCTTGTTGCTGGGTTTGACGCAAATGGCGAGGCCTGCGTGGAGCGACTTGATCTGCCAGACGTCTTTCAGAGCCCCCCCGCGGCGGCAGACCAAATCACCCTTGCGCGGCTTGGCGCCATGCAGCGGCAACAACTCGGGCAGGTGATCCTCAAACACCAAACCGAATTTCCTTTCCTTAGCGGCGTTGGCCCACTCGGCAGCCAGCCGCTCACGTAGCCGGGAATCGTTGATCTGTCCGATCAGGTCATGAATTGCTGACAAGTTGTGCTCCGATGCGATTGAAAGACACTAGCACCATCACTCGCTTGACGTCGCTTGAACCGCCTTCCCCAACCTCCCCACCCCCTCCTCAATCTTCCCCACATCCGCCGTCGCAAAGCTCAGGCGCAGGGTAGCCAGGTCGGGGTTGGTCGCGTAGAACGGCGCGCCGGGCACAAAGGCCACGCCTTGCTCGATGGCGCGCTTCGCCAGCTCGTTGCCATTGTTGACCTTGCCGCCCGCGCCGGTCAGGCGCGCCCACACAAACAGGCCGCCCTGGGGCTGCACAAACTCTATTGAGCCGCCCAGCTCGCGGCGCAGGGCGTCGCCCATCACGCGGGCGCGCTCGCCGTACACCTTGCGCACGTTGGCCAGCGTGGCGGGCATGCGGCCGGCTTTCAGGTACTGGGCGGCGGTGGCCTGGGCAAAGGTGCTGGTGTGCGCGTCGCTGAACTGTTTGCACATGGTGGCGTTGGCCAGCAGCTTCGGCGGCGCAATCATCCAGCCCACGCGCAGGCCGGGGGACAGCACTTTGCTCATGCTGCCGCAGTGGGCAATTAGCTCTTCGCTGCTGGGCAAGTCTTTCGACAAGCTCAGGATGCTTGGGGGGGGTGGGCTGGCCGGGTCAAAGTACAGGTCGCCATAGGGGTCGTCTTCCACCACCAGGGTCTGGTACTTCACGGCAAGCTCCAGCACGCGCTTGCGGCGCTCCAGGCTCAGCAGCGCGCCGCTGGGGTTGCCAAAGGTGGGGATCAAATACACAAACTTCGGCTTGTGCTCGGCCATCAGCGCTTCCAGCTTGTCGGTCTGCACGCCCTGCCCGTCGATGGGAGCGGTGATCACCTCCGCCCCATACAGCCGAAAGCACTGGATGGTGGCCAGAAAGGTAGGGCCTTCCACAATCACCTTGTCGCCGGGGTTGATGAGGGTTTTGCCCAGCAGGTCCAGCGCCTGCTGGCTGCCGGTGGTCACTATCAGCCCGTCGGGCTGCAGGCCCTTGACGCCCTTGCTGGCCATGAAGGCGGCCAGCTGTTCGCGCAGCGGGTTGTAGCCCTCGGTGGCACCGTATTGCAGCGCGGCGCCCGGCTCTTCAGCCAGCGCCTTGTTGGCCGCCTCCTGGATGCCGGCCACGTCAAACATGGCGCTGTCTGGGAAGCCCCCGGCAAAGCTGATGATGCCGGGCTTGCCCAGCAGCTTGAACAGCTCGCGGATGGCGGAGGTTTCTACGTTGTTCAGGCGGTCGGCAAAGTTCAGCGGCATGGCGGTGGGGTGGGTTGGGTTCCGGGGGCGTAGCTGGCATTCTCGCGCAGGTGGGGCGCTGGTTTCCTGGATTATTGAGGCGGGGGAATCCCCGATGCATAGGCTGGCGACATCATCAGGCGCAGGCTTGGCCAACGCTTGGTCCAGAACGGGCCGGGCGGAATCAACAGCGGGTCAATGGCATCGGCCACATGCAGGCCGTGGCGCTGCGCCACTTTGGCGCCCGCGTCGTCCGTGGCCATGCGCTCGATGGCAGACACATAGCCTTGCAGCGGGCTACGGCCTGAGGCGTGTGCAGCAGCGTCGGAACGCGCCGCTTCGGTCCTCAAGAAGGCCCGGCCCACATCGATGGCCAGGGCGAGCTGCATGCGTCCCTTGTCGTTCTGCTTGTCTGGCAGCTTGTAGAGATTCATGAGGCGGCTGAACAGCACGTCCAGCGGGTGCATCACCAGAAACGGCGCACGGCTTGCGCCTGGCACAACCTTCACCGCGCGCTTGCGCACGTCTTCGCCACGCAGCCCAATGACCTTGAAGATCACATCCACATTCAGGTACTCGTCGGCAGACAGCTCCAGAAATGCCTGCCCCACCAGAGCGGTCAACGCCCGGTGGTTCGGAAACAGCGTGTGCCCCCTAATGGCATCCGCCATTCGGCGCACCGCCGCCTTGTCTGCGGGCGACTGCGTCAGAAAGTCGACGTCGTTGGTAATTGCCGGTAACCCGTCATCCCGCAAAACAAGGTCGTACTCGGCCAACCAGAAGGCCAGGGCTTGACCACCCACCAACACCAGTTCCTCACCTGCAGCATCGAGCAACCTGGCAATGGTGTCAGGTGGAGTAACAGCCTCGGTTTTGGAACGGGTCACCAGCTCTTGCGCTGCGTGGCAAACGCATCGGATGGGAATTCAATTTGCGAGGCCTTGACCAGATCTACCGGAATGGCGTGCAAGCTGGCAGCCGATTTGCGGCCAGACCGCACGGCGGACTCGTCGCGTGCATGGCGGTATTGCAACGCCGCAGCGCGAACGTCGTTCACGCTGGTGCCTTCAGCATGCTCAACCCCCACACCCAGCTTGACCCAATGCTCCACCTGCTGGGCAAGGCTGCGCTGCATCAGCGCTGCCTCTTGCAGCGCCAGCGCATACAACTCGTCTGAAATGCGGATTGACTTGGCCATGCGGCATTTTATGTGGCAGATTGCCACACCACAAGAAGCAGGAAGCCCCAGGCGTCCATCCATTCGCTATATTTTTCATAGCGATTCACGCAGTGCCAGTGAGGGCTGGAGGCCAATTTGACCACTAACCAAGGCTGAAACCGGGGTTTCGGGCATCCAGCAGCACAGCCAGCACCTCGCCGCCGCAGTGCGCCTGCACCAGCGCGGCCGCTTCGGCGGTGGCGGCTTGCACGGTGTCGCGGTGGGTGGGCGGCAGGCCGTCGATGTTGAAGAACACGCCTTTTGTGTCTGGCAGCGTTTGGGTGTTGGCGGCTTGCCGCCAGGTCCAGCGGCGCGTGAGCACGCTGGTGCCATCGGCAAACACCACCTCGCCTGCGGGCGGTGCCTCGGTGGGGCCGCCGTCGGGCGGGGCAAAGCTGTCGCCCGCGCCTGCCAGCCGCAGGGCCAGGCCGTGCTGCAGCGCATCCGTGGGGTGCACGCCGGCTGGCAACAGGTGCTTGACGGACACCAGGTTGCCAATGTCCACCAGCAGGTTGATGGCGGGCAGTGCGTCGGGCTTCAGCACGCGGCGGGCCAGCGCCTCGATGGCGCTGCGGTGCTCGGCTGGCTTGGCGCCAAAGCGGCGGTAGGCCTCGCGCCAGGCGGCAACTTCGGGCACCTCGGCCACGTTGCCGGTAATGCGCTGGCGCAGCGCGGCCTCGGCATCGCGCAGCAGGGCCGTCACCGCCGGTGTGCTGGGCCCGTTGTTGAAGCCTCGGGCCACCACCACGCCCCGGCAGTAGCCGGGGTACAAGGCAAAGATGTCTGGGGCAATGCGGTACGTCAGGGGTGTCATGGCCAGACTGTAGCCGCGCGGCGCGCGTGGCACACCCGGCGCTGGGGTAAATGGCGATGCGCGGGCCCGCCCGGTTGGCAGACACTGGCGGCCTTACAGCATTTATCGTGGAGCATTTCCCATGGATCGCAGACAGTTCATCGCCGCCGCAGGCGCCACCGCCACCCTGGCGGCACCCGCCTGGGCCCAGGCCAAGCCCATCCGCGTGATCGTGCCTTTCACGCCCGGCGGCGCAACAGACGTCACCACCCGCATCATTTCCGAGAAGGCGGCCACCATACTGGGCACCACCATCATCATTGAAAACCGCCCCGGTGGCGGCGGCGGCATTGGGGTAGACGCAGTGGCCAAGGCCGCGCCCGACGGCCTGACCATTGGCATGGCGGCGGTGGCCATGCACGCCATCAACCCCTGGCTGTACAAGAAGCTGCCGTACGACCCGATCAAGGACTTTGCCCCCATCACGCAGATGGTGCGCATCCCCAACGTGCTGGTCATGAACGCCGACACCGCCAAGCGCCTGAACATCAAGAACGTCAAAGACTTTGTGGCCTATGCCAAGGCCAACCCGGCCAAGCTGAGCTACGCCAGCGGCGGCAATGGCAGCGGCGGCCACCTGGCCGGCGAGATGTTCAAGGCCAAGGCGGGCATTTTTGCGGTGCACATCCCTTACAACGGCGGCGCGCCGTCGCAACTGGCCATGCTGTCGGGCACGGTGGACTACACGCTGGACAACCTGGCCACCTCGGGTGCCAACATCCGCGCCGGCAAGGTGCTGCCGCTGGCGGTAACCACACCCAAACGTAGCCCGCTGCTGCCCGACGTGCCCACGCTGGCCGAGACCTACCCCGGCTTTGAGGTAGACACCTGGTGGGGCCTGATCGCCCCGGCCGGCACGCCCAAGGACGTGGTGGCCCGGCTGAATGCAGCCTATGTGGCGGCACTCAATTCGCCCGACGTCAAGACGCGCTTTGCCGGCATGATGGCCGAGCCCGTGCCCACCACGCCCGAGCAGTTTGCCGAGCTGATCCGCAGCGAATACGCCCGCTACGAAGGCGTCGTCAAGGCCAGCGGCGCCAAGGTTGACTGAACGCATGCCCGGCATGCTCAGCGGCCACACGGTGCTGGTCACCGGGGCGGGCCAGGGCAATGGCGCGGCGCTGGCCGAGGGCCTGGCCGCGCTGGGTGCCCATCTGGTGGCCAGCGACATCCGCGCCGACGCGGCCGAGGCCACCGCCCAGCGCATCCGCGCCAGCGGTGGCAGCGCGCAGGCGCTGGCGCTGGACGTGGCCGATGCGCCCGCTTGCCAGGCCGCAGCAGCCGCCCTCAGCCTGCCGCCGGGGCACCCGCTGGTGCTGGTCAACAACGCCGGTGTGCGCCCGCGCAATGCCTTTGACGCGCCCGAGCGCGACCAGGCCTGGCGCGACGCCATGGCTGTGAATGTGGACGGTGTGCGCAACATGGTGCTGGCCTTCAAGCCGCTGCTGCAGGCCAGCGGCGGCAATGTGGTGAACATCAGCTCCATCTCGGCTTCGCGGGCGTCGCCATTCGGCATTTCATATTCCACCTCCAAGGCGGCGGCCGAGATGCTGACCAAGGTGCTGGCGCTGGAGCTGGCGGCGGTGGGCATCCGCGTCAACGCGGTGGCCCCCGGCGTGATGGAAACGCCCATGACCGAAGCCTCCCGCACCGACCCGGCCCGGCGCGACTACCTGTTCAGCCGCATCCCCCTGAAGCGCTTTGGCCGGCCAGACGAGCTGGTGGGGCCGGTGGCGTTTCTCGCGTCGCCCATGGCCAGCTATGTGACAGGTGCCGTGCTGGCCGTGGACGGCGGCTACCTGGCTGTGTAAACCGCGTTTGAATGAAACCATGATCGAACACCACATCGACATCCCCACCGCCAGCGGCACCATGAACAGCTTTGTGGTGCACCCCGAAGAAGGCGGCCCGCACCCGGTGGTGCTGTTCTATATGGACGCACCGGGCAAGCGCGAAGAGCTGCACGACATGGCGCGCCGCCTGGCGGCCGTGGGCTACTGTGTGGTGCTGCCCAACCTGTATTACCGCCGCACGCGTGACTTCTGGCTGCAAGAACGCACCGAAGCCGCCATGGCCGTGATGTTCGGGCACATGAATTCACTCAGCAACGCCATGGTGGTGCAAGACACCCAGGCCTTGCTTGCCTATGTGGACGCCCTGCCCGCCGCCGACAGCAACCGCATTGGCGCGGTGGGCTACTGCATGAGCGGCCCGTTTGTGATGGCGGCCGCAGCCGCCTACCCAGACCGGCTGCGCGCCATTGCCGCCATTCACCCGGCCAACATGGTCACTGAGGCACCTGATTCGCCCCACCGCCTGGCCGCACAGGTGCGCTGCCAGACCTATGTGGGCTGCGCCGAAACAGACCAGTGGTCACCGCCAAAGACAATTGCCACCTTGCAAGCGGCTTTGCAGGCAGCCGGCACGCCGCACCGCGTGGAGTGGTACCCCGGCGTTGAACACGGCTTTGTGTTCCCGCTGCGCGGCACCATTTACAACCGCCAGGCCGCAGAGCGGCACTGGGAACGGTTGTTCAGCCTGTTTGCCCGGCACCTGCATTAACCTGGGGCTTGACTAGAGCGTCACTCCAGAGTGATACTCTAGTCATGGAACCCACCACCACCCGCCAGCGCCTGCTGGAAGCCGCCACCCAGGTTTTTTTGGCCAACGGGTTTGCCGCTGCGTCGATGGACCAGGTGCGTCAGGCCGCAGGTGTCAGCAACGGCAGCCTGTACCACCACTTCCCCACCAAGGCCGCGCTGGCCGACGCGCTGTACGCCCACACGCTGCGCGACTTTCATGCGGTGCTTGTGCAGCCCCTGGGCCCCCGGGCCTCAGCGCAAAGCGGCGTCAAAGGCATGCTGCGCGCCTATGTGGCCTGGGTGGCGGCCAACCCGGCGGGTGCGCGCCTGCTGCACGAGCTCAAGCGCCAGGGCGACCTGACGGCCGACGGCGGCGAATGGGCCGAGGCCAATGCGCAGGGCTTTGCCATGCTGCGCGCCTGGGTGCAGCGCCACACCGAGGCCGGTGAAATGCGCGCCCTGCCGTTTGCGGTGTGGATGGCGCTGGTGTTCTCGCCGGCCACCGCCCTTGCCCGCCAATGGGTGCAGCAGCCCGGTGCCGCTGTGCCGCCAGCGGTACGCAGCGCGCTGGAGCATGCCGCCTGGATGGCGGTGGCCCCCGTTAACCCCAAGGAGTCAACATGAGAGTTGTGAATGTTCATCAACGCGTGCTGCCGGTAGAGCCGGCCCGCGCGGGCGCGCTGGTTGACGGTGTTTCTTCCGCACAAGACCAGCTATGGCCCGGCCCGCGCTGGCCACGCATGGTGCTTGACCGCCCGCTGGGCGTGGGGGCTACCGGTGGGCACGGGCCGATTGGTTATTTTGTCGAGGCCTACGAGCCGGGGCGCATGGTGCGTTTTCGGTTCACCGCGCCGCAGGGCTTTGACGGCTGGCACGGCTTTCAGGTGCTGCCGCACGCAACCCCCGGGCATTGCGTGCTGGAGCACCGGCTGGAGATGCGCACATCGGGTGCGGCCACATGGTCCTGGACTTTGATGATTGAGTCAATGCACGACGCCCTGATTGAAGACGCACTGGCCAGCGGCCAGCGCGCGCTGGGCCTGGTGCCGCAGGTGGTGCCGTGGCCATTGCGGGTACGCCTGCTGTGGGCACTGGCAGCGCGTCGGGCACGTAGCCGCGCAACCAGAGCGCAGCATGCCGGCTGATTTGCTCGCCATGGGCCGCGAGGCCCTGAACAACCAGGCTTTCAGCCAACTCCTGGGCGCACAGCTCGACGTGTTCGAGCCCGGTAAAGCCGAGCTTTCATTGCCCGTTACGCCCCGGCTACTTCAACAAAACGGTTTTGTGCACGGTGGCGTGCTGGCCTACCTGGCCGACAACACCCTGACCTACGCCGGTGGCTCGGTACTGGGCGGCGTGCTGACCTCGGAATTCAAGATCAACTACCTGCGCCCGGCCAGCAATGCCGAGCGCCTGGTGGCGGTAGCAACGGTGGTTGGCAGCGGCAAAACCCAGGCGGTGTGCCGTTGCGACATTTATTTGGAGCGCGCGGGGGAACGCAAGCTTTGCGCCGCCGCGCAGGGCACGATCCGCAAGGTTGAGTAAAGCCCCGCGCTCAAAAACCAGCAACCAGCCCGTCGCGCCGGGCGTCGCTGGCGGCAACGTAGCCCTCTACCTTGGGGTTGCCCGCGCGCCAGATGAACTGGCCGGCACCGAAGTCCTGGTAGTTGTCGTTGATGACTTCCATCACATGGCCACGGTCTGCCAGGCCCTGCACCGTGGCCTGGTTCATTTGCTGCTCGACGTTGATCTCGAGCCCGGCGTTGTAGCGCCAGCGCGGCGCGTCGCAGGCGGCCTGCGGGTTCTGGCCGTAGTCCAGCATGCGCACCAGCGTTTGCATGTGGCCCTGCGGCTGCATGTTGGCACCCATCACGCCGTAGCTCATCACGGGCTGCCCGTCTTTGGTGACAAAGGCCGGGATGATGGTGTGAAACGGCCGCTTGCCCGGTGCCACCAGGTTGGCCGGGTTGGCTGCGTTGGAGTCCACGCTGAAGGCATGGCCACGGTTTTGCAGGCTGATGCCAAAGTTTGGCTCCACGCAGCCTGAGCCAAAGCCCATGTAGTTGCTCTGGATGAAGCTGACCATCATGCCGTTCTCGTCGGCGGTGGTCAGGTAAATGGTGCCGCCCTTGACCGGGTTGCCCGCGCCAAAGTCTTGCGCCTTGTTCATGTCGATCAGCCTGGCGCGGCTGGCCAGGTAGGCGTCGTCCAGCATTTGTTCAGCCGTCACCTCCATGCTGGCGGGCTCGGCGACGTAGCGGTAAACATCGGCAAAGGCCAGCTTCATGGCCTCAATTTGCAGGTGCTGCGAATCGACGCCGTCCACCGCCAGGCTGCGCAGGTCGAACTTGTCCAGAATGCCCAGGGCGATCAGGGCCGCAATGCCCTGCCCGTTGGGCGGGATCTCGTGCAGCGTATAGCCACGGTAGTTTTTGCCGATGGGTTTGACCCATTCAGGCTTGTAATTGGCAAAGTCTTTGGCGGTGATGCTGCCGCCGTTGGCCGCGGCAAACGCCTCAATGGCATGCGCAATCTCGCCGCCGTAATAGGCCTGGCCCTTGCTTTGGGCAATGGCGCGCAGGCCGCGGGCGGCGGCCTTGAACTGAAACAGCTCACCCACCTCGGGCGCGCGGCCCCAGGGCAAAAAGTTTTGGGCAAAGCCCGGCAGGCCTTGCAGCTCGGGCGTGGCGGCGGCCCATTTCTGTTGCACCACCACCGGCAACAGGTAGCCGCGCTCGGCAATTTCGATGGCCGGCTCCAGCAGGTCGGCAAAGGCCAGCTTGCCAAAGCGCTCGCTCATGGCAACCCAGCTGGCCACAGCACCGGGCACGGTGACCGAGTCAAAACCGCGCTTGGGCGGGCTTTTGGCCTGCGCGCCGTACTTGGCCCGAAAGTAGTCGGGCGTCCAGCTCTGCGGTGCCCGGCCCGACCCATTCAGGCCATGCAGCTCCTTGCCGTCCCAAAGAATGGCAAAGGCATCACTGCCCAGGCCGTTGGAAACCGGTTCAGTGATGGTCAGGGCCGCGGCGGCGGCAATTGCCGCGTCGACTGCGTTGCCACCCTTGTAGAGCATGCGCAACCCGGCCTGTGCGGCCAGCGGGTGCGAGGTGGAAACAACATTGCGCGCAAAGACCGGCAGGCGCGTGGACGGATAGGGGTTGTCGTAGCTGAACTTCATTGGGGGCTTATTCGGCGCTGAGCTTGCGTTCGTTAATGATCTTTTTCCACTTGGCGCGGTCGGCATCGGCCATGGCGGCAAACTGCGCCGGGGTGCCGCCCACCGGGTCTATGCCCAGGCGGGCCAGGCGCTCTTTGACGTCGGGTTCCTGCAACGCCTGGTTGACGCCGTTGCTCAGGCGCGTGGCCAGCTCTGCCGACAGGCCCTTGGGGCCGTAAAGGCCAAACCAGGTCACGGTTTCGTAGCCCGGCACGGTTTCGGCAATGGCGGGCAGCTCAGGCAGCAGCGCCGAGCGCTTGGCGCTGGTAATGCCCAGCGCGCGCAAACGCCCTTCTTTCACATGGGGCAGGCCGCTGGGCAACGAGTCAAACAAAACGTCGAGCTTGCCGCTGACCAGGTCGGGGATGGCCAGCGCCGTGCCGCGATACGGGATGTGCACCAGAAACAGGTTGGCCTGGGCCTTGAAGTACTCGGTGCCAAGGTGCACCACGGTGCCATTGCCACTGCTGGCGTAGTTGAGCTTGCCGGTGTTCTTGCGGGCAAAGTCCACCCACTCCTTCACCGTTTTGGCGGGCGAGTTGTTGGGCACCAGCATGATGCTGGGCGCGTTACCCACATGCGAGATGGGCGTGAAGTCGGCCACCGCGTCATAGGGCACCTTGCCAAAGCTCGGGCCGATGCTGTGGGTGCTGCTGGTAGCCAGCAACAGCGTGTAGCCGTCGGGCGCGGCCTTGGCGGCCAGGTCGGAGCCAATGGTGCCGCCGGCACCGGGCTTGTTGTCCACGATGATCGTGGTGCCCAGCTTTTCACCCAGCCGCTGCGAGACAGCGCGGGCAAAGATGTCGGTGGCCCCACCCGCGGGGAACGGCACCACCAGGCGGATTGGCTTGCTGGGGTAGCTCTGGGCCTGCACGGGCAAGGCGGCCAGCGCAGCGCTGCCCAGGGCGGCGGAGATGAGTTTGCGGCGGGTAGTCATGGCCTCATTATCGAAAGCCGCAGCAAAAAGAGAAAGCGAATATCGCTTTAGCTTTGCTAAAGAATTCCTTTAGCATTGGCGGCCATGAGCAGCATTCGCCTTTTGAAAACCTTTTTGGCGGTGGCCGCTGAAGGTTCATTTGCCGCAGCGGCGCCGCGGGTGGCGTTAACCCAGGCGGCTGTGGGCCAGCAGATGCGGGCCCTGGAGTCTGACCTTCGGCGGGCGCTGTTTGAGCGCCAGGGCAAGGCGGTGGCACTGAACAACGCCGGCCATGAGCTGCTGCCGCAGGTGCGCAAGCTGGTCATGCTGTACGAGCAGATGCTGGGCACCGCTGCGTCGAGCGAGCCCATGGCAGGGGTGCTGCACCTGGGTGCGATTGTGTCGGCGGTGCGCCCGCTGATCGAGGCGACGCTGGCGCTGAAAGACCGGCACCCGGGGCTGCAACTGCATGTGGT
>CALROG020000027.1:0-57633 GCA_943369755.1 Ramlibacter sp. 2FC
TAGCGACTGGCGCATCGGTGACGCAGATTCCATGTCGGCACGGACCACACCAGAGTCCACTACAGATGCCGGATATACGACTGCAGGTGTTTCCCCAACAGCCAATCTATCGATCAGCCTCTTGCCGTTGAGGGGGAGTCCATATATGAATGGTTAGGCATCGGGCTCATAGTGTTGCACTTGCTCGTTGAATCTACGCGTCTCTATTCCAGGTGGTTGGCAATCCAGTCGTTGAGACGGTACGCCAGTCGTGCCAATAGTGGAAACACGAGGAATGATGCATGAGCGGACTCTGGTGAGACCGGATCAACAGTAGATGGATGGCCAGCATCGTTTCGGACCGCGCGAATCTGTTGCGTAAACGCCGGCCAGTAGGCGTAGAACTCCTCGCGTAGATCATGCTGAAGTGTTGACTTCTTGCCGTCAACGATCTGCTGCAACTCATCAAGTACCGTCTTGATGCGCCAGTCCCCCAGTTTCGCGGGAATTGTGTGGCCAAGCGCCCCAAGGCGCTGCGACAAATGATCTCGCAGCTCGAGCACGAGACTCTCCGCTACCGCGCCGAGCATGACAGCCGCTGCCTTGTGGTGCCCGCCGACATAGCAGTCCAGTCCCTCAGACAAGTATGAGGCGGCAATCGCGTTTAGCGGCGCGAGGGAGTTCAGGTAGGAAAGATAGCCCCTTGGATTGCTTGGATCCCGGCTCAGCGCCTCGAGCGCACCTTTGCCACGCGTGGTGACGTGACAGAACGGAGGACTGTTGTTGCTGAGGTTGTGACCCCAAGAGAGATAGCCGGTGTTGAAGAGCGTGTACCACTCGGCAAGAACTAACTGTTCCTGCTCAATGTCGTTGACGATGCTCAGTCGCTGAGAGACGCGAGTCAGCACGGTGTTCTGTTGGAGTGAGCCATCTGTCTGCGATTTCGGCTGAGCGGAGGCAATCTCTTCAAGGAGAACTTGGCGGACGTCTTGTGGCGAGTACTTTGGCATGATGCTTGGGACGCCTAACGTCAACGCTCAGCGGGTGTCGAAGCCGTCCGAAGGAACAACCAGTTAAATTTGCGTTTGAACAGCATAGACGACGAACTCATCTCCATTGAGGTCAATTGACTTTCGCCAAAGGTGTTTCTTATTCGGCACTTCAAGAAACTCACCGCGGTACGCCTTGTGCGCCAGCTCTTTCCTCAATGTAGGCGTCAAGCCTGGAAGTGCATTTGCTGGCAAGTCTGACCACGCCGTAACGAAACCTTTGAAGTTGCTGTAGCTGCCCTGAGTGGCATATGTCGCTCCTTTGAATACGGCGATATAGGTGTAGAAGGGCATAGCAATTTAACGTCGAAATCAAGCGGACGCCGTAGGCGGCCCACTCTTGGATGACAGGTTATCTGTCATGCGCCAACTTGTTGCGACCCCATTTATGGCAACAACCACAAAGCATGTAAACGCACGGTCAGCAACGCGAATTTGCCCCTCACCAATATGACTTCCGATGAAGGCTGCCGCCTCCCTGATTGGAAGAAACGCTCCTAGTTTCCGATGCACTTCAACCACCACCTCCTGTGCGTCGATGCTGCGTTCCAGTAACTCAGACAACTCGCCGATGCGCGGCGCTTTACCGTCGTGCATGTTCACCCACTCGTGTTCGACTGCATCGAAAGTCGGAAATCGAGAGCGCATGAGGTCGTGAACACGACGTGGATTCATGACAGATAACGTAATTTCTACCGCAAAACCTGCGGGATAAAACGGCTGCTGCGGTGTAAGTTGGGCATCTAAAACCTCCAAGACTGGCTTGTACATTGGGTTTTGGGTCAGCATACTGTATGAAAGTACAGATAAAAATCCAACCATGAAACCCCGCAACCCGCCGCTGCAGTCCACCCGGCTTCTGGACCAGGTTCGGGAGCGTGCGCGGTATTTGCACTATAGCCTTAGTACTGAAAAGGTGTACCTTTATTGGGTGCGTTTTTTTCATCCGCTGGCACGGGTTGCGGCATCCGCGCGACATGGGGCTGCGCGAACCCCAGCCGCTATACATTTGATAGTGGCTCACGCAGCATTCATGCGGGCTAGAGGCTGTTTTTGCTTGTAAACAGGCCCTGGGCCGCCGCCAACTTGCTCAGCCGCGGGTGCATCAGGCTAAACCAGACCGGGGGCAGCGCGGCCAGCAACAGGCAGCCCGCGTAGCCAGTGGGGAGCTGCGGGCCGGGCAAGGCCTCTAGTTCAGCAAAAGGCTTCCAGGCATGCATGTGGTGGTCTGAATGGCGTTGCAGGTTGGCCAGCAGGCTGTTGGTCATCACATGGTCGGCATTCCAGGCGTGGTTCAGGCCAAAGGGCTCGCGCACACCCGTGGCGGGCGCGGCACGTTGCAGGCCGTAGTGTTCGATGTAGTTCACGGTCTCCAGCAGCCAGATTGCAAAGACCGACTGCAAAACCCAAAACGCTAAAAATTTCATGGCGCCTGCCGCAATAAATACGATTGCTACCGCCAAAGTAAGCCCCGTTGCCCAGGCCAGGGGGCTGTGCCACCAGCGCAGCCGGTGCTGGCCCAGGCGCAGCGCTTCCAGCCGCCAGGCGCTGGCCCAGCTACCGGCCAGCGTGCGCGGCAAAAACCGCCACAGGCTTTCGCCGCGCCGCGCGCTGGCCGGGTCGTCCCAGGTGGCGGCGCGGGGGTGGTGCCCGCGGTAATGCTCCACCATGAAGTGGGCATACCCCACAGAGGCCATCAGCACCCAGGCCAGCACGCGGTCAGCCCTGTGGCGGCTGTGGCCCAGCTCGTGGGCATAGGTAATGCCCTGGGCCCCGGTCACAAAGCCCACCGCCAAGGCCAGCCCGGCAATTTCCCAGCCACTTTGGGCGCGGCTGGCCGCCCAGGCCCCCACGCCAATCATCAGCAGTTGCAGCGGCACATACAGGCGCAGCAGCCAGCGCAGGCCCGCGTGGTCTGGCCCGGGCGGCGGCGAACGCTGCCCACCCGCCCACAGGGCGTCCAGCAGCGCCACCGTGGCCCACACAACCAGCGCGCCCAGCACCGCCCGCTGGGGCTGAAACACCAGTGAAGAAAGGGTTAGCAGGGGCAAAAGCCAGGCCAGCAGAAACCTGGCGTCCGACAGACGAAGCGGTGTCGTATTCATGGCGGTATTGGATGCGACCGGTGCAGCCCCGTCAACCGGTGGGCATCCGGGATAATCAGGCCCATGAATCCCCTGCTTTCGCGCCTGCAGCCCTACCCTTTTGAGCGGCTGCGGCAACTTTTTGCCGGTGTTACGCCCAACCCGGCGTACCGCCCCATCAGCCTGGGCATCGGCGAACCCAAACACCCCACGCCAGATTTCATCAAACAAACGCTGAGCGCTGCGCTGTATGAGCCGGCGAGCGACCTGGCCGCCTACCCGCCCACTGCCGGCAGCCCCGGGCTGCGAAAGGCGTTTACCGACTGGCTGCAACGCCGCTATGGCCTGGCGCTGGACCCGGCGACGCAGGTGCTGCCGGTCAATGGCTCGCGCGAGGCGCTGTTCGCTTTTGCGCAAACCGTGGTGGACGCCACCCGCGGGGCCTGCCCGCCGCCGGGCCGCCCCAAGGCGGGCACGGCCCCCTCGGCGGGCAGCGAACCACACGAAGTGGGGAGCGTGGGGGCACCTGTAGTCGTGTGCCCCAACCCGTTCTATCAAATCTACGAAGGCGCGGCCCTGCTGGCGGGCGCTCAAGCCTTCTACGCCCCCAGCGACCCGGCGCGCAACTTTGCGATTGACTGGGACGCGGTGCCTGAAGCTGTGTGGCAGCGCACCCAGCTGCTGTTTGTGTGCTCCCCCGGCAACCCAACCGGCGCAGTGATGCCCTTGGCCGAGTGGGCAAAGCTGTTTGCCCTGAGCGACCGGCACGGCTTTGTGATTGCCAGCGACGAGTGCTACAGCGAAATTTATTTCCGCGACGAGCCACCGCTGGGCGGCCTGGAGGCAGCGGCCAAGCTGGGCCGCACCGACTACAAAAACCTGGTGTCTTTCACCAGCTTGTCCAAGCGCAGCAACGTACCTGGCTTGCGTAGCGGCTTTGTGGCCGGCGACGCCGCGCTAATAAAGGCCTTTTTGCTGTACCGCACCTATCACGGCAGTGCCATGGCACCGCCGGTGCAGGCCGCCAGCATTGCCGCCTGGGGCGACGAAGCCCATGTGGTGGCCAACCGCGAGCAGTACCGCGCCAAGTTTGCCCAGGTCACGCCGGTGCTGGCCACGGTGCTTGATGTGGCCTTGCCCGATGCAGGCTTCTATTTGTGGGCCAGGGTCTCCGGCAGCGACACTGATTTCGCCCGCGACTTGCTGGCTCAATACAATGTCACGGTGTTGCCCGGCAGCTACCTGGCCCGCGAAGCGCAAGGCAGCAACCCCGGAGCCGGGCGCATCCGCATGGCGCTGGTGGCGCAAACCGCCGAGTGCCTTGAAGCGGCACACCGCATCGTCCAATTTGTCCAATCCCGTTCCTGAGATTTCAATGACCCAACAACTGCAACAAATCATCGACGCCGCCTGGGAAAACCGCGCCACGCTGTCCACCAGCTCTGCCCCCAAAGAAGTGTCTGACGCGGTCGAGCACGTGATCAACGAGCTCAACAGCGGCAAGCTGCGGGTGGCCACCCGCCAGGCCGTGGGCCAGTGGACGGTGCACCAGTGGATCAAGAAGGCGGTGCTGCTGAGCTTTCGCCTGAACGACAACGTTGTCATCAAGGCCGGCGACCTGGGTTTTTATGACAAGGTGCCCACCAAGTTTGCCAATCTAGATGAAGCGCAAATGAAGGCGACCGGCGTGCGCGTGGTGCCGCCCGCCGTGGCGCGCCGTGGCAGCTACATCGCCAAGGGCGCGATATTGATGCCCAGCTTTGTCAACATAGGTGCCTATGTCGATGAAGGCACCATGGTGGACGCTTGGGCCACGGTGGGCAGTTGCGCCCAGGTTGGCAAAAACGTCCATCTGTCGGGCGGCGTGGGCTTAGGCGGCGTGCTGGAGCCGCTGCAGGCCAACCCCACGATCATTGAAGACAACTGCTTCATCGGCGCCCGCTCCGAAGTGGTGGAAGGCGTGATCGTTGAAGAGAACTCGGTCATCTCCATGGGTGTGTACATCGGCCAGAGCACCAAAATTTATGACCGCGCCACCGGCACCGTGAGCTATGGCCGCATTCCGGCGGGCTCGGTGGTGGTAGCGGGCAACCTGCCCAGCGCCGACGGCAAATACAGCCTGTATTGCGCGGTGATCGTCAAGCGGGTCGACGCGCAAACCCGCGCCAAGACCAGCCTGAACGACCTGCTGCGCGACTGAAGCGGCTCAAAGCGATCAACCTGACCGGAGCAAACAACATGGCAACCATGGGCACGATGGAGCGCATCCTGCGCTTGATGGGCGAGAAGAAGGCCTCGGACGTGTACCTGTCGGCACACGCGCCGGCGCTGATCAAGATCAACGGCCAGTGCCTGCCGATCAACAACCAGTTGCTGCCGCCCGACGCGCCAAAAAACTTGCTGGCCGAGGTGTTGCCCGAAAAACGCATTACCGAGCTGGAGGAAACCGGCGAACTGAACATGGCGCAGGCCATTGAAGGCGTGGGTAACTTTCGCTTCAGCGCCATGCGCCAGCGCGGCACCTATGCGGCCGTGATCCGCTTCATCACCACCGACATCCCGGCGCTGGAGTCTTTGGGTGTGCCCACCATTCTGGGTGACCTGATCATGGAAAAGCGCGGCCTGTTGCTGATGGTGGGGGCCACCGGTGCCGGTAAAAGCACCACGCTGGCCGCCATGATGGACTCGCGCAATGAAAAGGTTTCGGGTCACATCCTGACCATTGAAGACCCGGTGGAATTCATCTTCCGCAACAAGAAGTCGGTGGTGAACCAGCGCGAGGTAGGCACTGATACGCAGAGCATGCAAACCGCGCTGAAGAACGCGCTGCGCCAGGCCCCCGACGTCATTCTGGTGGGTGAAATCCGCGACCGTGAAACCATGTCGGCGGCGATTGCCTACGCCCAGTCGGGCCACCTGTGCCTGGCCACCATGCACGCCAACAACAGCTACCAGGCGCTGAACCGGATTTTGAGCTTCTACCCGGTTGAAGTTCGTGCCACCATGCTGGGCGACCTGTCTTCAGCACTCAAGGCAGTGGTGTCGCAGCGCCTGCTGCGCACGGTGCACGGCAGCCGCGCGCCCGCGGTGGAGGTGATGCTCAACACCAAGCTGATCAGCGAACTCATAGAAAAGGGCGACTTCTCGGGCGTCAAGGAAGCCATGGAGAAGTCCATGGCCGAAGGCTCGCAAACCTTCGAGCAGGACATTGCCCGCCTGATCATTGACGGCACGGTCGACAAAAAAGAAGGCATTGCCTACGCCGACTCGCCCACCAACTTGCAGTGGCGCTTGCAAAACGACTTTGCCAAGGCCTCCAAGGCCGCCGAGCCCGACGAGGACCTGGACGACGAACCGTCGTTCACCGAGATCACGCTGGACGTGAAGCACGGATGACGCGCACGCTGCACCTGGCCGAACAACTGATCGCGTGCCAATCGGTCACACCGCAGGACGGCGGCTGCCAGCAAATCATTGCCCAGCGGCTGGCCGCATTGGGCTTTGCCTGCGAAACCATCGTCAGCGGGCCAGCCGACTTCCGCGTCACCAATTTATGGGCAAAACGGGCTGCAGCCCGCGTAGATGCTGCGGGAGCCACTACAAAAACAATAGCATTCGCCGGCCACACCGACGTTGTACCCACCGGTCCATTGGCGCAATGGAGCAGCCCGCCCTTCACCCCAACGCACCGTGACGGCAAGCTCTACGGGCGCGGCGCGAGCGACATGAAAACCTCGCTCGCAGCGTTTGTGGTGGCGATAGAGGAATTCCTGGGCGCCAACCCTGACCCGGCACTCAACATCGCCCTGCTGCTGACCAGCGACGAAGAAGGCCCGGCGAACGACGGCACAGTGGTGGTCTGCAATGCGCTGAAAGCCCGCGGCGAAACACTGGACTACTGCATCGTGGGCGAGCCCACCTCGGTGCAGCGCACCGGCGACATGATCAAAAACGGCCGCCGCGGCACCATGAGCGGCAAGCTCACCGTCAGGGGAATCCAGGGCCATATTGCCTACCCGCAACTGGCGCGCAACCCGATCCATCAGGCGGCCCCGGCCCTGGCCGAACTGGTGACGATCGAATGGGACCAGGGCAACGCTTTCTTTCCGCCCACCAGCTGGCAAGTGAGCAACATCCACGGCGGCACCGGTGCCAGCAACGTGATTCCTGGCGACCTGGTCATTGACTTCAACTTTCGCTTCAGCACAGAGTCCACGCCCCAGGGCTTGCAACAGCGCGTGAAGGCCGTGCTGGACCGCCATGGGCTGGACTACGCGCTGCAATGGACGGTCGGCGGCCTGCCCTTTCTGACCACGCCGGGCGAACTGGTGCACGCAGTGCAAGCCGCCATCCTGGCCGAGACCGGCATCACCACAGAACTGTCCACCACGGGTGGCACCAGCGACGGCCGCTTCATTGCCCAGATCTGCCCGCAAACCATTGAGTGCGGCCCGCCCAACGCCACCATCCACAAAATTGATGAGCACCTGGCGGTCGCCGATATCGAGCCGCTAAAGAACATCTACCGGCGTACGCTGGAAAACCTCAACGCGAAGCTGAGCCAGTGACGGTGATCGAACTGATCGAGGCGGGCGCAAAGCAGCTCGCCGACGCGGGTGTGGCCTTTGGCCACGGCACGACCAACGCCTTTGACGAGTCGGCCTGGCTGGTGTTGTGGTCGCTCGGGTTGCCGCTGGACGACCTTGATTCAGTGGCAAATCAGGCTGTAGCCCGCGCCGATCAAGCGCGAGCCACTACACTTTTTGTAGCGCGCATCGAGTCACGCAAGCCCGCCGCCTACCTGACCCAGGAGGCCTGGCTGCAAGGCGTGCCGTTTTATGTCGATGAGCGCGCCATCGTGCCGCGCAGCTTGATTGCCGAACTGATCGTAGACGCCAGTTTTGACTACTGGCTGGGCGCGCAAACCCACAATGTGCTCGACCTGTGTACCGGCAATGCCAGTCTGGCCGTGCTAGCCGCCATGACCTGGCCCGAGGTACGGGTCGACGCCAGCGACCTGTCGGTTGACGCGCTGGCGGTGGCCCGCATCAACGTACAGCGCCACGGCTTGCAAGACCGCATCACCCTGATCGAGTCTGATGGCCTGGGGGCCGTGCGTGGCCCCTATGAGCTGATTTTGTGCAACCCGCCCTACGTCAATGCCCAAAGCATGGCCGCCCTGCCCGCTGAGTATCAGGCTGAGCCGGTGCTGGCGCTGGCCGGTGGTGCCGACGGCATGGACTTCATCCGCAAGCTGCTGCGCAGCGCCCCTGCCCACATGAGTGAGGGCGGCGTGCTGGTGCTGGAAATCGGTAACGAGCGGGCCCACTTTGAAGCCGCATTCCCGCACCTTGAAGCCATCTGGCTTGAAACCAGCGCCGGTGAAGACCAGGTGCTGCTGCTACCGCGTGAAGCGCTGGCTTTAACTTTTCCCCAATGATTACTCTCAAGAACGTCGTCCTGCGCCGCAGCGCCAAAGTGCTGCTCAACGGTGCCAATGTCACCATCAACCCTGGCGAAAAAGTCGGCCTGGTGGGGCGCAATGGTGCCGGCAAGTCCAGCCTGTTCGGGCTGTTCAATGGTTCATTGCATGAAGACGGCGGCGACTTTTACGTGCCCAAACAGTGGCGCATGGCGCAAGTCGCGCAGGACATGCCCGAGACCGAAGAATCGGCCACCGACTTCGTGGTCGGCGGCGACACCCGCCTGCTGGAGCTGCGCCAGACGCTGGCCGCCATTGAAGCCGCCTACGAATCCAACCCCGATGACGCCGACATCGGCATGGAGCTGGCGCATGCCTACACCGACCTGGCCGACGCCGGCGAGCACGACGCGGTGCCACGGGCCCAGGCCCTGATTCTGGGGCTGGGCTTCAAGTCCAGCGAGCTGGACGAGCCGGTCAACAGCTTCTCGGGCGGCTGGCGCATGCGCCTGCAACTGGCCCGGGCACTGATGTGCCCCAGTGACTTGCTGTTGCTGGACGAGCCCACCAACCACCTGGACCTGGACGCCCTGGTGTGGCTGGAAGCCTGGCTTCAGAAGTACGCAGGCACCATGATCGTCATCAGCCACGACCGCGAATTTCTGGACGCCGTGACCAACGTCACGTTGCACATCGCCACGGCACAGCTGACCCGCTATGGCGGCAACTACAGCGCCTTTGAAACACTGCGCGCCGAGCAAATGGCGTTGCAGCAAACCGCGTATTCCAAGCAGCAAGACAAAATCGCCCACCTGCAAAAGTTCATTGACCGCTTCAAGGCCAAAGCCAGCAAGGCCAAGCAGGCGCAAAGCCGGGTCAAGGCGCTGGAGCGCATGGAAAAAGTGGCCCCGTTGCTGGCCGAGGCGGATTTCACCTTTGAATTCAAGGAGCCCGGCAACATCCCCAACCCGATGCTGTCAATCACCGGTGCCAGCTTTGGCTACCAGGTGGAAGACGCCGCGCCCAAGATCATCCTGACGGGGGTGAACCGTTCCGTCCAGGGCGGCCAGCGCATCGGCATTCTGGGTGCCAACGGGCAGGGCAAATCGACCCTGGTCAAGACCATTGCCCGCGAAATGGGCGCGCTGGCCGGCACCGTGACCGAGGGCAAGGGCCTGAACATTGGCTACTTTGCGCAACAAGAGCTGGACGTGCTGCGCCCGCAAGACAACCCGCTGGAGCACATGGTGCGCCTGGCCCGCGAGCTGGGCAGCGCCGTAAAAGAAAGCACCGGTGAACAGGCCCTGCGCGGCTTCCTGGGCAGCTTCAATTTCAGCGGCGACATGGTCAAGCAGGCGGTGGGCACCATGAGCGGTGGCGAAAAAGCCCGGCTGGTGCTGGCCATGATGGTTTGGCAGCGCCCCAACCTGCTGCTGCTGGACGAACCCACCAACCACCTGGACCTGGCCACCCGCGAGGCGCTGGCAGTAGCCCTGAACGAGTTTGAAGGCACCCTGATGCTGGTCAGCCATGACCGCGCTTTGCTGCGTTCCGTGTGCGACGAATTCTGGCTGGTGGGCCGAGGCGCGGTAACCGACTTTGACGGCGACCTTGACGACTACCAGCGCTACCTGCTGGACGAAGCCAAGCGCCAGCGCGAAGAAGCCAAAGAAGCGGCACAGACCGCTGCCGCGCCAGCGGTGCCAGTGGCGCGACCGCAAGCCGCGACCCAGCTAAAACCTGTCAAGCGCGAGCTGGAGCAAACCGAAAAGCGCATGGCGACCCTGAACGAAGAAAAAGCGGCAATTGAAGCGCGCTTGACAACGCCCCTGAGCCCCGCCGACATGGCGGCTGGCGGCAAACGCCTGAAAGCCGTGGGGGATGAGCTGCACGCGCTGGAAGAACGCTGGCTGGAGCTGTCAGGCCAGCTTGAAGCGGCCACAGCAAGCGCTTGACCCTGCACCCGACCCGGATGCCCCTGCGGGCGCTACATTGCCACCATGCCCACCGCCTTGCAGATCGCTGAAGGAAACGACGCCCTCGCTGCTGCCGTGCGGCGCAGCCGCGCCCTGCTGCACCGTCGCGCGCTGGTGGCCGCTGCCGCCGGGGCAGTGCCGGTGCCGGGCTTTGACTGGGCTGTGGACGCGGCACTGCTGTCACGCCTGGTGCCCGCCATCAACGCCCAGTTTGGCCTGACGCCGCTGCAACTGGACAGCCTGACACCCAACAAGCGCGAGCAGGTGCAAAAAGCCACCGCCATGGTCGGCTCGATGCTGATTGGCAAACTGATCACGCGCGACCTGGTGCTGCGTGCGGCCAAGGCAGTCGGGGTGCGCCTGAGCGCAGCGCAAGCGGCCAAATTCGTCCCGTTGGCCGGCCAGGCGGTGTCGGCCCTGATGGGCTACACCACGATCCGCTACCTGGGTGAACAGCACATCAAAGACTGCGTCCAGGTGGCAAAAATGGTGGGGCTGGCGCTGCCAGCGCCCGAGCCAAAGAAAAGGGCCTGATCAAACGATCAGGCCCTTGCGGATTGGTGGGACGTGCGGGGGTCGAACCCACGACAAACGGATTAAAAGTCCGCTGCTCTACCAACTGAGCTAACGTCCCGGTTTTTTTGCTGCGCCCTGATTTGGAAGCAAGGTGCAAAGCCTGCGATTATAGCGTGACTGCGCCACCATTTTGGCGCGCCAGTTTGTCCAGCACCCAGCCAGCGGCGCATTGGCCAAAGGTTGCCGTGACGCTGACCACCGAGCCATAACCGTGGCAGTTAAGACTGCCGTCGCCCTCCAGCGCGCAAGACGGGTCCGGTGGTTCCACGGCCTCAGGGCTGAACACACAGGCCACGCCAAGGGTCTTGCCCTCGCGCGGCGCGCCGTGCGCCTTGCGCAGCTGGTTGCGAAGCTGGGCCAGTAATGGGTCGTGGGTGGCACGTGACAGGTCATCAATGTTCACCAGGTGGGCCAGCCGCTTGCCGCCCGCCGCCCCCACTGAAATGAACAACGACTGCTGGGCCCGGGCCCAGGCCGCCATGGCCACTTTGGCCTTGACCTGGTCGCAGGCATCGATCACTGCGTCTACACCGGCGGGCAGCAGGCCCGGCCAGTTGCCCGGTTCCACGAATTCGTCCACCGCGGTGACGCGGCAGGCCGGGTTGATTTGCATGATGCGCTCGCCCATCGCCAGTACCTTGGCCTGGCCTACAGTGCTGTCCAGCGCGTGTATTTGCCGGTTGATGTTGGATTCAGCCACATGGTCCATGTCCACCAGGGTCAGTTGCCCGACGCCGCTGCGGGCCAGCGCTTCTGCCGCCCAGGAACCGACACCCCCGATGCCGATCACGGCCACATGGGCACCGCGGATGCCGGCCGCCCCCGCCACCCCGTACAGGCGTTCCAACCCGCCAAAACGCCGGTGCAGGTCGGGCGCGGTGGCAATGGACGTCAAGCCATGTGCTCCAGCCGCCACATCTGGTACTTGAGCGCCGCCACAGCGCCGGCAATGATGGCGGCCACGGCTATAAAGCTGACGGCACTCAAGGTAGAGATGCCGCTGAGCCCCTGGCCCACGGTGCAGCCCATGGCTGTGACCCCACCCACACCCATGAGCGTGCCGCCCACCAGGTGGTTGGCCACGTCTTCGGTGCTGCCAAAGCCCTCCCAGCGAAAACTGCGGCCCGCCAGCGCCGCCGCCGCCGACCCCGCAATCACACCCAGCACCGAGACAATGCCAATGGTCAGAACTTTTGATTTGTCACTGAAAAACATCAACCAGTCCAGCGTGTAGGCCAGTGGCGCAGTAAAACTCAGCGCCTCGGCCCGCCCGGAGTTGGTTGCAAGATAGGTGGCTTCCAGTGTTTCGGGGTGTTCGGCCACAAAACCAAGCCTGCCACTAAGCCACCACATGGCCACCACCACGGCACCAATGCCAAGGCCGGCCAGCAGGTTGTCGAGCTTGCGAAATTCCCGGCCTGCCAGCGCCCACACCATCAGGGCGCCGCCCACCAGCGTGGCCAGCCCCAGCCATGCCAGCCCGGCCTTGATGCCAAAAACGGCTGCAGCCCACGCGGGTAATGCGGTACCCGCTACCATTTCGATAGCAACGCGGTCAACGGTAGAGACACGCAGCACACCGGTAACGCCCCTTAATGTGGCAAACGCCGCAAGCCCCATGACGATGAAAACCACCAGCGACTTCAGGCTCCCGCCCCCAATACGCACCAGCGTCTTGCTGCCACAACCCGACGCCAGCACCATGCCAAAACCAAACATCGCCCCGCCAACGGCAGCCGACAGCCAGATCAGACGGTTGCCTGCGTAAAGGGTTTTGGAAGGATCGATCTGGCCGGTGGCCACCAGCGCGGCAAAGCCCAGCATGGCCACACCAACCGCCAGGCCCCACTGGCGCATGCGGGTCCAGTCGCCCATGTTGACCACATCGCTGACGGCCCCCATGGTGCAAAAGTGGGTGCGCTGGGCAATGGCCCCGAAACAGGCCGAGATGAAGAAGCTGCCCCACAACAGGGTGGTGGTGAGCGATGAGAGTTCAGATGCTTGCATCCGCCGATTTTAGGCGGCACACGCAAGGCACTAGCGCAGCCGGGTCAACCGATCTTTGGCCGCCCCCGCCGCTTCCGACTGCGGGTAGGCCTTGATCAGGTCTTCCAGCGTTTTGCGCGCTGCGCGCGGGTCTTTCAGCTCGATCTGGCAATTGGCGATGGACAGCACGGCTTCCGGGGCCCGCAAGTGCTCTGGCGCGCGCACCAGCAGCGCACGGAAGTTGGCAATGGCGCCGGCGTAGTCGCGCGTGGCGTACTGGGCATTGCCAAGCCAGAACAACGCCGACGGCTGGTAGCCGCTTTGCGGGTAGCGTTTGACGAAGTCAGAAAACGCCACCGCAGCAGGTGCAAATTCTCCCTTGCGGAACACCGCCAACGCGGAGTCAAAGTCGCGCTTTTCATTGGGCTCAACCAAAAAGTCCTGCCCATCGGCATTGACCTTGATCGGCTCGAACTTGCGCAACCGCTCGTCCACACCCAGCACCAGATCTTTCTGGCGTTGCTGGACTTCACTCAATGCGCGGGCCGCCTGCTCTTGCTGGCCGCGCGAGGCCGCCAGCTCGCTGCGCAGGGTCTCGATCTGGTTCTGCAAATCCAGCAAGCTGCGTCGCAGCAGCACGTTTTCTTCACTGGCGCGCCTGACTTCGTCAGCCAGCTTCTGGGTGCCGAGCTCTGCCGCCAGACGGTTGGCATCTACCTTCTGGCGCAAATCCAGAATGGCCTTGCGCGCCTCCTCGTCGTCAAACAAGCCCGCGTGTGCCAGCGGCGACGCCAGGCCCAGCACCAGAACGAGCGCTGCCGAAGTCAGCGCAATGGTTGCCTTGACGCAGGCCATCAGCGGTACGAGATCTCGGCGCGGCGGTTTTGCGCCATCGCAGCCTCGGTGGTTCCTGCCATGGCCTGCTTTTCCTTGCCAAAACTCACTGCCTCGACCTGGCTGTCCGGCACGCCCAGCAGGCCCAGCGCGCGGCGCACCGCCTCGGACCGCTTCTGGCCCAGTGCCAGGTTGTACTCACGGCCGCCGCGTTCGTCGGTGTGGCCTTCCAGCACCACCTTGCGCGCAGCGTTGGCCTTGAGAAAGCGGGAATGGGCTTCTATCAGCGCCTGAAACTCCGGCTTGATGACGAAGCTGTCGTAGTCAAAATACACGATGCGGGCCACGCCGACAGGGCCCACGCCGGGCTGGGCAACCCCGCTCAGATCAACCGCCGCCACATTGCTTTGGGTTGCGGCACCGGTGTTGGCCCCTGAAGTGACGGGGCTGGGTGGCACCACCTTCTGGCCGCTTTTGTCTTCCACCGGCACCTCGTCCAGCTTCACACCGGAGCCGCAGCCCGCAAGCAAAACGGCCAGCAAGCCTGCAACCAAAATCTGTCGGTTCATTCTGAATACTCCTGAAAACGGGTTCATTTCTGGAACGGGCCCCAGTCCGGCTCGCGAAGGTCGCCGCCCTGCCCTGCCAGGCGCGCCTTGATCTTGCCATCCAGCGTGGTGGTCATGAGCGCTTCGCGGCCCTGCTGCTGGGTGGCATAGACGATCAGCTTGCCATTGGGTGCAAAGCTTGGGCTCTCGTCGGCCGTGGTGTCTGTGATTGAGGTCACGGTGGCGCTCGCAAGTTCCATGACATGGAGCTTGAATGCGCCACCGACGCGGGAAATGTAGGCCAGCCAACGCCCGTCGGGGCTGATGGCAGGCGATATGTTGTAACCCCCGGTAAAGGTCACACGCTCGGCCACGCCTCCGCTGGCCGTCATGCGGTAGATCTGCGGTGCGCCGCCACGGTCGCTGACAAAATAAATGCTGCGCCCGTCGGCCGAGTACACCGGCTCGGTGTCAATGCCGGGCGACTGGATCAGCCTGCGCGGTTCGCCGCCATTGGCGTCGATGGTGTACAGCTGCGAGCCGCCATCGCGACTCAGCGTGACCGCCAGCGAGCGGCCATCTGGCGACCAGGCTGGCGCGCTGTTGGAGCCGCGGAAGTTGGCAATCAGTCTGCGCCGTCCGCTGGCAACTTCGTGCACATACACCACCGGCTTGCGTGACTCAAACGACACATAGGCCAGTTGGCCCCCGGTGGGCGACCAGGCCGGAGAAATGATGGGTTCGGGGCTGGTCAGTGCGCTTTGCGCGTTCTCACCATCCGCGTCGGCCACCCACAGGCTGTAGCGGGTGCCGGTTTTTGTGACGTAAGCAATGCGGGTTGAGAAAACACCTTTTTCATTGGTGAGTTTTTCATACACCGCGTCAGCGATGCGGTGCGCCGCCAGGCGCAGGTCGCCCACCGTCACGGCATAGCTCTGCCCGCCCAGGTCCTGGCCCATGACCACGTCCCACAGGCGGTAGCGCACATCGTAGCGGCCATCTGCCAGCCGCGACACGCTGCCCGTGACCAGCGAATCCGCCTTGCGTTGGCGCCACAGGGCCAAGTCGGGCCGGCTGGTTTCGTCCAGCGCGACGCCGGCGGCATCCACGGCGCGGAACTGCCCGCTGCGCTCCAGATCTGCCTGGACGATGGCACCTATCTTCTGCGGTGCAGTGTCGTCGCCGCGAAACGCAGTCACGGCAATCGGCAGCTGAGTGGTACCCACGCCCGAGACTTCAACCCGGAACTGCGCCAGTGCGGGAGCCAGTGACGTCGCCACAAAGCCGCCGAGCAGCAGGCGACGCGATTCAAACCGGTTTAACGGGGTCGGCAGGGTCATGTTGTCGATTCAAACAGTACAGGGCGAAGTATTTGCCAAAGGCGGCTTGGGCTTGCATGGTACACACGGCAAAACCCATGGAGCCATCAAGAAATCCGCGTTGCAGCACATAGCTGCGCACGAAAGCCGCCACGCCTGAGAGCGCGGCGCGCCCCATGGTGGTGGTTTGCCCCTGAGTATGGCGCTGCAACGCCCAAGCCTGACTGTAGCTTTCGAGCTTGCGCCAATAGTGCGCGGGCGTGGGGTAGCTTTCATGCAGCAGCGGGCTGCTGAGCCTTTGCGCGGGCGGGCCATCCAGCAACACGCGCTCATGAACCAGGTCGTCGCTGAAGCGCGCCTGGCCTCTGCGAAACAGCCGCAGCACGTAGTCTGGCGTCCAGCCGCAGTGCCGTATCCACTGACCGCAAAAGCGCGTCAGGCGCGGGATTTCGAAAGCCGCTGCCTGGCCAGCCGCCATGGCTGCGCGAATTTGCCGCGCAAGTTCAGGGGTAACACGTTCGTCGGCATCGAGCGACAGCACCCAGTCATTTGTGGCCAATGCCAATGCGCGATTTTTTTGCGGGCCAAAGCCCGGCCAGTCTGGGGTCTGTGTGACGACGGCACCGCAGTCCCGCGCGATGCGCACGGTGTCATCGGTGCTGCCGCTGTCCAGCACGATTTTCTCGTCTGCAAAAGCCACCGACTCAAGGCAGGCACGCAGGTTCGCAGACTCGTTGTGGGCAATGACAATGACGGAAAGCGGCATTCGTTGAAGGTTCAGGGTCAGGATGGATAATCCGGGCTTGTTGCAATTATGGGGTTACCGGGTGGCGGAATATCGAAGTTGGGAGAAACTGCGGCCTTGGCCTGTCTACCTGTTGGCGGCTTGCATCCCGGTGTCGCTTGCCGCCACAAACGTGGCAAAGCTGTTGGCTTTTCTGATGTGTCTGGTCGTTACTGCAAACGCGGTGCTGCGGCACAGCCCGCTTCCGCAACTGGGCCGCCTGTGGAGCGCGCCGGTCATCCTGGCGATGCTGGCCGCGCTTGCACTTAGCCTGGCTTGGACCACCGCCCCCACGCCTGAAGCGCTGGGCGATGTCATCAAATACAGCAAGTTGCTGCTGATCCCGGCCATTGTGGTGCTGCTGCGAACACCACGCGAGGCCTTCCTGGCGCTGGCCACTTACCTCGCTGTGCAAGGTTTCGTAATCTTCACCTCATGGCTTTTGTACCTGCAAGTGCCGGTGTTCTGGGTACCGGCCGGACACCGAAACTCTATCGCCACGGTGTATTCAAGTTATCTCGACCAGTCAATCATGACCGCCGCGTTTGCCGCAATTTGCTGGCATCTGCGCCAGCACTTTCCTGTACGCAGCGGGGTCTGGATTGGAATGGCACTGGCGCTGGCCGCAATCGTCAATGTACTTTTCATGCTGCCTGGGCGCAGCGGGCATTTGGCGGCTATCGCCGTGCTCTCGCTGGCTTTTCTGTGGGCCTTGCCACACCGCTGGCGGGTCGCCGGCCTGCTGGCACCTTTTCTGTTCGTCGCGCTGGCGATGGCGATATCGCCACAGTTCAATGAACGCTTGACGCTGGCAGTGCAGGAAACCAGCTCGTTCCAGAAAGACATTCATCCGACCACATCATCTGGAATGCGATTGAGCTTCTGGCACCGTTCCATACAAGCCATCGCCGAGCGGCCATTCACCGGCTATGGGGTGGGCAGCTGGAACCAGCAGTATCGCCGCCTGGAAAACAACCAGCCAAGCCCTGAAACAGCAAAGGTCCGAAACCCCCACCAGGAATATCTTCTGTGGGGCGTGCAACTCGGAGTGGGGGGGGCACTGTTACTTGTGGGGTTCATGGTGGCGCTGATGCGTGATGCACAGCGCTTCAGCACCCCGGCGCGGCGCGCCACGCAGTCGGTGGTGCTGGTGCTGGCGGTTGCCTGCCTTTTCAACTCTTCCTTGTTTGACGCACTGATTGGCGAATTTTTCTGTATCGTGTTCGGCCTGCTACTGGCCTACGGCTTGCAACGCCAGCCCGCCGCACCCGCCCCATGAACGACGCGGTACCGCTGCCCCAGCCCAAGGCCACCGTGCTTGCGCGGTTACGCCGCTTCGCACCCTACTTCAGCGGCTCGGGCTGGGCCTTGCCGGCTATGGTGGGCGCCACGGTAACGGCGGCCTTGACCGAGCCAGTAATCCCGGCGCTGATGAAGCCCTTGCTCGATCAGGGCTTCAAGGGTGGCAGCTTCAGCCTGTGGCTTGTGCCGGCAGCGCTGATGGGACTGTTTGCGTTGCGCGGCATAGCGGGGTTTGTGGCCCAGTATTCGCTCGCCTACATGGCCAACCAGGCCATGGTGGCGCTACGCCGCCGCCTGTTTGCCAAGCTGCTTGAGGCACCCATGAGCCTGTTTGGCAGCAGTTCAGCCAGCAGCCTGTCCAACACCGTGGTGTATGAGGTGCAGACCGGCACCACATTGCTGGTCAACGCCATGCTGTCGTTGCTGAAAGACTCTCTCACACTGGTGGCGCTGATGGCCTACCTTTTGTACATCAACTGGAAGCTGACGCTGATCGTTCTGTTCATTTTTCCGGCAGTGGCCTGGGTCATGAAGGTGCTGTCCAAGCGCCTGCACCGCATTGCACAGGCCAGCCAGAAGGCCACCGATCATCTTGCCTACGTGGTGGAAGAAAATGTGCTGGCCCACCGTGTGGTGCGCCTGCACCAAGCGCAGGCCTCGCAGGGCGCCCGCTTTGACCACCTGAACACTGAACTGCGTCGCCTGGCCATGAAGTCCACCATTGCAGCGTCAGCCATGACGCCGCTGACGCAGTTGCTGGCGGCCGCCGCGTTGTCTGCGGTGATCTGTACCGCGCTGTGGCAAAGCTCGACCAGCGGCATCACGGTGGGAGGCTTCGCGTCGTTCATCACGGCCATGCTGATGCTGATCGCGCCGATCAAGCACCTGTCGGAATCCGCATCACCCATTACCCGCGGCCTGGTCGCGGTAGAGCGTGGCCTGGACCTGATTGACCAGACGCCCGCGGAGCCCGAGGGCAGCCATGAGGTCGAGCGCGCTCGCGGTGAACTGGTCCTTGACGGCGTGGTCGTTCGCTACCCCGGTGCCAGCCATGATGCGCTGGACCGGGTGAGCCTGCGGGTTGAGCCCGGCACGACAGTGGCTCTGGTGGGCAGTTCAGGCTCGGGGAAAACCACTCTCATCAACCTGTTGCCGCGTTTTGTGGAGCCCGGCGGCGGGCGCATCACGCTTGACGGCGTGGCGCTGGGCGACTGGCGGCTGGCCGCGTTGCGCAGTCAGTTCTCGTTCGTCAGCCAGGATGTTGTCATGTTCAATGACAGTGTGGCCGCCAATGTGGCGCTGGGCCTGGCGCTGGACCGTGCCAAAGTACAGCAGGCCCTGGAGGCGGCAAACCTGGGGGCCTTCGTGCAGTCGCTGCCCAACGGCATTGACTCGGTGGTGGGCCACAACGCCACCCAGCTCTCGGGCGGACAGCGCCAGCGCCTGGCAATTGCCAGGGCTCTGTACAAAGACGCTCCGATTCTCATTCTGGACGAGGCAACCTCGGCGCTGGACACCGAGTCCGAGCAAGCCGTCAAGACGGCGCTGCAGCGCCTGATGGCAGGCCGCACGACGCTGATCATTGCGCACCGCCTCTCCACCATCGAGCATGCAGACCGCATTGTGGTGATGAGCGCCGGGAAGGTGGTTGAGACAGGTGCCCATGCCCAGTTGCTGGCTGCGGGCGGCCACTATGCACGCCTTTACAGCCTGGCCGCTTCAGGCGATCTGGACAACGCCCAGGAAGGCACTCTCGAATGAGCAAAGCATCGATCAGCGGCTTTACCTTCATCCGCAACGGCACCATGCTGGGTTTCCCGTTTGTCGAGTCGATCTGCTCGCTGCTGCCGCTGGTGGACGAATTTGTCGTGGCTGTGGGCCGCAGCGATGACGATACCCTGGCCCGCGTAAAAGCTATTGGCGACCCCAAGGTGAAGATTATTGAAACCGTGTGGAACGAGCGCATGGGTGACCGCGGTTTTGTCTATGCCCAGCAAAAAATGATCGCCCAATACGCCTGCACCGGTGACTGGGCTTTTTACCTGGAAGGCGACGAAGTGGTGCACGAGAACGAGCTCGCTGCCATTCGCGCCAGCGTAGACCGTCACCACGACAACCCCGCCGTGGAAGCGCTGGTTTTTGACTACCTGCATTTTTACGGCACGCCGGGCTATGTTTCCATCAGCCCGGGCTGGTACCGGCGAGAGTGCCGGTTGATCCGCAACACCATCCGAAGCTACGCCCCCGACGGCCAGTACTGGCTGGTCATGCACGAGCACAAGCGCCCACGCAACCCGAACGGCGCGCTGGCCAACGCACACATCCACCACTACGGCTGGGTGCGCCGGGCCGAGTACATGCAAGCCAAACTGGACCAGGTGGCCAAGTACTGGGCCGGTTCAGTAGCGCCGACCATCAATTACGCAAATTTTGACCCGCAGGCCGTGACCCCCTTTACCGGCACCCACCCTGCACTCATGAAGCAGTGGCTGGAGCGCGAGGCCGAACAAAGCATTGCATTCAACCCCGACTACCAGCTCACTTCCAAAGAAAAAAAGTACCGCCTTTCAATGGCGGTTGAGCGACTGACCGGGCTAGATTTCAGCCGCAAACACTTCAGGCTGGTGGCCTGAGGCTGTCCCGGTAAATTTGCTCACAGGCCTGCGCAGCCGCTTCCCAGCTATGGCGTTGGGCGAACTCACGGCCCTTGTGCGCCACGCCAGCAGCCAGCACCTCATCCGTCAGCAAACGCGCCACAGCCGCACCCAGGGCCTTCGCGTCACGCGGGTCCGCCAGCAGCAGCGCGTCTGTTTCATGGGTCAACAGGCCCGAAATGCCGCAATACGCCGGGCCACTCACAACCACTGGCAAGGCATGGGCCATGGCCTCCAGCACCACCATGGCAAAGGTATCTGCCAGCGTCGGGTGCACCAGCAGGTTTGCTGCCCGGTACGCCAGATCGACGCTTTGCATGGGCCCCAGAAAGAACACCCGGTGCGCAAGGCCAAGGCTTTGCGCACGGGCACGGAAGGTTTCAATCCCGGCGGCATTACCCACCACTGCCAGCACCGCGCTGGGGGGCAAATTCACCATGGCGTCGAGCAACGCCCCCAGGCCCTTGCGTTCATAGTTGTTGGCCACGAACAGCAGCACTTGCCCGCTTGGCGGCAGGCCAAGCATGGTGCGCGCGGCCGCCCGGTCCGGGCCGGCGGCGGGCAGCGTCACACCAGGCGTTACAAGGCGCAGCAAGGCACCGGCATGCGGATAGGCCTGCAAGGCTTGCGCCCGCAGGTTGTCAGAGGTCACCACCACTTGCTGCCCGGGCCGCTGCCTGAAGCGCGCCGCCTCCAGCAGCAAATAGGTCAGAAGCCGCGGGCTCAAGGCGATCTTGAGCAAACGCGTCGCCAGTTTCCAGCCGCTGCGGCCATGCAGCAAGTCATGGCGCACCGGCTTGACGTGAATCGTCTGGACCCGGCCGTGCCAGGTGTTCTCATGCGAATGCACCACGTCAAAACCACGCCGGGTGGCGTGCCAGGTGGCCACCGCATACCAGAGCTGGTTAAGCCAGCGCGGCTTGGCCAGTGGGCGCGCCACCCGGTGGTAGGTCACGGCGGGCCAGCTGTGGTTTATTTCCTGCGCGAACACATGTACTTCGTGGCGCTGGGCCAGTTGCTCCACCAGCGCCATGGAGTAGCTTTCAGCACCGCCGCCTGTGGTGGCAAACACGCGGTTCAAGACGGCTATTTTCATTGCCCGCGGCGTCGGTCTTCGTAGGCCGTCGCGATTTTGGCCCAGAACAGCGCCAGCGCGGTGGACTGATGCACCGGTACGCGCGGCAGCGCAAACAGGTCATCGTCGGCCCCGGTTCGGCTGCGCTGCGTGGTGGTGGCGCAGCTATAACCCGCTTCACGCACCATGGCCGCGTGGCGCGGCTCGAAAAATCCGTAGGGGTAGCAAAACTGGCGCACCGCCACGCCCAGCAACGGCTCCAGGTCAGTGCGGCAAGCCGCGATTTCCTCGCGCGCAGCGCTGTCGTTAAGCGCTGTCAGATCGGCGTGGCTGCGGGTGTGGGCACCGATCTCTTGCCCCCCGGCCACCCAGGCGCGCAGCTGTGCGGCGTCCATCAGTGGCTTGGCTGGTACGCCTTTGGGCGCATCCCAAACATTGGAGCCGCCCAACTGGCCACTGACGATGTAGCAGGTGGCTGAGAAGCCGTGACGCTGCAACACCGGCAACGCATAGTGCAGGTTGTTCACATAGCCGTCGTCCAGCGTGATGCCAACCACCTTGCCTTGTCGCTCGCCGCGCAGGTACGGCAGCAGTGCGGTCATGCTCAGCCCCCGGTAGCCCAGCAGTTTAAGCAGGCCCATCTGCAGGGCAAATGCCCCAGGGTGCACCACCAGGCTGCGGTAGGGCGTGCCCCTGGGCGGCGGTGCTTCCACCTGGTGATAGGTCAGGATGGGAATCGCCGCGCGCATCACATCAAAACAATGTCGTATTGTTCCTGGCCCATGGCGCTTTCGCTTTGCAGCGAAATCGGCTTGCCAATAAAGTCCGACAGCCCGGCCAGATGCTGGCTTTCTTCGTCCAGGAACAGCTCCACCACTTTGGGTGAAGCCACGACGCGGAACTCACGCGGGTTGAACTGCCGTGCCTCGCGCAGGATCTCGCGCAGCACGTCATAGCACACGCTGCGCGCCGTCTTCACGGTGCCTTTGCCCTGGCAGGCCTCACATGGTTCGCACAGCATGTGGGCCAGGGACTCCCGGGTGCGCTTGCGCGTCATCTCCACCAGACCCAGCTGCGAGAAGCCGCCCGCCGTGGTTTTGACCCGATCTCGCGCGAGCTGCTTGCGAAACTCGGCCAGTACCGCCTCGCGGTGATCTTCACGGACCATGTCTATGAAGTCCACAACCACAATCCCGCCCAGGTTGCGCAGCCGCAACTGGCGGGCAATGGTGCCCGCCGCCTCCAGGTTGGTTTTAAAAATCGTGTCGTCAAAATTGCGGGCACCGACATAGCCACCGGTGTTCACGTCCACGGTGGTCAGGGCTTCGGTCTGGTCTACGATGACGTAGCCGCCGGACTTCAGGTCGACCCGGCGACCCAGCGCGCGGGCCACATCGTCATCAATGGAAAACAGGTCAAAAATCGGTCGTTCGCCCTTGTAAAGCTGCAACCGCCCAGCCGCAGCCGGCATGAATTCGCGGCCAAAGACCAACAGGGCCTGGAACTGCTCCTGCGAATCGATCCGGATGGTCTGGGTTTCTTCGCTCACCAGGTCGCGCAGCACGCGCTGCAACAGGCTCAGGTCCTGGTGCAGCAGCGACATCGGGGGCAAGCGTGTAGACGCGTCCTTGATGCGGGCCCAGGTCTTGCGCAGGTAGGCGATGTCTTCTGCCAACTCGGCGTCGGTTGCGTCTTCGCCGTTGGTGCGCAAAATGAACCCCCCGCCCTGCTCACCCGTCAACGCTTGCAAACGGGCACGCAAGGCGTCGCGTTGAGCTGACGGAATTTTTTGGGAGACCCCCACATGATCGTCTTGCGGCAAAAACACCAGCAGGCGGCCCGCCACGCTGATCTGGGTAGACAGCCGCGCGCCCTTGGTGCCAATCGGGTCCTTGATAACCTGCACCATCAGCGACTGACCTTCAAACACCTGCTTCTCGATGGGCACCAGCGCTTGCGTTGCCTTGGCCTGCTGCGGCGGTTCACCATCGGGTTGGCGGTGCCATACATCGGCCACATGCAGGAAGGCTGCACGCTCCAGGCCAATGTCAATAAACGCCGACTGCATGCCCGGCAGCACCCGCGCCACCTTGCCCAGGTAAACATTGCTGACCAGGCCACGCTCCAGCGTGCGCTCGACATGCAGCTCTTGCACTGCACCGTTTTCCACCACAGCCACCCGGGTTTCCTGGGGCGACCAGTTGATCAGGATGTCCTGCTGCATGATTTATGTTTGAAAGCCGATCTGGCGCAGCAATTGCGCTGTTTCGAACATCGGCAAGCCCATGATGCCAGAGTAACTGCCGCTGATTTTCGTAATGTGCGCCGCCGCTGCGCCCTGCACCGCATAGGCACCGGCCTTGCCCATGGGTTCACCGCCCGCCACATAGCGGCGGATTTGAGCCGCTGTGAGAGGGGCGAATGTCACCCTTGAGCTGCTCAGCACCGCCAGCCGCTGGCTCGCATTTTGCAGCGCCACAGCCGTCAGCACACGGTGCGTCTGGCCCGCCAAAGCGCCCAGCATTCGCGCCGCTTCTTTGGCGCTTGCAGGTTTGCCGTAGATGATGCGGCCCAAGGCCACCGTGGTGTCTGAACAAAGAATCGGCGCCGCCACCAGGCCCCGCCGCTTGAGGCGCGCGAGCGCCGCGTCCAGCTTCAAGCCGGTTACCCGTTGCACGTACCGCGCAGGGGCTTCACCAGGCAGCACCGCCTCGATGCCTTCCGCGTCTTCGTCGGCGTCTGGCAACAACAACTCATACCTCACGCCCAGCTGTTCCAGTAATTGACGCCGGCGCGGGCTCTGCGAGGCCAGATAAACAAACTTATTCACGGTGATAGGGATGGTTGGCGTTGATCGACCAGGCACGGTAGAGCTGCTCGACCAGCAGCACCCGCACCATGGCGTGGGGCAAGGTCAAGTCTGAAAGCCGAATTCGTTCATGCGCAGCTTGCCGGAAGGCCGGGTCCAGCCCGTCGGGCCCGCCGATCACCAGCGCAACGTCGTCGCTTTCCAGTTGCCAATGCTTGAGCTTGGCAGCCAGCGCCAATGTGGAAAGCGTGGTGCCGCGCTCGTCCAGCGCCACCACCCGTGCACCTTTGGGGATGGCAGTTTCAATGCGCTCACGCTCGGCCGCATACAAGGTTTCCAGTGTCTTGGAGCCACGCGGCTCGGTCTTTACGGCCTTGAGCTCCACCCGCAGCTCAGGGGGGAAACGTTTGGCGTAGTCGTCCCATGCGGTCTGGGCCCAGTCGGGCACGCGCTGGCCCACGGCCACCACGAACAGCTTCATGCCTTGCGCGCGGGAGCCTTCTTGGCTGGAGCCCTGGCCGCGGTCTTGGCCGGGGCCTTGCGGGCCGGTGCCTTGCCGACCACCAGCTTGGCCATGGGAGTCTTGCTTGCGGGGCGCTTGGCCCCCGGGCGTGCGGACGGCTTGGCGGCCGACTTGGCCGCAGGTGGCCGGGCCTTGGCCGCCTGCTCGGCCGCTTTGACTGCGGTTTTTGCGGCGCTGCTTCGGCGCAGCGACGGGCCCAGCGCTTCTTTCTTGCCGCTGGCTTTGGCCGGTGCCTTGGCTGGTGCTTTGGCTGCTACAGCGTTCACCGGGCTGGGCGCGCCAAACTTCAGGCGTACCGGCTTGTCGCCCCAGATTTCTTCCAGGTGATAGTAGGTACGGATGGTGGGTTGCATGATGTGGGCCACGGCGGCACCACAGTCCACGATGATCCATTCGCCGTTGTCTTCGCCCTCTGTACGTGGCTTGGTGAAGCCAGCTGCCCGCACAGCGTCGCGCACGCTGGCGGCGAGCGCCTTGGTCTGGCGGTTGGAGGTGCCCGACGCGATGATGACCCGCTCAAACAGCGGCGACAGATGTTCGGTGTTGAAAACCTGGATGTCCTGCGCTTTCACATCCTCCAGGCCATCGACGATGGCGCGCTGGAGCTTTTGGGTGTCTTTTTTGGCGGCAGTGTCTGTGGTCATCAGGTCGGTCGGTAAAGGTGATGGTCTTCAATATAGCGCGCTACAGCGCCGGGAACCAGATGTTCGATTTTCTCACCACAAGCCGCGCGTGCGCGGATTTCGGTGGAACTGAAAGGCATGGGCGGCAACTCAACGGGTGCGCGCTGGCCCGCCGGCACGCGGGACGCATCAAAAATGCCAGTAGCCCCCGTCGGTCTTGCGCGAGCCGCTATTGAAATTATAGCAAGCCGGGCAATTTCATGGCTTTCACGCCAGCCATGCAGGGCTTCTGCCTGGTCGGCACCGATGACCAGAAGCAACTGGGCTTGGGGAAACTCCTGACGCAGCTCACGCAAAGTGTCCACGGTATAGGTTGCGCCAACCCGGCGCAGCTCGCGCCCGTCCACCTGGGCCCGCGGCACCTGCGCAAAGGCCAGCTCGGCCATTGCAAGGCGATGGGTTCCGGCGGACAGAGCCCGCGATTTGTGCCAGGCCTGGCCGGTCGGGAAGATGCGCAACTGGTCCAGGCCCAGCTGCTGCACGGCCGCCTGCGCCAGTGCGATGTGCGCGTTGTGCGGCGGGTCAAAGGCCCCGCCAAACATGCCCAGTCGGTAGGGGCCGGTCAAACCCACTCCCGCCGCACAATGAACTTGCGATACAGCGCGTCTTCAGGCGAACCCGCCTCGGGCTGCTGCTGATAGGCCCAGCTGGCCAGCGGCGGCATGGACAACAAAATCGACTCAGCGCGCCCGCCCGATTGCAGCCCGAAGTGCGTGCCCCGGTCCCAGACCAGGTTGAACTCCACATACCGGCCGCGCCGGTAAAGCTGGAACGCCCGCTCCCGCTCGCCATAGGGCGTGGCCTTGCGACGCTCGACGATCGGCAGGTAGGCACCCAGAAAGCTGTCGCCCAGGGCCTGGGTCATCGCCAGGCTGCGATCAAGGCCCAGCTCGGAAAAGTCGTCAAAGAACACACCGCCCACACCGCGCTGCTCGTTGCGGTGCTTCAAAAAGAAGTATTCATCGCACCAGGTTTTAAAGCGTGGGTATTTGTCAGCGCCAAACGGAGCCAGCGCCTGCTGGCAACTGCGATGAAAGTGCACTGCATCTTCTTCAAAACCATAGTACGGCGTCAGGTCCATGCCGCCGCCAAACCAGCACACCGGGGCCTTGCCCGGGACGGTGGCGGCCAGCATGCGCACGTTCATGTGTACTGTGGGCACATAGGGGTTGCGCGGATGGAACACCAGCGACACACCCATGGCTTCAAACGGCGCGCCGGCCAGCTCTGGCCGGTGCTGGGTTGCCGACGGCGGCAGCCTCGGCCCGCTGACATGGGAAAAGCCGCAGCCCGCGCGCTCGAACAACGGGCCGCCTTCCAGAATCTGGGTGATGCCGTTGCCCTGCAATGTTTCGCCCGGCGGCTTCTCCCAGGCGTCGCTCAAAAAGGCGGTGCCGTCGGCCGCAGCAATGGCGGTGGTGATTCGTTGTTGCAGGCCTAGCAGCCAGCCGCGCGCGGCTTCAGTGGAATCGTTGCTCATTTGACAATGGTATCGGCTCGCGCCACCGCGGCGTCAAGCAACTGGATCGGTGCCGCATTGGCGGGCACGCGCCCCGCGGTACCCTGAAAAACGGCACGCATGCGTGCCAGGTCATACGCCTGGTCGCCGCTGAGCGCAATGAAGTCGAGCACGCGTACCTCGCGCGCAGCGTAGTCCAGCCGAATAAGCCCCAGCGGCACGCCAGCGCCCAGCGCCGTGCGGTAGAAACCGCTGCGCAGGCCCGGAATGTATTTGCGCGTGCCTTCCGGTGCCAAACCCAACCAGAAGTAGCGCCCGGCCCGGCGGCGCTGGTCAAAAATCTCGAGCGCCTGGGCCGTCACGCCTTGCGGTGCCGTACGGTCCACCGGTACACCACCGACCCAGCGCAGCCAGCGACCAAACAGCGGAATGCCAAAGAGCTTGTCTTTGCCCCAGAAGCGCACCGTCACACCCACTGACCATTTGGCCAGGATCATCACCACAAAGTCCCAGTTGCTGGTGTGGGGGTAGACAATCAGCACGCCTTGCAGCGCCGGCAGGCCGTCAAACCGCACCTTCCAGCCAGCCAAGCCCAGCAACCCGCGCGCCACCCGGCTCCCCTTGAACTGCAACGGATACGGTTTGGGGAAGTCACTGACCACACTGGCCACCCGGTCAAGCCCGGATGGCGCGATGACCAATGTCCTTGCGGTACTGTGCGCCGTCGAAATGAATGCCCTGCGCGACCTCATAGGCGCGTTGCTGCGCCGCCTTCACGCCTTCGGCCAGCGCCGTCACGCAAAGCACCCGCCCGCCAGAGGTGACGGTGCCGCCATCTTTGGCCACCGTGCCGGCATGGAACACCACCGCGTCTTCCGCGTCTTTGGGCAGGCCGGTGATCACATCGCCCTTGCGTGGCTCCAGCGGGTAGCCATGGGCCGCCATCACCACCCCCAGCGCGGTGCGCCGGTCCCATTGCAGCTCGATCTGGTCCAGCCCGCCCGAGGTGGCGGCCATCATCACGTCGTACAGGTCTGACTTCAGCCGCATCATGATGGGCTGGGTCTCCGGGTCACCCATGCGGCAGTTGAATTCCAGTGTTTTGGGCTTGCCGGTGGCGTCGATCATCAGGCCCGCATACAGGAAGCCGGTGTACGGAATACCGTCTTTTTCCATGCCTCTGATGGTGGGCAAAATAATCTCTCGCATGGCGCGCGCATGCACCGCGGGCGTGACCACGGGGGCCGGCGAATACGCGCCCATGCCGCCGGTGTTGGGGCCTTCGTCGGCGTCCAGCAGGCGTTTGTGGTCCTGGCTGGTGGCCAGCGCGGTAACGTTCTTGCCGTCGCACAGCACGATGAAGCTGGCTTCTTCGCCCTGCAAAAACTCCTCAATCACCACCCTTGCGCCACCGGCGTTGTGGGACACGCCCAGCTTGTTGTCCAGCAGCATGAAGTCGATGGCCTGATGCGCCTGCGCGGCCGTCATGGCCACCACCACACCCTTGCCTGCGGCCAGGCCGTCGGCCTTGACCACAATCGGCGCGCCCATTTTGTCCACATAGGTGTGGGCGGCTAATGGGTCGGTAAAGGTCTCGTACTCGGCTGTGGGAATGCCGTGGCGCTTCATGAATGCCTTGGAGAAGGCTTTGGAGCTTTCCAGTTGCGCGGCGGTCTGAGTGGGGCCAAACACGCGCAGCCCGTGAGCGCGAAACTCATCCACCACGCCGGCCGCCAACGGTGCCTCGGGGCCCACCACGGTGAGCACAATTTTTTCCGCCTGGGCCCATTCGCGCAGCGCCACCACATCGGTGATGGGCACATTCACCAGCCGGCCGTCCAGCGCCGTGCCGCCATTGCCGGGGGCCACATAGACCGCCTGCAGCTTGGGGGACTGGGCCATCTTCCAGGCCAGAGCGTGTTCCCGGCCGCCGCCACCTATTACGAGTACCTTCATGTTTTCCTTATCGGTGCCGCCGTGGAACCGGCTTTGCCGCGCTGCTGGCGGCGCCCCCTTGAGGGGGAGGCGCCGCAGGCGCTTCGGGGGTGAGTCATAGACTCGCGTTGTGGAACACGTCTTGCACGTCGTCCAGGTCTTCAATGATGTCCAGCAGTTTTTGCATTTTTGCGGCGTCTTCGCCGGCCAGTTCTATGGTGTTTTCCGGGCGCATGGTGACCTCGGCCACCTCGGGCTTCAAGCCCGCAGCTTCCAGCGCATTCTTCACGGATTCAAAGTCCGGGAAGGCCGTCAGCACCTCAATGGAGCCATCGTCGTGGGTAATGACGTCTTCGGCACCGGCCTCCAGGGCCGCCTCCATCAGCTTGTCTTCAGAGGTGCCGGGGGCAAAAATCATCTGGCCGCAGTGCTTGAACTGAAACGCCACCGATCCCGCGGTGCCCATGCTGCCACCGTACTTGCTGAAGGCGTGGCGCACATCGGCCACAGTGCGCACCTTGTTATCCGTCATGGTGTCCACAATGATGGCAGCGCCGCCGAAGCCATAGCCTTCATAGCGTATCTCTTCGTAATTCACGCCCTCCAGATTGCCGGTGGCTTTGTCGATGTTGCGCTTGACCGTGTCAATCGGCAAATTGGCGGCCTTGGCCTTTTCCACTGCCAGCCGCAGGCGCGGATTGGTGTCCAGGTCGCCGCCGCCCAAACGGGCCGCCACCATGATTTCACGGATGACGCGGGTCCAGATCTTGCCCCGCTTCTCGTCCTGGCGACCCTTGCGGTGCTGGATGTTTGCCCATTTACTGTGTCCGGCCACGGGAAATCCTTGTTTTGCGCATTGCGTTGATATATTGGTGCCAAGCGCATTTTACTTTTCACATCCTACGGACGCACCTCATGGCCGAACCCCTGCTGATTGCCAAGAACGCCACCACCAGCTGCGAGCTGCTGCCCGCCCTGGCCAACCGCCACGGCCTGATTACCGGGGCCACCGGCACCGGCAAGACAGTAACACTGCAAACCCTGGCCGAAAACTTCTCGAAAATCGGCGTGCCCGTGTTCATGGCCGACGTGAAAGGCGACCTGACCGGTGCCAGCCAGCCCGGCAGCATTGGCGAGAAGCTCGCCGCCGTGCTGAAAGACCGCGGCATCGAACCCACACCCCCTTTTGCCTGCCCCACCACGCTGTGGGACGTGTTTGGCGAGCAGGGCCACCCGGTGCGCGCCACTGTGTCTGACATGGGGCCGCTGCTGCTGGGCCGCATGCTGGATTTGAATGACACCCAGGCCGGCGTGCTGAACCTGGTGTTCAAGATTGCCGACGACGCCGGCATGCTGCTGCTGGACCTGAAAGACCTGCGCGCCATGCTGCAGCATGTGGGCGACAACGCCAGCCAGTTCACCACCCAGTACGGCAATATCAGCGCCGCCAGCGTGGGGGCCATTCAGCGCGGGCTGATGCAGATTGAAACCCAGGGCGGCGACAAGTTTTTTGGCGAGCCCATGCTGAACATCAGCGACTTCATGCAAACCTCGGCTGGCAAGGGCGTGATCAACATCCTGGCCGCAGACAAGCTGCTGAACTCCCCGCGCCTGTACGCCACCTTTCTGCTTTGGATGCTGTCCGAACTGTTTGAAACCCTGCCCGAGGTGGGCGATCTGGACAAACCCAAGCTGGTGTTCTTTTTTGACGAAGCTCACCTGCTCTTCAATGAAGCGCCCAAGGTGCTGGTGGAGCGTATCGAGCTGGTGGTGCGACTGGTGCGCTCCAAGGGCGTGGGCGTGTATTTTGTGACGCAGAACCCGCTGGACATTCCCGACAGCGTGCTGGCCCAGCTGGGTAACAGGGTGCAGCACGCGCTGCGCGCCTTCACCCCGCGCGACCAGAAGGCTGTGAAGGCCACCGCGCAAACCATGCGGCAAAAGCCGGGGCTGGACATCGAGACCGCCATCACCGAGCTGGCTGTGGGCGAGGCGCTGGTGAGCTTTCTGGACGCCAAGGGCCGCCCCAGCGTGACCGAGCGCGTATTTGTGCTGCCCCCCGGTAGCCAGATTGGCCCCATCACCCCCCAGCAGCGCCAAGTGCTGATCGCCGGCTCACTGGTGGCCGGGGTGTATGAAAAAGTGCAAGACCGTGAATCGGCCTACGAAAAGCTGCTGGCCCGCACCCAGGCCACGCAGGCTACACAGGCGGAAGAAGCCAAAAAAGCCGAAGACGGCGGCGGCCTGCTCGGTGGCCTGAAAGACCTGATGCTGGGCTCCACCGGCCCGCGCGGCGGCAGCCGCGACGGCCTGGTGCAACAGGTGCTGAAGTCTGAAGCGCGCAACCTGGCGCGGCAGGTGTTGCGCGGGGCCCTGGGGAGTATTCTGGGTGGGAGGAAGCGCTAAGCCGCGTACTTCGTGGACTCGCTCACCCAGATCGTGCTGGGCGGCTGTGTGGCCGAGTCTGCCATTGCGTTGCCGCCCCGTCGCCGAGCTCGCCCGACCGCGCAAAAGCGCAGGCGCTCGCTGTCAAGTCCAGCTAGGGTTTTATTGGCAGCTCGAATGGTGGCAGCGTGTCCGTGGCCACTTTGCGCAGGGCAGACTGGACGTGCTGGGTAATGATGTACTCCGAAATACCGACCGTCGAAGTCTGCTCGCTCGTGGCTGAATAGGCCTGGCCGTCCACCAGCAGATCGACCTGCACTTTCAGGCCCTTCGAGCCCTGCATCTTGTCCATAGCGGGACCCAGCAACTGGAAGACAAGAGCCTGGCCGGGGGGCAGGTCCATCCGGCTGGCATAGTCCTTTCTCCATGCCGTCTGGTCGATCGCGGGGCCGTCAGCAATCACGATCACGAAGCGCATGAGGGTGACGGACTTGCCACGCAAGTGCTCGCCACCATAGCGCTGCTGTAGCGCGGTTCGGACCAAGGCCAGCGGCGATGGCTGAATGCTGTCGTCCCCAATATAGACTACTGACCCGTTGGCGTTCGGGAGCTTCCTGGAGGCCCGCTCCTCTGCGGGACGGCCATCAGTCAGCACAAAAGGAGCGTCGCTTTTCACCTCCGCCGGAATCTGGATTGCCGTCACGGTGAAGCAACCCGTAAGCAATAGGGCCGTTACCAGCGCAGTCAATCGCTTTGAAAACGGATGCATAGGATGTCCTCCTTGGTTCGTGGTGCCGATGATAATGTTCATCGCGGGCTCGAACACGACCCACAATGGGTGACGATGGCGCGCTAGATACCTGCATAGGGCGAACCCGCTTTGACACTACACCACCTAAAGGGAGCCGCGCGACGCCGAAGTGCTGATGCGCGCCGCACTGGCCCCAACCAGGCAAAAGCGGCACAGCCCGCGACGGCCTGAGGCAACAGGTGCTGAAGTCTGAAGCGCGCAACCTGGCGCGGCAGGTGTTGCGCGGGGCGCTCGGCAGCATCTTGGGGGGGCGGAAAAGGTGAGCAACCCGCCGCAAACGCAATGAGTCTTGGCGTCAGGCGGCCTTGGCCAGCGCGCCGATCTTGGCGTTGTCGCGTGCGGCTTCTTCACGTGCACTGATCCGCCGGAACCAGACCGTCACCGCGCTGCTGCTCAGCACGATGAACAGTGAGTACAACACTGGAATAAGCAGCACCTCCTGCTGGCGCGTGCCCTGGAAGGTGAGCAGCACGATCAGCACACCCAACGGGCCGTTCTGGATGCCGGTTTCCAGGGCGATGGTGCGGCTGCGGCGCGGGTCCTGGCGCACCAAGCGCGCAAAGGCATAGCCAACGGCGAAGCCGACAAGCCCCAGACCGATCGCACCGATATACACCGTGGCGGGTGTTGTGGCCAGCAGGCCGAAGTTGCGTGGCACCCAGCTAACGACCAGGAACAGGATGACGACAACGCCCAGCACGCCGCCAATCATTTCAATGACGGCACCCACATTGGCGTTCCATTTGCGCAGGAACATCCCGATCACCGTGGGGACCAGCAAAACCACCAGGACCTGCGCAACGTTACCCGGCGGTATCTTCCAATCGCCCTCAATGCCGGACGAGAAGATCCCCAACGCAACAGGTACCAAAACCACCGCAAACAGCGTCGAGACGATGGTCATCAGGATCGACAGGCTGAGCACGCCCTTGCTGAAGTAGTTGAAGATATTGCTGGTGGTGCCGCCCGGCAGGCAGGCCATGAGGATCAAACCGATGGCATAGGCTGGTGGCAACGCGAGCGCCATGGCCAGCGCATAGCCGACCATAGGTGTCAGCACGTACGTCGTGACAAGGCCGATTCCTATGCCTGCAGGCTTGCGCAGCGCAATTGCAAAGTCCTTGAAGGTCAGGCTGGCACCCATTCCCAGCATGATGACCATCATCATGACGCCCAGCAGCTTGGTTTCGAGATCAGACAACATGATGGAGTGCTCCGTGTAGCGGTGGGTGTGGTTATTGGCGAAGTTCGCGCCGCAGGATCTTGCCTACAGCGGTTTTGGGAAGGTCGTCGCGAAAGATCACGCGCCCTGGCAGCTTGTAGCCCGTGAGCATCGTGCGGCAGTGGGCCACAAGTTCCTCAGAGGTGAGGCTGGCGTCGCGCTTGACGACATGGGCCACTACCGCCTCGCCTGTCTTGGCGTCGGGCATGCCCACCACCGCCGCTTCAAGCACTTTGGGGTGACGCGCCAAAACGTCTTCGATCTCGTTGGGGTAGACGTTGAAACCGCTGACCAGAATCATGTCTTTCTTGCGGTCGACGATGCGGAAGGTGCCGTGTTCATCCATCACCGCCACGTCGCCTGTGCGCAGCCATCCATCCTGGAATGCCGCTGCACTGGCCTCGGGGCGCTGCCAGTAACCCTGCATCACCTGCGGGCCACGCACCAGCAATTCACCGGGCTGGCCCAGCGGCACATCAAGCCCGCTGTCGTCGACCAAACGCACCTCGGTCATGGGAGCGGGAATGCCGATGCTGTCGCGCTGGCGCTTGCCATTGAGCGGCTGAAAGCACACCACGGGGCTGGTTTCCGTGAGGCCGTAACCCTCGACCAGCGGCGCGCCGGTGACGGCCTCGAAGCGCTCAACCACAGCATGGTGCATGGCCGCACCGCCGCCGCCGGCCGCCTTGAGGTGCTTGGGCGGGAAAGCCGTGAACCACTCCTCGTGCAGCAAGGCGTTGTAAAGCGTGTTGACGCCCGTGATCCAGGTGATCGGGTAATTCTCAATGGCGCGCTGCAGGTTCTGGATAGGTCGCGGACTGGGCACCAGAATGTTGCGTGCACCCGCGTTGAACATGCACAGAAAATTCACCGTGAAAGCGAACACGTGATACAGCGGCAGCGCCGTCAACACCACCTCGCGGCCATCCTCAATATGGCTGGCCGACATGGCACGCATCTGCGACAGGTTCCACAGCAGGTTGCCGTGGGTGAGCATTGCGCCCTGGGCCACACCCGTGGTGCCGCCGGTGTACTGAAGCAAAGCCAGGCTATGGTGGTTCAAATCGCGGCTGTAGCTGGCAACCTGTGCAGCCAGATCGGCGTTGTGACCACGGCCCTGGGCCAGGGCGTCTGGAAGCGCAGTGAATGTCAGCCCATGTTTGGGTATGACCTTGTTCCAGTACTTCATCACACCACGCACGATGGGGCCCACCACCGGCGGGAAAAACTCGCTCACCCGTGTCAGGACCACATGCTTCACGCCCGTGCGAGGAAGGGCCTCCTGCAGCTTGTCGGCAAACATATCCACCACGACCACCGCCTTGGCACCGCTGTCGTTGAACTGGTGCACCATCTCTGCGGCGGTGTACAGCGGGTTGGTATTGACGGCCACGCAACCGGCCTTCAAGACGCCCAGCAGTACAACAGGGTAGGCCAGGCAATTGGGCATTTGCAGCGCCACCCGGTCGCCATCCTGCAGCTTGAGCACCTCACGCAGATAGACCGCAAAAGCGCTACTCATCTCGCCCACCTGGGCGTAGCTGAGGCTGCCGTACATGCCATTCGGAACAACCGTGGTGAAGGCCGTTTGCCCGGAATAGCGCTGCACCGCGGCATCCGCCATGGCGGGCAGGTTGGCATGAGCTGGCACGTCCAACGACTGGGCAATGTGCTTGCCGTACTGCCCCATCCATGGCCGAAGGCTGTAGGCGGAAGGCGCGTCCATAAGTTTGTCTCCGATGTTATTGGGGTGTTTACCAGGGCGCTCAACGCCAATTGTCCGAACACTATTTTCCCTAGATTAGGGTCCACAATTCTTGAAAGCCTCAGCTCTTATCAGGTCATTTCCTCAGGTCATTTCGTTCAGACCCTGCCCGGCTAAAGATCGGGCTTGCGGCAAAATTTCAGGACACAGAAGTTCTTGAAGCTGGGTAACCCTAGGGCAGCCGGTAGTATCCTCCCCGCCACCACCTTGCTGTTTCGCCCCCATGCCCCTTCCAAGACTTGCGAGCCCCCGCGTACTGGTGGCCGCGCTGCTCACCGCCTGTGCCCTGGCCCAGGCCGCGCCGTTCACCCCGGCCAGCGACGCCGCCATTGTTGAAACCCTGCCCAACAAGGCCGACCCTGCGGTGCGGCGGGTCGATTCACTGCGCCAGCAATTGGCCGCCCGCCCGAACGACACCAACCTGCGGCTGGACATTGCACGGCGCTACTTCGACCTGGCCATGGCCCAGGGCGACCCGCGCTATGTGGGCTATGCCGCCTCGGCCCTCAAGCCCCTCGCCAGTGCGGCCAGTGCGGCCGGTTCTGCTGGCGCAGTTGCCGCCCCGGCGGGCTATTGGCAATTGCAGGGCATGCTGCAGCAGTACAGCCACGACTTTGAAGGCGCGCTGGCCAGCCTTGCCCGCGCCGCGCAGGCAGACCCGGCGTCAGGCGAGCCGCATTCCTGGCGCGCAGCCATCTTCATGGTCCAGGCACGCTACGCCGATGCGCTGCAAGCCTGCGCCGAACTGGCGCAGCGCTCGGACGCCCTCACCGCAACCGGCTGCAAGGCCTACGCCCTGGCCGCCAGCGGCCAGCTGGCCAGCGCGCATGCGCAGCTCACGCAGGCGCTGGCCGCCGCAGCCGGTGCCAGCGCCGAGCTAAAGCTCTGGCAGCTCACGCGCCTGGCTGAAATGGCGCAGCGCCTGCAGCGGCCGGAAGAGGCCGAACAGCACTTTCAGGCCGCCCTCAAGCTGGGCATTACCGACCAGTTTTTGCTGGGCGCTTATGCCGACTTTTTGCTGGAGCGCCAGCGCCCGGCCGAGGTGGTGAAGCTGCTACAGGGTTGGGAGCGGTCCGACATCTTGCTGCTGCGCCTGGCGCTGGCGGGCAAGGCGCTCAAGCTGCCCGAGGCCGCGGGCTGGGCCACCCAGTTGCGCGAGCGCTTTGCCGCCGCCGCCCAGCGCGGTGACCGCCTGCACGAACAGGAGGCCGCACGCTTTGCGCTGGCCGTTGAGAGCAAGCCCGCCGACGCCCTGCGGCTGGCGCAGGAAAACTACTCCACCCAAAAGGAGCCGCGTGACGCCGAGGTGCTGATGCGCGCCGCCCTGGCCGCCAACCAGGCCAAAGCGGCCCAGCCCGCGCTGGACTGGCTGCGCAGCAGCAAACACGAAGACCCAGCCCTGGCTGCACTGGCGCAGGCTTTGGCCACCCAGGGGGCCAAGCGATGAAACACCTGCTCTGCGCCCTGCCCGCCGTGTTCCTGGCCCTGCTGGCCAGCGCCTTCACCCTGCCCGCCTGGGCCCACAAGCCCAGCGACAGCTACCTTACCCTCAGCGCCACCACCGGCAGCACCACCCTGGCCCTGCGCTGGGACATTGCCCTGCGCGACCTGGACTACGTGCTGCAGCTTGACCGCGATGGCGACGCCAAACTGAGCTGGGGCGAGGTGCGCCAACGCGCCGACGACATCACCCGCTACGCCACGGCCCACCTGGCCTTGGCCTCGGGCGGCGCGGCCTGCCCGTTGCAAGCCAGCGCGCCAATGCAGCTGGACAAGCACAGCGACGGCACCTACGCCGCCCTCACGCTCACGGCCCGCTGCCCGCAGCTGGCGCAGGCCGTCACCCTGACCTACAGCCTGCTGTTTGATGTGGACCCTTCGCACCGCGGGCTGGTGCAGTGGGTGGCACCGGGCGGCACCGATGCGCAGGCGCTGGTGTTTGGCACCGAGTCGGCCACGCAAAGCCTGCGCCTGCAGGCCCCCAGCGCGCTTGAAACCCTGCGCCAATATGTCTGGGAAGGGGTGTGGCATATCTGGATCGGGTTCGACCACATCCTGTTCTTGCTGGCGCTGTTGCTGCCGTCGGTGCTGGTGCGCCGCGACGCAGCCTGGCACGGCGTGGGCACCGTGGGCAGTGCGCTCAAAGAGGTGTTCAAGGTGGTCACTGCGTTCACGCTGGCGCATTCCATCACCCTGAGCCTGGCAGCGCTGCAAATCATTACCCTGCCGTCGCGGCTGGTGGAGTCCGTGATTGCCGCATCCGTGGTGTTTGCTGCGCTCAGCAACCTGCGCGACGCGGCCCACACCAAGCGCTGGCTCATGGCGTTTGCGTTCGGGCTGATCCACGGCTTTGGCTTTGCCTCGGTGCTGGCCGATCTGGGCCTGCCCCAGGGCGCGCTGGTGCTGGCGTTGGTAGGCTTTAACGTCGGCGTGGAGCTGGGGCAACTGGCCATCGTGGCGGTGTTTGTGCCGCTGGCCTTCTGGCTGCGGGCGACCAGGTTCTACCAGGTGGGCGTGCTCAAGGCCGGCTCACTGCTGATTGCCGTGCTGGCCGGCTGGTGGCTGGTGCAGCGCGTGTTTGACCTTTAATCCACCAGCGAAACTCTTGCAAAGGCACACCCACCATGAGCAACGTCCATCTGATCGACCACCCGCTGGTGCAGCACAAGCTGACACTGATGCGCAAGAAAGAGTCCAGCACCAACAGCTTTCGCCGCCTGCTCAACGAGCTGGCCTCGTTGATGGCCTATGAAGTCACGCGCGACATGGCCACCCAGGAGGTTGAGATTGAAACCCCGCTTGAGACCATGAAAGCCCGCGTGATAGACGGCAAAAAGCTGGTGTTTGTGTCGATCCTGCGGGCCGGCACCGGCATTCTGGACGGCATGCTCAACGTGGTGCCGGGCGCGCGGGTGGGCCATATCGGCCTGTACCGGGACCCCAAGACACTGCTGGCGGTGGAGTACTACTTCAAGATGCCGCAGAACATGCAAGACCGCGACGTGGTGGTTGTCGACCCTATGCTGGCCACCGGCAACTCAGCCATTGCCGCCGTGCAGCGGCTGAAGGAATTGACGCCAAAGTCCATCAAGTTTGTCTGCCTGCTGACTTGCCCCGAAGGCGTTGCCGCCATGCAAAAGGCCCACCCCGACGTGCCCATCTTCACCGCCGCGATTGACCGGCAGCTCAATGATCATGGCTACATCCTGCCTGGCCTGGGCGATGCCGGTGACCGTATGTTTGGCACAAAATAGGCTGTAGCCCGCGTGGGTACTGCGTTACCCACTATGAATTTTATAGCGCCTTCACTGCGGCGGGCGTAAACCCCGCCGCAGCCCAGGCGCTGGCACTGCCCCGGGTGAGCTTGAACGACGGCGCCACGCGGACCTGGGCCACCAGCGCGCCCTGCGCATTCAGCGCGCGCAGCGTGGCGCTGGGGTTGTCTTCGTCAGGCTCGATATCCAGCTGCACATTGACCCGGCCACCATCGTGGCTGATGTCAATGGCCTGATGCAGCGCCGCGTGCAACTGCTGCTCGTGGCGCCGCACAAACTCCGTAGCGGTTTTCACCAGCGTGTTGAAGGCCGAGGTATCCAGTGGCTTGGGGTTCTTCTTGTCGCGCCCCATCGTCCAGGGGCCCACCAGCGCGGGCTCGGTCTGGCCGTCGGGCGTCATGGCCACGGCCCAGCCGTCGTCGTCTTCGTTTTTGATGACGCGGGCGGTCCAGCCGTTGTCGTGCCACAGGCGGGGCTCTGTCACTTTTTCTACGCTGTCCTGGGGCTCGGTCATGGGGTGATGCGGTTGGGGGTGCAGCGCGCAGTTTACGATTGATGCCTGAACAACAAGGAATACCAGCCATGGGCGCGCAGTGGAAAGCAAAAGGCAAGGCAGCGGCAGCAGATGCCCGGGGCAAACTTTTTGGCCGTCTGGCCAAAGACATCATGGTGGCGGCGCGCAGTGGCGCCGACCCGTCGCTCAACTCCCGCCTGCGCCTGGTGGTGGAACAGGCGCGCAAGGTATCGATGCCCAAAGACACGCTGGACCGCGCCATCAAAAAGGGCGCTGGCCTGACTGGCGAGGCGGTTAATTTTGAACACGTGATCTATGAAGGCTTTGCGCCCCATCAGGTGGCGGTGATGGTTGAATGCCTGACCGACAACGTCAAACGCACCGCGCCGGAGATGCGGGTGCTGTTCCGCAAGGGCCAGCTCGGCGCGTCGGGCTCGGTGTCATGGGACTTTGACCATGTCGGCATGATCGAAGCCGAGCCCACCGTGGCCGGTGCGGACGCGGACACCGCCGCCATTGAAGCCGGTGCCCAAGACCTGGAGCCGGGCGAGGCACCGGGCAGCACCCTGTTCATTACCGCCCCCGCCGACCTGGACCTGGTCAGTCGCGCCCTGCCCGCCCATGGCTTCACCCTGCTGTCGGCCAAGCTGGGCTATAAACCCAAAAACCCGGTAGACCCCGCCAACCTGAGTGCCGAACAGCTGGAGGAGGTAGAAGCCTTCCTGGCCGCGATCGATGCCAATGACGACGTACAAAACGTGTTTGTGGGCCTTGCCGGATGAATCCAAACTCAAGAAAGAAAATCATGAGCGTTATGGCCATCGTTGTTGCTCTCGTCGTCTTGCTCCCGGTGCTTGCCATCGTTGCCGCGCAGTTTGGTGCCTTCTCGGGCACCGCGCCGGCCAACCTGGGCGTAAAAGACGGCAAGCTCAAGCGCCCGGCTGGCACGCCCAACAGCGTGTCCAGCCAGACCAGCCTGTGGCCGGAGCATCCGCAAGCCAAGCGCGCCGCCATTGAGCCGCTGCGCTACGCCGGCGACCCCAAGGCCGCACTGCAAAAGGTGGCGGCCATCCTCACCGGCATGGAACGCACCACGCTGATCAAACAAGAACCGGGCTACCTGTATGCCCAGTGCACCACACCGCTGATGCGCTACACCGACGACATCGAATTCTGGCTGGATGAGTCCGCCAACCTGATCCATGTGCGCTCGGCCAGCCGCATTGGATACAGCGACCGCGGCCTCAACCGGGCCCGGGTCGAGGCCATCCGGCACCGCTTCAATTCAAATTAAATCGGCCTGTAGCCCGCGCCGGTATTGCGGGAGCCACTACAAAAAACATAGCAAATGAAAAAGCCGCCCGCAGGCGGCTTTTTCATTTGGACGGGCGGGGTTACTCGCTCGACACTTCTTCCGGCTCGGGCTTGGCCCGGCCTTCTTTCTTGGGCAGCGGCTGAATGTCCAACTGCACTTCGTCCTTGTCGTCCAGGTCAACCGTGAGCCGGCCACCATCCGTCAGGCGGCCAAACAGCAGCTCGTCGGCCAGTGCACGGCGAATCGTGTCTTGTATGAGCCGCTGCATCGGGCGGGCACCCATCAGCGGGTCAAAGCCCTTCTTGGCCAGGTGCTTGCGCAGCTTGTCGGTAAAGGTCACGTCAACCTTCTTTTCAGCAAGCTGGGTTTCCAGTTGTAGCAAGAACTTGTCTACCACCCGCATGATCACCAGCTCATCCAGCGCCTTGAAGCTCACGGTGGCGTCAAGCCGGTTACGGAACTCGGGCGTGAACAGGCGCTTGATATCGGCCATCTCGTCGCCCGCCTCGCGCGGGTTGGTGAAACCGATGGTGGCCTTGTTCATCGTCTCGGCACCGGCGTTGGTGGTCATGATGATGATGATGTTGCGAAAGTCGGCCTTGCGCCCGTTGTTGTCGGTCAAAGTGCCGTGGTCCATCACCTGCAGCAGCACGTTGAAGATATCGGGGTGGGCCTTCTCGATTTCGTCCAGCAGCAGCACCGCATGCGGCTTCTTGCTGATGGCTTCGGTCAGCAGACCGCCCTGGTCAAAGCCCACATAGCCGGGGGGCGCGCCAATCATGCGGCTCACCGCATGGCGCTCCATGTATTCGCTCATGTCAAAGCGGATCAGGTCAATGCCCATGATGTAGGCCAGCTGCTTGGCGGCCTCGGTCTTGCCCACGCCGGTGGGGCCGCTGAACAGGAACGAGCCAATCGGCTTGTCCCCCTTGCCCAAGCCCGAGCGCGCCATCTTCACGGCGCTGGCCAGTACTTCAAGGGCCTTGTCCTGGCCAAACACCACGCTCTTGAGGTCGCGTTCCAGCGTCTGCAGCTTGCCGCGGTCGTCATTGGACACGTTGGCCGGGGGAATGCGGGCAATCTTGGCCACGATTTCTTCGACCTCGGCCTTGGTGATGGTCTTCTTGCGCTTGCTCACCGGCAAGATGCGCTGGGCCGCGCCAGCCTCGTCAATCACATCAATCGCCTTGTCGGGCAGGTGGCGGTCGTTGATGTACTTGGCGGACAGTTCGGCGGCGGCTTGCAAGGCGGCAGCGGCGTACTTGACGCTGTGGTGCTCTTCAAAGCGGCTCTTCAGGCCCTTGAGGATTTCCACCGTCTCCTGCACCGTCGGCTCGACCACGTCGACCTTCTGGAAGCGGCGCGACAGCGCGGCGTCTTTCTCGAAAATGCCACGGTATTCGGTGAAGGTGGTGGCGCCAATGCACTTGAGCTGGCCGCTTGAAAGCGCCGGCTTGAGCAGGTTGGACGCATCCAGCGTGCCGCCCGAGGCTGCGCCCGCACCAATCAGCGTATGGATTTCGTCAATGAACAGAATCGCATTGGGCTTGTCTTTGAGGCTCTTGAGCACGCCTTTGAGACGCTGCTCAAAGTCGCCCCGGTACTTGGTGCCGGCCAGCAGCGCGCCCATGTCCAGCGAATACACATTGGACTCCGCCAGAATCTCGGGCACTTCTTTCTGGGTAATGCGCCAGGCCAGGCCCTCCGCAATGGCGGTCTTGCCCACACCGGCCTCGCCCACCAGCAGCGGGTTGTTCTTGCGCCGACGGCACAGGATTTGAATTACGCGCTCGACTTCGTACTCGCGGCCAATCAGCGGGTCAATCTTGCCGTCTTTGGCCAACTGGTTCAGGTTCTGGGTGAATTGCTCCAGTGGCGAGGCCTTCTCGTTCTTTTCACCGCCCTCTTCGGCCTCGCCCGTGGGTGCTTCGCCGCTCTTGGCGGGCTCGGGTGGGTCGCTCTTCTTGATGCCGTGGGCAATGAAGTTCACCACGTCCAGCCGGGTCACGCCCTGTTGGTGCAGGTAATACACGGCGTGCGAGTCTTTCTCGCCAAAAATAGCCACCAGCACGTTGGCACCGGTCACTTCTTTCTTGCCGTTGCCGGTGCTTTGCACATGCATGATGGCGCGCTGGATCACACGCTGAAAGCCCAGCGTGGGCTGGGTATCAACATCGTCGCTGCCGGCCACCTGAGGCGTGTTGTCCTTGATGAAATTGGACAACGACTTGCGCAGATCGTCGATATTGGCCGAGCAGGCGCGCAGCACCTCCGCGGCGCTGGGGTTGTCCAGCAAGGCGAGCAACAGGTGCTCTACCGTGATGAACTCGTGGCGCTGCTGGCGAGCCTCGACAAAGGCCATATGCAGGCTGACTTCCAATTCCTGGGCAATCATTTAACTTCCTTTTTTGCCGTGCTGTGAATTAACTCTACTCTTAATCTTCAATGCTGCCCGCTGCGGGCCATGATTCATTCGACAGGTTCGCTGACGCATTGCAACGGATGGCCCGCCTGCTTTGCCGCTTCCTGCACCTGGTCTACCTTGGTGGCCGCCACGTCTTTTGAATAAACGCCACAGATGCCTTTGCCGTCCAGGTGAATCTTCAGCATGATCTGGGTCGCGGTTTCGCGGTCCTTGCTGAAAAACTCCTGAATCACCGCCACCACAAATTCCATCGGGGTGTAGTCGTCGTTGAGCATCACCACCTGGTGCATTTGCGGCGGTTTGGTCTTCTGTGTGCGCCGTTCCAGTACGACAGAGCCGCCGTTGCCGTCCCGGGCAGGCTGGTTCAGCGGCGCAGGCGGTTTGGATGGGGTTTTGGTTGCCATGAAATTCATTCTATCGAGCGGGCTTGCGCGCTGCAGCGTGAGGTTGACTTGGTGACGGTTCCGTCACATTCAAGCGACAACGATTGGGGCAATTGCGCTGTACCACGTGCAGCCGAGGCGCCGATAACTTTAGTTCGTTAAAAGTTGACATTCCGTCCGGTATTCCCGCACACTCTGAGGGGTTGAGGGAAAGAGAGGCCGAAGATGCCGACCGGCACAGTCAAGTGGTTCAACGATGCCAAAGGGTTCGGGTTCATCGAGCCTGAAGGTGGTGGCGCAGACGTGTTCGCGCATTTTTCCGCGATTGCCATGGAGGGTTTCAAAACGCTCAAACAGGGTTCGCGCGTGAGCTTTGAACTCACCCAGGGCCCCAAGGGCCAACTCGCCCAGAACATTCGAACGGAACAATCCAACGTCGCCGACGAATCGCCAGCCTCGCCCGACGGGGTTGGCGTGCCTGGTGGCCATGAGGCCCGGCGCGTTTCGCGCGTACGCGCACCCCAGTTCGACGCCGCAGGCACCCGCTGAGCGCCACCGACTGCAGCAGCACAAAGAAAAAACCGTCCGCAGCGTTGGCCCGGACGGTTTTGCATGCAGGGTGGTTTTGCCCCCTGAACCCGCTCACATGTTGTCAATCATCACCTGGCCAAAGCCCGAGCAGCTTACCTGCGTGGCCCCGTCCATCAGGCGCGCAAAGTCGTAGGTGACTTTCTTGCTGGCGATGGACTTTTCAATGGAACTGATGATCAGGTCGGCGGCTTCGGTCCAACCCATGTGGCGCAGCATCATTTCGGCCGACAGGATTTCAGAACCCGGGTTCACATAATCCTTGCCGGCGTACTTGGGGGCCGTGCCGTGGGTGGCTTCAAACATCGCCACGGTGTCGCTCAGGTTGGCTCCAGGGGCAATGCCAATGCCACCCACCTGGGCAGCCAGCGCGTCGGACACATAGTCGCCATTCAGGTTCAGCGTGGCAACCACGCTGTATTCAGCCGGGCGCAGCAAAATCTGCTGCAAAAAGGCGTCGGCAATGCTGTCCTTGATGACGATGTCCTTGCCCGTCTTCGGGTTCTTGAACTTGCACCACGGGCCGCCGTCGATCAGCTCGGCACCAAATTCCTTTTGCGCCAGGTTGTACGACCAGTCACGAAAGCCGCCTTCAGTGAACTTCATGATGTTGCCCTTGTGCACGATGGTCACGCTGGGCTTGTCGTTGTCGATGGCGTACTGGATCGCCTTGCGCACCAGCCGCTCGGTGCCCTCACGGCTGACCGGCTTGATGCCAATGCCCGAGGTGTTGGGGAAGCGGATCTTTTTGACACCCATCTCGTCTTGCAAGAACTTGATGATCTTTTTGGCCTTGTCGGACTCGGCTTCGAACTCGATGCCGGCGTAAATGTCTTCCGAGTTCTCGCGGAAAATGACCATGTTGGTCTTTTCGGGCTCTTTCACCGGCGACGGCACGCCCTTGAAGTACTGGATCGGGCGCAGGCAGACGTACAAGTCCAGCTCCTGGCGCAATGCCACGTTCAGCGAGCGAATGCCCCCCCCCACAGGCGTCGTCAGCGGGCCCTTGATGGACACCACATACTCGCGCACCACGTCCAGGGTTTCCTGGGGCAGCCAGACGTCAGGCCCGTAGACCTTGGTCGACTTTTCACCTGCATAAACCTCCATCCAGTGGATCTTTTTCTTGCCGCCGTAGGCCTTGGCCACGGCTGCGTCCACCACCTTCAGCATCACGGGGGTGATGTCAACGCCAGTGCCATCACCCTCGATGTAGGGAATGACCGGCTGGTCGGGAACATTCAGGGAATTGTCGGCATTGACGGTGATTTTTTGGCCTTCTGCGGGCACCTTGATGTGTTGGTACATGAGGAAAATGTCTCCGGTATGGGGGGCCGAAAGCTGTGCTTTCAGGGGCTAGGCAAAACCCTAGGATTCTAGCGGCAAAATAATTGCATCGACCTGTCAACCAGCAGCAAATGGCCAGCGTTAGGGTTGTGCCTTCCAATCGTTGGGAGGAATTTTTCGAAAAAATGTTTCACCTCAAAGGACTCTGAAAATGAACAAGCTCATCGCTGCACTGGTCGCCGGTCTCTTCGCTACCGCCTCTTTCGCTGCTTCGCACGCTGGCGCCGCTCCGGCCGCCAAGAAAGAAGAAGCCAAGCCGGCCGCTGCTGCTGCCGCCCCGGCCGCCAAGAAGGAAGAGGCCAAGCCTGCTGCTGCCGCCGCCGCTCCGGCCGCCAAGAAGGAAGAGAAGAAGGAAGAAAAGGCTGGCGCCAAGAAGGACGAAAAGAAAGACGCCAAGAAGGCCGAGAAGAAGGAAGAGAAGAAGTCGTAATTCACGGCCCTCTCACCTGAAAAGCCCGCCCCGCGCGGGCTTTTTCTTTGGTGCAGGCGCGCGCAAACCAATCAAGTTCAGCCCGGTCGGGGCTGAAGGCGCAGCCCCAACAGAACGGCCAGGCATGTCAACCGGCAGCGACTGGCAGGCGTTACGGGTGAGCCTTCCAGAATTAAGAAGGAATTTTTCGAAAAATGTTTCACCTCAAAGGACTCTGACATGAACAAGCTCATCGCCGCCCTGATCGCTGGCCTCTTCGCCACCGCCTCTTTCGCCGCTTCCCATGCTGGTGCAGCCCCCGCCGCTGCCCCGGCTGCTGCCAAGCCTGCTGCTGCTGCCGCTCCTGCTGCTGCCGCCGCTCCCGCTGCTGCTGCCGCTCCGGCCGCCGCCAAGGAAGACAAGGCCGCTGCTGCCAAGAAGATGAAGGAAGAAAAAGCCGCTGCTGCCAAGAAGGCCAAGGAAGAAAAAGCTGCCGCTGCCAAGAAGGCCAAGGAAGAAAAGGCCGCTGCCGCCAAGAAGGCCAAGGAAGACAAGGCTGCTGCCAAGCCTGCCGCCAAGAAGGAAGAGAAGAAGTCGTAATTCACGGCACTCTCGCACTTGAAAAGCCCGCCCCGCGCGGGCTTTTTCATTGGCACAATTGATCGCATGACCAAACCCATCGCCCTCCTTCTCGCGACCTGCCTGGCCGCCAGTGCAGCCATCGCCCAGGATGCCCCTCAGATGAACCTGCCACGCGTCAAGCTGGCGGCCGGCATGCACCAGATCGACAGCCAGGTCGCGGCCACGCCCGAACAGCGCAGCGTCGGCCTGATGTTTCGCAAGGAAATGCCGCAACATGAGGGCATGCTGTTCGTGTTTGAGCAGCCGTCCAGGCAGTGCTTCTGGATGAAGAACACCTTGTTGCCTCTGACCGCCGCCTTTGTGGAGGACGACGGCACCATCGTCAATCTGGCCGACATGAAGCCGCAGACCCTCGACGGCCATTGCTCTGACAAACCGGTGCGCTTTGTGCTGGAAATGAACCACGGCTGGTTCGCCAAGAAGAATATCAAGGCGGGGTTCAAGCTGTCGGGCCCGCCGTTCCAGAAACGCTGAAGCGTGAGGTGCTGCGCCAATGCAAAAGGGCCGCAATGCGGCCCTTTTCTGGTTTTGCCTGCCGCGCTTACGCGAAGTTGGCCTCGGCAAAGCCCCAGTTCACCAGCTTGTCCAGAAACGTCTCGACGAACTTGGGGCGCATGTTACGGTAGTCGATGTAATAGGCGTGCTCCCAGACGTCCACAGTCAGCAGGGCCTTGTCTGCCGTGGTCAGGGGCGTGCCCGCAGCACCGGTATTGACGATGTCCACCGAGCCGTCAGCCTTCTTGACCAGCCAGGTCCAGCCCGAGCCAAAGTTGCCCACTGCACTCTTGACAAACGCTTCCTTGAAGGCGGCGTAGCTGCCCCACTTGGTGTTGATGGCCGCAGCGAGCGCGCCGGAAGGCTCGCCGCCGCCTGCGGGCTTCATGCAGCTCCAGAAGAAGGTGTGGTTCCAGATTTGGGCCGAATTGTTGTAGATGCCGCCGCTGGACTTCTTGATGATTTCTTCCAGCGTCATGGCTTCAAATTCAGTGCCCTTTTGCAGATTGTTCAGGTTGACCACGTATGCGTTGTGGTGCTTGCCGTGGTGGAACTCCAGCGTCTCCTTCGAGTAGTGGGGTGCCAGTGAGTCAATCGCGTAGGGCAGTGCGGGCAGGGTGTGTTCCATGGTTTTCCTCGTGAGTTGTTGATTTGACGTGGGCGAGTATAGGAACTAAATGAGGCGCTGCGGTAAAACGGCCAGATCGACCTCACCGTCGGCAAGGGTTGCGCGAAGCGCCTGGCCAGCACGGGTCTGGCTGGCGCGGGTGACCGTGCCGCCCTGCGCGTCACTCAGCAGCGCATAGCCGCGTTGCAGCACCAGGCGCGGGTCCATCAGTTCCAGCCTCAAGCTGGCGCGCTCAAGGCGCTCGCTCGCTCGCTGCAATGCGTGGCGGCTGCCATTGGCCAGCGCCAGAGGCTTGTCACGCAGGGCATGGCGCTGCCGCTCAAGCCGGGTCTGCACCGCATAGCGCAGGCGCTGGGCCTGCTGTGCCAGCCCGAGCTGCTGGCGGGCCACCAGGCCCGAAGGTCGGCCCAACCGCCCCGCTGCCTGATCCAGGCGCTGACTTTGCGTGTCGAGCTGGCGCTGCACCCCGTCTTGCAAGCGCCCTTGCATCAAATCCAGCGCGCCCAGCCACAGCGCGCGCGGCTGGGCTACGAGTTCGGCGGCGGCGGTGGGCGTGGGCGCACGCAGGTCGGCGCAAAAATCGGCGATGGTGAAGTCGGTTTCATGGCCGACACCGCAGACCACAGGCACCGGGCTGGCGACAATGGTGCGGGCCAGTTGCTCGCTATTGAAGGCCCACAGGTCTTCCATCGAGCCCCCGCCACGGACCAGCAGAATGACGTCGATATTCACGGCCAAATCGGCCTGCAGCCCGCGCCCCGCCTGCGTGAGCCCATACAAATTTGATAGCGCTTTGATCAGCTCGGCCGGGGCTTGCTGGCCTTGCACTGCCGCTGGGGCCAACACCACCGGAATGTGGGGCACGCGTCGGCGCAGCGCCGTGACAACGTCGTGCAGGGCCGCCGCACCCAGGGAGGTCACCAGGCCAATGCCGCGCGGCTGTAGCGGCAAGGCGCGCTTGCGGGCCGGGTCAAACAGGCCTTCGTGCTCGAGCGCCGCCTTGAGCTTGAGGAACTGCTCGAAGAACGCGCCCTGCCCGGCCCGGCTCATCGACTCCACGATCAGCTGCAGGTCGCCGCGCGGCTCGTAGACGCCGAGCCGGCCACGCACCTCGACCAGCTCGCCGTCACGCGGCGCAAAGTCCAGCAAGCTGGCCGCCCGGCGGAACATGGCGCAACGCAGCTGGCCGTTTTCGTCTTTCAGCGAGAAATAGCAATGCCCGCTGGAGGCACGCGAGAAACCAGAAACCTCGCCACAGACCGCGACAGGATTGAACCTGGCCTCCAGCGCATCAGCAATGGCGCGGCATAGCGCGCCAACTTGCCAGATTCGTGGCGTCAATGCTGGGGTTGCGGTCTCGACCATCAATTCGCGCAGGCCTCTGTAGCCGATAGGCACGGTGATTTAGTCCACAGTGCGCGCGAGAACCGCCGAATTACCACCAAACCCCGTGCAAACGCTGATTCCGTCGAGCAAGTTATTGATTTCATTGGATATTTTTCTGCTCAATTAGTCATCGATTTGTCATTCGCACGCATTGGTGCGGCTTGGCGGGTCGGTAGCAGGTACTTTTGCACAAAGTTATCCACAAGTTCTGTGAATCTGATTCGCGCAAACCTTACGCCATAATCAGCGGCACCCTTGCATCGCCCTACCGTCGCGGAGTCACCCTTTTGCTTTCGATCATACAAGCCGCAGGCTGGCCCATCTGGCCGCTGATTGCCTGCTCCGTCATAGCGCTGGCTCTCGTGATCGAGCGCTTTGCGAGCCTCAAAACTGCGAAGATTGCGCCGCCCAAATTGCTGGACGAAGCACTGGCGGTGTCGCGTACTTCGGTGCCCGCCCCTGACGTGGTGACCCAGCTGGAACAGAACTCTGCCTTGGGCGAGGTGCTGGCCAGCGGCTTTCGCGCATTGAACTCCAACCCGCGCTGTTCCGAAGAAGACCTGCGCGCCCAAATGGAAGGGGCTGGGCGGGCGGTGGCGCACCGGCTGGAACGCTACCTGAGCGCCCTGGCCACCATTGCCTCTGCCGCACCTTTGCTGGGCCTGCTAGGCACGGTGATCGGCATGATTGAAATCTTCGGCTCGCAGTCATCGGCCGGCGGTGCCACCGGGGGCAACCCGGCGCAGCTGGCGCACGGGATTTCGGTGGCGCTTTACAACACCGCTTTCGGCCTGATTGTGGCAATTCCGGCGCTGATTTTCTGGCGTTACTTCCGGGCCCGGGTAGACGACTACTTGTTGACGCTGGAACTGGCGTCCGAGCGCTTTGTGCGCCACCTGAACACCCTGCGTCGGGGATAAACCGGCCATGAACTTCCGTCCACGCAAGAGGGAAGAGCCCGAGATCAACCTGATCCCGTTCATTGACGTGCTGCTGGTGGTGCTGATCTTCCTGATGCTGTCCACCACCTACAGCAAATTCACCGAACTGCAAGTCAAGCTGCCAGTGGCCGACGCCGACGGCCAGCGCGACTACCCCAAGGAAGTGATCGTCGCGGTCAGTGCCGACGGGCGCTATGCCATCAACAAAACCCCGGTGGTGGGCCGCAGTGTGGAGTCGGTTTCGCTGGCCCTGGCCGACGCCGCCAAGGCCGGCAAAGACAGCGTGATCATCATCAGCGCCGATGCCAGTGCGGCGCACCAGTCGGTCATCACGGTGATGGAGGCCGCCCGGCGCGCCGGGCTCACGCAAATCACCTTCGCCACCCAGTCGTCGGCCCAGGCCGGCGCGCGCTGAGCCGTGGCGGCCTGGCGGCAGGCTTTGCTGCGCGCCTGGGCCCAACGCGGGTTGCTGGCCTGGCTGCTGTGGCCTTTGTCGTTGCTGTACCGCGCTGCGTTCAGGCTGCGCCACGGGCTCTACGCTTTGGGCGCACTTACCGCCCAACGCCTGCCGGTGCCGGTGATTGTGGTGGGCAACGTGATGGCCGGCGGCACCGGTAAGACTCCGGTGGTGATGGCCCTGGCAAAACACCTGAAAGCGCGCGGCCTGCATCCGGGCGTGATTTCCCGGGGCTATGGCCGCACCACTGATGATTGCCGGGAGGTGCGGCCCGAGTCAGTTGCCGCTGAGGTGGGTGACGAGCCGCTGCTGGTGGCCCGTGCCACCGGGGTGCCGGTGTTTGTTGCGCGCAACCGTTGCGACGCCGCACGGCAGTTGCTGGCGCACTACCCCGAGACCGCGGTGATTGTTGCGGACGACGGCCTGCAGCACTGGGCGCTGGCACGTGACATTGAGTTATGCCTGTTTGACGACCGCGGCACCGGCAACGGCTTCTTGCTCCCGGCCGGGCCACTGCGCGAACCCTGGCCGCGCGCGGTGGACATGGTTGTGCATACCGGGGACCAGCCCGCGTTTGCCGGTTGGCGGGCGCGCCGAGCCCTGGCCGCCGAAGCGGTTCAGGCCGACGGTACGCGGCTCCGGTTGTCGGCGCTGGTGGGCAAACCACTGACAGCGCTGGCCGGGATCGCCCACCCGGAGGCATTTTTTGCCATGCTGCGCGCCACCGGACTCACCTTGACGCACGCCATGGGGTTGCCGGATCACTATGATTTTGATAGTGGCTCACGCAGTTGGGATGCGGGCTGCAGCCTGATTTGCACCGAAAAAGACGCCGTCAAGCTGTGGCGCGTTCGCCCCGACGCGTGGGCGGTGCCACTGGAGCTGGCCTTTGACCCCGGCTTCCATGCCGCCTTGGACCAGTTGCTGGACGCAAAGCTATCATCGCGCCATGGATCCCAAACTGCTTGAACTGCTGGTCTGCCCCGTGACCAAAGGCCCGCTTCTGCTGAACCGCGAGAAGAGCGAGCTGCTCTCGCGCAGTGCCCGCCTGGCCTACCCGGTGCGCGATGGCATACCGGTCATGCTGGAAACCGAGGCCCGCACGCTGAGCGACGAAGAGCTGGACGCCTTGCCCGGACGCACACCGCTGGCCGGATGAGTTTCACTGTTCTGATTCCGGCCCGGCTGGCCTCCACCCGGTTGCCCAACAAGCCGCTGGCCGACATTGGCGGCCTGCCGATGGTGGTGCGGGTGGCCCAGCGCGCAGCGCAGTCGTCTGCCGCACGGGTGGTGGTGGCCGCCGACAGCCCGCTGACCTTGCAGGCTTGCCAGGCCCACGGTGTTGAGGCGCTGTTGACCCGCGCCGACCACCCTTCCGGCAGCGACCGGTTAGCCGAGGCCTGTAGCTTGCTGGGCCTGAACCCGGACGACTGCGTTGTCAATGTCCAGGGCGACGAGCCGTTGATTGACCCGGCCCTGATTGACGCAGTGGCCGGCCTGCTGCGGGCGCGGCCTGAGGCCAGCATGAGCACCGCCGCACACCCGATTGAAAGCCTGGCCGACTTCACCAACCCCAATGTGGTCAAGGTGGTGGTCGACCGCCACGGCCTGGCGCTGTACTTCAGCCGCGCACCCATTGCCTGGTGGCGCGACGGCTTTGCGCAAGGCATCAGCGCCCTGCCCGATCCCAAGCCGCTGCGCCACGTGGGCATCTATGCCTACAGGGTGGGCTTTCTTCACCTGTTCCCGACCCTGGAACAGGCCCCGATGGAAGTCAACGAGGCGCTGGAGCAATTGCGGGCACTGTGGCATGGCCACCGGATTGCGGTGCATATCAGCGCCACCGCTCCAGGCCCCGGAGTGGACACAGCGCAAGACCTGGAGCGGGTGCGCAGGCTGTTCGCCGCGTAAGTTATTGCCAAGGGCTTGCATGCTATCCTCTGGCGCAATATTGCGCGAGAGCGCTCCGCGGCTTGACCCGGCGCTTGCGCAGCGCGCCGATTTCACACTATCCGAGGACTTCCATGAGACTGATTTTGTTGGGCGCACCCGGCGCCGGCAAAGGCACGCAAGCCGCCTTCATTTGCCAAAAATATGGCATCCCGCAGATTTCTACCGGCGACATGCTGCGCGCCGCCGTCAAGGCCGGCACCCCGCTGGGCCTGCAGGCCGATGCCGTCATGAAGTCCGGCGCACTGGTCAGTGACGAGCTGATCATCAGCCTGGTGAAAGAGCGCATTGCCCAGCCCGACTGCGCCAAGGGCTTTCTGTTCGACGGTTTTCCACGCACCATTCCACAAGCTGACGCCATGAAGACAGCCGGCGTCAAGCTGGACTACGTGCTGGAGATCGACGTTCCGTTTGACGCCATCATCGAACGCATGAGCGGGCGCCGCTCGCACCCGGCGTCGGGTCGCATCTACCATGTGAAGTTCAACCCGCCCAAAGCCCAGGGGCTGGACGACCTGACCGGCGAGCCGCTGATCCAGCGCGACGACGACCGGCAGGAGACCGTCCAGAAGCGGCTTGAGGTGTACAGCGCCCAAACCCGCCCGCTGGTGGACTACTACGCCGGCTGGGCCAAAACCGACCCGGCCAGCGCACCAAAGTACCGCGCCATCAGCGGCACCGGCAGCGTGGAAGAGATCACAGCCCGAGCGCTGCAGGCGCTGGCTGGCTGAATTGCTGGCGCGTCAATAAAAAGGCCCGCGAGGGCCTTTTTGCATTTCAGGCCGGACTGGAGCGCAACCCGTAAGCCTGGTTACCAACGAACAAAAACTCCACCCGAAGGATCGGCTCGCCTTTTTCTTCCTTGAAGATGAAGCCGACCACCGAAATGCTGTCACCGGCCTTGAGTTCTGCCACTTTCCAGGCGTTCATGCGGGTCAGCGGGGCGAGTTCGATTTCCCACTTGCGGTCCTTGCGGTTGGGCACGACCGCCTTGGCCAGCAAGGCCTTGCCGTCCACTGGCGCGGTTTGCGCCGGCACGGCGCGTTGCGCCAGATCGGCGGGCAGCTTCAAGCCGGCGGGCACTTCAAGCTCAAGTTCTGCGTGGGGGTTGGCCCAGCGGGCCTTGGTGACCTTTCCCTCCAGGTAGATCGGGCGGTCCTGGTCAAAGCTGCTCCAGCCGTGGTGGGCCTGGGCCAGCATTGGCAGGCCCAGTGCGGGCGTGGCCAGGGTAGCAAGAATCAGGTGACGACGTTTCATGGTGGTTGACTCCTTGGGGTCAGACATAGGCAATCCAGCGGCCCAGCGCAATCATGGCAATCCAGATCAGGCTGGACAAAAGCATGAGCACACGCGCGGTGCGGTCCATCTTCTGGAGCGACTGGCGCGCATGGAACATCGCTGCATTGGAACCTGCGACGAATAGCAACAGCATCTTCAGGGTGAATGCGCGATTGGCCAGCAAGTCGCCCGGCTGGGTGGCGAACATGATTGAACCTGACACCGCCGCCAGCGAGAAACCGACTGCCACCAGCGTCAGGCTCAGGCGCGCCAGCTCCGCCACCGGCAGCGCGGCACCGCGGCCAAATACGCGCAGCTCCAGCAGCACCAGGTTGCCAACCAGCAGCGCCACACCCATCAGGTGCAGCACTTCCAGTGCGGGGTAGGCCCAGGGCCAGGGAAGATGAAGACCGCTGAACATCAAAAAAACCTAGCGGGCGGGCACTGCGCCCATCAACTCAAGCATCAGCGCGATCCGGGCCTTGACCGGCGACAGGCCGTGTGAGTCTGCAATCTGGTCGCCCGGTGTGGCCTGGACGCGGCCATCCGCACAACGGGTTGAGCGCCGTACCCGAACGCCCGCAGCCTGCGCCTGCAGCAAGGCATCTTCCAGCGCATGGTGTACGGTGCCGTTTCCGGTGCCCGCCACCACGATGCCATCCACCCCTTGCGCCTGCAACGCCTGGACCAGCGCGCCGGTGGCACCGGCATGGCTTGCAACGATCTCAACGCGCGGCCACGCCACCAAGTTTGCTATTGATTCAATAGCGGCTTGCGCATATTCAGTGCGGGCTGCAGGCCAACTTCTGACCATACGCAAGGCGTTTTGCTCGAGGTAGCCAAGCGCCCCCGCATCTCCCGAGCTGAATGCGTCAAGCCGATAGGTATGGACCTTCTGGACGTCCAGCGCGCTATGAATGACCCCTGCACACACCGCCAGCACGCCCTGTGCGCCCGCAGTGGCAGCCACCGTCATGGCGTCCAGCATGTTCTGCGGGCCGTCAGGTGCCAGCGCGGTGCTGGGCCGCATCGCGCAAGTCAGCACCACCGGCTTCACCGGCTGCAGCACCGACTGCAGGAAGTAGGCGGTTTCTTCCAGTGTGTCGGTGCCATGGGTGATGACGATGCCCACTACCTCGTCTTGCGCCAGCCAATGGGCACAGCGCAGCGCGAGCTTGCGCCAGACCGCCGGGTCCATGTCCTTGCTGTCAATCTGTGCCACCTGCTCGCTCAGCACCGCCCATTGAGCCTGCGGCGCAACGTTTGCGACCAACTCGGCCACACCCACCTGCGCAGCGGTGTAGCCAATGTTGTCGCCCGGGCTCCCAGATGTGCCGGCAATCGTGCCGCCGGTGCCAAGTACCACTATTTTTTTGCCACTCACTTGCAAACTTTCAAAAACTGGTTAAAAATACAGTTACTGGATATTAAGACAGTTTGTCGACCCAGCGAACGCCCATCAACAGCATCCGGTTATCAGGCCCACCGGCCTCACCAAGGAGTTGCCATGATTGAAAGCCCGAAGCTCACCGCCCGCCAGCAACAGATTCTGGATCTCATCCAGAGTGCCATTGCCCGAACCGGTGCGCCGCCCACCCGGGCTGAAATCGCCACCGAACTCGGCTTCAAATCCGCCAATGCCGCCGAAGAGCATTTACAGGCGTTGGCCCGCAAAGGCGTGATCGAGCTGGTCAGTGGCACTTCACGCGGCATCCGGCTCAAAAGCGATGCCCTGCGCTCCATCAACGAATCCCGCATCAAACAATTCTCGCTGCCCCTGCAAAGCCTGGCCCAGCTTGCGCTGCCGCTGATAGGCCGGGTAGCCGCTGGCTCCCCGATTCTCGCGCAGGAGCATGTTGACCAAACCTACTACGTTGAAAACACGCTGTTCCAGCGCCGGCCCGACTATCTGCTCAAGGTGCGCGGCATGTCCATGCGCGACGCCGGCATCATGGATGGCGATCTGCTCGCCGTACAAGCCACCAAGGACGCCAAGAACGGGCAAATCGTCGTGGCCCGCCTGGGCGACGAAGTCACCGTCAAGCGCTTTCGCCGCAACAAACACCTGATCGAGCTGCACGCTGAAAACCCCGACTACCAGACCATCATCGTCGAGCCTGGCGAGCCATTCGAGATCGAAGGCCTGGCGGTGGGCCTGATCCGCAACACCATGCTCATGTAGTTTCGCTGTCACGCATTGGGCTGCCGCAGGTGGCGGGCGTATGGCGATGTTTTCGCCATCACCCTGCAGCAAGCCCTTCTACGCAATCCTGCCTGTGTCCACCTCTTGTTGTTCAAGGAGTTTTACATGGGAATCGCAGTTTCAGCCTTTAACGGCCTGTTCGCGCCACTTCAGGGTCTTCTGATTTGGTTGTCTTCTTCGTCCGCGCGGCCCCGGGCTTTGCCCGCCGCCGCCCGGGTCGCTCCTGTTTTTGTAGCGCCTCACGCAACTCCCATGCGGGCTACAGCCAAAAATGTTGGCTGTTCGCGAGCGCAACGGCCACTGCGCGTAGTGCGCGTCATGGACAAGCCGGGTAACCAGGTCGCCAGCGGAACCGGCCGCATGGTGATTTCGGGCCGCATGGCCGATGTCTGCGCTGAGCTAGACCGCCTGGCCGCCATGGAGGCCCGCGCCAGCGTCAGGCACTGACACCGGATTCGGCCTGATTCAGAGCCCGCTGCGGCCGAATTTTCTGGCGCGTCAACGCTCAGGCGCGGTTTCCGGAAAGGTAGTCGGCCTTGCCCAGTTCAACACCGTTGTGACGAAGAATGGCGTATGCGGTGGTCAGGTGAAAGTAAAAATTGGGAAGCATCCAGTGCTTGAGGTACGCCTCGGCATTCATGGTTCGCGTCTTGTCCCGACCCACCGGGAAAGTGATTTCTTTGTCTTCCGTACCGTCCAGCTTGTCGGCCGGCACCGAGCCCAGGTAGTCCAGGGTTTTCTGGATCCGGGCCTTCAGCTCAGCCAGGGTTGCTTCGGTGTCGTCAAACTTGGGCGCTTCAACACCTGAAATTCGCGCCACCCCGTTTTTGGCCGCATCACAGGCAATCAAGATTTGCCGCGTGAAAGGCAGCATGTCCGGTGCCAGGCGGTACTGGGTGAGCGCGGTCGGGTCGTACTTTTTGGCCTCAACATGGGCTTGCGCTTTGTCCCGCATGTGGCTGAGGTTGCCGAGCATCAGCTCAAACACCGGCAGGCAGGCGGAAGACATGGAAATAGTCATGGGAAATGTTCCTCGGGTTTGAAAGCTTGCAACGCCCGCCATCGTAGCGGGGCTGGGCAAAACCTGCCGGCCCGGACGCCGCGAGGCGCGCAAGGCACAATCACCGGAATGAACATTGTGATCCTTGATGACTATCAAGACGCTGTACGCAAGCTGCACTGCGCCACGAAGCTCGACGCCTATCCAGCAAAGGTCTACACCAACACCGTCAAGGGCATTGGCCAGCTTTCTGTACGTCTGCGCGACGCCGACGTCATTGTGCTCATCCGGGAACGAACCCACATCACCCGCCAGTTGGTCGAAAAGTTGCCCCGCCTCAAGCTGATTGCCCAAACCGGGCGGGTCGGGGGCCATGTCGACGTGGCGGCCTGTACCGAGCGCGGCATTGCAGTCGCGGAGGGTGTTGGCTCTCCCGTGGCACCGGCTGAGCTCACCTGGGCGCTGGTCATGACGGCAATGCGGCGTCTGCCCCAGTACATCAGCATGCTCAAGCACGGTGGCTGGCAGCAGTCTGGCCTGAAGAATGCGTCCATGCCGCCCAATTTCGGCCTGGGCAATGTGTTGCGTGGCAGGACACTGGGCATTTGGGGCTACGGCAAGATCGGCCAGCTGGTAGCCGGTTACGGCAAAGCTTTTGGCATGGATGTTCTGGTCTGGGGCCGCGAGCCCTCGCGCGAGCGGGCGGCTGCCGATGGTTTCGCAACGGCGGCCAGCCGGGAGGCTTTTTTTGAACAAAGCGACGTGCTAACGCTGCACCTGCGGTTGAGCCCCGAGACCACCGGCATCGTGACACTGGATGACTTTTCCCGCATGAAGCCTACCGCGCTGTTCGTCAATACGTCGCGCGCTGAATTGGTGGAAGCCGACGCACTGGTGGCTGGGCTGAATCGGGGCCGCCCGGGTATGGCCGCCATCGATGTGTTTGAGAGCGAGCCAATCCTTCAGGGCCATGCCTTGCTGCGGCTGGAAAACTGCATTTGCACGCCCCACATCGGCTATGTGGAGCAAGACAGCTACGAGCTGTATTTCGGCGCGGCCTTTGACAATGTCGTCAACTTCATGAAGGGTACGCCAACCAACATCGTAAACCCAGGCGCGTTGCAGGTACGCCGCTGAACGCAACGCGGTCTTGCCCCATGCGGCGCACCCTCCATTCATGATCGCTCCCGCCTCCGCCCCTGCCTCCCCCCCCATGC
>CALROG020000028.1:0-54127 GCA_943369755.1 Ramlibacter sp. 2FC
GCAACTTATTTCCTTGCGTTTGCCGGTGGATGTTATTTCCAAATGGCGAGCTACCGGGCCTGGCTGGCAAACTCGCATGGCGGAGCGTCTTGCTCGGGCTAATGTAGTGCGGGCAAGTAGTGAAATTTAACAAATTGCTCGTCACGGACACGCAGCCAAAGGTTGCCGCTGCGCGGCGCATGCTGCGTGCCGGACAGCGCCAACGTTAAAGCTCATGCGAAACCATGTGCCATCGCCATCCGAGCTACCGCTTGGAATATTCGCCGCTCGACGACCTCTCACGCAGTGGGAGAAGGTGGCGCTAATCGTCGGAGCCCTGGTGCTTTTTAACCTGTGGGTCGAGGTTTTAGGCCTTGCTGCTGCGGGCAACCCGTGGGGCCACATCACTTTCAAACTCCAATGGATCGGCACCTACCAGTTGGCGGTGATTGCCTACATAGGGTCTATAGCGTGGCTCTTGGCGCTCTGGCGCCATATCATCGCGCGAATCTGGTGGGTGCGTCGCGTTCTCGGATGGCCACCACTGCGCGGACTCGTGGAACTCCCGGTGGTTTCTCCCACTGAGTCGCAAGGTAGGCTGTTTTAGTGGAAGCGGGCATGACCTTTAACTTACCATTCGAGCGGACCGCCGACGGCGTCCGCTCAGTTTCACGTTAAGCCACAGGGAAGGCAGAATGCTCGACGCACTCGTTCTTCGGCTCACGATCACCAAGCGCTTGTTCCCGTCCGATCAGGTCGAGACAGTACTCGCAGCCCTAGCATCCTGCTCTGCGAATGCGCCTACGGGTGAGCAAGGCCGGATCCAGATCGCAGTTCTTAAGCTCTACGCCGAGGACCCTGACCGCAACCTGAATACCTGGGTGACCGCCGCTAACGTCGACTATCGCGATGTCTTGGTTTGGGCAGAGAGACCAAGCATTGCCAGGCAGCAAACTCGCCATGAACTAACTCCTGGAGAGCTCAAAGCGCTGCGCGCCCAAGACAAAGCGCAGTTCGAGGCTTGGTTGAGGAGTGTGGCTTGATATGTCGTTCAACTGGAGCGCCAACGAAAGGCCACGTGATGGAGTCCGATAAGCTCGAGTCAGCAATTGCGGCGGCGACCAAATACAACCAAGAGTTGGATCTTCGACTGTCGAACTCAGGCATTGTGGACGCCTCGCTTTTCCACGAGTTCGCGATCGTTCAGGACGACCCCAACGCTTCCTCTGTTGGTTGGCTTCAGTCGAAGCTGCGCGTGCTTTCGGCTCGCGTCTCGTCTGGAGCCAATCTTTCTCTATACGAGCCGTCTCGTGGTGCGTTGGTCGTCGTCACCACGCGGGAGCAATTCGTCGCCTGGGCTGATCAGCATTTTCCCGTGGCCAGAGTGCGGTCTTAGTCAATGTCAAATTGCCCAATCGTGCAGCAGCGGCCTGACCCTTTGCTCTTCTTGACGTTCGCCAGCCCGCTGCGCGGTCTGGTGCCCTCTGGTGAGCTCAATCGTTGGGCTTCATATGACTGAAGCAGCAGAGATTGATCGCATCTTGTTTCGCGAAGTTACCGCCGGCACATGGCCTGACTTCGAGAGGCTTTTCGAATGCCGAGGCGGCCCAAAGGCTTGTTGGTGTATGGTCTGGCGCGCAACGCCAGAGGAAGCAAAGCACACTGACGGTGCAAGCCGCAAAGCCGCGATTGCCAAACGTATCGCCGCCGGAACAACAGTGGGGCTACTTGGCTATCTTGATGAAGAACCCGTTGCGTGGTGCTCCGTGGCACCACGATCAACCTACCGTCGGCTCGTTGATGATGGCAGCCCTGACGAGAGCGTTTGGTCAATCGCTTGTTTTTTCGTTGTTCGCAGATTGCGCGGCCAAGGCATTGCACAGCGGGTCATTGCCCTGGCCGTTGACTTTGCCAAGTCAAGAGGCGCTGCAATTGTGGAGGCTTATCCAGTCGATCCAGAGTCTCCGAGTTATCGGTTCATGGGCTTCGTACCAATGTTCGAGACCGCTGGGTTTCGAGAAGTGGGGCGCGCCGGTACTCGGCGGCATGTCTTTCAATTGCGGGTTGTGTGAATGCAGAGCCTGATGCCGAACCCTGCACTCATGCGGGACGCGCCAAAAGCGGCGCGCCCCCTGGCTCTACGTTGTCCGTCTGAGTGAGATGGTTACTCGCGTGCGCCTCGGCGAACTTCTCGATGCGTTTGAGTGGGTTAGCGCTGTTGGGCCCTTCGAGAACGTGGCGTATGTCAGTAGAGACGGGCAAGGTCTGGCTTGTCTCCGACTTTGATGACGCCGGCGAAGAAGCGCCCGCAGATGCGGATGACGAGTCGTTGTACCTCACGGTTCCAAGCAAGAATGAGCTTGACCTTGGCAGGAGTCTGGCGCTTGACTTCGCGTCGCAACGCCTGCCCGAGCGATCCGCCGAAATCAGAAGCATCTTCGCAAGGCCAGGCGCCTACAGCCAGTTCAAGAGCCTGCTCGGAGCCGCAGGGATGCTGCAGGCTTGGTACGCTTATGAGTCGAACGGCACTGAACAGGCGTTGCGCGCCTGGGCAGCCCAGAATGACATTGAGCTGGTAGACAACGCACCGTAATGGATTGCAAACCAGTCAACGCCGACGCTTTGCGGCGTTCGGCCGCTGCGCAGCGCTAGTTCAAGTGGGGGGCAATGCGCGCTCGCTCAGTTGATTGCGTCCCAAGGCCCACTTGACGCCCTCTAGCCACAGCAGGCCCAGCAGCGCCAGCACCGGGGCCGCAACCAGCATCCACGGTGGGGGCAAGTCAAACGCAAAAAGCCGCCTCAAAGGCGCAAACCCCAGCACGCATGCAAGCATCAGCAAGGTGGCAACGTTGATCCAGGCAAAGTAGCTGTTGCGCCCGTCGCCACGCCGCCAGGAGGCGCGGGTCCAGGAGCGGTTTGCGTAGATCAGCCCCAGGTTGCACAGCACCAGCACGGTAAACACCATGGCGCGCGCCACTTCGTCCGAATGCGCGACCGCCCGCACGCCTGCGTACACGCCCAGCAGCAATGCCAGCAAGCCGCAGCCCTGCCACAGGCCGCGCGCCACAACGGCGGCGTCGAACAGGTGCGCGTCGGCGTGGCGGGGCGGCACCGCCATGGCGTCGGCTTCCAGCGCCTGTGCTTCGAACACCACCGAGCAGGCCGGGTCGATGATGAGTTGCAGAAACAGAATGTGCACCGGCATCAGCAGCATGGGCCAGCCCAGCATTACCGGCACCAGCGACAGCCCGACGATGGGCACATGGGCTCCGATCACAAAAACAATGGCCTTGCGCAGGTTGGCAAAGACGCGACGGCCGTAGCGCACGGCCGTGACGATGGAAGCAAAGTCGTCGTTCAAAAGCACCAGATCGGCGGCCTGGCGCGCTACCTCGGTGCCGCGTGCGCCCATGGCCACGCCAATGTGGGCAGCCTTGAGGGCTGGCGCGTCGTTGACGCCGTCGCCGGTCATGGCCACCACGTCGCCGCGCGCCCGAAAGGCCTGCACCAGGCGCAGCTTCTGCTCGGGCTGAACGCGGCAAAACACCTGGGTCGTGGCCAGGCAGTCGCGCAGGGCAGCGTCGGTCAAGGCGGCCAGCGCCTGCCCGGTGATGGCCGGGGCATCGGTGGCGAGCCCGGCCTGCCGTGCAATGGCCAGGGCGGTAACGGGGTGGTCGCCGGTCATCATGACCACGCGGATGCCAGCGCCCTGGCAGTCGGCAATGGCCTGCGCAACGTCGGGGCGCAGCGGGTCTTGCAGCCCGACCAGGCCCAGGAAGACGAAGTCAAAGTCGTGCTGGTTTTCTGGCAGGGGCTGCGTTTCAAACACGGCGCTGGCGACGCCAAGCACGCGCAAGCCGTCGCCCGCCATGGCAGACACCTGCCGGGCAATTGTTTCGCGTTGCGCGGCAGGCAGGTGGCACAGGTCAACGATGGCCTCCGGTGCGCCCTTGGCGGCGATCATGTATTCGCGCAGATCGGGCGAACGCCAGACCCGCGACATGGCCAGCATGGCGGGCGAGAGGGGGTAGTCCTCCACCAGCGTCCAGTCGGCATGCAGGTGCTCCGTGTTGGCCAGATGCCGTGCGCCCGCCTCGATGATGGCGGCCTCCATGGGGTCGAAGGCGCGGCGGTGGCTGGACAGCACGGCGTATTCAAGTACGCCGTGCAGCGCCTCGGCCAGGGGGGCGCTGCCATCTTGCAAGCTGTCATGAAGGGCGCTGCCCGCGCAGAGCCGCCGCACCGCCATGCGGTTGGCCGTCAGGGTGCCGGTTTTGTCGACACACAGCACCGTGGTGGCCCCCAGCAGCTCCACTGCGGGGATGCTTCGGGCCAATACCTTTTGGCGTGACAGGCGCCACGCGCCCAGGCCCAGGAACAGGGTCAGAATTACTGGCAGTTCCTCGGGCAGGATAGCCATGGCCAGGGTCAGGCCAGCCAGCAGCCCGCCCAGCCAGTCTCCGCGCAAGAGTCCAAAGGCCAGCGCCAGGGCCGTGGCCAGCACCAGGCCCACCACAGCCACTGCCTTGACGACGCGGTTCGTCTCGCGCTGGATTGGTGTGGTTTCGCTGGCGATGCCCTGAAGCGACTGGCCAATGCGGCCCAGCGCACTGCGCTCGCCCGTGGCCACGACGCGGCCCTGTGCACTGCCCTGGGTGACCAGCGTGCCAGAAAACGCGTGCGTCGCTACCGGGCCACCGGCTTGTTTCTGCACGGGTACTGATTCGCCGGTCAACAGCGATTCGTCCAGCGCCAGGTTCGCGGTCTGGGTCAGTTCAAGGTCGGCTGGAACGCGGTCGCCTTCGGCTAGCAGCACGGTGTCGCCACAGACCAGTTCGCGCGCGGCAATCCGGTGGGCCTGCCCGCCACGCAGCACCAGTGCCTGCGGGCTGGACAGGTCACGCAAGGCCTCCAGCGAGCGCTCAGTGCGGCGCTGCTGCACAAAGGTGATGCCCATCACCACGAACACAAACCCCAGCAGCATCAGCGCGTCTTGCCGGTCGCCCAGCACCAGGTAGAGCGCACCGCAGGCCACCAGAAGCAAAAACATGGGCTCGGCCACCACGTCGCCGAGCAGGCGCAGCACGCTGTGCGGCCGCGAAACAGGCAGCGCATTGGGGCCGTCTCGCGCAAGGCGCTGCTGCGCCTCGGTGTGGGTCAGGCCGGTGTCGCCCATATCCGAATGGCGACCAGCCCTCTCAGGTTTTGTGCAACATGAATGCGCCTGCGGGCGTCTGGATGAAACAGGCCGCCATGACACAGGCAAGCACAACAGAGGCAACAGGGCTTTTCATGGGGGCACTCCACTGGTTACGGCAATTTGCTCGCGAGGCACTTCGCCCCGTGCCAAGCCACCGAAGTTTTGTCCAGTATCGCGCCGCTTGATCAAGCGGCACTTGACTCAGCGCAAGGCGCACCTTTTGCTTCGGGCGCATTCTCGAGCCTGACCAACCAACCACAGGCTTGCCGCCAATGACGCACCTGCATGCAATGCGAAGCCTCGCGCTCGTGATGCTCGTCCTGGCCGCACACCCGGTGCGGGCCGACGACGAGTGCTACGCGCCGGCTGAGACGTGGCAACCGCGCAGCGCGGTGCGTGCGCTGGCTGAGCGTAACGGCTGGCGGATCGACAAGCTCAAGATCGATGACGGCTGCTACGAGATCAGGGGCCGCGACGCCAATGACCGCCGCTTCAAGGCCACGCTCGACCCGGCGACGCTCAAGGTCATGCGCCTCAAGCGCGAGCACGACGACCGTGCCCGCACCTCAGACAAGCAACTGAAACAAGGAGATCACAAGTGAAAAATGCATGGACTATTGCCGCGGTGGCAGGGGCGCTCGCTGCGCCCTCAATTGCCACGGCTCGCCAGGTGGCGATCGAAGCCCAGCTTGCCGACTATGGCGGCGACGGTGCCTACGTCGCCATCTATGTCACTGACAAGAGCGGCAGCTACCACAGCACGCTGTGGGTTGCGGGCAAAAAAACAAAGTACTGGCGCCACCTGGCTGACTGGAACCGCGCAACCGGCGGCAACCCGAAGGTTGACGGCATCACCGGCGCCAGCGTTGGCGCGGGCAAGACCTTGCGCGCCAACGTCGAGCTTGCAGACGCGCTGCTTGACGCGGGCTACGAGATTCACGTTGATACAGCGGTCGAGAAGATGAAAGACAACCCCTCGGAGGTGGTCGTCCCGCTCACCCGCGCGGGCACGGGCAAGCCGGCCGCAGGGCGCGGCTACGTCAAGTCGTTCCGCTACACTCTTTAGCAGGGCTCTGATGCTGCGGACGCTCCATTCGATCCCGGCATTGTTCGCGTCGCTGCTGTTTGTGCTTGCCGCACTGACGGGCTCGGTGCTTTCGGTGTTTCCTGCCTTCGAGCAGGCGAGCTCGCCCAGTGCGAGTGGCATTGACGTGGCAACACTTGCGGGGCGCGTCAGCGCCCGCCTGCCAAGCCTGGAGACGCTGGTGCGCCAGCCCTCGGGCACCATCGTGGCCTACTACTCGGTGGGCGGCGAGCAGCGCGCATCCGTCATCGACCCCGCCAACGGGCAAGTGATTGCAGCCTATGTTCCCTCGGCCACACAGCGCTGGGTGAAAAACCTGCATCGCAGCCTGCTGCTCGACACCCCGGGCCGCGTGGCAACCGGCGTTGCATCCGCCTGCATGCTGTTCATTCTGGTCTTCGGCCTGGTGCTGCTGGCACGCCGCATGGGCGGGTTCAAGCACCTGTTGGGTCGCGTGCGCGGCAACACGCTGCAGCGGCTGCACAACGAGAGCGCGCGCCCGGCGCTGGCCGGTCTGGCCTTGTCGGCAATCACCGGTCTTGTCATGTCGCTTGCGACATTTGGGTTGCTCCCCGAAGGCGGCGGAGCCGATCCTTCTTTCGACCTGCGCCCGAGTTCGGCGGCGCGGATGGCGCTGGCGCAGATGGCCGCGCTCCAGTCAGTGGATGCGTCGCGCCTGACGCAGTTGAAACTTGTGAACCCGGGCGACCCGAATGACGTCATCGATCTGGAGACCGTAGACGGCGTGGGCAGCGTTGATCCTGCCACCGGTGCCCTTCTTGCCTACCAGCCGCTCGACACCTGGCAGCGGCTGAACGCGACCGCGCGCATGCTGCACACCGGCGAAGGGCTGTGGTGGCTGGCCCTGGTGCTGGGTGCCTCGTCACTCACCGTACCACTGCTTGCAGTGACCGGTTTTGTGCTGTGGTTGAGGCGCCGCCGCAGCTTGCCCCGCCTGGCAGGCAATGCGTCGCTGCGCGAGGCCGACACCTTGCTGCTGGTGGGCAGCGAGACCCAAACCACCTGGGGGTTTGCTGCGGCGCTGCATGCAGCGCTCATGCAGGCCGGCCTGCGGGTGCATGCGGCACCGATGAACGACATCGCCCCATTGGGCCCGAACGTGCGTCGACTACTCGTGCTGGCCGCGACTTACGGCGACGGCGAGGCACCCGAGAGCGCGCGACAGTTTTTGCCCAGGCTCGCCCGCCTGCCAGCGGGTTCTTCTGTTGCGTTTGCCGTGCTGGGCTTCGGCGACCGGCAGTTTCCGCTTTTCTGCGGCTATGCGCGCCAGGTTCACGACGCGCTGGCGGCCAAGGCGTTCGAGCCGCTGGACGAACCCGGTACGGTGGATCGACAGTCCGAGCCAGAGTTCAGGCAGTGGTGCCAGCGGCTGGGCGAAAAGCTGGGGTTGGCGCTCGACATCCGCTACAAGCCGCAGCTGCCGCGCACGGCGGCGCTTGAGCTGATCTCGCGCACCGACTACGGTGCCGACCCGCAGACCCTGACCGCCGTGCTGTGCTTCAAGCCGGTGCTGCCCGTCAGCGGCTGGCGTAGTTGGCTGGGCCTGTCGCCGCTGCCGAAGTTTCAACCCGGCGACCTGCTGGGCGTTGTGCCGCCAGATGGCGCGGCCCCCCGTTATTACTCCCTGGCCAGCGCGGCTTCGGACGGGGTGGTCGAGATCTGCGTGCGCCGCCACCCAGACGGCCTCTGCTCGGGCTACCTCACCGGCCTGGCGTGCGGCGCAACGGTCCAGGCCTTCGTCCGGCCCAACGAAAGCTTTCGCCCCGCCACCGGTGAAGCGCCCGTGATCCTGATCGCGGCAGGAACCGGCATTGGCCCGCTGATCGGCTTTGTTCGCCACAACACGCCCGGGCGCGCCATGCACCTGTACTTTGGCGCGCGCAGCGCCGATGACGGCTTTCTGTACCGCGATGAGCTCAAGGGCCTGGTCGGCGATCACCGGTTGCAGACGCTGACTACCGCCTTCTCGCGCGCCTCCAACCGGGCCTATGTGCAGGACCGGCTTCTCGCCGACGCCCGGCGGCTGCGGGAGCTGATGTTGCAGGGCGCTCAGGTCATGGTGTGCGGCGGCCGCCAGATGGCCACGAGTGTGGCACTCGCCTGGGACCGCATTCTGGAAGGCTCGGGCCTGTCGGTCGCACAGTTGAGAACACAGGGGCGCTATGTCGAAGACGTCTATTGAATGGCTGCACGGTGCGCGGCTCAAGGACTGCCGTACGAGCGGCTCGACAATGGGCACCCGCTACAGCGCGCGCTTCGTTGTGCCCGAACAGGCACAGGTGCCGGAAGTCGTTGCCGCGCTGGCGACAGCGGTTACCGCGGTCGATGCGCAGATGTCGAACTGGAAGCCCGACTCCGACCTGTCGCGGCTCAATCGCGCCGCGCGGGGCGACTGGGTTCCTGTTTCGGCAAACCTGGCATTTGTCCTGGCGCAGGCCATCAGAATCGGGCACGAGAGCGGCAATGCGTTCAACATCGGCGTCGGGGACATCGTTGACGCCTGGGGCTTCGGCCCGTCTGCCGCAGAGCACCCACAAGACCCATTGGCCGCGCAGTGCACGCGGCTACCGGTCGACGAACTGCTGGAAATTGACGTGCCGGGCCTGCGGGTGCGCAAGCATGCCAGCGTAGCGCTGGACCTTTGCGGCATTGCCAAAGGCTTTGGCGTTGACGAGCTTGCCCGCGTGCTGGACCAGCGCAACATTGGCTCCTGGCTCGTCGGGATTGATGGCGAAATGCGCGCGCGCGGCTGCAAGGCCGACGGATCGGCCTGGGCCATTGCGCTGGAAGCGCCTGAAGACGATCGGCGCGCGGCAATGGGCGTGATCGAGCTGGGCGATGCCGCCATCGCGACCTCAGGCGACTACCGGCACTGGACCGGTGTCGATGGCCTGCGCATAACCCACACCATGGACCCGCGCACCGGTGCGCCGCTGCAAACTGCGCTTGCTTCTGTCACGGTCATTGCAGCGGCCTGCGCTGATGCCGATGCCTATGCAACGGCCATGATGGTCCTCGGGCCAGAGGCTGGGGCCGATCTGGCGCGGCAGTTGAGCCTGGATGCACTCTTCGTTGTGCGAGAAGGGACAGGGCTTCGAAAGACTGGCACGGGCTGCTTCGAGCGGGTACAGCGTCCAATACAGAAACTGCCAGGGGCTCTCAATGCGACACAGCGAACGACATAGAACACACAGAACAGGCTGGCTACGCGCGGCCGTGCTGGGTGCCAATGACGGAATTGTCTCTACTGCGAGCCTTGTTCTGGGGATAGCGGCGACAGGTGCCAGCACCAGGATCATTCTCGTGACAGGTGTTGCAAGCCTCGTTGCCGGGGCCATGTCAATGGCGGCGGGCGAGTATGTTTCGGTCAGCTCACAGGCCGACACTGAAGGGGCCGATCTGACTCGGGAAAAAGCTGAACTTCTGGAAAATCCAGCCCAGGAACACGCAGAACTGACGGCAATCTACGTCAAGCGCGGCCTGGATGAGCCATTGGCATCAAGCGTCGCAACCAGGTTGATGGCGCACGACGCGCTTGGCGCGCATGCACGAGATGAGCTGGGTATCTCGGACACCTTGGCCGCCAAACCAATCCAGGCAGCGCTTGCCTCCGCTGGCACTTTTGCCGCTGGTGCACTGCTGCCTTTGCTAATGGTTCTCGTTTTACCGGCCACAGCGCTCATGTGGGGCCTTGCGGCAAGCTCACTCTTCTTCCTGGCTGCGCTGGGCCTGATTGCCGCACGCGCAGGCGGCTCGCCCATGCTGGTGTCTGTCACGCGCGTAACGTTCTGGGGTGCATTGGCGATGGGGCTCACCGCTGGCGTTGGCGCCCTCTTTGGTGTGGCTGCGTGATGTAGACCGGGCAAGGCAAACTGAGTTTCGCTTGCGCTGCTGCTCGCGCAAAGCGCTGTAGCCAAGCCCGTGGCCGCGGCCATGTTTCTCGTTGGGGTGCTGTGCCCATTGGGCTCGCCCGCAGGCTTTGCTGACAAGCCTGGCCCGAGCAATGAGCGCCGCGAGCGGGCAAAAACGCAGCAAAATATGCCCCATGACTGAACCTACCCCCCGCCCCGAATTGCCCGACCACCTGTGTGTTGACCCGCGCAGCCCGCACCATGTGCGCGCCGTTTTCGAACACGCCATTGGCATCCGTTTTAACGACAAGGAACGCAACGATGTAGAGGAATACTGCATCAGCGAAGGCTGGATCAAGGTGCCTGCCGGCAAGACGCTGGACCGCAAGGGCCAGCCGCTGCTGATCAAGCTCAAGGGCCGAGTCGAGGCCTTTTACCGCTAAGGCGGGCCAAGCGCCGCGGTGACCCACGCCGTCTGGGCGCGCGTGGGTGTTCCCTTTATCCTGCTGTTGCGGCCTGGCACCTTTGGCTGGTCGAGCAAGACTGGCAACTGGACGCCCATCGCGCCCGTGTTACGGCTGACGTCGTAGTTGTTGCGCGATGCGCAACGCGCTATCATTGCGCCATGATCGCTTCGTTTCGGCACAAGGGCCTGCGCAAGTTTTATGAAACAGGCAGTCTTGCGGGCATTCAGGCTGTTCACGCAAGACGCCTGCAAATGCAGCTCGCTGCTCTGGACACCGCAGAGACTATTGAGGACATGAACATCCCGGGCTTTCGGCTTCACCCGCTCAAGGGCAACGACAAGGGGCGGTGGTCGATCTGGGTGAGCGGCAACTGGCGCCTGACATTCGAGTTTGACAGCGGCAACGCACAGATCCTGAACTACGAGGACTATCACTGATGGCCATGCACAACCCACCGCACCCTGGGGCGTTTATCCAGGACGTTTACCTTGTGCCCAACGGCCTGAGTGGCCGCGAGCTCGCACTACAGCTTGGGGTATCGCCGTCCACCCTCAACCGCGTACTCAATGGTGCGAGTGGTGTCAGCCCGGAAATGGCGTTGCGCCTGTCCAAGGCGCTTGGCCGCAGCCCCGAAAGCTGGTTGACCTTGCAACATAACTACGACCTGTGGCAAGCGCGGCAGTCAGTTGACTTGACGGCGGTGCACCGGGTTGAGTTCAAGCTTGCCTGATTCGCCATGTGTTTTGTATCAATCGAATCAAAATTTACAAGGGCTAAAGCCAAACCACCTGCTAAGCCGGGCTCGCCAGCAAGCCCGCCGCCCGCTGCACCTCAATGCGGATTTCTTCCGTCAGCCGGGCCTTCAGTTCCATGAACACCGGGGTGGTTTTTATCGAGTAGTGGCGCGGGTGCTCAATCGGCACCGGCAGGTCGCACTTGATGCGCCCCGGGCGGGCGCTCATCACCACTACGCGGCTGCCCATGAAGATGGCCTCGTCGATGTCGTGGGTGACAAACAGCACCGTTTTGCGCTCGGCCTCCCAGATGCCTTGCAGCAGCTCCTGCATCAGCTCGCGGGTCTGGTGGTCCAGCGCGCCAAAGGGCTCGTCCATCAACAAAATGCGCGGGTTGTTGGCCAGCGCCCGCGCCAATGCAGTGCGTTGCTGCATGCCGCCAGACAGTTGCTTGGGAAAGTGGTTCTCAAAATCCTTCAGCCCGACCTTGGCCAGAAAGGCCCGTGCCAGGCTTTGCTGCTCGGCCAGCGGCAGGCCTTTTTCGCGCAGGCCAAAGCACACGTTTTGCAGCACGGTCAGCCAGGGGAACAGGGTGTAGCTCTGGAACACCATGCCGCGGTCGGGCCCCGGGCCGCTGACCGGTTTGCCGTCCAGCGTGATATGCCCGGTTGTGGGTGTGTCCAGCCCGGCCACCATGCGCAGCAGGGTGCTCTTGCCACAGCCCGAGGGGCCCAGGATGGTGATGAAGTCGTTCTCGGCCACGGTCAGGTCGGTTGCCTGCAGCGCCAGCGTGCCGCCATTGGCACCGGCGAAGGTCTTGGAGAGTTGGGAAACTTCAAGGATGTTCATCGGCCAATCTGCGCCCAGGGGAACAGCTTCATGTTGAGAGCCTTGAAGGCAAAGTCGCTGGCGAGGCCAATGACCCCGATGACGATGATGCCGAAGATGATCTGGTCTGTGGCCAACAGCGCCTGGCTGTCGGTGATCATGTGGCCAATGCCGCTGGACGCGCCAATCAGCTCGGCCACGATCACGTAGGTCCAGGCCCAGCCCAGCACCATGCGCAGGGTTTCGGCAATCTCGGGTGCACTGCTGGGCATGAGCACCCGGGTGACGATGCCGCGGTCGCCCGCGCCCAGGGTGTAGGCGGCCTCCACCAGGTCGCGCCGGGTGTTGCCCACGCTCACCGCAATCATCAACACCAGCTGGAAGAAGCTGCCGATGAAAATCACGCTGAGTTTTTGCGCCTCGCCAATGCCGGCCCACAAAATCAGCAAGGGGATGAAGGCCGACGCCGGCAGGTAGCGGGCAAAGCTCACAAAGGGTTCAAAGAACGCCTCGATGCCCTTGTAGGCCCCCATCATCACGCCCAGCGGCACTGCCAGTGCGGCGGCAATGATGAAGCCGCCCAGCACCCGCCAGACCGTCATGCCAATGTCCTCAATGAAGCCTTGATTGGCCAGCAGGTCGTAGCCCGACTTCACCATGGTCCAGGGGTCTGCCAGAAAGGTTTTGGAGACCAGCCCGCCAAAGGTGACGGCGGCCCACAACGCGAAGAACAGGATGAAAAAGCTCACCCCCAACACCACCCGGGTGCCGTGTGCAACAGGTTCAAGAGGTTTCATGCGACAGGTGTTGAAAGGTGACTGTTCGGATTCGGGTTACTTCAGGAAACGCGTGTCAGCCAGTTTGGTGAGATCCGGGATCGCGCGGATGACGCCAGCTTCCAGCAGCAAGTCAGCGGCTTCTTTGGTGAAGGCCGCATGCTCGCCCGCAAAGAACTTCTGGTTGGCGGCACGGTCTTGCCAGCGCAGGAACTTCTGGCTGTTTTCAAACTGTTCGCCACTTTGCTTGACGTCAGCCCCCATGATTTCAAAGCTTTTCTTCGGCTCTTTCTGGATCATTTCCAGGGCGTCAAAGTAGCTGTCGGCCAGGGCCTTGGCGGCCTTGGGGTTCTCGCTCAGGAACTTGGGCGTGCAGCCAAAGGTGTCCATGATCATCGGGTAGTCCAGCGTGGTGGCAAGAATCTTGCCGGCCTCGGGCTTGGCCCGTACTGCACTGAGGAAGGGCTCATAGGTCATGGCGGCGTCAATATCGTTGTTGCCCGCAATCATGGCGTTGGCGGCGGCTTGCGGCTCCAGGTTGACGATCTTCACGTCCTTGGGGCTCATGCCGTTTTTCTTGAGCATCCAGGCCAGCGTGAAGTAAGGCGCGGTGCCAGGTGCACTGGCGGCAACGGTCTTGCCTTTGAGGTCGCTGATTTTGTTGATGCCTGGCTTGACCACCATGCCGTCTGCGCCAAAGCTCTTGTCGAGCTGAAAAATCTGCGTGGTGGCCACGCCTGCTGCATTCCATGCAACCCAGGTTTCAACTGTGGTTGCAGCGCACTGAATATCACCGGAGGCAATGGCCAGGTGGCGGTCTTTTTGCGGAATCTTCTTGATCGACACGTCCAGGCCGTTCTTTTTGAAGAGGCCGGCTTCTTTGGCCAGCGTCAGCGGTGCAAAGCCGGTCCAGCCCGACATGCCGATGGCGACCTTGGTTTCCTGGGCCTGAGCGCTGGCAAAAGCCAGAGCAACGAAAGTGGCGGTAAGCAGCTTTTTCATGGGTTCTCCTGGGTTGAAAACGAGGGGTGAGGGGAAAGTCAAACAGTATGCAGCGATCATGCCAACTGCAGCGCGCGCAGCGCGGGCACGCTGGTTTCAATGGCACCGCCCACTTCGCCGCGCAGCACCATGGCCTGCACGGCGGCCATGTCAGGCGCCAGGCTGCGGTCTTGCATCATGGCCGGCGAGACGCTGCGCACCAGGCGCAGCACGCTCTCCATGGCCGGGGAGCTGGCCAGCGGGCGCAGGAATTCAATGCCCTGCGCGGCGGCCAGCAGCTCGATGGCCACAATGTGCGCGGTGTTGCCAAGCATGGGCGTGAGCCGGCGCGCCGCAAAGGTGGCCATGCTGACATGGTCTTCCTGGTTGGCAGAGGTGGGCAGGCTGTCCACGCTGGCGGGGTGGGCCAGGGACTTGTTTTCACTGGCCAGGGCGGCGGCAGTCACGTGCACGATCATGAAGCCGCTGTTCAGCCCGGGGTCGGGCGTCAGAAAGGGCGGCAGGCGCGACACCACGGTGTCCACCAGCATGGCGATGCGCCGTTCGGTAATGGCCCCGATCTCGGCAATCGCCACCGCCAGCGCGTCGGCGGCCAGCGCCACCGGCTCGGCGTGAAAGTTGCCACCAGACACCATCAGGCCGTCGAACACCAGCGGGTTGTCGGTTACGGCATTGGCCTCGCGCACCAGCACCTGCGCGGCATAGCGCATCTGGTCCAGGCAAGCCCCCATGACCTGGGGCTGGCAGCGCAGGCAATACGGGTCTTGAACCCGGTCGTCGCCTTCCAGGTGCGAGGCCCGGATGGCGCTGCCAGAAGTGAGTGCCCGATAGGCTGCGGCGCAGTCAATCTGGCCCGGCTGGCCGCGCACCGCATGGATGCGGGCGTCAAACGGGCCGTCGCTGCCGCGGGCGGCGTCCAGCGTCAGCGCGCCTGAAATAACGGCGGCTTCAAACAGCCTGTCGGTGGTCAGCAGGGCTTCAATGGCCAGGCCGGCTGAAACCTGTGTGCCGTTGATCAGTGCCAGGCCTTCCTTGGCACCCAGGCTGATCGGCTGCAAGCCGGCCTGGGCCAGGGCCTGGGCGCCGGGCATGCGTTGGCCCTGGTAGAAGGCCTCGCCTTCGCCAATCAGGGGCAGGCACAGGTGGGCCAGTGGTGCCAGGTCACCCGAGGCACCGACCGAGCCCTGGCAGGGAATCACCGGCACCACACCGGCGTTGTGCAGGTTGATCAGGGCGTCCACCACCTCTTCACGCACGCCCGAATAGCCGCGCGCCAGGCTGGTGGCCTTGAGGATCAGCACCAGGCGCACCACGCGCTCATTCATCGGCTCGCCCACGCCCACGGCGTGGGAGCGCAGCAGCTTGAGCTGCAGTATCGCCAGGTCTTCCCGCGCGATGCGGGTCGAGGCCAGCTTGCCAAAGCCGGTGTTGACGCCATACACCGGTGCCTCGCCTTCGGTGGCGCGTTTGACCAGCGCCGCGCTGGCGCGAATGCCGGGGCGGCAGGCTGCGTCCAGCGTCACCTGCGGAGCCCGGGGGCCGCACAGCGCACGCAGGTGGGCCAACGTGAGCTGACCGGGGATGAGGGTAAGTTGATCTGTCATGCGCCAATCATGGGCAGGTTCAGGTGGTTGTCCTTGGCGGACTGCTTGGCGATGTCGTACCCCGCATCCGCATGGCGCATCACGCCGGTGGCGGGGTCGTTGAATAGCACGCGGCCCAGCTTTTCAGCGGCTTCAGGCGTGCCGTCGGCGCAGATCACCACGCCGCTGTGCTGCGAATAACCCATGCCTACGCCGCCGCCGTGGTGCAGGCTGACCCAGGTGGCACCGCTGGCGGTGTTCAGCAGGGCATTCAGCAGCGGCCAGTCGCTCACCGCGTCGCTGCCGTCCAGCATGGCTTCAGTCTCGCGGTTGGGGGAGGCCACCGAGCCGCTGTCCAGGTGGTCGCGGCCAATCACGATGGGCCCCTTGAGCTCGCCGCTCTTCACCATCTCGTTGAAGGCCAGGCCGGCCAGGTGCCGTTCGCCCAGGCCGATCCAGCAAATGCGTGCGGGCAGGCCCTGGAAGGCGATGCGCTCGCCCGCCATGTCCAGCCAGCGGTGCAGGTGCTTGTTGTCGGGGAACAGCTCTTTCATCTTGGCGTCGGTCTTGCGGATGTCATCCGGGTCGCCGCTCAGCGCCACCCAGCGGAACGGGCCAATGCCCTTGCAAAACAGCGGGCGCACATAGGCGGGCACAAAACCGGGGAAGTCAAACGCATTGGCCACGCCGAAGTCTTTGGCTACCTGGCGCAGGTTGTTGCCGTAGTCCACCGTGGGAATGCCCATTTCATGAAAGGCCAGCATGGCGCGAATATGGGTGGCGCACGACTCGCCCGCAGCCTGCGTCAGTGCTGCGTGTTGCGCCGGGTCTTTTTGCGCGGCCTGCCATTGCGCCACCGACCAGCCCACAGGCAAATAGCCGTTGATGATGTCGTGGGCTGAGGTTTGGTCGGTGACGATGTCGGGCCGAATGCCACCCGCCTGCGCGCGCCGGGCCAGCTCGGGCACGATCTCGGCGGCGTTGCCGCACAGCCCGACAGACACCGCCTCTTTGCGGCTGGTGTGGTGGGCGATCAGCGCCAGGGCTTCGTCCAGGTCTTTGGCTTGCTTGTCCAGGTATTTGGTGCGCAGGCGGAAGTCAATGCGGCTTTGCTGGCACTCGATGTTCAGTGAACAGGCCCCGGCAAAGGTGGCGGCCAGCGGCTGCGCGCCGCCCATGCCGCCCAGACCAGCTGTCAGGATCCAGCGGCCCGCCAGCTCGCCATTGAAGTGCTGGCGGCCAGCCTCGACAAAGGTTTCATAGGTGCCCTGAACAATGCCCTGGCTGCCGATGTAGATCCAGCTGCCGGCCGTCATCTGGCCGTACATCATCAGGCCGGCGCGGTCCAGTTCGTTGAAGTGATCCCAGGTGGCCCACTTGGGCACCAGGTTGGAGTTGGCCAGCAGCACCCGCGGCGCGCCGGTGTGGGTGCGAAACACGCCCACCGGCTTGCCTGACTGCACCAGCAGTGTCTCGTCGGCCTTGAGCTGGCGCAGGGTGTGCAGGATGGCGTCAAACGCGGGCCAGTTGCGCGCTGCCTTGCCAATGCCGCCGTACACCACCAGTTCGTCGGGGTTCTCGGCGACTTCCGGGTCCAGGTTGTTTTGCAGCATGCGGTAGGCCGCTTCAATCTGCCAGTTGGCGCAACTGAGCTGCGGGCCGCGCGGGGCGCGCACCGGGCGCGCCTTGCTGTCAAGAAACGGGGCTTGAGAGAGGTCAGACACGGCACGCTCCTGTGAGTCAGGGTTGGGGTGAAAGGCCAAGTTGTATAGACAACTTGGCTGATTGATTTGAAGTTTAGTTGTCTATACAACTTGTGTCAACTGGGGTAATCTATGGGTATGGAAAAGCCCGAAACACCGGTTTACGAGCAGGTCAAAGCCTTCATCAAGGGGCACATCAGCAGTGGCAACTGGAAGCCAGGCGACCCGGTGCCCAGCGAGTCCGCCTTGATGGCGCAGTTTGGCGTGGCCCGCATGACGGTCAACCGGGCGCTGCGTGAACTGGCGGCTGAAGGCATGGTGACCCGGATTCAGGGCTCGGGCACCCGGGTGGCCGAACTGCACCGCATTTCGTCGCGCCTGACCATTCGCGACATTCATGAAGAAGTGACCGAACGCGGCCATGTGCACACCACCCGGGTGCTGAGCGTGGCGCAAAAAAAGGCCGGTGCCGACCTGGCCGTCTCGCTGGGTCTGCGCAAGGGTGCGGCGGTGTTTCACAGCGTCTTGATCCATCTTGAAAACGCGGTGCCCATCCAGTACGAAGACCGCTATGTCAACCCGGCTGCGGCACCCGACTACCTGGCGCTGGACTTCACCCAGACCACGCCCACCCACCACCTGCTGGCCCATGCGCCACTGACCGAAGCCAGCTACAGCATCGAGGCCTGCCTGCCCACCGCTGTGGAGGCCCGGCAGCTTGGCATCAAGCGCACCGAAGCGTGCCTGGTGATGATGCGGCGCACCGTCAGCGGCGCGCATGTGGCCAGCGTGGCGCGGCTGGTTTACCCCGGCACGCGCTACAGCTTTGCGGGGCAGTTTCAGGCATGAGCTGGAACCTTGTCCGCTTGAACGAAGTGCCGCCCCAGCCCTGGAAGAACGGCGGCGGCACCACCCGCGAGCTGCTGGCCTGGCCCAGCGCCACAGACTGGCGCGCACGCGTGTCGGTGGCGCAGGTGGTGGCCGACGGCCCGTTCTCGCGTTTTGACGGTGTGCAGCGCTGGTTTGCAGTGCTGGGCGGTGCCGGGGTGCGGCTGGATGTGGACGGCTGCACCACGACGCTCAACACCGCGAGCGAGCCGTTTGCGTTTGGCGGCGCAGCCACGACCCACTGCGCGTTGCTGGACGGCCCCACAGAAGACTTCAACCTGATGGCGCACCAGGCGCGCGCCACGCTGCGGCGGGTGCGCGGCCACTACGCCGGTGCGGCCACTGTTATGAATTTGATAGGGGCTTACGCAATACACATGCGGGCTACAGCCCGATTTGGCACTGAAACGGTTGAACTTTCCCCGGGCACACTGGCCTGGCAGCAGGTGGCTGGCGACGGCCCCGTGAGCCTGCACGGGGAAGACGCTTTGTGGATCGAGGTGACCCCATGACACTGAAACTCTGGACCCATTGCCGCCTGGCCACCATGCAGCCTGACGCCGCCACGCCCTATGGCCTGGTGGAAGAGGGCGCACTGGTCGTAGACGGCCAGCACATCGCCTGGGCTGGCCCGCGCGACGCCTTGCCCCGGGCGCTGGCCGAGCAGGTGGTGGAGCACCACGACGCCGAGGGTGCCCTGATTACCCCGGGGCTGATCGACTGCCACACGCACCTGGTGTATGGCGGCGACCGCGCGGCCGAGTTCGAACAACGCCTGCACGGCGCAAGCTACGAAGAGATTGCCCGCGCCGGTGGTGGCATTGCCTCCACAGTGCGGGCCACCCGCCAAGCCGACGCCGCCGCTCTCAAGGCCCAGAGCCTGCCGCGCCTGAAGGCCCTGCGCGCCGAGGGCGTGACCACGGTAGAAATCAAGTCGGGCTACGGCCTGGCGCTGGAACATGAACGCAAGGCTTTGCAGGTGGCGCGCCAGTTGGCACACAGCCAGCCGCTGGAGGTGCGCACTACGTTCCTGGGGGCCCACGCGGTGCCGCCCGAGTTTGCCGGGCGCACCGACGATTACCTGGCCGAGGTGCTGCGCATGTTGGCGCTGTTGCATGCCGAAGGCCTGGTGGACGCGGTCGACGCGTTTTGTGAGCGCATTGCTTTCAGCACCGCACAAGTCCGCCAGGTGTTTGAGGCTGCCAAAGCGCTGGGCCTGCCGGTCAAGCTGCACGCCGAGCAGTTAAGCGACAGCGGGGGTGCGCAGCTGGCCGCCGAGTTCGGTGCGCTGAGCTGCGACCACCTGGAGTGGCTTGGCGAGCCCGGCGCGGCAGCCATGGCGCAGGCCGGCACCGTGGCGGTGCTGTTGCCCGGTGCCTTTTATTTTTTACGTGAAACCCGCCTGCCGCCGGTGGCCCTGCTGCGCGAACACAAGATCCCCCTGGCGGTGTCCACCGACTGCAACCCCGGCAGCTCGCCCTGCACCTCTTTGCTGCTGATGCTGAACATGGCCTGCACCTTGTTCCGCCTGACGCCGCAAGAAGCCCTGGCCGGGGTTACCCGCAACGCGGCCCGCGCGCTGGGCCTGGCTGACCGGGGTACGTTGGCACCGGGCCAGCGGGCCGACTTTGTGCTGTGGGACCTGGCCCACCCGGCCCAATTGAGTTACGCCATGGGAGCCAACCCGCGCCTGCAAACCATCTTCAAGGGGGAACCGGCATGAGCTTTGAGTTGCAACGCGGCACGGCCCCGCTGCTGGTGAGCATGCCGCATGTGGGCACGCAGATTCCGGCGGCGCTCAAGCCTGGCTACCAGCCACGCGCCCTGGCGCTGGAAGACACCGACTGGCATCTGCCCCGGCTCTACAACTTTCTGGACGAGCTGGGCGCCAGCGTGCTGGTGCCCGCCACATCGCGCTACGTGATTGACCTGAACCGCCCGCCCGATGACGCCCCGATGTACCCCGGTGCCGCCAACACCGAGCTGTGCCCCACGCGCTTCTTTGCCGGAGACCCGCTGTATGCACCGGGCCGCGAGCCAGACGCCGCCGAGCGGCTGCGCCGCCGCGAAACCTTTTGGCAGCCCTACCACGACGCCTTGCGCGCCGAGCTGGCACGCCTGAAAGCCCAACACGGATTCGCCCTGCTGTGGGACTCGCACAGCATTCGCAGCCAGATCCCCTGGCTGTTTGAAGGCCGCCTGCCCGACCTGAACATTGGCACGGCCAGTGGTGCGGCGGCGCACAGCGCCATCAGCGACGCGGCGGTTGCGGCCTGTGCCAATGTGCCGGGCCTGAGCAGCGTGGTGAACGGGCGCTTTAAAGGCGGCTACATCACCCGCCACTACGGCCAGCCTGCCGAGCATGTGCATGCGCTGCAGCTGGAAAAGTGCCAAAGCCTTTACATGCAAGAGGCCGCGCCTTTTGCCTACGACGACGCCAAAGCCGCGGCCATCCAGCCGGTGCTCAAGGCCATGGTGAGCGCCGCGCTGAATGCGGCCCAGGCGTTGTATGCCCGGTAAACAGACCTTTTTTGCGCCCCAGGCCTGGACCGATGGCCGCTGGCAGTACGACGTGCGGCTGGAGGTGGCTGACGGTTGCTGGCAGTCGGTCACACCTGGTGCCAGCGGGCACGGTGCCAGTGTGTTGCCCGGGGCCGTGCTGCCCGGCGTGGTCAACGCGCACAGCCATGCCTTTCAGCGTGCCATTGCCGGGCTGACCGAGCGCAGCGCCGGCCAGGCCGACGACTTCTGGAGCTGGCGTGACCGCATGTACAGCGCAGCGCTGCGCATCACACCGGCGCAACTGGAGGCGATTGCCACCCAGCTCTACGCCGAGCTGCTGGCCGGTGGCTACACCCAGGTTTGCGAGTTTCATTACCTGCACAACCAAACCGACGGCCAACCCTACGCCAACCCGCTGGAGCTGTCGATGGCGCTGGTGCGGGCGGCGCAGGCCACCGGCATCGGGCTGACGCTGTTGCCCACGCTGTACATGCGCTCGGGTTTTGCGGCCACCGGCCTGCGTGACGACCAGCGCCGCTTTGCCAGCACGCCAGCCGCAGTGCTGCGCTGCGTCGAGGCGGTGAACGCGCTGGGCCTGGCGCGCATCAACGCCGGGGTGGCCCTGCATTCGCTGCGCGCGGTGGACGCGGGCGCGCTGGCCGAGGTGGCGCAGGCCAGCCAGCGGGCCGGCTGGCCAGTGCACATCCACATCAGTGAACAGTTGCAAGAGGTCAACGACTGCATTGCCCGGCACGGCCAGCGCCCGATTGAATGGCTGCTGGCCCATGCGCCGGTGGACGCCCGCTGGAACCTGGTGCATGCCACCCACACCACGCCCGAAGAGCTGCGGGGCTTGCAGGCCAAGGGTGCGGCCATCGTGATCTGCCCCAGCACCGAGGCCAACCTGGGCGACGGCGTGTTTGACTTCCCTGGCTGGGCCGGTCTGCAAGGCAGTTGGTCGATTGGCTCGGACAGCCACGTCACCCGCTGCTGGACGCAGGAGCTGCGCCTGCTTGAGTATTCGCAACGCCTGGCGCTGCGCCAGCGCAACGTCGCGGCCCGCGCCACCGGCACCGACAGCAGCGCTGCGGCGCTGCTGCAAGGCAGCATCGGCGGTGCAAGCACTGCAGCGGGGCTGGCGCTGGGCGGGCTGGCGGTCGGGCAGCGGGCTGACTTTTGCGTGCTGGACGCGCAGGCTGCAGCGCTGGCGGGCATTGCGCGGGCTCAAACTCTGGACGCGCTGGTGTTCTCCAGCCCCGACGCAGCGCTGCACTCTGCCCATGTGGCCGGCCAACCGGTTGCGCCCCCCAGCAGCCAGCAGCGAGCCGCTTTCACGCAGGCAATGCAGGCGCTGTGGGCCTGAGCCTGCTATCTTTTTTATAGTGGCTGGCGCAATCTGTATGCGGGCTAGAGGCTGGTTTTGCCTTGAAAATGGCTCGGTGGCTGGCCCATGGCGGCCTTGAACATCGCGGTAAAGGCGCTGTCGCTGGTGTAGCCGCTGGCCGCTGCCACCTGGCCCACCGGCGTGCCCCGCGCCAGCAAGGGCAGGGCGTGGGCCAGGATGGCCTGTTGGCGCCACTGCTGGTAGCTCAGCCCCAGGCCGTCGCGAAACAGCCGCGTCACAGTGCGCTCGCTCGCACCAAATTCGCTGGCCCATTCGGCCAGGGTGGCCCGCTCGGAGGGTGCACGCAGCACCGCGTCGCAGAGCGCCCGCAGGCGCTTGTCGCCGGTATGCGGGTGCGGCATGGGCACACCCAGCGCCTGGGTGTTGGCGCTGGCAAGCTCGTCCATCACCAGAGCGGCCAGCCGCGCTTCACGCGCCTGGGGCAGCGCTGTTTTGGCCGGTGCGTCCAGTGCCTGAACCAGTTCGCGCAACAGCGGGCTGACCACAATCATGCGGCAGCCGGCCCAGCCCGCAGGCGTGACGCTGGCGTCCATGTACAGCGTGCGGAACTCCGCCGCCTCCAGCACATGGATGGCGTGACGGGCACCCGGCGCAATCCACACCGCGCGCGACGGCGGCACGATGTAGGTCACTTCATCGGGGGTTGACGCCGTTACCTGCACCATCCCGCTGGCGCAATAGGCCAGCTGCGCCCAGGCGTGGTGATGGGGCTCAAAGTGGGTGTCGGCCGGCATGGTGCGGGCGCGCACCCGTACCGGGCGCGCCAGGCTGGGCGTAAACGGGTCGGTGTCGCCCACCGGGGTGAGTTGCCTTCCCAAGGCGGCAGCGGCCCCCCCACGCGGGCGCAGGCTACTTGCGGCGGAGCGCTGCCGAGGGGCTGGCGAATGGGCTGAAGAGGGCATGGTGGTTTGGCGCAAATTCGACGAAAGCTGTCGTTTCATCGCATTCCAGAAAATCCAGCCCGATACTACGATAGCCGTCATGAGCATTGCAAGCACCCTGAACCTGCCGCCCGGCGGCCCTGTCAGCCTGCGCCAGGACGCGCGAGTCATCGGCCTGGTGGGCCTGGCGCACCTGGTCAGCCACTTCAGCCAGTTGTTGCTGGCACCGCTGTTCCCCTGGCTGAAAGACGAGCTCAACGCCAGCTACACCGAGCTGGGCTTTTTGATGACGTTGTTCTTCGTGGTCTCGTGCGCGGTGCAGGCGGCGTCGGGCTTTCTGGTGGACCGCCATGGCCCGCGCCCGATTCTGTTTGCGGGCCTGGCGCTGCTGGGTTTGGCCGCCTTTGGTTTTGCTGCCAGCACCGGCTACTGGGCCATGGCTTTCTTCTCCGTGGTGGCGGGCGTGGGCAACGGTGTATTTCATCCGGTGGACTACACCTTGCTGAACCGCAAGGTCAGCGCGCCACGCCTGGGCCATGCCTACAGCATGCACGGCATCACCGGCAGCCTGGGCTGGGCGCTGGCCCCCGCCATGCTGGTACCACTGGCGCTGGCGTTCTCCTGGCGGGTAGCGCTGGCCGGCGCGGGCGTACTGATTTTCAGCGTGATGGCCGTGCTGTGGTTCAACCGCCAAACGCTGACGCTGCCGGCTGCTGCGCCCAGCAGCCCTGCGGCCCGCGTCAGCGGCCAGGCCCGTGCCGAGGGCAGCTTTGACTTCTTGCGCATTCCGGCGGTGTGGATGTGCTTTGCCTTCTTCTTTTTGTACGCCATCGTCATTAGCGTGGTGCAGGCCTTTGCGCCAGAGGCTGCGCGCCAGCTCCATGGCGTGCCGCTGGCCTGGGCTGCGATGTGCCTCACCGTGTACATGGTGTGTGCCGCCGGGGGCATGGTGCTGGGCGGCTTTCTGGCCGCTGACCCGTCGCGCTGCGAGCGCATTGTGGGCATGGGCTTTGGCGTGGCGGCGTTGGTGGCGTTGACCCTGGCGCTGGCGCGGCTGCCCGCGCTGGCCGTGCCGGTGCTGTTTGGCCTGATGGGCTTTGCCTCGGGCATTGCCGGGCCGTCACGCGACCTGCTGGTCAAGAAGTCCACCCCCGACAACGCCACCGGGCGAGTCTATGGCGTGGTGTATTCGGGTCTGGACATCGGGCAAGCGGCGGCTCCGCTGGTTTTTGGGGCGCTGATGGACCAGCATCAATACACCAGCGTGCTGGTGGGCCTGGCCCTGGTGCAGGCGGCGCTGATCGCCAGTGCCTTCAATGTGCGCAGGGTTCGGCGCAGCGCCGCTGTGCCAGCGTAGCGCCCGCCCACGGCGGGGGCTTAGGGCCTGTTAACGCTATTGATGCCAGATGCGTTGCGGATCAAAAAGGTCATGCGCAAGGCGCGAAACGCAGCCGGACTTGATGTCCGGCAAGGCTTCGCAACGCGGCGCATGGACTTTTTAACCACGTTCGCACTGGCATCAATAGTGTTAACAGGCCCTAGTCTTTGAGCGAGTCGAGCATGCTGTTCATGTTGAACGGGTGCCAGTTGGCGTTCATGCCCGAGATTGCTTCCCGGGCCCGGAATTCGGCGCTTTCCAGGGCCTGGCTTTCAGACGAATACAAGTGGTGGCTGCGCACCTTGTGTTGCGCGTCGATTCCGCGCGTTGCCTCCGGCCGGACCAGGCAAATTTTGGCAAAACCAACGAACTCGTTGCCGCTTTCCACGGTGTAGGCCGCGATGAAGTAGCCCTTGAACGGGCCGCTGATTCTTTCCATGGCGTGATGTTTCCTCGGCGCGAGTATGAATCAGTAACTGCCCCAGGGTTAATTCAAATGGTTACGAAAAGCGTGCACTTGCAACGGGCAAGCAAGCAGCAACATCCCTTCCATCGACGTCACCCTGCAGGATAGCAATCGATGGCACTGCAAAGCCAGTTGTTCAGCAAGCATGAACCCGACAACTAAGACACCCGCCCGACCCTGGGCGCGGTGGTATCGGCCAGCGCGCCGAAAGCCCTGGAAAGCAGGCTCAACGTGGGCCCCAACATCAGTTCAAGGCGCGGAGATCACCGATTGCGACACGCTGGTGCTGGAAGGCTCAATCGAGGCGACCATGGACTCGCGCGTGATCCGGATCTCCGAGCGCGGTCAACTGTCAGGCGGAATCTCGGTCGGCACCGCAGCCGTGGTGTCGCGTGCGGGCGACGCACTGCGCGCGGCAGTTTGGTCAGACTTACTGGCAGACCTGGTACAGCGCCGGGTCTGCCACGCAGGTGCTGCCGTAGGTGACCAACGCGGTGGACGGCGCCAGGCAGTTGCCGGCTACAACCGTGGACGTGCTGCAGCGCCAGCAGCCGCCGAAGCCAAACACGCGACAGCTCACATCAAACTGGCAGTAGTAGCAGGCCGACGACGCGGGCGGTGCGGTGGTGCAGGCCTGTGTGGTCACCGGTGTGCCGTTGCAGTTGGCGGGTGTTGTGGACAGCACCGAACGGGCTTGCTGGCCTGCGGCGCACACGCTCCAGCCAGAGTAGGTGTAAGTGCAGGCCACCGGCGCCGGGTTGACCGTGATGCTGGTCTGGGGGCACGGCGTGGTCATGACGCGGGTGATGGTGTCGGTGGCGCAGATGCCGAAGGTGTAGCTGCGCGCTGCCTGGTTGCCCTGCAAATCGGTGCGGCCGGTTGCGGTGGCACGACCGCTGAGCGCGCCATTGATGTCGAGCGTGAAACCACCGGGCAGCGCGCCGTTGGCCAGTGTGTCCATGGTGTAGGTATAGCGTGACGGTGGGGCCACAGCAGCCACGACGTTGGCCGAATAGCTCTGACCGACTGTGGCGTCGGGAAGCGGGTTGACCAGGGCCAGCACCGGCGCGGCATGGATGGAAGTGGCCGCTCCAATGCCCAACACAGCACCGATCGTTATCACCACGTTGGTGTACGTCAATGAGCCAACCGTCACCGACGGGATAGTGAGCTGGTTGGTGATCGGGTTGAAGCTGTCTACCGAGCTCGTCGGCGACCCCGCGCCAATGCTGAGCACCGCACCGACCGAGATGCGGACGTTGGAATAGGCAGTGTTGCCCACCACCACCAAGGGAATCGTCAGGATGTTGTGGGTGGCGTCAAACGTGTCAGCAGCCTGGGCGGCGGGCACCCAAAGACCCGCCAGCAGGCAGGCTAGCCAACCCCAGGGGCGCAGAAGGCCCAAGGTGAAAAATCGGATGGCGCAAAGTTGCTTCACGGAAGTCCCTCGCGGGTGTTCCTGCCATGGTGTGCCTGCCGGTCAACAGTTTCTATGCGCCAGATCAAGCCGCCCGCATTCAGACGGCTTGGCTGTGTCGCTGGATGCAGGTGTCCAGCACCTCGCCCGCGTCGCGCTGCCACCAGTTGGCGGCGGAGAAAATTTCTACCTCGCTGTAGCCGGCGAAGCCCTGTGCTTCAACCCAGCCGCGGATGCGCGCAATGTCGATCACGCCGTCGCCCATCATGCCGCGGTCCAGCAGCAAGTCGGTGGTGGGGGTGAGCCAGTCGCACACATGAAACGCCAGCAGCCGCTTTTGCCCGGCCCGCACGATCTGGCTTTGCAGCTTGGGGTCCCACCAGCAGTGGTACACATCCAGCGCGACGCCCAACGCCCCCGACTGGGTCGGGTCCAGTGCGTCGCACACATCGAGTGCCTGCTCCAGCGTGTTGATGCAGGCGCGGTCGGCGGCGTACATCGGGTGCAGCGGCTCGATAGCCAGTGGCATTTGGCAACTGCGCGCGTAGGCCAGCAGCCGGGCAATGCCGTCAGTGACCTGGCTGCGCGCCAGCGCAATGTCTTTGTGCGCGGCGCGGCCGTCCAGCGCGCCAGGCAGGCCGCCGACCACCAGCACCAGACAGGGGGCACCCAGTGCACAAGCTTCGTCTACCGCGCGGCGGTTGTCGTCATGCGCGGCCTGCAAGCCTGCGGCGTCAGTGGCCGGGAACATGCCGCCTCGGCAATAGCCAGAGAGTTCCAGTCCGTGCGCTCTGATGAGTTTTGCGATGGTGTCCAGCCCGGCAGCCGCCACCTGGTCACGCCATGGTGCGATGGCCCGAATGCCGCGCCGGGCGCAGGCCTCAATGATGTCGGTCAGCGGCAAGTCCTGGCCGCGGCTTTTACGCACCGTGGCGGTGTTGATGGACAGCCAGCGGTGGTCTTTTGAGAAGTCACGCATCAGGCTTCGACCCCGTGAAGCGCGAGCAGCGTCTTCATGCGGTGTACGGCCAGCCCAGGCTGCTCCAGTAGATGCGCGGCGTCGGCCAGGCGGAAGAGCTCGGCCAGGTGTACCAGCGAGCGGGTGCTTTGCTGGCCGCCGACCATGGTGAAGTGGCTCTGATGCCCGTTGAGCCAGGCCATGAAGACCACTCCGGTTTTATAAAAGCGTGTGGGCGCCGCAAAGATGTGGCGCGACAGCGGCACCGTGGGGCCAAGGATGGCGTGGAACCGGGCTTCGTCGCCCTGCGCCAATGCGCCCAGCGCGGCGCTGGCGGCCGGAGCAATGGCGTCAAAAATACCCAGCAGCGCGTCGCTCTTGCCGTGGGTGGGCTCGCTGCCATAGCCGTCACCGGCAATCAGTTCGGCGTAGTTGAAGTCGTCACCGGTGTACATCCGCACGCCGGCCGCGAGCCGGCGGCGCATGGCAATTTCTTTGTCTTTGTCGAGCAACGAGATCTTGATGCCGTCTACCTTGTGCGGGTGGGCCGCAATGATGCCCAGCGCGGTGTTCATGCCGCTGTCCGGGTCGTTGCTGCCCCAGTAGCCTTTGAGGGCAGGGTCGAACATGTCGCCCAGCCAGTGCAACACCACCGGCTGCTTTGACTGACTCAGGATTCGGTCGTACACCCGTTCATAGTCGGCGGGGCTGCGGGCCACGCGGGCCAGCGCCCGGCTGGCCATGACGATCAGCTTGCCGCCGAGCCTTTCGATGGCTTGCATCTGAGTCTCGTAACCGGCAATCACTTCATCGACGGTCTTCACCTCGTCCAGCACAAGGTGGTCGGTGCCACAGCCGGACGCCACCATCGCACCGGGCATATCTTTGGCCGCGTCCAGTGACCTTCGGATGAGCTCCAGTGAAGTAGGCCAGTCCAGCCCCATGCCGCGCTGCGCCGTGTCCATGGCCTCGGCCACGCCCAGGCCCAGCGACCACAGATGTTGGCGGTACGCGATGGTTGCGTCCCAGTCCAGCGCGCAATCCAGCCAGGGGTCAGTCGCGGCGCGCGGGTCGGCAACCACATGCGCAGCGGAATAGGCAATGCGGTTGAAGCGGGGCGTGGCTTTGGCCCCGTCTGCAGCGCGCACAGGTGCCTCGCCGGTCAGGGTGTAGCGGGCCAGGGTGCCGTTGGCCAGGGGTAGTTGCAGCTGCAAGCTCATGATTTAAGGGGGGTTTTCGGGTAAATCAGGCTGTAGCCCGCATGGGAATTGCGCGAGCCACTATCAAATGTGTAGCGTTTGCAAATCGACCCAGCGTCGTTCGCGCCAGCTTTGCAGCGCGGCTTCAACCAATTGCACGCCCTTGGCACCTTCGGGCAGCGTCCAGCGGTAGGGTGCGTCTTCAGCCACGTGGCGGATGAAATGCTCCCACTGAATCTTGAAGCCGTTGTCGTAGGTTTGCGTGTCAGGCACCTCTTGCCACTGCTCGAAGAAGTTCATGGTCTGCTTTTCGTCGGGGTTCCACACCGGCCGTGGTGTGGCCACCCGGCTTTGCGCGCGGCACGACGAAAGCCCGGCCACCGCCGAGCCGTGGGTGCCGTCCACATGAAAGGTCACCAGGTCGTCGCGGCGCACCCGCGTGGCCCAGCTCATGTTGATTTGTGCGATGACGGGCTCACCGTTGTGACCGGTCAGCTCAGCCGTGGCGTAGGCGGCGTCGTCGGCCGTGGCGCTGTAGGGCTGGCCAGCTTCGTCCCAGCGCTGGGGGATGTGGGTGGCCCCTATGCACGAGACCGACTTGACCTCGCCAAACAGGTTGTCCAGCACATAGCGCCAGTGGCACATCATGTCCAGGATCATGCCGCCGCCGTCTTCCTTGCGGTAGTTCCAGCTGGGGCGCTGGATGGGCTGCAGGTCGCCCTCAAACACCCAGTAGCCAAACTCCAGCCGCACCGACAGCATCTTGCCGAAGAAGCCCGCGCGGCGCAGCATGTCCAGCTTGCGCAGGCCGGGCAGAAAGAGTTTGTCTTGTACTGCGCCGTGCTTCAGGCCCGACGCCTGGGCCAGGCGGGCGATCTCTACCGCCTCGTTGAGGTTGGTGGCGATGGGCTTTTCGCAGTACACATGCTTGCCCGCGCGGATCGCCTTGGCCAGCAGGGTTGGGCGCATCTGGGTGGTGCCGGCGTCGAAGAAAACGGTGTCGTCCTTGTTGGCCAGGGCCACGTCCAGGTCGGTGCCCCAGCGCTCGATCTTCCATTGGCTGGCCAGGGCCTGCATCTTCTCGGCATTGCGCCCGATCAGGATGGGGTCCGGCATCACCCTGTCGCCATTGGATAGCGTGACGCCGCCCTGGTTGCGGATGGCGACGATGGAGCGGATCAGGTGCTGGTTCATGCCCATGCGTCCGGTGACGCCGTGCATGATCAAGCCGAGAGTGCGAATAGGCATGGGAAAAATCCTTTTCAAGTTCCGGCCTTCAGACCGGTTGACCCGTCGTTACTTCTGCACCTCGAGCCCGGCGGCCTTGACCAGCGCGGCGTTGCTCTTGATCTCGTCCTTGATGTAGGCATCAAACTGCTCCGGCTTCAGGGGCCAGGCGTCGGCTCCCAGGCGCGCAAACCGCTCTTTCACCTCGGGGCTGGCCAGCGCCTTCAGCAGCTCGTCGTTGAGCCGGTTGACGATGTCGCGCGGGGTCTTGGCGGGGGCCATCATGCCGATCCAGAAGTTGAACTCCGAGCCCGGCACACCGGCTTCGGCGGTGGTGGGCACATCGGGCAGGGCGGTGGCGCGGCGCGGCGAACCCACCGCCAGCGCCAGCAAGCGGCCTTCCTTGATGTGGCCAATGACGGGTGAAATGGGCGAGAAGTAGAAGTCCAGCCGACCGGCCAGCACTTCGCTGACGGCACCGGCCGAGCCTGTAAACGGAATGTGCACCGCGAAGAACTGGCCCGCCATCTTGAACTTCTCGGCGTTCAGGTGGGTGGCGCTACCCTGGCCGGCGGAGGCGTAGTTGAGCGAGCCCGGTTTGGCCCTGGCGGCTTGCAGCAACTCCTGCACTGTCTTGATGTTGCGCGAAGGCGCGATCACCAGCACGTTGGGCGTGGAGGCAATCGGGCTGATGCCGGCAAAGTCTTTCTCGGTGTCAAACGGGAGCTTGGCGAAGGTGGACGGGCTCACCGTGTGCGAAGAGCTGTGCACCATGATGGTGTAGCCATCTGCGGGGGCTTGTGCCACCAGCGCCTGGCCTATGGTGCCACTGGCACCGCCACGGTTCTCGATCACCAGCGGCTGGCCCAGGCCGGCCCCCATCTTGTCGGCAATGGCGCGGGCAATGATGTCGGTGGTGCTGCCAGCGGCGAATGGCACGACCACCCGGATCGGTTTGTTGGGGTAGGCCGCCTGGGTTGCGGCGGTGAGTGGGGCCAGGCTGGCAAGGCAGAGCGCGGCAATCGCGGTGCGGCGGGCAAGTTTCATGGTGTCTCCAGTGGATAGGTTTTGATTTAATTAACTGATTGGTGAATCTTAAGGCAAAATTTTTTCAAATGCAAAGCCTGGGCGCAGCCCATTGGGGCTTAGTTGCGCAGGGTGTAGCCCAGGATCACGTCGCACATGTGCGACAGCCGCTCGTTGCGGGCCTTGGCGGTCATGAGGTCACGCCCGAAGATGGCCGACAGCGTGTGGTTGTTGGACAGATAGAAGTAGGACAGCCCTGCAATCGACACGTAAAGCTGCACCGGGTCGATGCCGCCGCGCAAGCTGCCGTCCTTGCGGCCGCGTTCCAGCACTTCGCCCAGCGTGGCAATCAGCGGCGAGTTCATCTCGCGCACCCGCTGCGACTCGTCCAGGTGTCGTGCGCGATGCAGGTTGGCACTGTTCAAAAGCGTCAAAAATTCGGGGTGAGCCAGGTAGTAGTTCCAGGTGAACTCCACCAACCGGCGCAGTGCCTCTGCGGGCGGGTGGTCCAGCAGCCGCAGTGCGCGCTCGGCTTCGCGGATGTTCAGATAGGCCTGCTCCAGCACCGCCTGGAAGAGTTTTTCCTTGTCTTCAAAATAGTAGTAGATCAAGCGCTTGTTCAGGCTGGCTCGCTGCGCAATGCGGTCCATCCGCGCGCCGCCCAGGCCGTACTCGGCAAACTCATCGCGGGCCGCTGCTAGGATGGTGCTCTGCGAGCGGTCGGCGTCGCGCAACCGCTCTTCGGTGGCCGGGCTGGTGTCTCGGGTCATGCGCCAATAATTCACTAAAACGTTAATAAAGTCAATCCGCCATGCTGCAACTTGCCGGCCATCTACTTGTCCAGTGCCTTGTGGCGCAGGGCGTAACCCATGTGTTCGGCGTGCCCGGTGAGAGCTACCTTGCCGCGCTGGACGGTTTTCATGCCCACGCCGACAAGATCCGTTTCGTCACCAATCGGCAAGAGGGCGGTGCGGCCTTCATGGCGGAAGCGCATGGCAAGCTCACCGGCCGCCCGGGCGTGTGCTTTGTGACGCGCGGGCCTGGCGCCACCAACGCATCCATCGGCGTGCACACTGCCTTCCAGGACTCCACGCCCATGGTGCTGTTTGTGGGTGATGTGGCGAGCGACCAGCGCGACCGCGAGGCCTTTCAGGAGATGGACTACGCCGTTTTCTTTGGCCCCAGCACCAAGGGCATGGCCAAGCGGGTGGAGCGTATTGATGACCCGCGGCGCATCCCTGAATACGTGGCCCGGGCCTTTGCCACCGCCATGAACGGGCGGCCCGGCCCCGTGGTTCTGGTGCTGCCCGAAGACATGCTCACACAAATGGTGGATGCGGCACCCCTGCCACGGGTGGAGGCGGTGGAGGCCTGGAGCGACCCGGGCTCGTTGCGCCGCCTGCGCGAGCTGCTGCTGGCGTCGCAACGGCCCTTTGTGATCGCCGGTGGCGGCGGCTGGACGCCGCAGGCTGCCCAGGCGCTGCAGCGCTTTGCCGAAAACTGGCGGCTACCGGTGGGCAACGCTTTCCGGTTTCAGGACACGTTTGACAACTTTCACCCGCTGTATGCGGGCGACGTGGGCATTGGCATCAACCCCAAGCTGGCCGCGCGCGTGAAAGACAGCGACTTGATCATCGCCATTGGCCCGCGCCTGGGCGAGATGACCACCGGCGGGTACACCCTGCTGACGCCGCCCAGGGCCGCTCAAAAACTGATTCATATTCACGCCAGCGCCGAAGAACTCAACCGCGTGTACCAGGCCGATCTGGCAATTAACGCAACCATGAACGCGGCAGCGCGCAGCCTTGAGGTATTGACTGCCCCCCCCACGGTGCCGTGGGAGGCATGGACTGAAGCCGCCCATGCGGACTACCAGGCCAACCTGGTGCCCCAGCCGCTGCCAGGCGACATCGACATGCCCGCCATCGTGGCCAGCTTGCAGATGCATTTGCCAGCCGACGCGGTGCTGACCAACGGCGCGGGAAACTTCGCCAGCTGGGTGCACCGTTTCTTTCGCCACCATGGTCTGGCCAAGGGTTTCAAAACCCAACTCGCCCCGACAGTCGGTGCGATGGGGTATGGCGTTCCTGCCGGAATTGCCGCAAACATTGCCACCGGACGCACCGCCTTCACCATCACCGGTGACGGCGACTTTCTGATGAACGGGCAGGAGCTGGCGAGCGCCGTGCAGCACGGGGCAAAAAGCATCATCGTGTTGCTCAACAACGGCATGTACGGCACCATCCGCATGCACCAGGAGCGCGAGTACCCGCAGCATGTGAGCGGCTCGCAGTTGCAAAACCCCGACTTCGCCGCACTGGCGCGCGCTTACGGTTATGCGGGCGTGCGCATTACCCGCACGGCGCAATTCGAGCCCGAACTTCTGGCTGCCCTGGCGCGCAGTCAGGGCACGCTGATTGAGGTGACGCTGGACCCTGAGGTCATCTCCACTCGCGCCACTCTGAGCGCTATCACACGCAACGCGATGCAGAAATGAAAAAGGCCGCATTGCTGCGGCCTTGGTAATTCAGCGTGAGCCGGATTACTTGACGTGCTTGCCGATCAGGCCAGCCATCTCGAACATCGACACCTGGGCTTTGCCGAAGATTTCCTTCAGCTTGGCGTCGGCATTGACCATGCGCTTGTTGACCTTGTCTTGCAGGTTGTTCTTCTTGATGTAAGCCCACAGCTTGCTCACCACTTCGGTACGCGGCAGCGGGTTTGCACCCACTACTGCGGCCAGAGCGGCGCTGGGTGTCAGGGCCTTCATGAAGGCAGCGTTGGGCGTGCGCTTCTTGGCGGCAACCTTCTTTGCAGGTGCCTTCTTGGCCGGTGCAGCCTTCTTGGCCGGAGCCTTCTTAGCCGGTGCGGCCTTCTTTGCAGGTGCCTTCTTGGCCGGTGCGGCCTTCTTGGCCGGAGCCTTCTTAGCCGGTGCGGCTTTCTTGGCAGGGGCGGCCTTCTTTGCGGGCGCCTTCTTTGCCGGAGCTTTTTTTGCAGTTGCCATGATTGAATTTCCTTCTAGAAGTTGATTAATCACCAATGAAAAGCTTCCTTCCCACTGGCACTGCGGATGCTACTGGAGAAAAAACCCGTTTCCAAGTGAAAAATGGCTTTTTCTCCTCTGGCGTGTTGTTTTTTTAGTGTGTCGTTTCAGGAGGTTTTGCCTCTGAAGATCAGCAAAACGCCCAACAGGACCACGCCGCAGGCGATCCATTCGTCGCCTGAGACCGACTCCGCCGCGAAAACCACCCCCAGAAAAAGCGCGATCAAGGGGTTCACAAAGGCGTAGCTGGTGGCCAGTGCGGGCGATGCATTGGCCAACAAATACAGGTAGGCGCTGAACGCAATCAACGAGCCAAACACCACCAGATAGAGCCAGGCCGCCAAAGCCAGTGGCGCTGGAGCCCACACCGGTTGCTCACCCAGTGCGAGAGAAATCACCATCAACACCGCGCCGCCACACAACATTTCGCTGGCAAAGCCGGTCGGCCCCGAGGCCAGCGGCAGTCGCGTGGTGGACAGCACCGAGCCAAGCGACCAGGCCAGCGTGGCCCCGGTGATGAAGGCAATGCCCACCGGTGCGCTGGCAAAACTGGCTCCGCGTACCAGCAGGACCACCCCGGCCAGGCCCACCCCCATCCCCAGTAACTCCAGCCGATTCGGCCGCTGGCCAAACAGCAGGCCCCAGCCGCAGACCATGATGGGCACGACCGCGATGAAGGTGGCAATCAGGCCCGAGCCGATGTGCTGCTGGGCGCTGGCCACCAACCCCATCCCGCCGCCCAGCATGAGCGCGCCAACCACCGCCGCATTGCGCCACTGCGCGGCATCCGGCCAGGCACCGCCACGCCAGCGCACCCAGGCCATCAGCACGGCCCCGGCGACCAGAAAGCGGGTGCCCATCTGGAAAAAAGGCGGAAAGCTCTCCAGCGCGAAACGGATCGCGAGGTAGGTGGAGCCCCAGACCAGCCAGCAAGCCAGCAGGGCGGGGATTAGAAGTGGTGCGGTACCCGCACGCGGGCTGGGCGGGGTGGTGGTGTTCATGACCGTCATGGTAGGTTGCTCTTGCGCCCCGTTCCATGCATGATTAAAGGGCCAACTGACCTTTGGCCTTGAATTCAATCAACAAATTTGAAAATGACCGAAGTTTCCGAATTTGACCATTACGACAGCCGGATTCTGACCGAGCTGCAGCGCGACGCGCGCATCAGCATGGCCGAGCTGGGCCGCCGTGTGCACCTGAGCCAACCGGCTGTGGCCGAGCGCGTTCGCAAGCTGGAAATGAGCGGCGTGATCAAGGGCTACCGCGCGGTAGTGGACCACCAGCGTCTGGGCTACGGCATCCGGGCCATCGTGCGGGTGGGGCGGGTGGAATACGCCCGGGTGGTCCGGCTGATTGAGCAGACGCCCGAAGTCATCAACGCCTACAACGTGACGGGTGACGATAGCTGGGTGCTTGAGATCGCCGTGATTGATGTTGCGCACCTGGACGCGGTCGTCACGAAGTTTTGTATCCTTACCGAAACCTCTACCTGCATCGTGTTGAACATGCCGCGCGAAAACGCCAGCGTGCTGCCGGCGCGGCGCGAGAACATCAAACCCGTTATCAAGAAAGTCACCGGAAGATGAGCGCCATATTTGCCACCTGCAACCTGTGCGATGCCCACAAAAACGATGCCTCGGGCAGCTTCCGGGTGTTGCCCCCCGTGTTCCGTGACTTCGGCGCGATGCGCAAATTCAGCGGGCCGGTGGTCACGGTGAAGTGCTTTGAAGACAACTCGCTGGTCAAGGCGATGGTTGATTCACCCGGGCTGGGCCGCGTACTGGTGGTTGATGGCGGCGGGTCGCTGCGCCGTGCATTGCTGGGGGGCAACCTGGGGGCGGCTGCGGCCCGCAACGGCTGGTCTGGTGTGGTGGTTGACGGCTGCGTGCGTGACGTGGTCGAGCTGGCGGCCCAACCGCTTGGCATTCGGGCGTTGGCCAGCATGCCGCTGCCCACCGAGAAGCGCAACCAGGGCCAAAGCGATGTGGCGGTACAGGTTCAGGGCGTGTGGGTCCGCCCCGGCGACTGGCTCTATGCCGACGAAGACGGCATGGTGGTCAGTGCGGTGGCGCTGGCGGGTTGACGGGCACACGGACGGTCGTGCGAGCGGGCAACGTGGCCAGCACCACCCCCAACAATGCAATTGCAAAGGCCAGTAGTTGCGCGCCGGTCAGGCTTTCGCCCAGGGCGAACACGCCCACCAAGGCGGCAGAGACTGGCAGCATCACCGTGAACACGCCGCCCTGAGACGCAGGCACCCGCTTGAGCCCGGTCATCCAGAGCCAGACAGTCCAGACGCTGGCCGCCAGCGAATAAAAAAGCAGCAGCACCCAGATGCCGGGTGTGACCGAGCCAAAGTCAAAGCTCAGCGCCATATAAGCCCCGAACGGCGTGATCAATGCAAAGCCCCAAAGGTTGATCAGTGCCGTGATGCGTTTGGGCCCAAGCGCACCGGTCAGTTTTTTGCCGATCACCGCATACGAGGCCTCGCAAATCACCGCACCGAACACCAGCAGGTTGCCCAGCCAGGCTAGCTCGGTGGGACCGGTGGCGGTGCCGTGGGCTGCTGCATCCGGCTTGGCCAGCGCCAGCAGGCCGATGCCTGCCGCTGCGCAGGCGACCGCTGCCCAGATGCGCGGGCCAATACGTTCGCGCAAAAAGGCCCAGCTCATCAGGGCCACTACCGCAGGAATCGACGCCATGATGACGCCGGCGGACACGGCGCTGGTCAGGCTGACCCCGAACAGCATGCAGATGGAAAACAGGAAGTTGCCAAGAAAAGACTCCAGAAACACCAGTTTTCGGGTGTGCGGCGTCATGGGCATCTCGTCGGCTGGCTTGCGCAGCCAGTGCAGCATGGCCAGGCCTCCGATGCCAAAGCGCAGCCAGGCCAGCAAGAACACAGGAATGGCCGCCACCAGCGGCTTGGAAAGCGCGACGTAGCTGCCCACCAGGGACATGCTGAGCGCTAGGCAGGCGTAGGCCAATAGACGGCCCGGTTCTTTGCGACTCACTAAACTTGCTTTCTGCAACACCACAAGGCTGCTGATCATGCCCCAAGCTCGCGTCCCCGCCTCGCGCTATGTATTTGTATACGGCACCCTGCGCCGCGGTGATGACAATGACATCAACAAGCTGCTTCCCGCGCCGCGCTTTGTTGGCTGTGCCACGCTCAAGGGCCGCTTGTTCCACCTGGGGCGCTACCCCGGTGTACTGCTTGGGGGCGACAGCGATGTGGTGGGCGAGGTGTATGAGATTTGCGACGTGTTGGAGCAGCAACTGGATGAAATCGAGGAGCTTTACCCTCAACAGACCCATGAGTACAGCAAGCGCGAGGTGAGCGTGGCAGTGGCCGGGCGCACCCTGACATGCCTGGTTTATGAGGTCAACCCGGACGTGGCGCAGGGCAGGCCCGTGCTGGCCAGTGGCGATTGGGTGCGAGATCGGTAAATTCCACTAAATGAAATTTAGTTTTCTTAATATGAAATTCAAAAATGCTGCGGCGCAAAAAATTTTCTCAATACAAGAAATATTATTCCGCATTGAGAAATTGCGACGATAAGTCATTGTTTTTATTGGCATAAAAAATATATCTTCTATAAGACATAAGAGCTTCACAAGGTCTTGTAGAAGACTTAAAGTTGTCTCCATCGGCATCCGGCTTGCAAGGCCAGTTTGCTGACCCGTTTAACCAACCTCGGAGAGAACCATGACCAACTGGACCCACCTGACCCGCGAACAGCAAATCGCCGCCCTGGAAAAAGACTGGGCTGAAAACCCACGCTGGAAAGGCATCAAGCGCGGCTACAGCGCCGCCGATGTGGTGAAGCTGCGCGGCTCCCTGCAGGTCGAGCACACGCTGGCCAAACGCGGTGCTGAAAAGCTCTGGAACCTGATCAACACCGAGCCGTTCGTCAACTCGCTGGGCGCGCTGACGGGCAATCAGGCCATGCAGCAGGTCAAAGCCGGCTTGAAGGCCATTTACCTGAGCGGCTGGCAAGTGGCGGGCGACGCCAACAGCAATGGCGAGATGTATCCCGACCAGTCGCTGTACTCGGTGGATTCGGTGCCGAAGGTCGTGAAGCGTATCAACGCCACCTTCACCCGCGCTGACCAGATTCAGTGGAGCGAGGGCAAAAGCGTTGGCGACGACGGCTTCATTGACTACTTCGCCCCCATCGTGGCCGATGCCGAAGCCGGTTTCGGCGGCGTGCTGAACGCCTTTGAACTGATGAAGTCCATGATCGAAAACGGTGCCGCTGGCGTGCACTTTGAAGACCAGCTCGCTGCCGCCAAGAAGTGCGGCCATATGGGTGGCAAGGTTCTGGTGCCCACCCGTGACGCGGTGTCCAAACTGGTCGCGGCCCGCCTGGCGGCTGACGTGATGGGCACCCCTACCATCTTGCTGGCCCGTACCGACGCGGAAGCTGCCGATCTGGTGACCACCGATGTGGACGAAAACGACAAGCCTTTCCTGACCGGCGAGCGTACCGTTGAAGGCTTCTTCCGTAGCCGCAACGGCGTTGAGCAAGCCATCAGCCGCGGCCTCGCCTATGCCGAATACGCTGACCTGATCTGGTGCGAAACCGGCACGCCTGACCTGGCCTTTGCCAAGCAGTTTGCCGACGCGATCCATGCCAAGTTCCCGGGCAAGCTGCTGGCCTACAACTGCTCGCCTTCTTTCAACTGGAAGAAGAACCTGGACGACGCCACGATTGCCAAGTTCCAGAAGGAACTGGGTGCCATGGGTTACAAGTTCCAGTTCATCACCCTGGCCGGCTTCCACAGCCTGAATTACTCCATGTTCAACCTGGCCTACGGCTACGCCCGCAGCAACATGACGGCTTTTGTCGAGCTGCAGCAGGCTGAGTTTGCGGCTGCGGACAAGGGCTTCACGGCGGTGAAGCACCAGCGCGAAGTGGGTACTGGTTATTTCGACTCAGTGACCACCACCATCGAAGCCAACGCCTCGACGGCCGCACTCAAGGGCTCGACAGAGGACGAGCAGTTCTTCGACGACAAGAAAGCCGCCTGAGCGGGGATCGTGCGTCAAGACGTCGGGCCTTCTGGCCTGGCCTCGTGACCCCGTCTACCCTAGGGAAGACGGGGTTTGTTGTTTGTGACGTTCGGCGCTAGAGTGAGGGCTGGTTCACACATCAATCAAGTGGAGCGGTCATGAGTGCATCGAGCGAGAAAACCGGGGTCTTCGAGTCGGGCAACCTGAACCAGCAGCGTTGCCCCGACTGCAATGGCACAGGCGAGCTACGCATTGACAGCGAGAACATCAACGAGAACTTTGAAGTCGAGAAACAGACCGTGATTACCGGCTGCCCGCGCTGTGACGGCACCGGGTTCATTGCGGCGGGTTAAAATCAGGAGCTGTCCTGCAAGGTGCAGGCGAACAAGAGCGAGAAAGGCAACCTGGTTATGACACCGCGAACTACGCCGGAAGGTTCCACGACCCTTTGAGGTCGCAGCCCGCGTTGCTTCAAGCTCCTCCAGTTTCAAGATAAAGCGCGGCCGTGACCGCGCTTTATTTTTTGCCCCTGAATAACATGATTCAAATCACACTTCCTGATGGTTCCAAGCGCGACTTCCCCGGCCCGGTGACGGTGGCCGAGGTGGCCGCATCGATCGGTGCCGGCCTGGCCAAGGCGGCTTTGGCCGGCAAGATCGACGGCAAAGTGGTCGACACCAGCCACACGATTGCCGCCGACAGCCCGCTCTCCATTGTCACGGCCAAAGACGCTGATGGCCTGGAGGTCATCCGCCATTCCACGGCGCATTTGCTGGCGTATGCCGTCAAGGAGCTGTTCCCCGAGGCCCAGGTAACCATTGGCCCGGTGATCGAGAACGGCTTTTTCTACGACTTTTCCTACAAGCGGCCGTTTACACCCGAGGATTTGGTCGCCATCGAAAAGCGCATGACCGAATTGGCCGCCAAAGACGAGCCGGTGACCCGCCGGGTGCTGCCGCGCGACGACGCGGTGGCTTACTTCAAGAGCATTGGAGAGCACTACAAGGCGGAAATCATTGCCAGCATCCCCGCCAATGAAGACGTCAGTCTGTACCGCGAGGGCAAGTTTGAAGACCTGTGCCGCGGCCCGCACGTGCCAAGCACCGGCAAGCTGAAGTTCTTCAAGCTGATGAAGCTGGCGGGTGCCTACTGGCGCGGTGACCATCGCAACGAAATGCTGCAACGTGTCTACGGCACGGCCTGGGCTACCAAGGACGAGTTGCAGCAGTATCTGACGATGCTGGAAGAGGCGGAGAAGCGTGACCACCGCAAACTTGGCCGTGAGCTGGACCTGTTCCACATTGATGACCATGCGCCGGGGGTTGTGTTCTGGCACCCCAAGGGCTGGACGGTATGGCAGGAGGTAGAGCAGTACATGCGCCGTGTCTACCGCGACAACGGCTACCAGGAAGTCAAGGGCCCGCAACTGCTGGACAAGACCTTGTGGGAGAAAACCGGTCACTGGGACAAGTACCGCGAGAACATGTTTACCACGGAGTCCGAGAAGCGCGACTACGCGCTCAAGCCGATGAACTGCCCGGGGCACATCCTGATCTTCAAGCAGGGCATCAAGAGCTACCGCGACCTGCCGCTGCGCTATGGTGAGTTCGGCCAGTGCCACCGGAATGAGCCCACCGGCGGGCTGCACGGCATCATGCGGGTGCGCGGCTTCACCCAGGACGACGGCCACATCTTCTGTACCGAAGACATGATCCTGCCCGAGTGCACGGCCTACACGGCCCTGTTGCAGAAGGTTTACACAGACTTCGGTTTTAAAAACATCATCTACAAGGTGGCAACGCGGCCGGCGCAGCGCATCGGCTCCGACGAAAGCTGGGACAAAGCTGAGCACGCCTTGATGCAAAGCCTGCGGGCGTCTGGCTGCGAGTTTGAGATTTCGCCGGGCGACGGGGCCTTTTACGGGCCGAAGATTGAATACACCCTGAAGGACGCCATCGGCCGCCAATGGCAGTGTGGCACCATGCAGGTGGACTTCTCGATGCCCGAGCGCCTGGACGCGGAATACGTCGGTGAAGACGGCGCTCGTCACCGGCCTGTGATGTTGCACCGGGCCATTGTTGGGAGCATGGAGCGCTTCATTGGAATCTTGATCGAGCAGCACTCGGGCGCATTGCCGGCCTGGCTGGCCCCGGTGCAGGTAGCGGTACTGAATATCACGGATTCCCAGGCCGATTACGCCCGGGAAGTGGTCAAAACGCTGCAAAATCAAGGGCTTAGGGTCGAATTGGACCTGCGCAACGAGAAAATTACGTATAAAATACGAGAGCATTCGATGCAAAAGCTGCCGTACATCCTTGTCCTGGGCGACAAGGAAAAGGCGGCCGGTGCCGTCGCAGTGCGCGCCCGAGGCAACCAGGATCTCGGAGTGATGTCCGTCGATGCGTTCTTGCAGAAGATCGCTTCAGACATCGCCAACAAGCTCTGATTTTCAAGTTTGAAACCAGCTTGCCCGCGTGCGTTGTGCGGTGTTCGCCACTTCATTGTGGCAAATGATTTGAAGGATTTACGCCATCGCTACTGAATTTCGCGACCGTCGCCACCGCGAGGAACGCAAACACCGCCTGAACCGGGAAATCATGGCCCCGGAAGTACGCCTCTCGGGGCCCGAAAACGAGCCCTTGGGCATCGTCAGTCTGGCCGAGGCACTGCGAATGGCGGGTGAGGCGGATGTGGACCTGGTTGAAATTGCTGCCACGGCGATCCCGCCGGTCTGTCGTTTGATGGATTACGGCAAGTTCAAGTACCAGGAGCAGAAAAAGGCGGCGGAAGCAAAAGCCAAGCAGACGGTCATCGAAATCAAGGAAGTCAAGTTCCGCCCAGGCACCGACGACGGTGACTACAACATCAAGATGCGCAATATCAAGCGTTTTCTGGCGGAAGGCGACAAGTGCAAGATCACGCTGCGTTTTCGGGGCCGGGAGATCACGCACCAGGAAATCGGCATGGCGTTGCTCAACCGGATCCGTGACGAGCTGGTGGACCTGATCATTGTTGAGCAGTTCCCCAAGCTTGAAGGCCGGCAGATGATCATGATGATCGCGCCGGGCAAGAAGAAGTCGGGTGGCGCAGCCAAACCCGCCGCAGAAACTGCTCCGGCGGCAGCTGCGTAAAAGTCAGTCATTCACCGGTTGGTCGCCGGTGAGTAACCAGTGGAAAGCTGAAAAGCGCCACACAAGTGGCTCGGGGCCAACAAGCCTGTGGAAATGATCCGCAGCGCCTCACGAGCACAACAAAGAAGGAGCATCACATGCCCAAAATGAAGACCAAGAGCAGCGCCAAGAAGCGCTTTCGAGTTCGTCCAGGCGGCACCGTCAAGCGGGGCCAGGCCTTCAAACGTCACATCCTGACCAAGAAGACCACCAAGAACAAGCGCCATCTGCGCGGGTCAGTGTCGGTTCATGAAACCAATATGGTTTCCATGGCCGCCATGTTGCCCGGCATGGGCATCTGATCAACCTGACGAACAAGGAGTAAATACATGCCTCGCGTCAAACGTGGTGTAACGGCTCGCGCCCGCCACAAAAAAGTTCTCGCACTCGCCAAGGGTTTCCGCGGTCGCCGCGGCAATGTCTTCCGCATCGCCAAAGAAGCGGTGATGAAGGCCGGGCAGTATGCCTACCGTGACCGCCGTACCAAGAAACGCGTCTTTCGCCAGCTGTGGATTGCGCGTATCAACGCCGCCGCCCGTGAACTGGGCCTGACGTATAGCCAGTTCGCCAACGGCATCCGCAAAGCCGGTATCGAGATCGACCGCAAGGTTCTGGCCGATATCGCCGTGCACGACAAAGCCGCTTTTGCCGGCATCGTGGAGCAAGTCAAGGCCAAGCTGGCTGCTTGATGTTCAGCTCGTCGCTATCGTTTTGATAGCGCCTTGCGTAATGAAAACAAGGGCTAGAGCTTGAAAAGGCGCTAGCCCTTGTGCATTTGGAAGAGAAGTCATGAACGAGCTGGACGCCATCGTCGAAAGCGCGCGGCAGGGTTTTGAAAATGCAGCCACGCCGGCCGAGCTGGAAAATGCCAAGGCGCTGTACTTGGGCAAGTCAGGCCGCATCACCGAACTCATGAAGGGCATGGCGGCGCTGAGTGTTGACGAAAAAAAGACCCGGGGCGCGATGATCAATAGCGCCAAGCAGGCGGTCGAAGCTGCGCTCAACGCGCGTCGGCAGGCGCTGGCCAACGCCGAAATGCAGGCCCAGCTACAGGGTGAGGCACTGGACGTCTCTTTGCCCGGACGCGAGCGCGGCACTGGTGGGCTGCACCCGGTTTCCCTGACGCTGGAGCGGATTGAAGGGATTTTTGGCTCGATGGGCTTTGAGGTTGCCCAGGGCCCCGAGATCGAAACCGACTGGTTCAACTTTACCGCGCTCAACACGCCTGAAGACCACCCCGCGCGCTCGATGCACGACACCTTCTATGTGGAAGGCGGCTACCTGTTGCGCACCCACACCAGCCCAATGCAGATTCGCCATGCCGTCCAGCATGTCAAAAAGTACAAAGACTGCATCGATGCGGGGCAAGGCATGCCCGAGATCCGCGTGATCGCGCCGGGGCGTACCTACCGGGTGGACAGCGACGCCACCCACTCGCCCATGTTCCATCAGTGTGAAGGCCTGTGGATCGGCACGAACGTGAGCTTCAAAGACCTGAAGGTGGTGTTCACGGACTTCTGCCGCACGTTTTTTGAAAGCGACGACCTGGTGCTTCGCTTCCGTCCGAGCTTTTTCCCGTTTACCGAACCAAGTGCAGAGATTGACATCCAGTTCCAGGGCGGGCCGCTGGCGGGGCGCTGGCTTGAGGTGGCAGGGGCTGGGCAGGTTCACCCCAACGTGGTGCGCAACATGGGCCTTGATCCGGAGCACTACATTGGTTTTGCCTTTGGCATGGGCCCGGACCGCCTGACGATGTTGCGCTATGGCGTCAACGACTTGCGCCTGTTTTTTGACGGAGACATCCGTTTCCTGAGCCAATTCCAGTAACCCGCGACGAGAACAAGACATGCAATTCCCGGAATCCTGGCTGCGCGAATTTTGTAACCCACCGCTGACCACCCAGCAATTGGCTGAAACGCTCACCATGGCAGGGCTGGAAGTTGAGGAGCTAAAGCCTGTGGCACCGCCGTTCACCCGCATTGTCGTGGGTGAAATCAAGGACGCAGTGCAACACCCGAACGCTGACCGTTTGCGTGTCTGTCAGGTAGACGCAGGGCAGGGCGCCTTGCTCAGCATCGTCTGTGGCGCGCCGAACGCACGCATTGGCATCAAGGTGCCTTGTGCGCTGGTGGGTGCCGAGTTGCCGCCCGCAGAGGATGGACAACCGTTTGTTATCAAGACGGGCAAACTGCGTGGCGTGGAAAGCCAGGGAATGCTGTGTTCGGCGCGCGAGCTCAAGCTGTCGGACGATCATGGCGGGCTGCTGGAGCTGGCGGCCGATGCGCCTGTGGGTCAGGACATCCGGGCGCACCTGGGCCTGGATGACATGCTGTTCACGCTAAAACTCACGCCCAACCTTGCGCACTGCCTGAGCGTGTACGGCGTGGCCCGTGAAGTCTCGGCATTGACGGGTACGCCGCTGCATTCGCCCGCGTTCCCGTCTGTTCCTGTAGTGCATGGCGACAAGTTGCCAGTGAAGGTCAGCGCGCCCGACCTGTGTGGCCGATTCTCCGGGCGCATTGTTCGCAACGTGAACCCGCAAGCCGCCACCCCGCAGTGGATGGTTGACCGCCTGGCGCGCTGCGGGCAGCGCAGCGTGACGGCGCTTGTGGACATTTCCAACTATGTGATGTTCGAGCTGGGGCGGCCCAGCCACATCTTTGACCTGGACAAGATTCATGGCGGCCTGGATGTGCGCTGGGGCAAACCCGGCGAACAGATCAAGCTGCTCAACGGCAATACCATCACTGTCGATGCCAGCGTGGGTGTGATCGCCGACGATGTGCAGGTAGAGTCGTTGGCCGGCATCATGGGGGGCGACTCCACTGCGGTGTCTGACGACACCAAGCACGTGTACGTTGAGGCTGCGTTTTGGTGGCCCAAGGCCGTTGCCGGCCGTTCACGTCGGTACAACTTTTCGACTGATGCCGGACATCGCTTCGAGCGTGGCGTGGATCCGAGCCAGACCGTCGAACACATTGAGCGCATTACTCAGCTCATCACCGACATTTGTGGCGGCGAACCTGGCCCGATGGACGATGTAAAAAGCAACCTGCCGCACGCCAATGTGGTGTTAATGCGGGTGGCGCGCGCGGCCAAGGTTATTGGCATGGCGCTGACCCAAGCCCAGTGCGCAGATGCGCTGGCGCGGCTGGGCCTGCCACTCACACAGGGGGATGGGGTGGTAAGCGTGACACCGCCGCCTTACCGTTTTGATCTTCAGATCGAGGAAGACCTGATCGAGGAAGTAGCCCGCATGGTGGGCTACAACCAGTTGCCCACCACACCGCCATTGGCGCCGACTACGGCGAAGATTCGGGCCGAGAGCCAGCGTAGCCCGTTTGCGCTGCGCCGGATGCTGGCAAGCCAGGGCTACCAGGAAACGATCAACTTCAGTTTTGTAGAAGAGCGCTGGGAGCGTGAACTTGCGGGAAACGACCAGCCCATCAAATTGCTCAACCCGATAGCAAGCCAGATGAGCGTGATGCGCTCGTCGTTGATGGGCTCGCTGTTGCAGGTGCTCAAATTCAATCTGGACCGCAAGGCGCAACGCGTCCGAGTGTTCGAGCTGGGCCGGGTGTTTCTGCGCGACCCGACTGCCACGAACACCGACACCACTGTTGAGGGCTTTCACCAGCCCATGCGTGTGGCAGGTTTGGCCTACGGGCCTAGCGCGCCGCTGCAATGGGGCATTGCCGACCGGGCTACTGACTTTTTTGACATCAAAGGGGATGTGCAGGGCTTGCTCGCACCGCTGGAGGCGGTGTTCGAGCCGGGTGTGCACCCCGCGATGCACCCGGGGCGTTGCGCGCGCGTCTGGCTGCATGGCCAGGCGATTGGCTTTGTAGGTGAACTGCATCCGCAGTGGCGTCAGGCCTACGAACTGGCGCAGGCCCCTGTGCTGTTCGAGCTCGCGCTGGACGCTGTGCTGCAGCGTCCGGTTGCGCAGTTCGATGGCGTCGCCAAATACCAGGCTGTGCAGCGTGACATCGCGGTGATCGTGCCCGATCAAGTAACCCACACCGCGTTGCTGGCGGCGGTGCTGGGTGTTCCCACAGGAGGCGTTCTTCGCGACGCCATTCTGTTTGACATCTATCGACCCAAACAGCCCGGATCGGGTGTGCAGGCGGGTGAAAAAAGCCTTGCGGTTCGCTTGACGCTCAATAGCGATGACGCGACACTGACCGACCATCAAATTGACGAGGTCGTCAATGCCGTAACACGGCAACTGGCAACCTCGCTGGGTGCCCGGCTGCGCGGCTGAACACTGGCGATGTGAACACAACAAGAACAGAGGACACCATGGAATTTGCAGTCGAAAGTCTGGAAACCCCGGCGTTGACCAAGGCGCAGCTGGCAGAGCTGTTGTTTGAGCAGATCGGTTTGAACAAGCGCGAGTCCAAGGACATGATTGACGCTTTTTTTGACCTGATCGCCGACAGTCTGGTCGATGGCGGTGACGTCAAAATTTCGGGTTTCGGCAACTTTCAGATCCGCACCAAGGCCCCGCGCCCCGGGCGCAACCCCCGTACTGGTGAAGCCATTCCGATCCGGGCGCGCAGAGTTGTGACATTTCACGCAAGTCACAAGCTCAAGGAGCAGATCCAGGGCGACGAGACTGCCCAGACGTGACCTGAAACAACAGTTGGGCTTGTCGACCCCAGCAGGCTTTGCATGCCGGGCTGTCTTAGAGTAACCTAGGAGCTTTCTCTTGTACAACATTGATTTCAATGGAGAAAGCTCTCCCCTCGATACCAGCAAAGCGCTACTTCACCATTGGTGAGGTGAGCGAGCTGTGCGGCGTCAAGCCGCATGTGCTGCGCTATTGGGAGCAGGAATTTACGCAATTGCGGCCCATGAAGCGGCGCGGCAACCGGCGCTATTACCAGCACCATGAAGTGCTCATGATTCGACGCATTCGCGACCTGCTGTACGACCAGGGCTTCACCATCAGTGGCGCCCGCAACAAGCTCCAAGAGATCGTGCAGGTTGAGCGCGACAAGCGCAAGGCCGGCGAGGTCATGCTGGAAGGGGTTGAAGTCATCGAAGTCGACGACTCGTCTTTTGATGAATTCGAAGACAGTGCAGGCGATGAGGAAGACGGCGCGGTCTCGCAGAAACTGCTGCTGGTGCGGCGTGAGTTGTTCGAGATTCGAGACTTGTTGTCTGCCAGTCATTGACATCAATAGCGCGTCAAAACCTATCAGCAGTGTGCCAACGCGTTATAATTTAAAGCTTGTCGGCGTGTAGCGCAGCCTGGTAGCGCACTTGCATGGGGTGCAAGGGGTCGCGAGTTCGAATCCCGCCACGCCGACCAACTATTGCAAGGGTTAGCCGCTAGTAGCTGCTAACCCTTTTCTTTTATGCTCCCGTCTCATGGCGACGACCGTTGTTTTTGCAGATCTCGTAGGCAGCACCGGAATCTTCGAGCGGCTGGGTGACGCCACAGCTTCGCGTTTTGTGACGCAGCTGACGACCGCGCTGAGCAAAACCTTCGAGCAACACCAGGGCCGCGTGGTCAAGTTGCTGGGCGACGGCTTGTTTGTCGTGTTTCCCGCAGAAGGTGACGCGTTGGCCGCCTGTGTCTCGATCCAGAAGCGCTTGCAGGAAAAACCGGTATACCCCGGTGGTACCGGAAGCCCGGCACAAATGCAGATGGGCGTGGAGTGCGGCGAGGTAGTCGAAATCGACGGCGATTGCTTTGGCGACGCCGTCAACAGCGCAGCCCGTCTGGCCGACCTTGCCGGGGCCGAGCAGATCCTGACCACACAGCGCGTGCGCGATGCGCTGGCACCGCTGCAGCAAGCCCCGTTGCGCAGCCTTGGCCCGATCTACCTGCGTGGCAAGAGCGAAGTTACCGAAGTGTTCCGGGTTGAATGGAACGTGGACCGCGATGCAGACGCCACCATCATGGGCGTGTCCATGCTCAAGGTTGCGCGTGAGTCGTGGCTTGAGATTTCAGCCGCTGGCCAAAGCCTGAAGTTGGAGCCACGGGGCGAAAAGCTGTCTATTGGCAGGGCGGCGACAGCATCGCTGTCACTCAATGATTCACGGGTGTCCCGGGTGCACGCCACAGTACAGTGGCGCGGGGCCCAGTTTGTGCTTAACGATGCGTCGAGCTTTGGCACCTGGGTCTACATGGGCAACCAGGCTGAACCTGTGGTGCTGCGGCGCACCGAGTGCTACCTGGTTGGCAGCGGCCAGATTTCTTTGGGCTGCGAACGCGACGCGGAGGCCGCGCCCCTGGTATTGTTCTCAGTCAAGAGCTGAACCGGTAACGACCAGAGCCCATGCGAATTGAAATTCATATCAGCGGGCCGGGCATTGATGACCGCAGGCATCTGGACCACGGCCAGGCTGAGCTGGTGTTGGGGCGCGACGGCGATTGCCATATTTGCCTGCCCGACCCGCGCCGAAACGTGTCACGTCGGCACCTGGCTGTGTGGTGCGTATCGGGCGAACTTCATTTTCGGGTGCTCTCGGTAGTCAATGGCGTCGAACTTCCATTTGGCGAGGCACCGCCCGGTGCGCAAGGTGTATTGCCACACGGCCAGTTGCTCAAGGTGGGCGACTACCGGGTGGTGGGCAGTGCGGCAGCCCCGGTGGCGCAAGAAGACCCTTGGGCCGTGCTCGAACGCGAGGCGTCCGGTTTTGGCGTCACCTTGTCGCCGCCGGTCGCAAACCAGGCACCGCAGGCGTCGGCGGTCCCGGTAGAGCGTGAAGACGATCCGTTTGGTGACTGGGGCTTTGACTCAACCTTTGGCCCCGGTTCGCGGGCGGGCCCCCTGGACGCTGCACCGGTCGGTTCCGGAAACGCCGGACTCAATGCTTTTTTTGAAGGACTGGGGCTGGACCCAGCGCGCCTGGGGCCACTAAGCGCGGGTGAACTGGAGGAAATGGGCAAGCTGGTTCGTATGGCCTTGTTGGGCCTGGTGGGCCTGCATGCCGACAAGGCCGACCTCAAACGCGACTTGCGCGCCGAAGACCGGACCATGTTGGCGCGAGAAGACAACAACCCGCTCAAAGCCGACTTGCCCGACGAGATACGGCTGACGTATTTGCTGGGCGGACGCAATGCGAGCGTCGGATTCGTCAAGCCTGAACGTGCTCTGGGCGAGTTGCTTGCCGAACTGCGCGCCCATGACGTGGCTATCGCTGTCGCGGTACGCGCCGCGGTGGAGGGTACATTGCGTGAACACTCCCCGACAGCCCTTAAGAAGTCGCTGGGTGGTGGTGGTCGCCTCTTTGAGGGCGCGCGCATGTGGGAAGCCTATGTCAAACACCATGAAACCCAGGGCGCAGACATGGCGCAGTGGCTTGAGCGCCTGCTGGGCAAGTACTTCACCGGGGCTTATTTGCGCGAGAGCCAGCGTCTCAAACGCGAACCGGTCACGCGTCCGAAATAAGCGCTGGGCAAGCCCGCAGGTAGAATCATTTTTCCCGTGACCACCCCCCTACCTCAGTTGTGAGTCTCAAAAAGCTTGGCCGATACGATCTGATTCGCGTGCTTGGCAAAGGCGCGATGGGTATCGTGTACGAGGGACGTGACCCCAATCTTGATCGCCGTGTCGCGATCAAGACGGTCAAGGTTGAGAATCTTTCGGAAGAGGCCGCCACCGAGTACGAGGCCCGCTTTCGCACCGAGGCCCGGTCAGCGGCCCGGCTTCAGCACCCCAACATCGTCAGCGTATACGACTCCGACCGCGATGGGGACATTGCTTTCTTGGTCATGGAGTTCATCCAGGGCGACGACCTCAAGCACCACCTGGATCGGGGTGAGCGCTACTCGCTGGAGCAGGTGCTAAAGATCGTTCGCGACCTTCTGTCGGCGCTGGACTACGCACACAAGCAAGGCATCGTGCACCGGGACATCAAGCCCGCCAACTTGCTGATTGAGCCCGGCGGGCGTGTCAAGCTTGCCGACTTTGGGGTGGCGCGTATTCAGGACTCGGGCGAGGCCACCCGGACCCAAGGCAGCATGGTGGGCACGCTCAAGTACATGTCGCCCGAGCAGGTGCAGGGCCAGAAGATCGATTCACGGGCTGACCTGTTCTCGGTCGGGGTGGTGCTTTATCAGCTTCTCACCGATCGCCGCCCATTCGACGGCGACAACGACTTTTCCATCATTCACCAGATCATTGGCCATACGCCGCAGCCCCCCAGTGCCTACAACGCCCGCTTGCCCGCAGCGCTGGATGGCGTGGTCGCCCGGGCTCTGGCCAAGGACCGCGAAGAACGTTTTGCTACGGCGCGCGACTTTGCCACTGCCTTGCAATCCGCCATCCGGCGGGCCGAAGACGCAACCGTGGTGCCGCCGGCCGACCCGATGCGCAAGCCCGTGGAACCGGGTACCGGGGCTGGCTCGCGCGGTAGTGCGGTGGGCACCGGTACGTCGGGCACCAGCGGCACATCTGCCAGCAGTGCGACCAGTAGTACCAGCGCCACCAGCGCCACAGTGACGCAAGAGCTTGAGCTGGTCTATTGGAAAGACATCAAGGACTCGACCGATCCGGAAGAGCTGGACATGTTCCTTGCCAAGTTCCCGTCCGGCATTTATGGCGACCTGGCCCGACGCAGGCTGCGCAAACTGCAAAACGGCTCCTCGCCAGACCAGACCGTGCTGTCCGGGACATTTGCAGCTGGGGCCATCAGCCCCGAGCAGGATATGGACGCCACCCGGATGCGTACCGAGCCGTCGCCGCCCTTGCCGCCACCTTCGTCGCTCCCTGTAGTCGCTACGCCCGCTGCGCCCGCGCCTGCTCCTGAGGCCAAGCCGCCCGTGTCGGCCCCGCTTGAAACGCCGGTCCGTTTGGTTGCAGAGCCGCTGCCTGAGTTTGCGGCCGTTGCTGCCCCGACGTCTGCCCCGGCCGCAGCGCCTGCCAAAGAACCGGTAGTCGCAGCATTGATGAGTCCGCAACCGGACTTGGTTGAGCCCGCCACCTCAGTGGTGAAGTCAAAGTCCTCTCAAAAGCTTGTTCTGGCGGGCATTGGTGCTCTCGCCGTGGCAGGGATTGCCGCTTTTCTCTTTGTCGGTGGCAGCAAACCTGCATCAACCCAGACCAGTGGTGGCACAGTTACAGCGCCAACTGCCGCCGCACCGGTTGCGCTTACACCTGCAAGCGCGGACGCTGCGGTCGCATCAGTGGCGCTGGCTCCCGCCAGCGCGGCTTCGCGGCCCGCTGCTGCTGCATCTGCGCCCCGCCGTGCCGCGAGCCAAGTGCGGGTGGCAAAGCCGGCCTCAGCGCCGGTGGTAGTGGCGGCGCCTGTGCCCGTGGTACCGACGCCGACCGTTGAACCGCCGCGAGAAACTCAACACAAGGCATCAGCGCCGGTGGCACCGGTTGTGGTGGCAGACCCGGCAAGTCCAAATGACGCCTGCAAAGACCGCATGTTCCTGTCCAGAGAGTTTTGCTTCAAGGAGCAGTGCGAGCGCGCCCGCTTTCAGAATCACCCGGTTTGTGTTCAACGCCGCGAAGATGCCAAGCTGCGCGATGACAGCAAGGTGCGCAACTGAGCGCCGGGCTCAGACGATATCGCGGTTGTGCACCTGAAAACTGCCCTGACGGCGGTCGGCGAAGAAGCACTCCAGCGTCTCCTTGACCGTTCTGAAGGCAATCTCCTCCCACGGGATTTCTTCTTCCGAAAACAGCTTTGCCTCCAGCGTTTCATGCCCTGGCGCGAACTGGTCACTCAGCAGTCGGGCGCGGTAGAACAAGTGAACCTGGCCCACGCGCGGCACACTCATGACGCTGAACAGGCCCTGCATTTCAAACTGCGCGCCGGCTTCTTCGTCGGTTTCGCGCGCGGCCCCCTCTGAGGTTGTTTCGCCCAGCTCCATGAAGCCCGCGGGCAGCGTCCACTTGCCCCTGCGCGGCTCGATGTTGCGCTTGCACAGCAGCACCTTGTCGCCCCAGACCGGAACTGTTCCCACCACATTGAGCGGGTTTTCGTAGTGGATTGTGTGGCAGCCCGGGCAAACGGCGCGCTGACGGGTGTCTCCGTCGTCGGGGATTCGGTAGACCACGGCAGTGCCGCAATATTTGCAGTGTTTGATTGGGCTGCGCAGCATCAAGGCAGTTTAAGTTGAAAACAAAAAAGGCTCCCGAAGGAGCCTTTTCAGTTGACCAGCCTTGTCAAGCCTTGCCGTGCTTGGCAATCAGTGCGCGCGCTGTTTCCAGCAGTTTTTTGCCATCAAAATTGCGCTTGTTCATGTCGGCTACCCACTCGTCGTCGATCTGGTTCGACAGCTTGCGGAAGGCTTCGGTCTCGGCGTCGGAGATCTGGTGGATCGTGTTGTTGCGATCAGTCGCAGACTTGCGGCCCACCGGGTCGTTGCTTTGTTGCGTCTTGCCCAGCCAGGCCGAAGTGGCCAACCCTGAGTTAGCGTCAATGACTTTTTTGAGGTCTGGTGCCAGGCCGTCGTACTTGGCTTTGTTCATGGCCATGACGAAGGTCGTGGTGTACAGCGCCGGCTGATTGGCCGGGAACTCGCTGTGAAATTTGGTCAACTCATTGACCTTGATCGACGGCACCACTTCCCAGGGAATGACGCAGGCGTCGATGGTGCCCTTGGACAGCGCATCGGTGATGGCGGGCAAGGGCATGCCCACCGGTGTAGCGCCCACCGCACCCAGCATCTTGGTGACCTGGCGGGTTGGGCCGCGAACCTTCATGCCCTTCAGATCGCCCGGACTCTTGATGAGCTTTTCCTTGGAATGGAACATGCCTGGGCCATGCACATGCAGCGCCAGTACCTGTGTTTCCTTGAACTCGTCGGCAGCCATGGTTTGCACATACTCCCAGTACGCTTTGGACGTGGCCTCGGCGTTGTTCATCATGAACGGCAGTTCGAACACTTCGACACGCGGGAAACGACCCGCCGTATTGCCCGGCAGCGTCCAGACGATGTCCACCACGCCGTCGCGGGCCTGGTCATAAAGCTGCACGGGCGTGCCGCCCAGCTGCATGGCCGGGTAGCCCTCAAACTTGATCCGGCCAGCGGACTCCTTCTCGACCTTGTCCATCCATGGCTTGTGCATGGACAGCCACACGTTGGACAGGGGGGCCATGAAAGTATGGAACTTGAGCGTGACCGCCTGTTGTGCCAGGCCGCTGAGCGCTGGCGCGCCCAGGGCCACGGCGGCCGAGGATTTGAGCAGGGTACGTCGCTGGATCATGAAAGGCTCCGTTGTAAGGTGAGCAGAACTTAGCGTATTGGCGGGGCCGCGTCTTCGGGGCTTTCCCGCAAGGCAAAAGTTGTTCAGGCCGGCGTGACCCGAACGCTCAGCGTGCCCAGCCCGCCCACGCTGCCCAGCAAAGTGTCGCCTGCCACCACCGCGGCCACACCCTCGGGGGTGCCGGTGTAGATCAGGTCGCCCGGCTGCAATTCCCATGCTGCGGACAGGTGTTCAATGGTTTCGCCAATGTTCCAGATCAGCTTGGCGACATTGCTGCGTTGGCGATCCTGGCCGTTGACCTGTACCCAGATTTCGGCGTTCGCCACATCACCGGCTTGCGCTGCGGGCGTGATGGGTCCGATGGGCGCGGACTGCTCAAAGGCCTTGCCAATGCACCAGGGACGGCCCTGCTTTTTCATGTCGTTTTGCAGGTCGCGCCGGGTCATGTCCAGGCCCACGGCGTAACCGAAGATGTGTTGGTGTGCGTTGGCTGCTGCAATGTTTTTGCCGCCTTTGCCAATTGCCACCACGAGTTCGATTTCATGGTGCAGGTTGGCGGTCAGCGACGGGTAGGCCATGGCACCGGTTTCGCCCGCATTCACCGGCACCACGGTGTCGGCTGGCTTGAGGAAGAAGAAGGGCGGCTCGCGGCCGGTGAACCCCATTTCCTTGGCGTGCTCTTCGTAGTTTCGGCCTACGCAATAGACCCGGTGCACCGGGAAGCGATCCGCCACACCTTTAACAGGGACCGAAGTGACCGGGGCGGGGTTGAAAACATAGCTCATGACAGCCTTTCTTCTTGATGGATGCCCAGTGCCTGATGCACCGGACGGTCGGAGTAACTGAACAGCACACAGCCGCTTTGCGAACGCAGGCGGGCAGTGTGCCATGACGGCACCACAAAATGGTCGCGCGGGCCGAAGGCAAAAATGCGTTGCGAATCACCCTCGGCAACCTCTACCGTGCCGTGACCTTCAACCACGCTGTACACCGCACCGTCGGTCTGGCGCCAGGCCCTGCCGGCAAAACCTTCCGGCAGCCGCTGCATGAAGGTGGCCATGGTGGGCATCGGTGAGCCGCCCGTCAGCGGGTTGATGTAGCGCAGCTTCACGCCGTCCCATTCATCTACTGGTGCATCCCGCTCC
>CALROG020000029.1:0-53967 GCA_943369755.1 Ramlibacter sp. 2FC
AGGGCAAGGAAATGGTCATGCCTGGCGACAACGTGTCGATCATCGTCAAACTGATCAACCCGATCGCCATGCAAGAAGGCCTGCGCTTTGCCATCCGCGAAGGTGGCAAGACCGTGGGCTCGGGTGTGGTTGCAAAGATCCTGGAGTAAAGCTACAGGGGTATAGCTCAATTGGCAGAGCGTCGGTCTCCAAAACCGAAGGTTGTAGGTTCGATTCCTACTGCCCCTGCCACCTGAGTGGCAACCCGGGCCAGCCGCAAAAAGCGGCCCCCAAACCGACCCGCCCGACCCGGCGGGTTTGGCGTCTCAAAAGGGCGCTGTTGAAATTGAATCAGGAACACGCCAAACATGGCCACGTCTCAAGTCGAAACTGTCAGCACCGGAGCCGACAAAGCCAAGCTCGCCGCCGCGGTGGCGCTGGTGATTGCCGCGCTGGCCGGTTTTTACCTGCTGACCAAGCAGGGGCAGATCGCCCAGTGGGGCGCGCTGCTGGTTGGCCTGGGTGCCGCGGTGATCGTGTTTGTCACCTCCGAGCCCGGCAAGCAGCTGGTTGCGTTTGGCCGCGATGCCTGGCGCGAAGTCAAAAAAGTGGTTTGGCCGACCCGCAAGGAAGCCATCCAGATGACGGCGTATGTGTTCGCTTTCGTGGTGGTCATGGCGCTGTTTCTGTGGCTGACTGACAAGACCCTCGAGTGGGTGTTTTACGACCTCATTCTGGGCTGGAAGAAGTAAATGACTGAAGCTGAAACCCCGGCTCTGGACGCCACCCCTGCAACGCCGGTCAATCCGGATCTGCGCTGGTACGTGGTCCATGCCTATTCGGGCATGGAAAAGGCGGTTGAGCGCAACATCCTGGAGCGCATCAACCGCGCTGGCATGCAGAGCAAGTTTGGCCGGATTCTCGTGCCCACCGAAGAAGTGGTCGAGATCAAGAACGGCCAGAAGCGCACCACCGAACGGCGCTTCTTCCCCGGCTATGTGCTGGTGGAAATGATCATGGACGACGAGTCCTGGCACCTGGTGAAGCACACCAACAAGGTGACAGGTTTCGTTGGCGGTGCCAAGAACCGCCCGGCTCCGATTTCTGAGGAAGAAGTCCAGAAAATCGTGAGCCAGATGCAAGAGGGCACCGACAAGCCGCGCCACAAGGTCGAGTTTGTTGTGGGTGAATATGTGCGCGTCAAGGACGGTCCGTTTACCGACTTCAACGGCACGGTCGAAGAAGTCAATTACGAAAAGAACAAGGTTCGGGTCTCGGTCACGATTTTTGGTCGTGCCACGCCGGTGGAGCTTGAGTTCAGTCAGGTCGAAAAGACCTGAATCAGATGAAAGCAAGGCCAGCGTCTGGCCTTGCGCATGCAGTTTTTTGCCTTTCCGGCTCGGCAGAAAACGTTGGTTGAAAAGAGTCGTTAACCCCGGGGAGCTTGTGGCCTTGAGCCCAGGCGCTATGACCCGCAAGGAGTAAAAACCATGGCGAAAAAAATCGTCGGTTTTGTGAAGCTGCAGGTTCCTGCAGGCAAAGCCAATCCGTCACCGCCCATCGGCCCTGCACTGGGCCAGCGTGGCCTGAACATCATGGAGTTCTGCAAGGCGTTCAACGCCCAGACCCAGGGCGTTGAGCCCGGTCTGCCGCTGCCGGTGGTTATCACCGCTTACGCGGACAAGAGCTTCACCTTCATCATCAAGACGCCGCCCGCGACGACCCTGATCAAGAAGGCCATCAAGCTGGACAAGGGTTCGTCCACGCCGCACAACAACAAGGTTGGCAAGATCACCCGCGCACAGCTCGAAGAGATCGCCAAGACCAAGATGAAAGACATGAATGCCGCCAGCGTTGACGCTGCGGTTCGTACCCTGGCCGGCTCTGCCCGCTCCATGGGCGTGACTGTGGAGGGCGTGTAAATGACCAAGCTCACCAAAAAGCAAAAAGCCGTTCAAGGCAAGGTTGACAGCAACAAGCTGTATCCGCTGAGCGATGCGCTTGCCATGGTCAAGGAAGCCGCCACTGCCAAGTTTGATGAATCCATCGACGTGGCCGTGCAACTGGGCATTGATGCCAAGAAGTCGGACCAGGTGGTTCGTGGTGCCGTCGTGATGCCCAATGGCACCGGCAAGGTCAAGCGCGTGGCCGTGTTTGCCCAGGGTGCCAAGGCTGAAGAGGCCAAGGCCGCAGGTGCTGACATTGTCGGCATGGACGATCTGGCAGCCATGGTCAAGGCGGGCGACATGCCGTTCGACGTGGTGATTGCCGCGCCGGATGCCATGCGTATCGTCGGTACGCTGGGCCAGATTCTGGGCCCGCGCGGCCTGATGCCCAACCCCAAGGTTGGCACCGTCACACCCGACGTCGCCACTGCGGTGAAGAACGCCAAGGCTGGTCAGGTGCAGTTCCGCGTCGACAAGGCCGGTATCGTGCACGGCACCATTGGGCGCCGCTCGTTTGACACCGACAAGCTGCAAGGCAACCTGGCCGCGCTGATTGAAGCGCTGAACAAGGCCAAGCCGGCGTCGAGCAAAGGCGTGTATTTGAGGAAAGTTGCGGTTTCGTCAACGATGGGTGTGGGTGTCCGCGTGGACACGCAAACCATCCTGGCGTAAACGCGCGGCAGCCGGGCCGCTGTGAGGCGGTCCCGGGTGCAGGAATCGGGTTGCCCGAAAGGGTGGCCAGTGTGGTGGGCCACTACGGCTTTGGTCGTGGTGGGTCATCCAAGACCGTTGGCGTGCAAGCTGTTTGCACTTAATCAGTGAAAGCCAACGCAGATGGCGATCCCGCTGCAAGATGGAATTGAAAAGTTTCTGAAACAGTTGGTCGCTGCAGGAAGGCGTGCTTCGAGGCCCCAGGGCGCAGAGGCACTTTTTAAGGAGTAGACCTTGAGTCTGAATCGCAGTGAGAAAGAAGCGGTCATTTCCGAAGTGACTGGCCTCGCCGCTAAAGCTCAAACGCTGGTGATGGCGGAATACCGCGGCATCACGGTCGCTGACATGACCAAACTGCGCAACGATGCGCGCAGCAAGGGCGTGACCCTGAGTGTTCTGAAGAACACCCTGGCTCGCCGTGCTGTCGCAGGTAGCGCGTTTGAAGTTGTCGGTGACCAGATGACCGGCCCGCTGATCTATGGCTTCTCTGTGGATGCTGTGGCCGCCGCCAAGGTGGTGGCCGATTTCGCGAAAACCAACGAAAAACTGGTTATTCGTGGCGGCGCATTCGCAGGCAAGGCCCTGGATGTCAATGGCGTGAAGCAGTTGGCCAATATTCCTTCCAAGGAAGTTTTGCTGGCTCAGCTTTGTGGCTTGCTGATGTCGCCGATTTCGCGCACCGCAGTGGTGCTCGGCGCACTGGCAGCAAAAAAAGGCGGCGGCGCTGAAGCCGTCCCGGAAGCTGCCGCTGCGTAAGCGCACGGCATTTCACCAACATATTTTTAGGAAATCAAAATGGCATTCGATAAAAACGCATTTTTGACCTCGCTGGACAGCATGACGGTCATGGAACTCAACGAACTGGTCAAGGCCATCGAAGAGAAGTTTGGCGTGAGCGCAGCCGCCATGGCTGCCCCCGCTGCAGGTGGTGGTGGCGCGGCTGCTGCGGTGGCTGAAGAGCAGACCGAGTTCAACGTGGTGCTGCTCGAAGCAGGTGCCAACAAGGTGTCGGTCATCAAGGCTGTGCGCGAAATCACCGGCCTGGGCCTCAAGGAAGCCAAGGACCTGGTTGACGGTGCACCCAAGGCCGTCAAGGAAGGCATTGCCAAGGCTGACGCCGACGCTGCCCTGAAGAAGCTGGTGGATGCCGGCGCCAAGGCCGAGCTCAAGTAACTCGGTCTCTTTCAGGGGCTGGAGTGCTCGAAAGGGCCTCCAGCCTTTGGCGCTTTCAGAGCGCACCCAAAAACCGGCGTGGGGCCGGTTTTCCTGGCGGCCGCAAGGCCCGAGGAAAGCGCCCCAAACGGTTTTTGAGTGTCTTCTGACCCCGACTGCAGAAGATGCCCTGGTTCGGGCGATGTGCAATGCATCGCCGTCCGCCAAGGTTGGTAGTGGCCAACCCACCAGGAAATGCCCTCGTTCGATTTGATCGGGGCGTGACAGTTGCTAAGAGCTCATAGCCCGGAGATCTCATGGCCTATTCATATACCGAACGCAAGCGCATCCGCAAAAGCTTCGGCAGCCGCGACAGCGTGCTGGAAGTCCCTTATCTGTTGCAGATGCAAAAAGACGCGTACACCGCGTTCCTCCAGGCCGACGTAGGCCCGCAGAAGCGGACCGTCGAAGGCTTGCAGGCTGCATTTGAAGCTGCTTTCCCAATCGTCTCCCACAACGGGTTTGTGGAGATGAAGTACCTTGAATACAACCTTGCCAAGCCGGCCTTCGATGTGCGCGAGTGCCAGACGCGTGGCCTGACCTTTGCGTCGGCCGTGCGCGCCCGCGTGCAGCTGATCATCTATGACCGCGAGTCTTCCACGCCGCAGTCCAAGGTGGTCAAGGAGGTCAAGGAGCAAGAGGTCTACATGGGCGAAGTGCCCCTGATGACCGACAAGGGCTCGTTCATCATCAACGGCACCGAGCGCGTTATCGTCTCGCAACTGCACCGCTCGCCGGGCGTGTTCTTCGAGCATGACAAAGGCAAGACCCACAGCTCGGGCAAGCTGCTGTTTTCGGCCCGGATCATTCCGTACCGCGGTTCCTGGCTCGACTTTGAATTCGACCCCAAGGACATCCTGTACTTCCGCGTTGACCGCCGCCGCAAGATGCCGGTCACGATTCTGCTCAAGGCGATTGGCCTGAACCCTGAGTCAATCCTTGCGAACTTCTTTGTCAACGACAACTTCCGCCTGATGGACAGTGGCGCGCAGATGGAGTTTGTGGCCGAACGCCTGCGCGGCGAAGTCGCCCGCTTTGACATCACCGACAAGTCGGGCAAGGTGGTGGTGGCCAAAGACAAGCGCGTCACGGCCCGCCACACGCGTGAACTGGAGCAGTCTGGCACCACCCACATCAGCGTCCCGGAAGACTTCCTGGTTGGCCGTGTGGTGGCCCGCACGATTGTTGAGGCCGATACCGGCGAGATCATCGCCAAAGCCAACGACGAGTTGACCGAAGCCCTGCTCAAGAAGCTGCGCACCGCTGGTGTGCAGGAGCTGCAGTGCATCTACACCAACGAACTTGACCAGGGTGCGTACATGTCGCAGACCCTGCGCATTGACGAAACGGTGGATGAGTTCGCGGCCCGCGTTGCCATCTACCGCATGATGCGCCCCGGCGAGCCGCCCACTGAAGACGCGGTGCAAGCCTTGTTCCAGCGCCTGTTCTACAACCCCGACACGTATGACTTGTCGCGCGTGGGCCGCATGAAGTTCAACGCCAAGATCGGCCGCGACGAATCGACCGGCCCGATGGTGCTGACCAACGAAGACATCCTGGCCGTGGTCAAGATTCTGGTGGACCTGCGCAACGGCAACGGCGAAGTCGACGACATTGACCACCTGGGCAACCGCCGCGTGCGTTGCGTCGGCGAGCTGGCCGAGAACCAGTACCGCACCGGTTTGGCCCGCATTGAAAAAGCCGTCAAGGAACGACTCGGCCAGGCCGAGCAAGAGCCGCTGATGCCGCACGACCTGATCAACTCCAAGCCGATTTCTGCGGCACTGAAGGAGTTTTTTGGTGCCTCCCAGTTGTCGCAGTTCATGGACCAGACCAACCCGTTGTCCGAGATCACGCACAAGCGTCGCGTCTCGGCCCTGGGCCCGGGCGGCCTGACCCGCGAACGGGCTGGTTTTGAAGTGCGCGACGTGCACGTAACGCACTACGGTCGTGTCTGCCCGATTGAGACGCCAGAAGGCCCGAACATCGGCCTGATCAACTCGCTGGCGCTGTATGCGCGCCTCAACGAATACGGCTTCATTGAGACGCCGTACCGTCGGGTCGCAGATGGCAAGGTCTCGATGCAGATCGACTACCTGTCGGCCATTGAAGAGGGCAAGTACGTCATCGCGCAGGCCAACGCCACGCTGGACAAGGACGGCAAGCTTGCCGACGAGCTGGTCTCGGCCCGTGAAAAGGGTGAGTCCATTCTCTGCGGTGCCGAACGCATCCAGTACATGGACGTGTCGCCCGCGCAGATCGTCTCGGTGGCGGCTTCACTGGTGCCATTCCTGGAGCACGACGACGCCAACCGCGCGCTGATGGGTGCCAACATGCAGCGCCAGGCGGTGCCGGTGTTGCGCCCCGAGAAGGCCTTCGTCGGTACCGGCATCGAGCGGGTTTCGGCGATCGACTCCGGCACGGTAGTCACGGCCAGCCGTGGCGGCGTGGTCGACTACGTGGACGCCACCCGCATCGTGGTGCGGGTGAACGACGCAGAAGCCCAGGCCGGCGAGGTCGGCGTGGACATCTACAACCTGATCAAGTACCAGCGCTCCAACCAGAACACCAATATTCATCAGCGTCCCATCGTCAAACGCGGCGACACCATCGCCAAGGGCGACGTGATTGCTGACGGTGCATCGACCGACATTGGTGAGCTGGCGCTTGGCCAGAACATGCTGGTGGCGTTCATGCCCTGGAACGGCTACAACTTTGAAGACTCGATCCTGATCAGCGAGCGCGTGGTCGCGGAAGACCGCTACACCTCGATCCATATCGAGGAACTGGTGGTCATGGCCCGCGACACCAAGCTGGGTGCCGAGGAGATCACCCGCGACATCCCGAACCTGAGCGAACAGCAGCTCAACCGTCTCGACGAGTCCGGCATCATCTATGTGGGCGCTGAAGTTCAGCCCGGCGACACGCTGGTCGGCAAGGTCACGCCCAAGGGCGAGACCACGCTCACGCCCGAAGAGAAACTGCTTCGCGCCATCTTTGGCGAGAAGGCCTCCGACGTGAAAGACACCTCGCTGCGGGTCGACCAGGGCTCGCAGGGCACGGTGATCGACGTGCAGGTTTTCACCCGCGAAGGCATCGTGCGCGACAAGCGCGCCCAGCAGATCATTGACGATGAGCTCAAGCGTTTCCGGCTCGACCTGAATGACCAGCTGCGCATTGTCGAGGCCGACGCGTTTGACCGGATCGAGAAGCTGCTCAATGGCAAAGTCGCCAACGGCGGCCCGCAGAAGCTGGCCAAGGGCACCAAGATCGACAAGGCCTATATGGCGTCGGTCGAGAAGTTCCACTGGTTCGACATCCGTCCGGCCGACGATGAAGTGGCCTCGCAGCTGGAGTCGATCAAGAATTCGATCGAACAGCAGCGCCATCGCTTTGACCTGGCGTTTGAAGAAAAGCGCAAAAAACTCACCCAGGGCGACGAGTTGCCCGCTGGTGTGCTGAAGATGGTCAAGGTCTACCTGGCCGTCAAGCGTCGCCTGCAGCCTGGCGACAAGATGGCCGGGCGTCACGGCAACAAGGGTGTGGTGTCCAAGATCGTTCCGGTCGAAGACATGCCCTATATGGCCGACGGCACGCCGTGCGACATCGTGCTCAACCCGCTGGGCGTGCCTTCGCGCATGAACGTGGGCCAGGTGCTGGAAGTGCATCTGGGCTGGGCCGCCAAGGGCATTGGCCAGCGCATCGGTGACATGTTGCAACAAGAGGCCAAGGTGGCCGAGCTGCGCAAGTTCATGGACCAGCTGTACAACGGCTCTGGCCGCAAGGAAGAGTTGTCCAAGCTGTCTGACGCTGACATTCTGGAGATGTCGGGCAACTTGTCCAAGGGCATCCCGTTTGCCACGCCAGTATTCGACGGCGCCTCTGAAGAAGAGATCCGCGGCATGCTCAGGCTGGCCTACCCGGACGAGGTGGTGAAGGCCAAGGGCCTCACGCCTGCCCGGACCCAGGCGCACCTGTATGACGGCCGCACCGGCGAGCAGTTCGAGCGCCCCACCACAGTGGGCTACATGCACGTGCTCAAGCTGCACCACCTGGTGGACGACAAGATGCACGCGCGCTCAACTGGCCCGTACTCGCTGGTCACGCAGCAACCACTGGGCGGTAAAGCCCAGTTCGGCGGCCAGCGCTTTGGCGAGATGGAAGTGTGGGCACTGGAGGCCTATGGGGCCGCCTACACGCTGCAGGAAATGCTGACCGTCAAGTCCGACGACGTGGTGGGCCGTACCAAGGTCTACGAAAGCATCGTCAAGGGCGAGCACGCCATCGAAGCCGGCATGCCGGAGTCGTTCAACGTGCTGGTCAAGGAAATCCGCTCGCTCGGTATCGACATTGAGCTCGAGCGCTCGTAATCGCAGGAAGGAACAAGGATTTAACTCATGAAATCACTACTCGACCTGTTCAAGCAATTCACGCCTGACGAACATTTCGATGCAATCCGCATCGGCATGGCGTCGCCCGAAAAGATCCGCTCCTGGTCTTTCGGCGAGGTGAAAAAGCCCGAAACCATCAACTACCGCACCTTCAAGCCCGAACGTGACGGCTTGTTTTGCGCCAAGATTTTTGGCCCCATCAAGGACTACGAATGCCTGTGCGGCAAGTACAAGCGCCTCAAGCACCGCGGTGTGATCTGCGAGAAGTGCGGCGTTGAAGTCACGCAAACCAAGGTGCGTCGCGAGCGCATGGGTCACATCGACCTGGCCGCGCCCTGCGCCCATATCTGGTTCCTGAAGTCGTTGCCGTCGCGTCTGGGCCTGGTGCTCGACATGACGCTGCGCGACATCGAACGGGTGCTCTATTTTGAAGCCTATGTTGTGACTGATCCCGGCATGACCCCGCTGAAGAAGTTCGGCATCATGTCTGAAGACGACTACGACGCCAAGCGCAAGGAATACGGTGACGAGTTCGTGGCCAAGATGGGTGCCGAAGGCATCCGGGACCTGCTTGAAAGCATCGACATCGAGGATTCGATCGAGAAGCTGCGCGGCGACCTGACCGGCTCTGAAGTCAAGGTCAAGAAGAACGCCAAGCGCCTGAAGGTGCTGGAAGCGTTCAAGAAGTCCGGCATCCGGCCGCAATGGATGGTGATGGAAGTGCTGCCGGTGCTGCCGCCCGACCTGCGCCCGCTGGTGCCGCTGGACGGCGGCCGCTTCGCCACCTCTGACCTGAACGACCTGTACCGTCGCGTCATCAACCGCAACAGCCGTCTGCGCCGGTTGCTGGAACTGAAAGCCCCTGAAATCATTGCCCGCAATGAGAAGCGAATGCTCCAGGAGGCCGTGGACAGCCTGCTGGACAACGGCCGCCGTGGCAAGGCCATGACGGGCGCCAACAAGCGCGCCCTGAAGTCCCTGGCCGACATGATCAAGGGCAAGAGCGGCCGCTTCCGCCAAAACCTTTTGGGCAAGCGCGTCGACTACTCGGGTCGTTCAGTCATTACCGTGGGCCCGACGCTCAAGCTGCACCAGTGCGGCCTGCCCAAGCTGATGGCGCTGGAACTGTTCAAGCCGTTCATCTTCTCGCGCCTGGAAGCCATGGGCATCGCTACCACCATCAAGGCCGCCAAGAAGGAAGTCGAAGCCGGCACGCCAGTGGTCTGGGACATTCTGGAAGAGGTCATCAAGGAGCACCCGGTCATGTTGAACCGGGCACCCACGCTGCACCGTCTGGGCATTCAGGCTTTTGAGCCCATCTTGATTGAAGGCAAAGCCATCCAGCTACACCCGCTGGTTTGCGCCGCCTTCAACGCCGACTTTGACGGCGACCAGATGGCCGTGCACATCCCGCTGTCGGTGGAAGCCCAGATGGAAGCCCGCACGCTGATGCTGGCCTCCAACAACGTGCTGTTCCCGGCCAACGGCGAACCCTCCATCGTGCCCTCGCAAGACGTGGTGCTGGGTCTGTACTACACCACCCGCGAGCGTATCAACGCCAAGGGCGAGGGCCTGATCTTTGCCGACACCGGTGAAGTGCAACGTGCCTTTGACGCGGGTGAAGTCGAACTCACCGCCAAAGTGACGGTGCGCCTGACCGAGTGGACCAAGAACAAGGAAACCGGCGAATTCGTGCCGTCGACCAGCCTGGTGGAAACGACGGCCGGCCGCGCGCTGCTGTCTGAAATCCTGCCCAAGGGTCTGCCGTTCAGCAACATTAACAAGGCGCTGAAGAAGAAGGAAATCTCCAAGCTCATCAACGTCTCGTTCCGCAAATGCGGCCTGAAAGAGACCGTGGTGTTCGCCGACAAGCTGCTGCAAAACGGCTTCCGACTGGCGACCAAGGCCGGCATCTCGATCTGCATTGACGACATGCTGGTGCCGCCGCAAAAGGCCGACATCATTGCCCGCTCCGAAAAAGAGGTCAAAGAGATCGAGCAGCAGTATGTTTCGGGTCTGGTGACGTCTGGCGAGCGCTACAACAAGGTGGTGGACATCTGGGGCAAGGCCGGTGACGAAGTCTCCAAGGTCATGATGGCCCAGTTGGCCAAGGAAAAGACCATCGACCGTCACGGCAAGACGGTGGACCAGGAATCCTTCAACTCCATCTACATGATGGCCGACTCCGGAGCCCGCGGTTCTGCCGCCCAGATCCGCCAGCTGGCGGGCATGCGCGGCCTGATGGCCAAGCCTGACGGTTCGATCATCGAGACCCCGATCACGGCCAACTTCCGTGAAGGCCTGAACGTGTTGCAGTACTTCATCTCCACCCACGGTGCCCGAAAGGGCCTGGCGGACACGGCGCTGAAGACGGCCAACTCCGGCTACCTGACACGCCGCCTGGTGGACGTAACCCAGGACCTGGTGGTGATCGAAGTCGACTGCGGCACCAACGATGGTTCGCTGATGCGCGCCATCGTCGAGGGCGGTGAAGTCATCGAATCGCTGCGCGACCGCATTCTGGGCCGTACCGCTGCCGAAGACGTGGTGCACCCCGAAACCCGCGCGGTGCTGCTCAAGGCCGGCGAAATGCTGGACGAAGACAACATCGAAGAGATCGAAGCAACCGGCGTGGACGAAGTCAAGGTCCGCACCGCGCTGACCTGCGAGACCCGCTTTGGCCTGTGCGCCAAGTGCTACGGCCGCGACCTCGGCCGCGGCGGCCTGGTGAACAACGGTGAAGCAGTCGGCGTGATTGCCGCCCAGTCCATCGGCGAACCCGGCACCCAGCTGACAATGCGCACCTTCCACATCGGTGGTGCGGCGTCGCGTGCGGCCATCGCGTCAAGCGTGGAAGCCAAGTCCAACGGCGTGATCGGCTTCAACGCCACCATGCGCTACGTGACCAACAGCAAGAAGGAGCTGGTGGTGATTGCCCGCTCGGGTGAAATCATTATTCACGACGAGCATGGCCGCGAGCGCGAACGTCACAAGGTGCCGTATGGCGCGATCCTGGCGGTCAAGGCCGACCAGCCGGTCAAGGCCGGTACGGTGCTGGCCAACTGGGATCCGCTGACCCGCCCGATCATCACGGAATTCGCGGGCCAGGTGAGGTTCGAGAACGTCGAAGAAGGCCTGACGGTGGCCAAGCAGGTGGACGAGGTCACCGGCCTGTCCACACTGGTGGTGATTGACCCCAAGCGCCGCGGCTCTGCCAAGGTGGTGCGTCCCCAGGTCAAGCTGATCGACGGCTCCGGCAACGAAGTCAAGATCCCCGGCACGGACCATTCAGTGACGATTGGTTTCCAGGTTGGCGCGCTGATCCAGGTTCGTGACGGCATGGACGTGGGCCCCGGCGAAGTGCTGGCCCGTATCCCGATCGAAGGCCAGAAGACGCGCGACATTACCGGCGGTCTGCCGCGTGTGGCCGAGCTGTTCGAAGCCCGTTCGCCCAAGGACAAGGGCGTGCTGGCCGAGATGACCGGTACCGTGTCGTTCGGCAAGGAGACCAAGGGCAAGATCCGCCTTCAGATCACTGACCCGGAAGGTGGCGTGCACGAAGAGCTGGTGCCCAAGGAAAAGAACATCCTGGTGCACGAAGGCCAGGTGGTCAACAAGGGCGAGTCTGTGGTGGACGGCCCGGCCGACCCGCAGGACATCCTGCGCCTGCTGGGCTCCGAGGAACTGGCGCGCTACATCGTTGACGAAGTGCAGGACGTTTATCGCCTGCAGGGCGTGAAGATCAACGACAAGCACATCGAAGTGATCGTTCGCCAGATGCTGCGTCGCGTGGTGATCGAAAACGTGGGCGAGTCCAGCTACATCGCCGGCGAGCAGGTCGAGCGTTCGGAAATCCTGGACACCAATGACGCCCTGCGCGCCGCTGGCAAGATTCCGGCCACCTTCAGCAACTTGCTGCTGGGCATTACCAAGGCGTCTTTGTCCACCGACTCGTTCATCTCTGCTGCGTCGTTCCAGGAGACCACGCGTGTCCTGACCGAAGCCGCGATCATGGGCAAGCGCGACGAGCTGCGCGGCCTGAAGGAGAACGTCATCGTGGGTCGCCTGATCCCTGCGGGCACCGGCATGGCCTATCACCAGGCGCGCAAGGCCAAGGACCAGATGGACGAGGCCGAGCGCCACGCCATCGCCGAGGCCGAAGCCGCCGAGCTGGCCACCGCCACGGAAGGTGGCCCCAGCGAGCCGGGCGCAGGAGCGACGGCCGAATAAGCCGAGTTGCTAGCAAAAAGATAGCGCCTCACGTCCGTTTCATGCGGGCCTGAGGCGCTTTTTCTTTATAGTTCAGGCCATGAACCTGTTTCTCTGGATTGCTGTTGCGGTGTTGCTGTTTTGGTCGGTGGGTGCCTACAACCGACTGGTGCGCCTGCGTTCGCAAGTCAAAGTGGCTTTTGTCGAGCTCGACGCGCAATGGCTGCGCCATATTGAACTGGCACGCGCCAGCCTGCCGGATGAGTTTCAGTCCTCGCAGCTTGAAAAGTCTGGCGGCCAGATGGACGACGCCAGTGCACTGTGGGCGGGCCTGAGTGGTGCCACCACCCAGTTTGCGGCCTCGCTGGAGGCCATGCGCGTGCGGCCCTTGCATGCCGCTCAAGCAAACGCGCTGCGTACTGCGCAAGATGTTTTGCTACAGGCCTGGCAACACCTGCAAACCGACGCGCATGACCTGGCCGGCGCCGCCATGCCCGATACCCTGTCCGCTGAATGGCAACGCCTGCTGCAAGACACCGACCGCTTGCAGGCCCAGTTCAATGCCGCAGTGGCGGGTTACAACGCAGCCATCAGTCAGTTCCCGGCAGTCCTGTTGGCCTGGTTGTTTGGCTTCAGGGCCGCCGCTTCCCTATAAGCTCATTGCCTGAAATTGGTTGGCATCCGGCGCGCCTCATGGATACTACGGAGGCGGTGCGGCCCTGTCGGCCCCACTATTGACAGTTGCCTACCTAGAGGAGATTTCCCATGAAACTGAACTGGATCGCCGCCGGCGTGGTGCTGGCTGCTGCGGGTGCCGCCAACGCCCAGACGCAGGAGTTGTTGTACATCAAGAGCCTGGCCGCCACCTGCGCCAACTGCCATGGCACCAATGGCAAGGCGGTGGATGGCTCGGCTGTGCCCACCATTGCCGCAATGCCCAAAGACTATCTGGTCGCCCAGCTCAAGGCGTTCAAGTCGGGTGCCCGCCCCGCCACCGTGATGCACCAGCTCAGCAAGGGCTATAGCGACGCGCAGATCGAGCAAATCTCGGTTTACTTTGCAGCTCAGAAAAAATAAGGGGAAGCACCATGCAAAGACGTTCCTTTCTTCATTCTTCCGCCGCACTCAGCCTGCTGGGCCTGGGTGCCTGTGCCACAACCTCCATTCCGGCCAAGGCCCGGGTGGTGGTGGTGGGCGGCGGCTACGGCGGTGCGACCGCTGCCAAGTACGTGCGCTTGCTGTCTGATTACAAGATTGACGTGGTGTTGATCGAACCCAATGACGCATTCGTGTCGTGCCCGATCTCCAACCTCGTGATCGGCGGCAGCAAGCAGATGGCCGACATCACCACGCCCTATTCAGGCCTGGGCAAAAACCACGGCGTAACCGTGGTCAAAGACATGGCCAAGTCCATAGATACCGCCAAGAAGACCGTCACGCTCGGTGGCGGGGCCACGATTGCATACGACAAGCTGGTGGTCTCGCCTGGCATTGACCTGATGTTCGGCGGTATTGAAGGCCTGGCCGCCGCGCAGGCTTCGGGCCAGATCCTTCAGGCCTGGAAGGCCGGGCCAGAAACGCAGGCGCTGCGCAAGCAGCTGGAAGCCATGCCTGACGGCGGCGTCTATGCGCTCACCATCCCCGAAGCACCGTATCGCTGCCCGCCAGGCCCCTACGAGCGGGCCTGCCAGGTGGCCTGGTACTTCAAGCAGGCCAAGCCGCGCAGCAAGGTGCTGATCCTGGACGCCAACCCCGATGTCACGTCCAAAGGCGCGTTGTTCAAGAAGGTCTGGGCCGAACAATACAAGGGCATCGTCGAGTACCGCGGCCAGCACAAGGCCACGGCGGTAGACGCCAAAAATGGGCTGATCAAGTTTGAAGTGCAGGACGACGTCAAGGCCAGCGTCATCAACGCCCTGCCGCCGATGCGGGCCGGCCTGATCGCGGTGCAGACGGGCCTGAACAACCAGGCCAACAACCGCTGGTGCGGCGTCAATTACCAGACCTTCGAGTCCACTGCTGCCAAGGATGTGCATGTGCTGGGCGACTCCATCCAGATCGCGCCTGCCATGCCCAAGAGCGGCCACATGGCCAACAGCCATGCCAAGGTGGCGGCGGCCGCCATTGTGGCCGAGCTGGCTGGCTGGGCGGTGAACCCGGCCCCCATGCTGACCAACACCTGCTACAGCTTTGTGGATAACAAAAACGTGGTTCACGTGGCCAGCGTTCACGAGTACGTGGCGGCAGAAAAAACCTTCAAGACGGTGGCCGGCTCCGGCGGCCTGAGCGCCGCTCCCAACGAGCTGGAAGGCACCTACGCCATGAACTGGGCGCACAACATTTGGGCCGATAGCCTGGTGTAAGCCCCCCCCCCGGAAGCGCCTGCGGCGCCTCCCCAAAGGGGGCGCCCCCTGCGGCCCGGCTAAGCCGGTTCCGCGGCGGCACTGGAATGGGCGAAGCGGCCTGCACAATGCGGTGATGGCAATCCCTATCCCTCTCTGGCGGCAGCTTCAGGCTGCCGCTGCTGTTTTGATGGCCGTGCGTGCGGGCCAGTCTGGCACCGCTGCGCTGGCGGCGGTGGATGGCGGGCTTCGCCCCGGCGTACAGGCCCTGGCCATGCATGTGTTGCGCCAGCTCGGCCGCGCGGAGGCGCTGCGTCGCCAGCTCGCCAGGCGCGCGCCGCCGCCCGAGGCTGATGCGCTGCTGTGTACCGCGCTGGCCCTGGCCTGGGACGTGGCGCAAGCCCCGTACGAAGTGTTCACTCTGGTTGACCAGGCAGTAGAGGCGGCCAAACGCGCCCCCACCATGCGCGGCCAGTCTGGCTTCATCAATGGTTGCCTGCGCCGCTTCCTGCGCGAGCGCGACGCACTGGTGGCGGCCACTGAAAACGACCCGGTCGCACAGTGGAACCATCCCCGCTGGTGGATTGACCGGCTGCGCAAGGACCACCCCACCCAGTGGCAGGCGATTCTTCGCGCCAACAATCTGCCAGCCCCCATGACATTGCGTGTTAATGCAAGAAAAGAGGCTCCAGCCCGCTACGTTGCTGCGCTAGCCGCTATAAATAATATAGCAACCACGGTGGGCGAACATGGCGTGGTGCTGCAGCGCGCTTGCGCCGTGAACGAACTGCCCGGCTTTGCCGACGGCGTGGTTTCGGTGCAGGACGCCGCCGCGCAGCTGGCCGCGCCGCTGCTGCTGCGGGGCTTGCCGGCCCAGGGTCGTCCGCGCATTCTGGATGCCTGCGCCGCCCCTGGCGGCAAGACCGCGCACCTGCTGGAACTGGCCGGCGCTGACGTGATTGCGCTGGACATTGACCCGCTGCGCTGCGACCGCATTCATGACAACCTGCGTCGCCTGGGCCTGACAGCCCAGGTTGTCGCCGCAGACGCAGCGCGCCCTGCCGACTGGTGGGACGGCCAGCCGTTTGACGCCATCTTGCTGGACGCGCCCTGTACCGCGTCAGGCATCGTGCGGCGTCACCCCGACGTGCGCTGGCTCAGGCGCGAGTCCGACATCGCGCAGCTTGCATTGACCCAGGCCCGGTTGCTGGCCGCGCTGTGGCCCTTGCTAAGCCCCGGCGGGTTCATGCTGTATTGCACCTGTTCGGTGTTTCGCGCAGAGGGCGAGGCCCAAGTGCAAACGTTTGTTGCACACAACACCGAGGCTGTTTTGCTGCCATCGCCTGGCCATTTAATGCCCCAAACAGGGGCAAACCCGAACCCCGTCCCGGACAATCTGCAAGGTGATCACGACGGATTTTTCTACGCTCTGCTGCAAAAGCGCGCGCCTTAGCCTGGCGGCCTGGCTGGCCGTTGCCTGCCTGCTGTTTGGCTTGGCCACGCCGGTGCGCGCCGACGTGCCCACTGATATCAGCCAAATGCAGTTGCAGCGCACCGACGAGGGCGTGTTCTTGTCGGCCAACATCCGCTTTGACCTGCCCGCGGTGGTGGAAGACGCGCTGCTCAAGGGCTTGTCGATGTATTTTGTGGCCGAGGCCGACCTGTACCGCGACCGCTGGTACTGGTACGACCGCAAGCTCGCCGGCGCGGCGCGGCACATGCGCCTGTCCTACCAGCCGCTGACGCGCCGCTGGCGGCTCCAGGTAGCACCCGCACCGATCAACAACACCGGGCTGGGCGTGACGCTGGGCCAGAACTTCGAGTCGCTGGAGGAAGCGATGGCCGCCATCAAGCGTATATCACGTTGGAAGATTGCCGAGCCCAGCGAGATCGAGCCCGACGCCCGCCACAACGTGGACTTGCGCTTCAGGCTGGACGTGTCCCAGTTGCCCCGCCCGTTCCAGATTGGCGCTGTCGGTCAGCCTGACTGGCGCATTGCCGTCGTACGCAACCAGCGGCTGGTGGTGGAAACCGCACCGTGAACCCGCCTGAGTCTGCCGCGCGCTTTTCCCTGAAAAACTCGCGGGCCTTGCGCTGGGCGCTGAGCCTGGGGGTGGCCGCCATGGTGCTGATCGGCGTGCTGCTGTTGTTCTTGCTGACGCTGGCCACCAACAACCGCGAGCTTTACGAGCGCAACTACGCGCGCCTGTTCATCATTAACGTGGTGGTGGCGGCGTTGCTGTTGCTGGTCATCGGCTGGATCATCGTGCGGCTGGTGCTGCGGCTGCGCCGTGGCCGGTTTGGCAGCCGCTTGCTGGTCAAGCTGGCGGCCATCTTTGCCCTGGTGGGGCTGGCACCGGGGGTGCTGATTTATGTGGTGTCTTACCAGTTTGTTTCGCGCTCCATTGAGAGCTGGTTCGACGTCAAGGTTGAGGGTGCACTTGAGGCCGGCCTGAACCTGGGGCGCGCCACGCTGGATACCTTGTCCAACGACCTTGCCAACAAAACCCGCTCCGCTGCCACCCAAGTGGCCGACATGCCCGACGCAGCCACTGGCCTGGTGCTGGAACGCATCCGCGAACAGCTCTCGGCCAACGATGTTGTCCTTTGGAGTGCCACGGGCCAGATGGTTGGCAGCGCCGGGCGGTCGCGCTTTCTGCTGAACCCGGACCGCCCCACTGCGCAACAGCTGCGCAATGTGCGCGCCCAGCGCGCCGTGGCGGTGGTGGAGGGGCTGGACGAGCCGGGCCTGAACGCGGTAACCAACGCACGCATCAAGGTGCTGGCGGTGGCAGCGTCCTCGTCGTTGGGCCTGCTGGCTGAAACCCGTTACCTGCAAGTCACGCAAGAGCTGCCGCCCGCGCTGGTGGCCAATGCCATTGCGGTGCAGGAAGCCAACCGTGAATACCAGGAGCGCGCACTGGCCCGCGAGGGCTTGCGCCGCATGTACATCGGCACGCTCACGCTGAGCTTGTTCATGGCGGTGTTTGGTGCGGTATTGCTGGCGGTGTTGCTGGGCAACCAGCTTGCGCGGCCACTGCTGGTGCTGGCGGCGGGTGTGCGCGAGGTGGCGGCCGGAGACCTCAGCCCCAAGCCGGCGTTGCAGGGCAAAGACGAACTCGGTGGCCTGACCCGGTCCTTCGCGCTGATGACCCAACAGCTTGCCGACGCGCGCGGCTCGGTAGAAAAAAGCATGGACCAGGTGAGCGCCGCGCGTGCCAACTTGCAGGCCATTCTGGACAACCTTACTGCCGGGGTGATCGTGCTCGACACTGGTGGCATCATCCTGTCGGCCAACCCTGGAGCCACCCGGGTGTTGCGCCTGCCGATGGCCGTGTACGAAGGCATGGCCTTGGCCGATGTCCCGGGCCTTGAGGCCTTTGGGGTTGGCGTCCAGGCCCAGTTTGAAGGCTACCTGCGCGAGCGCCAGGAGCATGGGCTGGACCACTGGCAGCAGTCGTTCGAACTTGGTGCCGAGCAGTCTGCCGCACCGCAAAAAAACGTTATTACCCTGGTGGCCCGTGGAGCTGAAATGCCCTCCAGCGTGCCGGGCAAACAGGCCTGGCTACTGGTGTTCGACGATATTTCTGAAATCGTCTCGGCCCAGCGCGCGCAGGCCTGGGGCGAGGTGGCACGCCGCCTTGCGCACGAAATCAAGAACCCGCTCACACCCATCCAGCTATCGGCCGAACGGCTTGAAATGAAACTGGCGGGCAAACTGGCGCAGCCTGATCAGGCCATGCTGACCAAGTCGGTCAAGACCATTGTTGACCAGGTGGACGCGATGAAGCGGCTGGTCAATGAGTTCCGTGACTACGCGCGCCTGCCCGCGGCCGAGTTGAAGCCGGTGGACCTGAACGCACTGGTGGCGGATGTATTGAATTTGTACCTGGACGAGGGCGGCGAAAACGCCGGCGCGGTGCCCATTGAACTGGTGCTGGACCCAGCCTGCCCGCCGGTGCTGGGCGACGCGCAGCAACTGCGCCAGGTCATCCACAACCTGTTGCAAAACGCCCAGGACGCCACCGAAGGGTGCGCATTGCGCCAGGTCACGCTCAAAACCCAATGGAACAACACCTCGCGCCGGGTGCGCCTGGCGGTGCAGGACACCGGCAACGGCTTCCCCGAAGCCATCCTGAAACGCGCTTTTGAACCGTATGTAACCACCAAGGCCAAAGGCACCGGCCTTGGGCTGGCCGTGGTCAAGAAAATTGCCGACGAACACGGTGCCCGCATCGATTTATCCAACCGGGTGAGCGACGGAGTGGTACAGGGCGCGCAAGTGTCGTTATCATTCGCAGTTGCGGCTTAGCAACAGCCAGCGAACGAACTTGCAGGAACAGCACTTCACATGGCAAACATACTGGTGGTGGACGACGAACTGGGTATCCGGGACCTGCTCTCGGAAATCCTGAACGACGAAGGCCACAACGTCGAGCTGGCCGAAAACGCTGCGCAAGCCCGCGCCGTGCGCAGCAAGGCCCGGCCCGACCTGGTGCTGCTGGACATCTGGATGCCCGATACCGACGGCGTCTCGCTGCTCAAGGAGTGGGCCACCAGCGGCTTGCTGACCATGCCCGTCATCATGATGAGCGGCCACGCCACCATCGACACCGCGGTAGAAGCCACAAAAATCGGCGCGCAGTCGTTCCTGGAAAAACCCATCACGCTGCAAAAACTGCTCAAGGCGGTTGAGGCGGGCCTGGCCCGAACCAGCGCGCGCAAGCCCGGTGCCATGCTGCAAGGCACAGTGCCCAGCGAGCTGACGGTGGAGTCGGCCATGACTGGTGGGCACAACCTGCCCCCGGTAGTGGAAATGGGCCCTCAGCCGCGCCAGTTGTTCGAACTGGACAAGCCCCTGCGCGACGCGCGCGACGAGTTTGAAAAGTGCTATTTTGAATTTCACCTGGCCAAAGAAGGCGGCTCCATGACCCGGGTTGCCGAAAAAACCGGCCTGGAGCGCACCCACCTGTACCGCAAGCTCAAGCAGCTGGGCGTGGACCTTTCCAGGGGCAAACGCAGCGCTGGCTGATGTATAATCAGCGGCTCTGGCCCGGTAGCTCAGTTGGTAGAGCAGCGGATTGAAAATCCGCGTGTCGGTGGTTCGATTCCGCCCCAGGCCACCAGAATTTGAAAGCCCTTGATCAGAAATGGTCAGGGGCTTTTTGCTTTCACACCGGGGGATTCTCCCCCGGGCCCAAGCGCTTCATTTGCCTGGACTTCTCAAGAAAACCTTGGCGGTGCCGTAATCCGGGGGGGGAACCCGCCATTTCACCGGCCGCGCTGGCGTACCGTGAACCAAAACCAGCTTGAAATTCAAGAACAAGGAGTGCCATGCGTCTTGCCAAATCCCTGAAGATCATCCTGATGGCCGTCGCAGCGATCGTCGCCACCGCAGCGGTGGTTGCCTTCCTGTACCGCAACGAGTTGCGGTGGATCCCGATCAGCAGCCCCGATGATCGCTACATCGACGCCTTTTACGAGCGCAAGTTCTGGCCTGACCAGACGATCCGCCCGACCCGCCGCATCCTCTACAACCTGAGAGAGCGCGGCGACAAGAGCGAAGCCTCCCACATCTACGAGTTCGAATTCGATTGCTTTCACGAACGCGGCGAAGCGAAAAAGGGGGTCTGGTACTTCAACAAGTTCGGGCAAGGCGAGGAGATGCGCACAGTCCAAAACGGGCTGTGGAACGTTGGCGGGATTGCGGTTGGCAAGGCGCTGAAGGAGATCTGCGCGCCCATCATGGCAAACCCGGGCCGTAGAGCTGCGGAGAACGTACCACCCTGGAACTTTCCCTTCACCAGATTTCTCACGTGTAGCCAGAACACGACGGAAGGCGGACGCAAGCACCTGGAGGCTGTGCGCGCCAAGCTGGCGCCGCTGGCAAAGAAAGATGGTGCCTGGACCTACAAAACGGAAGGACTTGTGTCCCTGCACTCGCAAAATTTCCCTGTCGCCGCAACTTTACTTGGCGTGTGCTCCAAGGACGGCGATAGTGCATGCGGGCGAGCTTCCTTTACCGCCTTGCATCTGAACATGAAGGTCGACGACGCGCGCAACCGGCTGAAGCTGCTGGGCAACAACTGGGGGCAGGACTACACCGTGGAGCTGCGCGACCCCGAATCCCAGGTCACGCGTCGTCCTGTGCTGGTGGCGGACCCTGACGACCGGCAAAAGAGCTATCTCTATTGCGATAGCGGCAGCTTGTAGCGGCTATGCGTCGACCCCGGGCCCCCAATGCGGCCAACCAGGCAGGCTTTCGCGGAGTGGCTGTACACGACGAAGCTGGAGGAGCTTCGCGATTGACTCTGTTATCAGGAAGCCGACTGCATAACCAAGTTCAGTACGGGTTCGGCGAGGTTCGGCAAAAGTTCGGCCGTCTCGTTCTCACACAGAAAGAGTCTTGAAAATCATCGGCTTACGGCAAGGCGTATGCGTCTCATTTGGATTGAAAATCCGCGTGTCGGCGGTTCGATTCCGCCCCAGGCCACCAGTCTTTATGCGCCCCAGCGCCCGTTTCGGGTTCTGGGGCGTTTCTACAAGTGGCACCTGTTTTTCGGCTTCGATGCTGAAGGCCCGCCCGACGCGGGCCCTTATCATCGTGCGCCATGCGCTCACCGATTCAGCTGGTTGATGTGGACCGGCCAGACACCTGGACGCGCTGGCGCAGCGGCCTGTGCAATAGCTGCGCCGCCAACTGCTGCACTATGCCGGTGGAGGTGCGTTTGCCCGACCTGGTGCGCCTGGGCTTTGTGGACCCGTTCGAGGCCGAGCACGAGGCCCCGAAGCAGATCGCGCGGCGGTTGATGCGGGCCGGGCAGGTAGACCACTTCAACTTTCGCAACAGCCTGTTCACGCTGGCGCGCCGGGCCGATGGCGACTGCCAACTGCTGGACGCCGCCACGCGCCGCTGCACGGTGTATGAAAAGCGCCCCGATACCTGCCGCAAGCACCCGCAGGTGGGGCCGCGGCCGAACTACTGCCCGTACGGGCCGCCTGCTGCGCCGGGTTGATCCGTCCGGTGCGGCTTACTCGCGCGTTACCCGCACCAGCTCTTCACGCGAGGTAATGCGTTCACGCACCAGGCGCTCGCCGTCGTCGCGCATCAGCACCATGCCGGCCTTGAGCGCGGCGTTGCGTATTTCGGCTTCAGAGGCGCGGTTGTGTATTTGCGCGCGGATGGCCTCGTCCGTTACCAGCAACTCGAATACGCCGGTGCGGCCCTGATAGCCAGTGTGGCCACACTCGCTGCAGCCGGGGCCGCCGCAATGCCGACACAGCTTGCGCACCAGCCGCTGCGCCAGCGTGCCCAGCAGCGAGCTGCTCAGCAAAAAAGGCTCCACACCCATGTCGGTCAGCCGCGTCACGGCGCTGGCAGCGTCATTGGTGTGCAGCGTGGCCAGCACCAGGTGGCCGGTGAGCGAGGCCTGAATGGCAATTTGCGCGGTTTCAAAGTCGCGGATTTCGCCGATCATGATCACGTCCGGGTCTTGCCGCAGGATGGCCCGCAAGGCCTTGGCGAAGGTCAGGTCGATCTTGGCGTTGACCTGGGTCTGGCCAATGCCCGCCAGCTCGTATTCAATCGGGTCTTCCACCGTCATGATGTTGCTCTGGCTGGCGTCCAGCCGCTGCAGCGCTGCATACAGCGTGGTGGTCTTGCCCGAGCCGGTGGGGCCGGTGACGAGGATGATGCCGTGCGGCTGCGCAATCAGCTGTTCAAAGCGTTTGAGCACATCGCCCTGCATGCCCACCGACTCCAGGCTCAGCTTGCTCTCGCTTTTGTCCAGCAGGCGCAACACGGCGCGCTCGCCATGGGCGCTGGGCAGGGTGCTCACGCGCACGTCCACCGCCCGGGTGCCAATGCGCAAGGAGATGCGCCCGTCTTGCGGCAGGCGCTTTTCGGCAATGTCCAGCTCGGCCATGATCTTCAGGCGCGAGATCAGCGCCGCGTGCAGGGCCCGGTTGGGCTGCACCACCTCGCGCAGCGTGCCGTCTACCCGGAAGCGTACGCTGGAGGTGCGCTCATAGGGCTCAATGTGGATGTCGCTGGCACCGTCGCGCGCGGCCTGGGTCAGCAGTGCATTGAGCATGCGGATGATGGGCGCGTCGTCACTGGTCTCCAGCAGGTCTTCCACCGCGGGCAGCTCCTGCATCATGCGCGACAGGTCGGCGTCGTTTTCCACCTCGCTGACCACCGTGGCGGCGCTGGACTCACCCTGCGCATAGGCGGCACTGATGCGCTGGGCCAGGGCCGGGCCATCGGTGCGCTGCACGCTGCGCACCGGGTACTTGCGCATGACTTCGCTCCAGGCGCTGGGGGCGGGCTGGCCGGCCAGCCATAACGTCAGGTCAGTGCCGTCGTCTTCCAGCAGCAACTGGCTGGTGCGCGCAAAGGCGTAAGGCAGCGGGTAGCGCATGGCGCTTACTTCTTGGCCGGGGCGGCAGGTGCGGCGGCGGCTGGCGTGGCAGGCCGGGTGCCGGGCAGCGCGGGCAGGACCGGGGCCTCGTTCACCGGCACCGCCACGCTGGGCGCAGGCTGGGCCAGCTCTTGCTTCAGGCGCATCAGCTCATAGCGGTCCAGTGAAAGCGAGTCGCTTTGCTGGGCGTCGCGCACCACCACCGGGCGCAAAAACACCATCAGGTTGGTTTTCTTGCGGCTGCGGGTTTCGCTCTTGAACAAGCTGCCAAAGAACGGAATGTCGCCCGCCACCGGCACCTTCTCCTGGTTGCCGGAGTACTCGTCTTGCAGTAGCCCGCCCAGCACCACGATGGCTCCGTCGTCAACCAGCACGTTGGACTCAATGGAGCGCTTGTTGGTGATCAGCCCGGTGGCCGAGTTGATGGACGAGGCCTGCACGCTCGACACCTCCTGAAAGATGGTGAGCTTGACGGTGCCGTTCTCGCTGATCTGCGGCTTGACCCGCAGCGTCAGGCCCACATCCTTGCGCTCCACCGTCTGGAACGGGTTGACCGAGCCGTTGCTGGAGTTGTTGTTGGTGTACTGGCCGGTCACAAACGGCACGTTCTGGCCGATCACGATCTTGGCCTCTTCGTTGTCCAGCGTCAGCAGGTTGGGCGTGGACAAAATGTTGCCGTCGCCATTTGCCTGTAGAAAGCGCGCCAGAAAGCCCAGCACGTAAACCCCGTTGGTCTGGCGCGCCACGCCAAAGTTGCCGCCGGTAGACGGGGCCACCGTGCCGCTGGCGGCGCCCGTGGCCAGCGAGATGATGTTTTGCCCGCCAATGCTGAAATTGGTGCCCAGCAAACCGATGTTTTTGTCGCCACTTTTACCCAGCGCGCCTTGCCACTGGATGCCAAATTCGGCGGCCTTGTCGGCGTTGACCTCGGCAATCAGGCTTTCCACAAACACCTGGGCGCGGCGCTGGTCGAGCCGGTCGATCACGGCGCGCAACTGGCGGTATTGCGGCTCGGGCGCAGTGATGATGAGCGAGTTGGTGGCCGGGTCGGCCTGAATCTGCCCGCCCGTAGAGGGCTGGCCCGAGCCCTGCACGGGTGCGGTGGCCGCATTGCTGGCAGAGCCAACGGCGGCGGCCAGCGTCGGCTGGCCGCCGCTGCTGCCCCCGCCCGTGCTGGTGTTGGCCGACAGTGCGGCGCGCAGCGTGACCGCCAGCCTGGTGGCGTCGGCGTTCTTCAGGTAGACCACGTAAATATTGCCCGACGCGCTTTGCGACGTGGGCTGGTCCAGCCGCTCAACCAGCGAGCGAACCAGGTTCAGCCGTGCCGGGTTGGCCGCGCGCACGATCAGTGCGTTGCTGCGCGGCTCGGCCACCAGGGTGGTGCGGTACGAGGTGTCGGCCTGGCCCGCAGCGGGCGAGCCCAACGCTGTGCCCGACTCGATCAGGCGCAGCACCAGGGGTGCCAGGTCAGATGCCAGCGCGTGCTTGAGCGGCAGCACCTCTACGTCGGTGGCGTTGGACACATCCAGCGCCGAGATGATGCGGCCCAGGCGCTGCAGGTTGTCAGCGTAGTCGGTGATCACCAGCGAGTTGTTGCCGGGATTGACGTTGATGGTGTTGTTGGGGCTGATCAACGGGCGCAGGATCGGCACCATGTTGTTGGCCGACTCGTAGTTCAGGCGAAAGATCTGGGTGACGATCTGGCTGCCGCCACCGGCCACCGGGCCAGTTTGCACCGCGCCGCCTTGCAGCTTGGCGTCGGCCTCGGGCAGCACCTTGTAAATGCCGCCGGCTTCCACCACCGTGTAACCCGACAGGCGCAGCGTGGCCAGAAACTGGTTGTAGGCCACGCTGGGCGAAACCGGCTTTTCGGTGTTGAGGTTCATCGTGCCCTTGACCCGCGGGTCCACCACGATGTTGCGCCCGGTGATCGCGCCCATGGTTCGGGCCACCGCTTCGATCTCGGCGTTGCTGAAGTTCAGGCTAATGGGCTCGCCCGGCTTTTGTGCATGCAAAACTACTGGAGCCCCCGCCAATACTGCGCAAGCCGCTATATAAACAATAGCAAGACGATGATTCATTCCGCTAGCCTATGGTAATGATGGAGCGCGCGCCGCTGCGCCGTCCGATGATGTTCAGCAGGTTGGCCAGTGCCGCCTCGCGCTCGGGCGCGGCGCTGGCCACGCCTTCAAAGCGCAACCGCGAGCCGACCCAGCGCCCGCTGCCGCTGAGCTGCAGGCTGCCTTCCAGCGTGTCCAGTTGCAGGGTTGACGTAGCGCCTCCGTTGACGGTGATGCGGTAGCTGCCCATGGGCCGCAACGTGGACAGCCGCGAAGACAGGCGCGCTGCCTCCAGTTCAGCCCGCCCGGCCAGGGCCAGCCGACCTTCGGCCCATTCTACTGAAAGGCCCTGTGTCACAAGGCCTAAAGCGCCGTCCAGTTGCAGGGTGTTCCAGGGCGTGCCCAGCCCGGCCAGCAAACCTGCAGGCCAGTGGGAGCGGCTGTCGGCCACGCTGAGTCGCAGGCCGCCCCGCCCCAGTGCGGCTTGCAGCAGGATCGGTGCGTCAGTGCAGCAGTCGGCGCTGAGCTGGACCGACGCTCCGGCAAGCGCGGGGCGCAGCCGCCAGGTCAAGCGCCCGGGCAGCGCGGCGGCGTCGTTGCTGCCCTCCCCGCCGGTCAGCAGCACGCGGGCCGAGCCGTTCCAGACGCTGCCGCGGGCATCGGCCAGCAGCAGGTGCCCGCCACTGGCGCGTTGCACAGCGGTGGTCAGCCAGCGTGCCGGTGCAAACAGCAAGGTTGCCACGACCAGGCCCACCAGGGTGCCGCCCACTGCCCAGCCCCAGGGCGCGCTGGCACTGTTGGCGCGGCTGGCGGGACGCGCCAGGCGAGACAGGCGAAAAGGGCGGGACAAGCGGGCCACGGCTAGCGGGCCGGCAGCGTCATGACCAGGGTGCCGTCCCACAGGCCGGCGGCGTTGCGCGTCAGGCGCGCCTCGCTGGGCAGGGCCCGGGCATTCACGCGGGCCTGGGTCAGCCACTGGGCTAACGCGTCGGGGCTGGCACCGCTGAGCGTCAGGGTCACGCGGTCACCGGCAACGCTGTAGCGGGCGGCCACACCCAGCCGCTGGCGAATGGTTTGCTCCAGCGCGCGCAGTGCTTCGTCGGCACCCTGTTGCGGCTGGGCCTGAAGTGCCTGGGCCTGTACTTGCAGGCTGCGCATTTGCTGTAGCTGGGCGTCCAGCGCCCGGTGCTGGGTTTCGGCGGCACGCAGCGTGTTCAGCGCCGGCGCAATGCCCACCCACCACAACAGCGCCATGCCCACCACTGCCGCTGCCACCGACAGCGCCAGCTTTTCACGCGGGGCCAGTTGGCCCCAACGCGCCTGAAGTGCGTGGGCGTTGGTCATCGGGCGGTCTCCATGCGCAGCACCAGGGTGTCGCCTTCGCTACGGGCCAGGTAGCCGCGCGGCTGCAACCCGGTGATGACGCTCTGCATCTCTGCGGGGTTGAGCTTCAGGCCCTTCAGGCGCAACTCGTTTGCTACAAATTCAATAGTGGCTGGCGCAGTATTGGCGCGGGCTACAGCCGAAAAGGCCGCTAACATGGCCTCAAGATCGCGGCCTGAAGCGGCCCCGGTGGCCTGGCGCAGCGCTGCCACTTCACGCTCCATTTGCAGGGGCGCATCGACCACCACCTTGACCTTGGGGAAGGTGGTGGTGAGCATGCTGCGCACGGCCTCGCGTTTGGCCGCCAGCGTGCTGCGTTCTTTCAGTGCCCAGGCATTCAGCCCTGCCAGCTGGGCCGTCAGCAGGGCCAGCACGCCCCAGCGCGCGGCGCGCCACTGTGGGGCACGCAGCAACTCGCCCCAGCGGCCCGACAGTTTCTTGAATGCCCGGGCCCGACCTGAGCTGGCCAGGTCGAACTGGGCCAGGTCCCAGGCCGACTGTGCGGCTTGCAACTGGCGCTGCGCGGCCTGCTGCAGCGTCACACGGCGTTGCAGCACCTGCTCGGCCACGGCGGCCACGGCGGGTTCGGCCAGTAGCGGCAGATCTGGCGGCAGTGCCGGTGCACTGGCAGCGGCCAGCGGCCAGCGCAGCACGCCGTTGCTATCGGCCAGCACCAGCTCGGCGCGCTCGGCGTCGCCCAGAACATGGGCGCTGGCGGGCTCGCCGGGGGCGAATTCGGGCACGATGCGTGTCGCCCGGCGTTGGGCAGCCTCCAGCGCTTGGCAGGCGTCGCGCAGCCAGGCCCGGTCGCAGGCCGCCACCCACACCGGGGCCCCCGGGCGTGCCTGGGGTTGCAGCGCGAAGTGCAGTGCCGTGGGTTCGTCCAGCAGGCGTTCTTCCAGCAGGCCCTCCAGCACGGCGCGCAGGCGCGGCGTGCCCGCGGCGGTGCCTTTGGGTAGCTCAACCTGGTGCCAGGAAAGCGCTTGCACCGGCACCACCGCCACCACCTCGGCACCCGCCCCGCTGGGCTGGGGCAGCAGCGCGGCCGTGGTGCTGCCCTGGCTGCCCAAGCTTTGGCCGTCGGGCGACAGCAGGTAGGCGTATTCAGGCGTTGCGCCAGCGGGCTGCAGGGGGAGCGTGACGATCAGGGTGCTCATGGACTGGTGGATTGTAGGGACGCGCGGGGGCAGCGTCAGCGCTGGGGCGTGGCGGGCGCTGGCGCGGCAGCCAAAGCCCCCGGGTCGATCACGCCGCGCTCACGCCAAAGCACCTTCACGTCGAGCCCGTCGCGCTGCAACACCGAACGCTCTTCCAGCGTCATCTGGTCAAGCCGCAGGCGGCCGCGCACCTCGAAGAAGCGCGAGGCCACGCTGTGGCGGCCTTCGTTGAATGGCGACTCGACACCCAGCAGTTTGGCGGCGTCGGCCAAGTTGCGAAAGTGGTTGATGTCGCGCTCGGCCACCAGGCGCTGGGCGTCGGCCAGGCCCAGGCCGGGCACGCTGGCAGCAATCACCTCGGGGCTGGCGGTATTGAGATTGACCGGCGTTATGCCGGGCAGCAGCGTCACATAGGGCAGCAGCACGCTCACGGTGTAGGGCGACAGGCCCAGCCAGGTGAGCTGTTCCACCCGCTGGGGCAGCAGCGGCGCAAACTGGCCGGAGCGGTTGTCTGCGCTGGTGTCGGCGGCAAAGCGCAGGTTTTCCACCAGGCGGCTGAGTTCGGGCATAGGCAGGCCCAGCAACTCGAACAGCTTGCTGAAGGCGCGCAGCGCGGGCTCGGACACCTTGCCCGCCTCCACCAGGTTCAGCACATTGAGCTGGGACTGCAGGTCGATGATCTGCCCCGACAAAAAGGCGTCCTGGGTGTCGTTGCTGGTGGTCTCTACGGTGGCCACGCCTTCGTTGGCCGCCAGAAAAGTGGACAAGCGTGCTTCTTGCAACGGCACGGCCCAGGGTTCGGCCAGATGGTCGGCGCCGCCCGAGCGGGCGTCTTCGCGCAGGATCAGCCGGGCCCAGTCCAGCGCACCGGTGAGCACCCAGGACGACTGCACGCGCGAGCGCTCGGCAATCTCCACCTCCACGCTGCGCCATTGCTGCCACATGGCGGCGGCGGCAAAGGTTGCCACCAGCGTCACGGTGAGCATGGCCGCCAGCAGGGCAGCCCCCGCTTGTTTGTAACGGCTCACGACTTGCCCCCGCTAACCGTGGGACGCACCCAGTCGCGCGTCAGTTTGCCCGCCAGGGCCTGGCCGGGCGGCAGGGTCAACACCAGGCGCACGCCGTCAGGAAGAGTGCCGCTGCTGCCAGCGGTGGCGGGCGTCGGCCCTGCGCTGGCGTCGCTGGACAGCGGATTGGACCAGGCATCCCCACGGAAATAAAAAATTTGCCATTCGTCCAGCGGCACCACCGTTACCTCTCGCTGGCGCTCGGCGTCACCGGGGTTCTGGGCCCACAGGGCGGCTTGTTGCCAGGCCTCTTGCAGCTGACCCCGCGAAGTCAGTGGCTGCGACTGCCAGCGCAGCCACTGGCCCCGGCCGTCGACCACGCGCCGCGACCAGGCCGCCACCAGCAGGCCGTCGCTCGGGTTGGTCGTGCTGCGCCGGGTCAGGCGCAGCACGCGACCGTTCCAGTCAATCGCGTTGAGCTGTGGCGTCTGCACCATGCCATCCAGATCAGCCGCCCATTGCGACAAACCCACCTGCAACGTGAGCACCTGGTCTGCGCGCGCTTCGGTTTGCGCCCGCGCCCGTACCATACCGTCGAGCCCGCGCCAGCTCATGATGGCCAGCAGCGCCATCATGGCAATCGCCACCAGCAGTTCAATGAGGGTGAAGCCGCGGGCTTTCATGGCGGTCAGTACCGGCCCACCACGGTAGACAGGCGCAGGACCGGCGAACTGCCGTCCAGCACCTGGGCGTCAACGCGGCGAAAACTCGGGTTGGGCGTGGGGCGCACGCTCACCGTCACGCTGAAGCTGCGGCCCGCTTGTTCGCAGGGGGCGCTGTTGTCACCGACTCCGGGCATCTGGCGCGACAACCGCACCTTGACCAGCTCGTTCTCGGCGCAGACCTGAGCCAGCATGACGTCAGACTGGCGTTGCGCGTTGTTGGTGAGCGATGTGGTGGCCTGCAACCCGGCGATCAAGGCAATCGCGACGATGGCCAGTGCCACCAGGACCTCGATCAACGTGAAGCCCCGGGCGCGCCGCTGCATCAAGGCTCCTGTGCCTGCACGGCAAACGGCCGTAGCCCATCGGTAGCCAGGCGCAGCGTGCGCGCCGGCTCACTGATCGAGCCCAGCACCACGCTCTGGCGGCCAATGATTGGCTCCGGCCCGAGCACCAGCACCGCAGTGCCCAGAACCGCCGTATCGGTACCCAGCCAGTTTTCGGGCAAGGCCTTGGGCGGGACGCCTTCAAACCGGAAACCGCCCTCGGTGCTGCGCCAGCGCACCGGTACGCCGCTGGCACGCGACTGGGCGCGAGCGGCCTCCAGCAGCGCCGTCAGGCGCTGGGCCTCGCGTTCGAGTTGCGCGCCCTGCGAGTCGCGCATGGCAAAGGCCACACCCGCTGAAGCAATCGCGATGATGGAAATGACGACCAGCAGCTCCAGCAGCGTGAAGCCGCGGGCCTGGCTACTGCCAACTGCCGATGTCGGCATCTTTGCCTTCGCCACCGGCCTGGCCGTCAGCGCCGAACGACATCACGTCAATCTCCGCCTTGACGCCGGGGTTCAGATACTGGTACTGGCGGCCCCAGGGGTCATTGGGCAGTTTTTCCAGGTAAGGCTTCCAGTTGGGCGGGATGGCCCCCGCGGTGGGCCGCACCACCAGCGCCTGCAGGCCCTGCTCGGCACTGGGGTAGCGCTGGTTGTCCAGCTTGTAAAGCTTGAGGGCCTGCATCAGGTTGTTGACGTCGGTCTTGGCCGCCGTGGCGCGTGCATCGTCAGCCCGGTCCAGTACGTTGGGCACGATCAGCGCGGCCAGTACACCAATGATCACCAGTACCACCATGAGCTCGATCAGGGTGAAGCCGGCCTGGAGCCGGCGCGCGCCACGTTGCAGCAGGGGTTTGATGGAAGTCATGTCGCGGGGGCCTTGGGGTCAGTTCGTTCAATGATAATCGCCTCATGTTGCTCAACCCCCCGAGTTCCTGGCTGCCCCGTGCAGGCACCTTTGTCGTATGGGCACTGGCGGCCGCGAGTGTTGCGTACTGGGGTTTGCGATTTTCATCGGCACCGGCCGGGCCGCTTGCGGTGCCGGCCGTGTCGGCAATGGCCACCGCGTCTGACCCGGCAGCCGTGGCCCGGCTCCTGGGCGCCGGGGTCGCCGCCACGTCGCAGGCGGCTCCCAGCCTGGCCAGCCGCTTCAGTCTGGTGGGCGTGGCGGCGGGCAATTCGTCACGCGGCGCTGCCCTGATTGCGATTGACGGCAAGCCGGCCAAACCGTTCCGGGTGGGTGCGGTGGTTGAAGAGGGCTTGGTGCTGCAGTCGGTGGCACCACGCCGGGCAGTGCTTGGGTCAGGCGTGGACGGTCCCGTCAGCCTGACGCTGGAAATCCCTCTGCGGAAGTAGCTCCATGACGGCGGACGTTACTCCAGCAGCACCGGCCAGCCCGTCGCCCAGCCTGTTGGCCAACCTGCGTCAGGAGTTGCAGCGAGTGCCGCCGTTCGCACAGATGGATGCGGCGTCGCTGGACTTTTTCCTGACCCATTCCCGGCAGCGCTACTACGCACCGGGTGAAGCCCTGGTGGCGCCGGCCGACGGCCCGGTGACCGAGATTTTTTTCATTCGTCAAGGCGCAGTGACCGGCGTTCGGGGCCTGGCCGAGCTGTCCGGCGGCGCGTTCCAGTACGAGGCAGGCGACCTGTTCCCGGTAAGCGCTGCGGTGGCCCAGCGTGCCGTGACGGCAACTTACAGCGCCGTGCAAGACACGTTTGCACTGGCACTGCCTGCGGCCGCCATGCAGGCGTTGGCGCAGCGCAGCGCGCCGTTTGCCGATTTCCTGAACCGCCGCGTCCTGAAGTTTCTGGACTTGTCGCGCCGCGCCCTGCAGGTGGCGTACTCGTCCCAGGCACTGGCCGAGCAATCGCTGGAGACGCCGCTTGGCGATCTGATGCGCAAGACGCCTGCGTGCTGCCCGCCTGACACGCCGCTGCGCGAGGTGCTGCAGACCATGCAGGGCAAGCGCATCGGCTCCATGCTGGTCACAAGTGCCACAGGCCAGGCGCTGGGCATCCTGACGCGCTTTGACGTGCTGGGTCGCATCACGCTGCCCGGTGTGCCGCTGGACGCGCCGGTGTCGCAGGCGATGGTTCAGCCCGTGCACTGCCTCAGCACCACCCACACGGCGCAAGACGCGGCATTGTTGATGTCACGCCATGGCATCCGCCATGTGCCGGTCACGCGCGACGGCGTGGTGGCGGGCATCGTGTCCGAGCGCGACTTGTTCGCCATGCAGCGGCTGAGTCTGAAGCAGGTGAGCACCTCGATACGTGCTGCGCCTGACCTGGAAACGCTGCGCCTGGTGGCGCAGGACATTCGCCGCTTTGCCCGCACGCTGCTGGGCCAGGGTGTCCATGCGCGCCAGCTCACCGCGCTGATCAGCCACCTCAATGACGTTCTGGCCGAGCGGCTGCTGGCCATCAAGGCGGCCGAGCACGGCATTGCGCTGCAGCGCCTGTGCTGGTTGGCGCTTGGTTCCGAGGGCCGCAGCGAGCAGACCATTGCCACTGACCAGGACAACGCCCTGATCCTGCCCGACGACACCACGCCAGCCGAGCGTGCCGCAGCGCTGGCCTTCGGGCGCGATGTCAACCTGGCACTGGACGCTTGCGGTTACCCGCTGTGCAAGGGTGGCATCATGGCTGGCGAGCCCGCGTGTTGCCTCACGTTGCAGGAATGGCGCGAACGCTTTGCGTCGTGGATCGAGCACGGCGCGCCACAGGATCTGTTGAACGCCAGCATTTATTTCGACTGCCGGCCCCTGGCGGGTGATTTGGCGCTGGCGCAAACCCTGCGGGCAGAGGTGGTGGAGGCCGCGCGGCGAACGCCGCGCTTCCTGAAACAAATGGCGCTGAACGCCCTTGTCCACAGCGCACCACTGAACTGGCTGGGCGGTATTGACGCAGACGAGCAGGGCACGGTAGACCTGAAGCTGCAAGGTACGGCCATTTTTGTTGACGCGGCGCGGCTTTACGGTCTGGCACACGGCCTGGTGGCCACCGGCACGCGGGAACGACTGGCGGCGACTGGCGGCCTGCTGGGCCTGGCACCACCGGAGTACGAGGCCTGGGTCGGCGGGTTCGAGTTCCTGCAGATGCTGCGCCTGCGCGTGCAACTGGAGGGCACCGGCGATGCGGCCCAGCCCAACCGCATCAGTGTGGCCAGCCTGAACGACATTGACCGGCGCATCCTCAAGGAGTCGTTCCGGGTGGCACGCGCGCTGCAGCAGCGGCTGCAGCTGGACTACGAGCGATGAGCTGGCTCTCGGCGCTGCGCGGCACCGGGCCGACGGTGGATGAACAGCGCTGGGTCATGCTTGACGTGGAAACCAGCGGGCTGGACGCGCGGCGCGATCAACTGTTGGCCATCGCCGCCATCGGGATGCAGGTGGACTGGAAAGCAGGGCGTCTGGCGATCGTGCCGGGCGATAGTTTTGAGGTGGTACTGCGCCAGGAGCGCGCGTCCGGCCGGGACAACATCCTGCTGCACGGCATTGGCGCGCAGCGCCAGCGTGACGGTGTGGCGCCGAAGCCCGCCATGCAGGCTTTTTCCGTTTTTGTGGGCGCTTCGCCCCTGCTTGCGTTTCACGCCGCGTTCGACCAAACCATGATCGGGCGTGCTGCAAGAGCCCAGCTCGGTGCTGACCTGCCGAATCCTTGGGTCGATATTGAACACCTGTGCGCGGTCACGCACGAAGGTGTGCGGGCGCGGTCGCTGGATGAATGGATGGCGCACTTTGGCATCGCGTGCGCAGTGCGCCACCAGGCAGCTGCCGATACGCTGGCCGAGTGTGAAGTGTTGCAGCGGGTTTGGCCGCGCATTGCCGCGCAATGCGACAGCTGGCGCAGCGTACAAAAGCTGGCAGCTCAGCAACGCTGGATTGCGCGGGCCTGACGCTGCGGCCTACGTTTGCAGAAACAACCGGTATACCGGGTTGTCGGTTTCTTCCACGTACGGATAGCCCAGCTCGTCAAGGAACAGGCGAAAGGCCTTGTCCTCCCTGGAGGGCACCTGCATGCCCACCAGAATGCGGCCATAGTCGGCACCCTGATTGCGATAGTGGAACAGTGTGATGTTCCAGCCCGGGCGCATATTTGACAGGAACTTCATGAGCGCGCCGGGCCGTTCAGGAAACACAAAGCGCAGCAGCCGCTCGTCCTGCGCCAGCGCGGAATGCCCGCCCACCATGTGGCGGATATGTTCCTTGGCCAGCTCGTCGTGGGTCAGGTCCAGCGTGCTGAAGCCATGCTTGCTGAAATTGGCCGCGATCTTCCCGCTTTCGCCCTTGCCGTGGGTGGTCAGGCCCACGAACACATGGGCCTTGGCGGCGTCGCTGATGCGGTAGTTGAATTCAGTCACGTTGCGGGCGCCGCCCGGCAGGCTGCCGATCAGCTCGCAGAAGCGCTTGAAGCTGCCGCGTTCTTCGGGGATGGTCACGGCGAACAGGGCCTCGCGTTCCTCACCAACCTCGGCACGTTCGGCCACGAATCGCAGCCGGTCGAAGTTCATGTTGGCGCCACACAGGATGGCGACATAGGTCTGACCCTTGGTCTTGTGTGTCGCTACATGCTGCTTGATGGCCGCCACCGCCAGCGCGCCCGAGGGCTCGACGATGCTGCGGGTGTCAACAAACACATCCTTGATGGCGGCGCACACCGCGTCGGTATCGACCACCACGAAATCGTCCACCAGGCCGCGGGCAATCCGGAAGGTTTCTTCGCCCACCAGCTTGACAGCGGTGCCGTCAGCGAACAGGCCTACGTCGCTGAGGGTCACGCGCTTGTTGGCCTGCACCGACCGGAGCATGGCGTCGGAGTCGGTCATCTGCACGCCAATGACTTTGACCTCCGGTCGCACAGCCTTGATGTAGTTGGCCACGCCGCTGATCAGGCCACCACCGCCAATGGCCACAAACACGGCGTCCAGCGGGCCCTGGTGCTGGCGCAGGATTTCCATGGCGATGGTGCCCTGGCCGGCAATCACGTCCGGGTCGTCAAATGGGTGAACGAAGCTCAGGCCCTGCTTCTTCTCAAGCGCGACCGCGTGGGTGTAGGCGTCGGAGTAGCTGTCGCCATGCAGTACCACTTCGCCGCCAAAGCCGCGCACCGCCTCCACTTTTACCTGGGGCGTGGTCACGGGCATCACGATCACCGCCCGAACGCCCAACTTGTGGGCCGACAACGCCACGCCCTGGGCGTGGTTACCGGCCGATGCGCAGATGACGCCTTTTTTGAGTTGCGCCGGGCTCAGGTGAACCATCTTGTTGTAGGCACCACGCAGCTTGAAGCTGAACACCGGCTGCTGGTCTTCGCGCTTGAGCAGCACCTTGTTGTGCAGGCGCCGACTCAGATTTTTTGCCGGCTCCAGGGCCGACTCCACCGCCACGTCATAGACGCGCGCCGTGAGTATTTTCTTGAGGTAGTCGGCGGGTTTGAGGTGTTTTGTCATGGGCCATTGATGATAAAGGTTCAACAACGCGACAAAACAGGCAAGAAAAAAGCCCCCGGGCCTTGCGGTCCGGGGGCTGAATCCACCAAAGGAGAAGGTGGAGGAGACAACTTGCGCATGAGGGACAATCCGCACGCTTGAATTCAGTATAGCCATGGGATGCTGCAACGCAGCATCCCATGGCGTCTCATCTTGAGACTAATTCGGCACTATTAGCGGAATTTATTCAACACAAGCTGGATTGATAAACAAGGGGATGAAATGATGGAATGCACAGTAAGCTGGACTGGCGCTACTGGTGCGCGGTCAGGGATGGGGTTTCTGGCGGAAACCGGCAGCGGCCATACGCTGTTGATGGACGGTGCCCCCGACGCCGCTAAACCCGAAAATGGCGGGCAAAACCTGGCGCCACGCCCCATGGAGACTGTGCTGGCTGGCACTGGGGGCTGTTCAGCCTATGACGTGGTCCTTATTTTGAAGCGGGGCCGCCATAACGTACAAGGCTGCTCGGTCAAGCTAAGCGCGCAGCGCGCCGAGCTTGACCCAAAGGTGTTTACCAAAATTCAAATGCATTTCACAGTGACCGGCAAGGGCATTCCGGCCAGCGCGGTCGAGCGCGCCATCGCCATGAGCCATGAGAAATATTGCTCGGCCAGCATCATGCTGGGCAAGACCGCTGAAATCACCACCAGTTTTGACCTGATCGAGGCCTGATACCGGTCACACATAGTGCGCCGTGGTGGTCATCACCTTGGCGGCAGCGCTCATCAACGATTTGACCGGTGCCGGGAGTTCCAAGGCACCCGCATGCAGCGCCTGCTCAGCGTGTGCGGCCTCGTCGTCCTTCATCTGCACCACAATGGCCCGCGACGCATGGTCTTGGGCGGGCAGGCGCTCAAGATGGCTTTGCAAATGGGCTTCGACCTGCCTCTCGGTTTCCACCACAAAGCCCAGGCTGATACGGTCACCCAGTCGCCCGGCCAGCAAACCCAGCCCGAACGCGCCGGCATACCAAAGTGGGTTGAGCAGCGAGGCGCGCGAACCCAGTTCGTCTAGCCGGGACTGGGTCCAGGCAAGGTGATCGGCCTCTTCCTGCGCCGCGTGCAGAAACCGGGCCCGCAGTGCCGGGTTACGCGTCGACGCGGCTTGTGCCGTGTAAAGCGCCTGGGCGCAGACCTCGCCGACATGGTTGACCCGCATCAGCGCACCGGCAAGCTCGCGTTGCGCCGGGTCGAGCCGGGTTTCGTCCGCCGGCACCACAGGGCAGGGACGGCGCGCACGCGGCGGAGCAAACAGGGTGCGCAAGGCGGCGTCGGCGGCAGTCAGCAAGTTGTCCATGGGCTGAGCTTACTCCGGGGTGCTGGGTGTTGGCTTACGCCAGGATTTCGGTGAAGGGGGCATTTTTTTCGCATTACGAAGCAAAAAAATGAGGGTGTTGCGCCGGGTACACGCAGTGCTTACAAGTTGTTGCGGGCCTGCAACGAAACAGGCGCTGCCGGGCTAAATACTTTGCGAAAGAAAGCCCGGTCTGGTGCAATAACGTCAACTTCCCAAAAGGAGGTTGGCCCGGGGACCCGGCGGGAGTGCAAAAGTGCTTGCACCCAGTGCTCCCCTCGAACCGGAGCCCTATGTTTAACCTTGGAGAAACTTGCAATGAAAAAATCCCTGATTGCTCTGGCCGTTCTGGCAACTGCCGGCGTGGCTTCTGCCCAATCTTCCGTGACCCTGTTCGGTGTTGTTGACGCAACCCTGGCTGTTGGTAATGGCACCGTTTCGGACCGTACCCAACTGACCAACTCCGGCTACAACTCCAGCCGTCTGGGCTTCCGTGGTACGGAAGACCTCGGCGGTGGCATGTCTGCCAGCTTCTGGCTGGAAGCCGGCGTGTCCAACGACAACGGCGCTGGTGCCAACACCAACACCAACAACCAAGCAACCGGCGCCACCGGCGGCGGCGGCCTGACCTTCAACCGTCGTTCGACGGTCAGCCTGACCGGCGGCTGGGGCGAAATTCGCCTGGGCCGTGACTACACCCCGCAATTCTGGAACCTGACCGTGTTCGATCCGTTCGGCACCAACGGCGTTGGCACCACCCAGACCCTGAACTCCGGCCTCGGCGGCCCCATCACGGTTCGTGCTTCCAACAGCATGGGTTACCTGTTCAAGACCGGTGGCATTTATGGTCAAGTCCAGTACTACCTGGGTGAGAACGCCCACGGCACCACGCCCGCTCTGGCAACTGAAGACGACGGCAAGGGCTATGGCCTGCGCGTCGGCTACGCTGCTGGCCCGGTCAACGTTGCCCTGGCAACGTCGAGCACCAAGTACGCTACCGGCAACATCCGCACCACCAACCTCGGTGGCCAGTATGACTTCGGCGTTGCCAAGGTGATGGCTCATTACAACCGTGACCGTGTGTCGGCTCCGGCTAACGTGACCCAAACCGGCTACCTGCTCGGCGGTCTGATCCCCATGGGCGCTGGCGAAATTCGTCTGTCGTACTCGCGCAGCAAGAACAACGCTGCCGTTTCTGCCAAGACCAACAAGTACGCCATCGGCTACGTGCACAACCTGTCCAAGCGTACCGCTCTGTACACCACGTTCGCTCGCACGAGCAACAGCGGTGGCGCAGCTCAAGCCCTGAACGGTGCCGTGACTGCCGCCAACAGCAAGTCGACCGGCTACGATTTCGGTATCCGTCACAGCTTCTAATTGAATGTCGGCCTTGTGCCGACTTCAACGTCAAGCTCAAAAAAGCCACCTTCGGGTGGCTTTTTTTATTGAAGGCTCGATATCTCTCAATAAGGCGTCATCGCATGCGCGTACTTCGCACGCAAATTCTGATTGGGGTTGTGGCAGCCGGCCTATTGGTCGGCTGCTCCAGCACGCCTGAAGCACCTGATCGCTCAGAAGAGCCCGGTGGTACGCCCTGGGCGGCGGCCTCACTCGCTCCACAGCTGGACAGCACGGCCTTGAATGCGCCGGGGCCTTGGGCCCACTACAGGCTGCCGGGCAAGGCCGCTTCGCGTTTCACTTATGTGCGCAAGGACGGCCGCAACACCATGTTGGCGACGGCGAAGTCATCGGCCAGCATGTTGCGATACCCAGTGCAGATGGCACCTTCCGATATTGGGAGCATCCGCTTCTCCTGGAATGTGCCCGAGCTGATTGCAGGGGCCGACATGGCATTGCGCGATGTCGATGATTCGCCGGTACGCATTGTTCTGGCGTTCGATGGTGACCGGTCAACGCTGTCAAGCCGGAACCAGGCGCTGTCGGAGTTGGCGCGCGCACTAACCGGTGAGGAGCTTCCCTATGCAACACTGATGTACGTCTGGTGCAATACCTGTGTTACTGAAAGTGTGATTGTCAACCCGCGCACCGACCGCATTCGCAAGCTGGTGGTCGAGTCCGGCGCTGCGCGACTGAAAGAATGGCTGAGTTACGAGCGCGACATTCGGGCCGATTACGAAAAAGCCTTTGGTGAACCCCCCGGCACTCTGCTGGCCGTCGGCATCATGACCGACAGCGACAACACCCGCTCTGCCACCCGGGCGTGGTACGGCCCGGTCGAATTGCGCGCCGCAGCATTGGCCGACAAAACGCGCTGATTTGTTGCGCTGCGGCGCACTGTCGCCGCCAGCACAGGGTCTGCGGGAAACCCCTTTTGACGCAACGGGCACGGTTGCTGCATAGTCTGGTCTTTCCAAATTCAAGAGGGTTTCATGAAGCTCAAATTCGCTTTGTTGACTGCGGCCGCCGTGGCTGCTTTTGCGGCCACACCGGCGTTGCATGCCAAGCCATTCAAGTGGTCCAGTGCCAGCGACATTCCGACGCTGGACATCCATTCCCAAAACAATGCACTTGGCAACGGCGTGCATGCCGCCGTGTACGACGCGCTGGTCTACTACAACAGCACGACGTTCAAGCCCGAGCCACAACTGGCCACTAGCTGGCGTGAACTGTCCCCAACGCAAGTGCGCTTCAACCTGCGCGCCGGCGTGAAGTTCAGCGACGGCTCTGCGCTCACGGCTGATGACGTGGTCTATTCGATCACGCGCGCCATGTCCAGGACGTCGAACTACGCGATCTATGCGCAAGGCATTGACCGGGCAGTCAAGGTGAACGATTCCACTGTTGACTTGATCATGAAAGGCCCAAATCCGGTGCTGATCAACCAGCTCACCGAACTGCGCATCATGAGCAAAGCCTGGGCCGAGAAGAACAAGTCAGTCGAACCCAAGGACATTCGAACCAAAGACGAGACCTTTGCACACCGCAATGCCATGGGCACCGGCATGTACATGGTCAAGGAGTGGCAACCGGACCAAAAATTGGTTTTGGTGCGCAACCCAAACTACTGGGGCAAGAATGACAGCAACGTCACTGAAGTCATCTACACGCCGATCAAGTCTGAGGCAACGCGCGTCGCCGCGTTGCTGTCGGGCGAAGTCGACTTGATCCTCGACCCGAGCCCGCAAGACCTGGGTCGCCTGCGTAGCAACGCCAACCTGAAGGTGATCGACGGGGTTGAGAACCGCACCATCTTCTTCGGCATGGACCAATTCCGCGACGAGCTGCCCGGCTCCAACATCAAAGGCAAGAACCCGCTGAAAGACTTGCGCGTGCGCAAGGCGCTGTACCAGGCGATCGACATTGACAGCATCCAGCGCGTCACCATGCGTGGCCTGAGCCAGCCTACCGGTGCCATGGTGTCACCGCAGGTCAACGGCTGGACTGAAGGTGTGCACAAGCGTCACCCGTATGACCCTGAGGCATCCAAGAAGCAACTTGCCGATGCCGGCTACCCCCAGGGTTTCGAAGTGGACTTTGCCTGTCCGAACAACCGCTACATCAACGACGAAGAAATTTGCCAGGCAGTCACTGCCATGTGGGCCAAGGTGGGCGTCAAGGCCAAGCTGCGCACCCTGCCGCTGGTGACCTATTTCCCAATGATCCAGCGCTTTGAAGCCAGCATCTACATGCTGGGCTGGGGTGTTCCGACTTTCGACGCGCTCTACAGCCTGCAATCGCTGACGCGCAGCCTGGGAACGGGTGGTGATGGCAACTACAACGTAGGCCGCTACAAGAACGAGCGGATGGACATTGTGGTGGACCGCGTGAAGTCTGAAACCGACTTGCCGGTGCGCAACCGCCTGCTGACCGAAGCCCTGCAGCTAAGCAACGACACGGTTTCGCACATTCCGATGCACAACCAGATCATTCCCTGGGCGCTGAAGAAGAATGTGGACGTTGTTCACCGCGCCGACAACCGGCTTGACTGGCGTCTGATCAAGGTCAACTGAGTGCAACAAAGCAAGGCCGCCGCAAGGCGGCCTTGTGTTTTGTGCGGCGTTCTGGGCGGCCTTGCCAATTGTTTAAGCCTAAAGGAAATCCCTGAGGCGGCACGGCTGTTGCTCTGATAGCATCTGCCACCCTGTAAGCGTAAATAGAATGTTCGCCTTTATCCTGCGTCGCCTTATCCAGGCTGTGATCGTGATGATCACGGTTGCCTTCATCGCATTCCTGTTGTTTCAGTACGTTGGTGACCCGGTTGTTTTTCTGCTTGGTCAGGACGCGACACCGCAGCAGATTCGCGAGTTGCGCGCCGACCTGGGGCTGGACAAGCACTTCATCGTGCAGTTCGGCCACTTTCTGGTCAACGCGGTGCAGGGGGAGTTCGGCTTAAGCCTGCGTCAAGGCGCGAAAGTTTCACGCCTGATCGCCGAGCGCTTTCCTGCAACGCTGGAGCTTGCGCTGGTTGCCGCCTTCATGGCCTTGGCCATCGGCATCCCCATGGGGGTGTATTCGGCTCTGCGCCGCGGCACATTCCTGAGCCAGGTGTTCATGACCCTGTCGTTGCTCGGTGTTTCGTTGCCCACTTTTCTTATTGGCATCTTGCTGATTCTGGTGTTTGCCGTGGGCCTGGGTTGGTTCCCAAGTTTTGGTCGTGGCGAAACCGTACAGCTTGGCTGGTGGAGCACTGGATTGCTCAAGGCCAAGGGTTGGCACCATATCGTGCTGCCAGCGGTCACACTGGCCATCTTTCAGCTCACGCTGATCATGAGACTGGTGCGCGCCGAGATGCTTGAGGTGCTGCGCACCGACTACATCAAGTTTGCGCGCGCGCGGGGGCTGTCCAACCGTGCTATCCATTTCGGGCACGCGCTCAAAAACACGCTGGTGCCGGTGATGACCATTACAGGCTTGCAGCTTGGTGGCCTGATCGCTTTTGCCATCATCACTGAAACAGTGTTCCAGTGGCCGGGCATGGGGTTGCTGTTCATCCAGGCTGTGACTTTCGCCGATATTCCCGTGATGGCTGCTTATCTGTGCCTGATCGCGTTGATTTTTGTGGTGATCAATCTCGTGGTTGACCTGCTTTACTTCGCTGTCGATCCGCGCCTGCGCATGGGCAAGTCAGGGGGGCATTGATGTTGGCACCGGTTGCCACCCCACGTCTGAAGGCCAGCGGTCGGGCGTTTGCGCACATCGCGCAGTTTCACCCCGAACTGACCGCGCTGCGGCGCGACCTGCACGCGCATCCTGAACTTGGCTTCGAAGAGGTATACACCGCAGGCCGCGTCAAGGAAGCGCTCAAGCTGTGTGGCGTGGACGAGGTGCACGACGGAATTGGCAAGACCGGCGTAGTCGGCGTGATCAGGGGGCGGCAATCTACGGCGGGCCGCATGGTCGGGCTGCGCGCCGATATGGACGCCCTGACCATGACCGAACACAACGACTTCGCCTGGAAGTCCGCACGTCCCGGCATGATGCATGGCTGCGGTCACGATGGCCACGTAACCATGCTGGTCGGCGCAGCCCGCTATCTGGCCGAGACCCGCAACTTTGATGGCACTGCGGTGCTGATCTTTCAGCCCGGCGAAGAGGGCTTTGCGGGCGCCAAGGCCATGATTGAAGACGGTTTGTTCGAGCGCTTCCCGGTGCAGGCGGTCTATGCCATGCACAACTGGCCTGCCATGCGGCCGGGCATGGTAGGTATCAATCCCGGCCCGATGATGGCCGCGGCTGACCGCATCACCATTGAGATCACCGGCAAGGGCGGTCATGGTGCGCATGCGTACCTCACCGTCGATCCGGTGTTGGTGGCCGGTCACATCATCACGGCGGTGCAAAGCATTGTGTCGCGCAACGTTCGGGCAGTTGACTCCGCCGTCATCAGCCTGTGCGCCATGCAAGCAGGCGACCTTGGCGCTATGAGTGTGGTGCCGGGCCAGGCCACGCTGGTGGGTACCGTGCGCACCTTCAACCCTGCGACGCAAGATCTGGTGGAACGCCGCCTTGTTGAGCTGTGCAGCGCCATTGCCCAGGGCTTTGGTGCGACGGCCCACGTCAACTACGAACGCATCTACCCGGCGACGCTGAATACAGCGCCTGAGGCGATGTTTGCTGCTGATGTGGCGCAGGCACTGGTGGGTGCTGACCATGTGGTGCGCGATATGGACCCCAGCATGGGTGCGGAAGACTTTTCCTTCATGTTGCAGGCCAAGCCCGGTGCCTATTTGCGCCTTGGCCAGGGTGGCGAAGGCAGTTGTTTCCTGCACAACAGCCGCTACGACTTCAACGACGAAATTTTGCCGTTGGGCTCAGCCCTGCATGCCGGCCTGATAGAGCAATCGATGCCTGTTGCAGTGCAATAGTGCAATAGTGCAATTCCAAAACCCCGCCCTGACCTTCTGTCATCTCTTCCACAAGGAGCCTTCGATGAAATTCAAGACCAACCTGATCACTGCCGCGCTGTTTTGCGCAGTGGCTGCCACCAGCATGGGTGTGTCGGCGCAAACCGTGCGCATCGCCAACCAGGGTGACGCTTTGTCCATGGACCCGCACTCACTCAACGAGTCGCTGCAACTGTCGGTAACCGGCAACGTTTACGAGGCCCTCGTCGGGCGTAACAAAGACCTGAGCCTGGCACCGGGGCTGGCAACATCATGGAGCCAACCGTCGCCAACAGTCTGGCGCTTCCAACTGCGAAAGGGCGTGCAATTCCATGACGGCACACCGTTCACGGCCGATGACGTGTTGTTCACGTTCGACCGTGCCGCCGGTGACGGCTCCGACATGAAGAGCTATGTCAACGACGTCAAGCAGGTTCGCAAGATCAATGACCATGTGATCGAAATTGAAACCAAGGCACCGTTCCCGATCCTGCCCGACGTGATCTCGCTGGTTTTCATCATGAGCAAGAAGTGGAGCGAGACCAACCAGGCTACCAAGCCGGTAGATCGCCGCAAAGGCATTGAAAACGCGGCCTCTTTCCGCGCCAACGGCACCGGCCCGTACCGCCTGCGTGAGCGCCAGCCCAATGTCAAGACGACCTTTGTGCGAAACGGCAACTACTGGGGCAAGATTGACGGCAACGCCAGCGAAGTGGTGTTCACCCCCATCGGAAATGACGCAACCCGGGTTGCAGCGCTGTTGTCGGGCGAGATCGACGTGATGGAGCCGGTGCCGGTGCAGGACATCGACAAGGTCAATGCCTCGCCCAATGCGCGGGTGCTGGCCGGCCCTGAGCTGCGCACGATTTTCCTGGGCATGGACCAAAAGCGCGATGAGCTGCTTTACTCCAGCGTGAAGGGCAAGAACCCGTTCAAGGACAAGCGTGTGCGCCAGGCCTTCTACCAGGCCATCGACATTGACGGCATTGCCAAGACCGTGATGCGCGGCGCAGCCAAGCCCACCGGCCTGATGGTAGGCCCGGGCATCAACGGGTTCAACAACGAACAGAACAAGCGCCTGGCGTATGACGTGGAAGCTGCCAAGAAGCTGCTGGCCGATGCCGGCTACCCCAGCGGCTTTGATATCACCATGAATTGCCCCAACGACCGCTATGTGAACGACGCACGCATTTGCCAGGCGGTCGCGGCCAATCTGGCACGCATCAACGTCAAAGTCAACCTGGCTGCCGAAACCAAAGGCACCTACTTCCCCAAGGTACTGCGTCGTGACACCAGCTTTTACATGCTGGGCTGGACACCGGGCACCTACGACGCGCACAACGCGCTGAATGCGCTGATGCGCTGCGTTGACGACAAGGGCGCTGGCCAGTTCAACCTGGGTGCCTATTGCAACCCGAAGGTGGATGAACTGACCAACAAGATCCAGTCCGAGACCGACAAGGTCAAACGCTCGGCGATGATCAAGGAAGCCTTTGACCTGCACGGGGCCGACATTGGCCACCTGCCGTTGCATCAGCAGGCGCTGGCCTGGGGCATGTCCAAGAAGGTTGACCTGGTTCAGCAGGCCGACAACTTCATGCCGTTCAAGTGGATCAGCATCAAAAAATAAGCTCTGATGCCCGCAGGAGCCTGGCCGCACCGATCTGGCAGGCACCTGCGGCCTGGCGCGTCTCACGATGATCAAAACCCTCGCCCGCTGGCTCGACAGTGATGTTGGCCACAGTTTTCGCACTTCGCCGGTCGCCATGGTGGCTGCCGCGATCGCGTTTATCTGCGTGTTCTGTTCGGCTTTTGCCGGGCTGATTGCGCCTCACAACCCGTTTGACCTCGTCACGCTGGAACTAAGCGATGCACGGCTGCCGCCGGCATGGTCAACCGGGGGAACCAGCAAATACCTGCTGGGAACCGACGACCAGGGCCGCGACATCCTGTCGGCGTTGTTTTACGGTGCCCGCATTTCGCTGGTGGTCGGCGTTGTCAGTGTCATCCTGTCGATGGTCATCGGTGTTGCGCTGGGCCTGCTGGCCGGTTTTCGCGGCGGCTGGATCGACACTTTGCTGATGCGCATGTGCGACGTCATGCTCAGCTTTCCGCCTATTTTGGTGGCGCTTTTGATTGCCGGCGTGGGCCGCGCGATGTTTCCCAACGCGCAGGAGTCGGTGGCCTTTGGCGTGCTCATTCTGTCCATTACGTTGACCGGTTGGGTTCAGTACGCGCGGACGGTGCGGGGCACCACCATGGTCGAGCGCAACAAGGAATACGTGCAGGCCGCACGCGTGACGGGTGTTGCGCCGTTGCGCATCATGGCGCACCATGTGCTGCCCAACGTCATGGGGCCGGTAATGGTGCTGGCGACCATCCAGGTTGCCACCGCCATCCTCACCGAAGCCACGCTGTCTTTCCTGGGGGTTGGCGTGCCACCCACTGCGCCGTCGCTGGGCACCCTGATCCGGGTTGGCAACGACTACCTGTTCTCTGGTGAATGGTGGATTACCGTGTTCCCCGGCCTCATGCTGGTACTGATCGCGTTGAGCGTCAACCTGCTGGGTGACTGGCTGCGTGACGCACTGAACCCGAGGCTGCGGTAAATGAACCTGCTAGAAGTCAAAAACCTTGTCGTTGAATTCCCCAACCGGCGTGGCACGCTGCGCGCACTGGACGACATTTCCTTTTCGATTGCCCCTGGGGAAATTCTGGGCGTCGTGGGGGAGTCGGGGGCCGGAAAGAGCCTGACCGGTGCCGCCATCATCAGTTTGCTGGAGCCGCCGGGCCGTGTAGCCAGTGGCCAGATTCTGCTGGAAGGCCAGCGTATCGACAACCTGCCTTACGACCAGATGCGCCACATTCGGGGCCGCAAAATCGGCGCGATTTTTCAGGACCCACTGACCTCGCTCAACCCTCTGTACACCATCGGGCGGCAGTTAACCGAGACCATTCTTGCGCACCTTCCGGTCAGCCCTGAAGAAGCCCGAAAGCGTGCTGTTGGCCTGCTGGAGGACACCGGCATCCCCGGTGCCGCCGAGCGCATTGACCACTACCCGCACCAGTTCAGCGGCGGCATGCGCCAACGCGTGGTGATTGCCCTGGCCCTGGCCGCCGAGCCCAAGCTGATCGTGGCCGACGAGCCCACCACCGCGCTGGATGTTTCTATCCAGGCGCAGATCATCCAGCTGCTCAAGCGGGTCTGCAAAGACCGTGGTGCGGCGGTCATGCTGATCACCCACGACATGGGCGTGATCGCCGAGACCTGTGACCGCGTGGCCGTGATGTACGCCGGGCGCATTGCTGAAATCGGCCCGGTGCATGACGTCATCAACCAACCCTCGCACCCCTACACCGAAGGCCTGATGGCCGCCATCCCCGACATCACGGTTGACCGTGAACGCCTGAACCAGATTGACGGTGCCATGCCCCGCCTGAATGCCATACCCACCGGCTGCGCCTACAACCCGCGCTGCACAAAAACCTTTGACCGCTGCAAAACAGAGCGCCCCGGCCTGATGCCGGCTGGTGCTACCCGCGCCGCCTGCTGGCTGCACGACTCAGGGGGTGCACGATGAGTGAGGCGCTTGTGCAGGCCACAGATCTGGCCAAGACCTTTGATGTTTCCGTACCCTGGCTCAACCGCGTCATTGAGCGCCGACCGCGCCAGTTGCTCAACGCCGTAGACGGCGTGAGCTTCGAGATTAAAAAAGGCAAAACCCTGGCCCTGGTGGGTGAGTCCGGCTGTGGCAAAAGCACGGTGGCGCGCCTGCTGGTGGGCTTGTACGAGCCGACCCGCGGTGGCCTGACCTTTGACGGGCAGGATGCCCATGCCGCCTTCAAGACGCCCGAGGGCCGCAAGCTGCGCCGGCGCATCCAGATGATCTTTCAGGACCCATATGCCAGCTTGAACCCGCGCTGGATCGTGGAAGACATCGTCGGCGAGCCGCTGAAAGAGCACGGCATCATCACCGACGGCGAACAGCTCAAGGCCCGCGTGGGCGAGCTGCTCAAATCTGTGGGCCTGAGCCCGCTGGACATGGTCAAGTACCCGCACCAGTTCAGTGGCGGGCAACGCCAGCGCATCTCGATTGCGCGGGCCCTTGCCACCGAACCCGAATTCCTGGTCTGTGACGAGCCCACCAGCGCGCTGGATGTGAGCGTGCAGGCTCAGGTGCTCAACATCATGAAAGACCTGCAGAACAAGCAGGGCCTGACCTACCTGTTCATCTCGCACAACCTCGCCGTGGTGCGCCATGTGAGCGATGAGGTGGGTGTGATGTACCTGGGTCGGCTGGTGGAGCTGGCGCCCAAGCAGGAGCTGTTCGCCAACCCGAGGCACCCCTACACCCGCATGTTGCTGGACGCCATTCCGAAGATGCACGATACCGGGCGACAGCGCACGCCGGTCAGTGGCGAGGTGCCCAACCCGTTGAACCCGCCCACGGGTTGCACCTTTCACCCGCGCTGCCAGCACGCCAATGAGCGGTGCAAGGCTGAGCGACCGGCGCTGCTGGACATTCAGGGCGTGAAAATCGCCTGCCATGCGGTGCAAGAGGGGCGCATCTAGCGCTTTCGATGCTACAAACTGCGGCGCCCGGCTGCTATGAATTTCATAGTGGCTCACGCAGTATCCATGCGGGCTGGAGGCAATTTTTATCTAAAAACGGCCTCTTGAGGCCTGCTGCGGGCTCAGGCGTATCGCTTGTTGCGCAGGTTGTTCTTCATTTCCTTGAGCATGGGCTGCAACTTGTCACTGCCAATGCGCAGCGCCACCGTGGTGGCCAGCACGTCAATGATCATCAAATGCAGCAGGCGCGACACCATCGGGCTGTAGCGGTCAAAACCCTCCGGGTGGTCTGCGGTCAGATGGATATGCCCAGCCGACGCGAGCGGTGACCCCGAAGCGGTGATAACGATGGTGGTGGCCCCATTGCGCCGTGCGATGTCGCAGGCGTCCATCAGGTCGCGGGTGCGACCCGAGTTGGAAACGATCACCACGCAGTCATTTGGGCCAAGCATGGACGCGCTCATGACCTGCATGTGGCCGTCGCTGTAGGCAATGGTGTTGACGCCCAGGCGAAAGAACTTGTGTTGCGCGTCCTGGGCGACGATGCCCGAGTTGCCTGCGCCAAAAAACTCGATCCGCCGATTGGTTTTGTAAGCCTGCATCAGTGCCTCAACCGCACGCTCAATTGCAAAGGTGGATGCGTCGTTGCGGTACTTCAAAAAGGCCGCCACCGTGTTGTCGATCACCTTCACCAGAACATCGCCCACCTTGTCGTCGGCGTCCACGCTGCGGTGAATAAAGGGCACGCCTTCGCTCACGGTTCCGGCCAGCTTGAGCTTGAAGTCGCTGAGCCCGTCGTAGCCCATGCTGCGGCAAAAGCGCACCACGGTGGGCTTGCTTACATGGGCGCGGTCTGCCAGCTCTGTGACCGGCAGCTTGGCAAATGAGCGCGGGTCAGCAAGCACCAGTTTGCCCACCCGCTGCTCGGCGGGTGCCAGTGAGGGAAGTGAAGCCTTGATCCGGTCGAGCATATTTGCGCCTCCTAGTTTTCTTCGGCCCAGCAATGGCCGTCGCGCGCGATCATGGCGCTGGAGGCGCTGGGCCCCCAGCTTCCGGCAGCGTAGGGGCGCGGCGGCTCTGCGCTGCTTTTCCAGGCGTCCAGCAGCGGGCCCACCCAACGCCAGGCTTCCTCTTGTTCGTCACTGCGCACAAACAGGTTGAGCCGGTCATCCATCACGTCCAGCAGCAGCCGCTCGTAGGCACCCACGCGCTCTGCGCCGAAGCGCTTGTCAAAGTCCAGGTCGAGCTGCACCGGTGCCAGCAACTGGCTCGCGCCGCGCGGCTGTTGCCTTGTGTTCTGCGCTTGCGCCAGCAGGTGCAGCTCCAGGCCGTCGCGCGGCTGCAGGTTGATCACCAGGCGGTTGGCGCTGCCGCCCGGTGCGCGGAAGATGGCGTGCGGAGCCGGGCGAAAGTTGACCACGATGCGGGCATCGCGAGCGGCCAACCGCTTGCCGGTGCGGATGTAGAACGGCACGCCGGCCCAGCGCCAGTTGGCAATCTCGGCGCGCAGCGCGACAAAGGTCTCGGTGGTGCTGTCCGCTGCCACACCGGGTTCGTCGCGGTAGGCGGGCAGGGTTTCGCCGCCGAGGGTGCCCGCCGCGTACTGGCCGCGCACCACATGCTGCGCCAGCGTCTCGGGCGTCCAGGGCTTGAGTGAGCGCAGCACCTTGAGCTTTTCATCACGGATGGCATCCGCGTGGGCATTGATCGGCGGCTCCATGCCAATGGCGCACAGCAATTGCAGTGCATGGTTCTGCACCATGTCGCGCAGTGCCCCGGTGTGGTCGTAGAAGCCGCCGCGCTTTTCAACGCCCAGGTCTTCGGCAATCGTGATCTGGATGTTGGCGATGGTCTCGCGCCGCCACAAGGGCTCGAACAGGGCATTGCCAAAGCGCAATGCAAACAGGTTTTGCACCGCCGGTTTGCCCAGGTAGTGGTCGATGCGGAAGACCTGCTTCTCGCTAAAGGCCTGGCGTACGGCGCTATTAATGGCGCGGTTGGAGGCCAGGTCCTGGCCGAGCGGCTTTTCGAGCACGATGCGCACCTGCGGCTGGTTCATCCCGGCCGCGGCAATCAGCTCGCACACCGTGGTGAACAGGGCGGGCGACGTGGCCAGGTACATCACCACCGTGCTGGCCTGGCGTTGGCGCAGGTCGGTGGCCAGCGCAGCGTAGTCGGCGGGGTGTGAAAGGTCCATCCGCTTGTAGTGCAGCAATGCAGCAAAGCGCGCAAATTCTTCGGGCTTGGGCTGCTTGGCCAGTTCGACCGCGTCAAAGCGCTGGCGGATCAAGGCGCGGTACTGCTCATGGGTCAGGTCGTCGCGCGCAATGCCGATGATGCGTGCGCCCTCTGGCAAGGTGCCGTGGCGAAAGGCCTGGAATAGTGCGGGCATCAGCTTGCGCCAGGCCAGGTCGCCGGTGCCGCCGAAGAGAACAAGGTCAAGGCTCATGATCGATACGGGGAAACAGTGCATTAATGTAACTTAGTTTCACGTTATAAGGTGAGTGGCTAAAAAAACGATCTTCGCCTTTTTGAATTCCTAGTGTTTTCCCGATGGCCACATTGGAGCGTGGTGGGTAGCATCGATGCGTAATCAAGTTACTTAAGGAATTGTCATGAAACGCATGCTTACCGCAACGGCTTTGGCCGCAGCGGCCTTTGGTGCCGCCGCGCAAGGGCAGGTCAACATCATTTGTTCGGTTCAGGCCGAGTGGTGCAACCTGATGGCCACGGTGTATTCACGCACCACCGGCACCAAGGTCAATATGACGGCCAAGGGTTCTGGCGAGGCGCTGGCCCAGCTCAATGCCGAAAAGGCCAACCCCAAGACCGATATCTGGTTTGGCGGCACCGGCGACCCGCACCTGCAGGCGGCCGAACAAGGCCTCACACTGGAATACAAGTCCGAGCAGCTCAAAGACCTGCACCCCTGGGCCCAGAAGCAGGCGGCGGACTCGAAGTACCGTACCGTGGGCGTGTATCTGGGCCCGCTGGGTTTTGGCTTCAACAACGAACTGCTGGCCAAGAAAAAGGCCAAGGCCCCGGCGTCGTGGGCCGACCTGCTCAAGCCCGAGTTCAAGGGCGAGGTGCAGATGGCCAACCCGGCCTCCAGCGGCACCGCGTACACGATGATCGCCACGCTGGTGCAACTCATGGGCGAAGACAAAGCCTTTGAATACATGAAGGCGCTGCACAAGAACGTCAGCACCTACACCCGTTCGGGCACGGCACCCGTCAAAGCGGCAGCGCGCGGCGAGACCACGGTGTCCATCAGTTTTGTGCATGACGTCACGACCGAAGCAGTCACAGGCTTCCCTGTGGGCTCGGCCACGCCGGCTGAAGGCACGGGTGCTGAAGTCGGCTCCATGAGCATCGTCAAGAGCGGCCCAAATACCGAAGTGGCCAAGAAGTTCTATGAGTGGGCGCTCACGCCAGGTGGCCAGCAGTTCGGGCTGGCAGCCAAACAGTTCCAGCTGCCCAGCAACACCAAGGTGCCCAAAGACCCGCGCATGACCGACCCGGCCAAGATCAAGCTCATCAACTACGACTACGCCAAGTACGGTGCCAGCGCCGAACGCCGCCGCCTGATCGCGAAGTGGGAAAAAGAGATTCAGAACCTGTCGCGCTGAGGGTTTGAACAATGCCGTGCGGCCCGGCACCCGCTATGAATTTCAACATCAACAAATCGCTGTGGCTCTGGGTTGCGGTCGGCTGCCTCGCGTACTTGGTGCTGCCCTGGTACGCGATTCAGGACAGCAATGGCCTGCTGATGATTCCGCAGGTGTTCTCGCAGGCGCAGGCTGGCAATGGCCTGATGCAGGCGGCCAGTTTTGGTCGTCCCTGGTTGTGGCTGGGGCTGGCAGGGCTGCTGGTTGCGGCCATCGGCGCCGCCCTGCCGGCGGGGCGCGGCCAGGGTGCCGTGCTGCTGGCAGGCGGCGGCCTGGGTTTGCTGGCCCTGCTGGCCAGCGGCTTCCTGATCGGTGCGCGCGGCTGGTCGTTCGAGACGCTGACCAACACGCTCGGTGAACTCGGTGCACGCCAGCCTGGCATGGGCTGGGGCGGCTTCGTCGCGCTCACCGCGTTGATGATGCTGGCTTCTTTTGGCGTGGCGCGGCGCGGCTACTTCAAGGGCGACCTGTTCGTCGCAGCCGCCGTGGTCGGCTGCGCCAGCCTGCTGGCGCTTTTCATTGTGTTCCCTGTGCTCAAGGCGCTGGGCGCGGCGTTCTTTACGGAAGACGGCGCATTTGCCCTTGGTGCCATCTTCGAGCGCGTTGCGAGCGAGCGCAACTTCGGCCTGGGCTGTGTCACCGGCGGCCAGCGCTGCGGCGTGGCCTGGAACACGCTGTTCCTGGGCCTCATGACAGCGGCCAGCACCACCGTGCTGGGTACGCTCATGGCGCTGATGGCCGAGCGCGCCTCGCGGCGCACCACCAAGCCGCTGAACGTGGTGGCCATGCTGCCGATCATCACGCCGCCGTTCGTGGTGGGCCTGGGTCTTATCCTGCTGTTTGGTCGCGCAGGCGTGGTCAACCAGTTCCTGGAATACGCCTTCGGCATCACGCCCACGCGCTGGTTCTACGGCTGGTTTGGGGTGTGGGTGGCGCAGACTTTCGCCTTTACGCCCATCGCCTTCATGATCATGCGCGGCGTGGTGCAGGGCGTGGCCCCCAGCCTGGAAGAGGCCGCGCAAACCCTGCGCGCCAGCCCGCAGCAGACCTTCATGACGGTGACGCTGCCGCTGCTCAAGCCGGGCCTGGCCAATGCGTTTCTGGTCGGCTTCATTGAAAGCATGGCCGACTTCGGCAACCCCATTGTGGTGGGCGGGCAGTTCTCGGTGCTGTCCACGGAAATTTTCTTTGCCATCGTGGGTGCGCAGTACGACCAGGGCCGTGCCGCCTCGCTGGCCTGGATCCTGACCCTGTTTGCGCTCACCGTGTTCGCCATTCAGCGTGGCCTGCTGGGCAGGCAGAACTTCACCACCGTGTCAGGCAAAGGCGACTCGGGCATCCCCATGCCGCTGCCGCCGCGCGTGCGCCGGCTGGTCAACAGCATTGCGCTGCCCTGGATGGCCTTCACGCTGGTGGTGTACCTGTTTGCCTTTGCCGGTGGTTTTGTACAGACCTGGGGGCGTGACTACACGCTCACGTTCAACCATTTCCGCACCGCGTTTTCGCTGGAATGGGGCGAGTTTGGCATGGTCTGGGCCGGCACCGCGTGGAATTCGTTCTTCACCACGCTCAAGCTGGCGGCGATTGCCGCTCCCTTGACGGCCACCCTGGGCCTGTTGATCGCCTGGCTGCTCGCGCGCACCGAGTTCCGCGGCCAGGGCGCATTCGAGTTTGCGGCGCTGCTGGCATTTGCCATTCCCGGTACGGTGCTGGGCGTGAGCTACATCCTGGCCTTCAATGTGCCGCCGTTTGAGTTGACGGGCACCGCACTGATCATTGTGCTGTGCTTCATGTTTCGCAACCTGCCGGTGGGCGTGCGGGCCGGTACGGCCGCCTTCAAGCAGCTGGACAAGTCGCTCGACGAAGCTTCAATGATGCTGCGCGCCAACAGCGTGCAGACGCTGCGCCATGTGGTGCTGCCGCTGCTCAAGCCGGCACTGGTGGCGGCGCTGGTCTACAGCTTTGTGCGTGCCATCACCACGGTGAGCGCAGTGATCTTCCTGGTGACGGCCGAGAACGAGCTGGCCACCACTTACATCATTGGCCGCGTGGGCAATGGCGACTACGGCGTGGCACTGGCTTATTGCACCGTGCTGATCATCCTGATGTCGCTGGCCACTGCGCTGATCCAGTTCGTCGTTGGCGAGCGCAAGCTGGGCCGGAGGAAACAAACCACCCCCGAAGCGCCTTCGGCGCTTCCCCCTCAAGGGGGCACAGCCAGCGGCCCGGCATAGCCGGTTGCGCGGCTGTCGCTTGAACAACATCCTCTCGGAAACAACCCATGTCTGGAATCATTTTCAAGAACATCACCAAACGCTACGGCAGTGATCCGTCGGCGCCGCTGGCCGTCAAGGGCATCAGCTTCGAGGTGCCGCGCGGCACGCTCACCACCATCCTCGGCCCCTCAGGCTGCGGCAAGACCACGACGCTGCGCATGATTGCCGGGCTGGAGACGCCCACTTCGGGCCAGATTTTCATCGCTGGCAAAGACGTGACCACGCTCGGCCCGGCCCAGCGCAATGTCAGCATGATGTTCCAGAGCTACGCGCTGTTCCCGCACATGGATGTGCTGGAAAACGTGATGTACGGCCTGCGCATGTCGGGCGTGGCCAGGGATTCCGCCCGCAGTCGCGCCGTGGAGGCGCTGCGCAGTGTGGGCCTGGTGGGCTTTGACGACCGGCTGCCCAGCGAGCTGTCAGGCGGGCAGCAGCAGCGGGTGGCACTGG
>CALROG020000030.1:0-52272 GCA_943369755.1 Ramlibacter sp. 2FC
GCTGGCTGCCGCAGGCCTGGCTGGCCGTGGCAAGGGCAGGCAGGGGGCTGCCAATGCCGCTAAGGCGGCTCACAGTGTGGTGGCCGCAGTACTGCGCCTCCTATACTGAACGCCAGAATCGCGTGAGTTTGAGCCGCGCCGACGCGGAAACGGAACGTGCATTGATCTTCGATCGCGAGAAGTTTTCATGAACCGAAGCATTGGTCGCACCGCCTTGGTGCTGTTGTTTCCCTGGGCCTTGTGTCAGGCCGGCGGTGCGCTGGCTGCGCCGCCTCCCGCCCAGGCGTTGGGTTGCCTGATCGAGCCGCACCGTGTGGCCGACGTGGGCAGCCCGGTCATTGGCGTCATTGAAGCCCTGCATGCCGAGCGTGGTGACCGCGTGAGCGCAGGGCAGCCGTTGGCCACACTTCGCGCTGATGTGGAGCGTGCCTCTGTTCAGGTGGCGGCCGGGCGCGCGCAGGCAATGGGTGAATACAACGCGGCGCTCAACAATGCCGAGCTGGCCCGCCAGAAACTGGCTCGCGCCAAAGACCTGGCCGACCAACAGTTCATTTCACCCCAGGCGCTGGAGCAGGCGCGGACCGAAGCAGCCGTTTCTGACAACCGCCTGGCGCAAGCGCGCGAGCAGCGCGACATCCTGGCGCGAGAGGCCGAGCTCAGCCGTGTCCAGCTGGCCCTGCGCACCATCCGAAGCCCCAGCGCCGGCGTGGTGGCTGACCGCTACCTTTCGGTCGGTGAGCGGGTGGAAGAAAAAGCCGTTTTCCGCATTGCCGTGGTGGACCCGCTACGGGTAGAGGTGGTGTTGCCGGCAACGCTGTACGGTACCTTGCGCGTCGGCATGAGCATGAACGTCACCCCAGACTTGCCCGGCGCAGGCGCGCGGGCGGCCAAGGTCGTGCTGGTGGACCGGTTGGTGGACGGTGCCAGCAATACCTTTCGGGTTCGGCTCGCACTGCCCAACGCGAACCTGGCGCTGCCGGCAGGTCTGCGCTGCAAGGCGGATCTGGGTTCGGCCACAGCGCAGGGGGCGCTCGCCCGCCCCGCGGCGCGGAATGCCCCGGCAACCGGCGATGGCATGTCGTTGCGCATGGAAACCGGGTTGGCCAACCCGCCCAGGCAAGTTTCCAGGCCCTGACGGCAGCGTGCGATGACGTGGCTGCGCTCCCTTCGCCAAAGCGTCCCGCCGCATGCCAGGGTGCGCCCGGTGGCCGAAGCCATGGAGCCGCGCATCCTGTATTCGGCTGATATCGCCGCCGGCTTGATGTTGGGGCAGCAAGCTGGCGCGGCTGAATATCGCATGCTGAGCTCGGGCGGGGAATACGAGGGCACGCCGCAGGCTGCCGCTGCCCTATCGGACGCGGGCTCGGTTGTTGCGGCTTATGCCAGTGCGGCCCTGAACTTCGAGGTCAACGCCGGTCAGGCCCGCCAGGGTATTGATTTCCTGGCGCGTGGCAGCGGCTACGACATTGCGCTGGCGGGGGGCAACGCGGCAATTACCCTTGCGTCGGGCACGCAAGCGCATACGGTGGGGCTGGCACTGGTGGGCGCGAACGCCAACGTGCAGGCCGAGGGCCAGGGACTGCTGGGCGCGCGTAGCAACTACCTGTTGGGCAACGACGCCAGCGCCTGGCACACGGGCATTGCCAACTACGAAGCCGTGGCTTACCGCAACGTCTGGGCCGGTGTGGACGTACGCTACTACGGCACGCAACGCCAGCTTGAATACGACTTCATCGTGGCACCCGGGGGAAACGCCGCGCAAAACGCCAGTGCGATCCGCCTGCGCTTTGATGGCGTTGCGTCAGCACGGGTGGACGCGCAGGGCGACCTGGTGCTGGCGCTGGCTGGACGTGACGAAGTCCTGCGCTTCAAGGCGCCGGTAAGCTGGCAGGAGGGCCCCGGCGGGCGTGAGGCTGTGCACAGCGCTTATGCCATCCATGCCGACGGCACCGTCGGCTTTACGCTGGGCGCGTGGGACTCCTCGCGCGAACTGGTCATTGACCCGCTGCTGGACTACGCCAGCTATTTCGGCACGACGGGCACCGAAACCGGCCTGGGCGTGGCGGTGGACTCAGCGGGCTCGGTTTACATCACGGGTCGCACGACGGCGGCGCTCACCAACCTGATTGGCAACGGCGGCTCGGGCGACATTTTTGTCGCCAAGTACAACGCCAGCCTGACGACGCTGGTGTATTCCACACGCATTGGCGGCACCGGCGACGAGCAGGGCAATGCGGTAGCGGTGGATTCGACCGGAGCCGCGTTCGTGACCGGTTGGACGATGTCGAACAACTTCCCGACGTCATCCGCTGTCCAGGGCTCGCTTGTGGGGAGCCAGAACGCCGTGGTGTTCCGGCTGAACGCCACAGGTACGGGACTGGCGTTCTCCACGTACTACGGTGGCAATGCGGTCGCTTCTTCGGGGGTCACCACCGGCCATGCGGTTGCAGTGGACACGACCGGCAACGTGTATGTGGCGGGTCAGGCTGCCAAGGGGTCCGGCGCAAGCTTGCTCGGCGTGCTGCTGGGAGCCATTGGTGACAACTCGGATGACGCCTTCATCCTCAAGCTCAATTCGGCGGGCGTCCAGCAATATGCCGCAGCGTACGGTGGGACCGGCACTGACCGCGCCAATGGCATCGCCGTAGACGGTTCGGGCAACGTCTACATCGTGGGGACGACCACTTCAACCGATATAACAACGGTCAACCCGGCCAACGCCAGCGCAGGCGGCAATGATGACGGCTTCCTGGCCAAGCTCAACGCTGCGGGCAGCGCGGTGCTTTACTCGACATACATCGGCTCAAGCGCCGATGACACGGCGTTGGCTGTAGCGCTGGACGCGTCCGGCAAGGTCTATGTGGTGGGTAATACGAGAGTGACGGGCGCCACCGCGTTCACGACTACGACCGGCGCGCTGAGTACTTCATCGGCCTTAGGCACGGCGGGCTACCTGCAGGTGTACAACCTGAGCTTGAGCGGCGCGGCGACGCTGGTTTACTCCACCTTCCTGCACGGCAGTGCAGTTGGCCGGGTGACGCTGCCCAGCGGCGTCAGCATCGATGGGCTGGGTCGTGCCGTGGTGACGGGGCAGACGACTGCCAGCGGTTTTCCCACAACGAGCGATGCACACCAGTCCGCCATCGGCGGCAACACGAGCCTGTTCCTCGTCGTCGTCAACCCGGCAGGCGGCGGCACGGCAGATCTTGTCTGGGGCACCTATTTCGGCACCGACGTGACGGGAGGCGCCTTGGCTGTGCGCGGCGCACAGGCGTATGTGGTGGGCAGCACAGCCACCAGCGGCCTGGCGACTGCTGGCGTGCACCGCACCGCACCATCAGGCAACGACGCGCTGGTGGCGGGCTTTACGCTGCAGAACGTGGCACCGGTGTTGGCCGGTGCCAGCAACCTGGCCGGCGTTCTGGAAGATGCAACAGCCCCGGCGGGCACGCTGGTGAGCGATCTGGTTGCAGGGCAGATCACCGATGCCGATGGGGGTGCACTTCGGGGCATCGCGGTAACGGCAGTGGACAGCACCAACGGCACATGGGCGTACTCCACCAACGGCGGCACCAGTTGGACGGCCATTGGCGCGCCAGCGAACGCCAGCGCGCTATTGCTGGCGGCCGACGCGATGACGCGGGTGCGCTTTGTGCCCACGGCCAATTTCACCGGTACGGTGGCGGCCGGCCTGACCTTTCGCGCCTGGGACCGCACCAGTGGCACGGCGGGCGGCACCGCCAATGCCACCACCAATGGTGGAAACACTGCCTTTAGCAGTGCCACTGCGGCTGCGGGCATTACCGTGTCTGCTATCAACGACGAACCGGTTCGCACGGGTGGCACCATCGCCAACCTGGTCGCGCTGGAGAACTCGGGCACCACGACGTTAGGGCTTTCAGGCCTGGCCTACGGCGCTGGGGGCGGCGCCGACGAGAGCGGACAGTCCTTCACCTATACGGTTACGGCTGTGCCTTTGGCCACGTTGGGCGACATCGTGCTGGCTAACGGCACCACAGTCGTGACGGCGGGCACCACGTACACGCTGAACCAATTGCAGGGCATGCAGTTTCGCGCGGCGGCCAACACGACGGGCGGCCCGCAGACCTTCAGCTGGAGCGTCAAGGACAGTGGCGGAACTGCAGACGGCGGTCTGGACACGTTGACCGGCCAGAGTCTGCAGGTCACGATCAGCACGGCCAACCAGGCACCAGTGCTGGCGGGGGCCAACGCGCTTGGCGCGATCCGGGAAGAGGCCACCACGAACAACGGAACGTTGGTCTCGGCTCTGGTTGCAGGCCAAATTACAGACGGCAACAGCAACGCCGTGACGGGTGTTGCCGTGACCGCTGTGGACAACACCAACGGCGCATGGCAGTTCACGACTGACGGCGGCACCACATGGACAGCGTTTGGCACGCCCAGCAACACGACAGCCCGGCTGCTGGCAACGGATGCGAACACGCGCGTGCGCTTCGTGCCCAACGCCGACTGGGTCGGTACGGTGACCACCGGCCTGACCTTGCGTGCCTGGGACCGCACCAGTGGCACGGCAGGCAACACGGCCGACACCAGCGCCAACGGGGCCAGCACGGCCTTCAGCACGGCCACGGCCAGCAGCAGCATCACGGTGACGGCGGTCAACGATGTGCCGGTGCGCACAGGCGGCACGGTAGCCAACCTCAGCGTGCTGGAGAACTCGGGCACCACAACGCTGGGGCTGTCTGGCCTGGCGTATGGCGCAGGCGGGGGCTCCGACGAAAACGCACAGACCTTTACCTACACGGTCACAGCGGTGCCAGCCAATACGCTGGGCGACATCGTGCTGGTTGATGGCACCACGGTCGTGACAACGGGCACCACCTATACGCTGAACCAGCTGCAGGGCATGCAATTCCGTGCGGCGACCAATGTGACGGGTGGTCCGCAGACCTTCAGCTGGAGTGTCAGGGACAGCGGCGGCACGGCAGACGGTGGTCTGGACACACTGACCGGTCAGAGCCTGCAAGTCACGATCAGTACGACCAACCAGGCACCGGTGCTGGCGGGGGCGAACGCCGTGGACACTATCCTGGAAGGCGCGTCCACCCATGCCGGTACGCTGGTGTCCGCGCTGGTTGCCGGCCAGGTCACCGATGGCAACAGCAACGCCCTGCGCGGCATTGCGATCACGGCCACGAACACTGCCAATGGCAGCTGGCAATACACGACCGATGGCGGCACGCTCTGGACGGTGGTGGGCGCAGTGAGTGACGCATCGGCGCTGCTGCTGGCGGCCGACACCAACACGCGGGTGCGCTTTGTACCCAACGCAGACTGGAACGGCACCGTGGCCAGCGGGCTCACGTTCCGTGCCTGGGACCGCACCAGCGGCACGGCAGGCAACACGGCCGACACCAGCACCAACGGTGCCAGCACGGCCTTCAGCACGGCCACGGCCAGCAGCAGCATCACGGTGACGGCGGTCAATGATGTGCCGGTGCGCACAGGCGGCACGGTAGCCAACCTCAGCGTGCTGGAGAACTCGGGCACCACGACGCTGGGGCTGTCTGGCCTGGCGTATGGCGCAGGCGGGGGCTCCGACGAAAACGCACAGACCTTTACCTATACGGTCACAGCGGTGCCGGCCAATACGCTGGGCGACATCGTGCTGGTTGATGGCACCACAGTCGTGACAACGGGCACCACCTATACGCTGAACCAGCTGCAGGGCATGCAGTTTCGGGCCCTGCCCGGCGCTACCGGCGGGCCACTGGCATTCAGCTGGACAGTGACCGACAGTGGCGGCACGGCGAATGGGGGTGTTGACACGCTGATCCAGAGCCTGGATATCGCCATCGGCACCACCAACCAGGCACCGGTGCTGGCCGGCGCGGCCAATCTGGGCGGCATCAATGAAGATGCGTCGCCCAACAACGGTACGCTGGTGTCAGCCTTGATCGCGGGCCAAATCACGGACGGCAACAGCAACGCTTCGACCGGCATTGCCGTGACCGCAGCAGACAACACCAACGGCGCCTGGCAGTTCACGACGGACGGCGGCACCACGTGGACGGCGTTTGGCACGCCCAGCAACACCACGGCGCGGCTGCTGGGCGCAGATGCGAACACGCGGGTGCGCTTTGTGCCTGGCGCAGAATGGAACGGCACCGTGGCCAGCGGGCTCACCTTCCGTGCCTGGGACCGCACCAGCGGGGCCGTAGGCGGCACGGCCAACACCAGCACCAACGGTGCCAGCACGGCCTTCAGCACGGCCACGGCCAGCAGCAGCATCACGGTCGCGGCGGTCAATGATGTGCCGGTACGCACAGCCGGCACGGTAGCCAACCTCAGCGTGCTGGAGAACTCGGGCACCACGACGTTGGGCTTGGGCGCGCTGGCCTATGGCAATGGTGGGGGCACGGACGAGAACGGCCAGACACTGACATTCACGGTCACGGCCGTGCCGGCGGGGACACTGGGCGACATCGTGCTGGCGAATGGGACAACGGTTGTCACCGTGGGCACGACGTACACAGTGAACCAGCTGCAGGGCATGCAGTTTCGTGCGGTGGCCAATGTGACGGGTGGCCCGCAGACCTTCAGCTGGAGCGTCAGGGACAGTGGCGGCACGGCCAATGGCGGGCAGGACACCTTGAGCCAGAGCCTGCAAGTCACGATCGGCACCACCAACCAGGCGCCGGTGCTGGCCGGCGCGGCCAATCTGGGCGGCATCAATGAAGATGCGTCGCCCAACAACGGTACGCTGGTGTCAGCCCTGATCGCGGGCCAAATCACGGACGGCAACAGCAGCGCTTCGACCGGCATTGCCGTGACCGCAGCAGACAACGCCAACGGCACCTGGCAGTTCACGACGGATGGCGGCACCACGTGGACGGCGTTTGGCACGCCCAGCAACACGACGGCGCGGCTGCTGGGCGCAGATGCGAACACGCGGGTGCGCTTTGTGCCTGGCGCAGAATGGAACGGCACCGTGGCCAGCGGGCTCACCTTCCGTGCCTGGGACCGCACCAGCGGTACGGCAGGAAACACGGCCGACACCAGCACCAACGGTGCCAGCACGGCCTTCAGCACGGCCACGGCCAGCAGCAGCATCACGGTCGCGGCGGTCAATGATGTGCCGGTACGCACAGCCGGCACGGTAGCCAACCTCAGCGTGCTGGGGAACTCGGGCACCACGACGTTGGGCTTGGGCGCGCTGGCCTATGGCAATGGTGGGGGCACGGACGAGAACGGCCAGACACTGACATTCACGGTCACGGCGGTGCCGGCGGGGACGCTGGGCGACATCGTGCTGGCCAATGGCACAACGGTGGTGACGGCCGGTGCCACTTACACGCTGAACCAGCTGCAGGGCATGCAGTTTCGTGCGGCGACCAGTACGACGGGTGGCTCGCAGACCTTTAGCTGGAGCGTCAGGGACAGTGGCGGCACGGCCAATGGCGGGCAGGACAGTGCCACGGGCAGCCTCAGCGTGACCGTGAGCGCAACAACGCCTGCTCCAGCGCCCGCCCCAGCGCCAGCACCCACACCAGCGCCCACACCTGCACCTACGCCAGTACCCACGCCAGTACCCACGCCAGTACCTACGCCAGTACCTACGCCAGTACCTACGCCAGCACCCACGCCAGCACCCACGCCAGCACCGACGTCAGCGCCCGCACCAGCACCCACGTCAGCGCCCGCACCAGAACCCACGTCCGAGCCCACGCCAGCACCAGCGCCCACGCCAGCACCCACGCCAGCACCCACGCCCGCACCCACGCCCGCACCCACGCCAGCTCCTCCCACACCCAGCCCCCCGGCGCCGGCAGTTTCGCGAGGGGATGGTGGCTCTGACGGTAATGCAGGAACGGATGGTGTCAGCGCAGACGGCGCGGGTGCCTTGCCAGACGCTACCCAGCAGCAACTGGCGTCGGCTCTCGGTGTGCCGGCTACGCCCACATTGGCGCTGCGTCCGCAGGTTCCGGCCGACTTTGCAGTGCCGTTGCCGAACCCGGTGGCGTTGGAGCGGCGCCTGACGGGGCCGCAGGCAGCCCCTGCCGAAGTACCGCTGGAAGCGGCCGACACCGGCATCAGCGGCCAAACACTGCGAGGCGTGGCAGTGTCGGGCGAGACGCTGCAACGCGCACTGCGCTCGCCAGCGTTTGTGCAGGAAATGGACCGCGTGCGTGAACAGATTCGCACCGATTTCAACCTGGACCGTACGGTAGCCGTGTCGGCCGCCGGGGTTGGGTTTGGCGCATCGATGATCTATGTGCTGTGGCTTATTCGAGGCGGCGTGCTGATGGGAAGCTATCTGTCAGCCATGCCCGCCTGGCGTGTGATGGATCCGTTGCCAGTGCTGTCGCAGGCCAATGGTGACGGCAGCGGCGACGGCGGTGATGACGACGATGCAATGGGTGACGCCGGCGCCATGCCGGGTGACCCGTTGACCAGCCTTCGGGGCTATTGAGCATGCGTCAGCTAATCGGAACCCGTACCTACATTGCTTTGGGCCTGGTGTCGCTGGTCAGCAGCGCACTGTTGGCTTCGTCGTTCCTGGGCCTTCTGCCGGACAACACAGCCGCGCAGCGCGAAGGCCGCATCGCGTTGGCAGAGTCAGTGGCGGCGTCAGCCACGGCACTGCTCAGCGGCGGTGATGCGTCGCGCGTTGACGCGCTGCTGAGATTTGTGCAGCAGCGCAATCCCCAATTGCTGTCAGTCGCCCTGCGTGGGCAGGACGGCAAGCTTGCGCTGTCAGTGGGTGACCACGCCCGTCAGTGGCAACCCATGCACTCGGCCGCGCTGCCCGATACGCAGGTGCAAGTGCCGGTGCATGTTGGCGCGCAACCCTGGGGCGAGGCGGAATTCCGCTTTTCGCCGCTGACAAAGCCGGGGTTGCTCGGCATCCTGCAGCTGCCGTTGCTACAGCTCATTGCATTTTGCGCGCTGCTATGTTTTGTGGGGTTCCAGATCTACTTGAGCCGCGTGCTGCGCCACCTGGACCCGTCGCAGGCGATACCCGGGCGCGTGCGTTCGGCACTGGATTCATTGACTGAAGGCCTGCTGGTGATTGACCAGAAGCGCAACATCGTGCTGGCCAACGAGGCCTTCGTGAAACTGCTTGGCCGCAGCAACGAGCAGCTCATGGGGACACAGGCATCTCAAATTGCCTGGCTGGACGCCAGCGGCCAGTTGCTGGACTTGCAAAGCCAGCCTTGGGTACGGGCGCTGCAAGAAGGTGTGGTGCAGCGAGACACCGTGCTGCGACTGGCGGGGGCTGCCGGCCTGCTGCGCACCTTTGTCGTCAATTGCTCGCCGGTGCTGGGCACGACCGGGCGGCCCGGCGGCGTGCTGATCAGTCTGGAAGACATTACGCTGCTGGAGCAAAGCCGAGTGGAACTGCAGGGCGCGCGCGACGAAGCGCAGGCCGCCAACCGCGCCAAGAGCGAATTCCTGGCCAACATGAGTCACGAAATCCGTACGCCCATGAATGCAATTCTGGGCTTCACCGAGCTGCTCAAGCGCGGCTACAGCAAGAGCGAACGTGAATCAAGCCGGTACCTGGACACCATTCACACCAGCGGGCGGCACCTGCTGGCGCTGATCAACGACATTCTGGACCTGTCCAAAGTTGAAGCCGGCCATCTGGAGATTGAAAGCGTGGCCTGCTCGCCGCATGCCGTGGTGCGCCAGGCTGTGGCCGAGCTGGACGTGAAGGCCCGCGAAAAGGGCATTTCACTGACGCTGGAGGCCGCGACAGCACTGCCTGAGTCGGTGATGTCTGACCCGGCGCGGTTGCGCCAAATGGTGCTTAACCTTTTGAGCAATGCCGTCAAGTTCACTGAGAAGGGCAGCGTGCGCGTCGTGTTGCATTGCGTCCCTGGGGGCGAAGACGGCGTCTACACGGTGCAAGTACATGACTCGGGCATCGGCATTGCAGCCGATCGGATTGAGTCAATGTTCGATCCTTTCACGCAGGCCGACGCGTCCATCTCCCGGCGCTTTGGCGGTACCGGCCTGGGCCTGGCCATCAGCCGTCGGTTTGCGCGGGCCATGGGCGGCGACATCGTGGCGTCCAGCGTGCCGGGGCAGGGCACCACCATGACGCTGACCTTCGCCACCGGGCCGCTGGAGGGGGTCGAGCTGGTGGCCGGCACGCAGTTACTGAACAGGCAGGACGCCGGCACCACCGCGCGGCGGGTACGCTGGCAACTGCCGCCGTCAAGGCTGCTGGTAGTGGACGACGGTGCCGAAAACCGCGAACTGCTGTCACTGGTGCTGGCTGAGCAGGGTCTGTGGATCGAGGAGGCTGAAAACGGCCAAGTTGCACTGGACTTGGTGGCTTCAGGCGGGTTTGACCTGATCCTCATGGACATGCAGATGCCGGTGATGGACGGCTTCACGGCCACGCGCACGCTGCGCGCGCGCGGCGTCACCACACCCATCGTGGCGCTGACCGCCAATGCAATGAAAGGGTTTCAGCAGGAAGTCCTTCAGGCTGGTTGCACGGCTTACGTCACCAAGCCAGTTGACATCGACGTGTTGCTGGCCGAACTGGCGCGGCTGCTGGGCGGTCAGCAGGTGGAAGTTGACCTGGCGGAACAGGAGGCGGCGAGCGACGCCGTGCCCGCGCACGAGCCGGTGGCGGCGTTCGCTCTGGACGAACCCATCATTTCCCGTTTTGCCAGCAACTCCCGCCTTGCGCCAATTGTCACCAAATTCGCCGCGCGGCTGCAGGAGCAGCTCGCCCTTGCCGAGCAGGCCTGCAGCGCGGGCGACAGTGCCGAAATCGCGCGCTTTGGCCACTGGCTGGCCGGGGCGGCGGGGACGGTGGGTTACGACGCCTTTACCGAGCCGGCGCGTGAGCTGGAGCAGCGGGCGTTGCAAGGTGACACCACCGGCGTAGATCAATCGATGGCTGGGTTGCGCGATATGTCACAGCGGGTTCAACTGCCTGATAGAACCGTTGGACAAGTTGCAGGCGCAGCCCGACAATAAGTGTGATGTTTTTCGGTACGGCTCTGAGGGCCGCAGGACAAGAAACACGGAAATTGCCCACATGACTGACTCGAAACCCCCGTCGCAGCCGAGCGCGATGTTCCTGCCCAGTGGCAGCGGGCTGGCGGGCAGCAGTTTGAAGGCTGTCGCCGTCAGGGAAGACACTTTCCACCGTCGGACCGCGTTTGACGCGGTGGACGCCGTCATCATGATGGTGGACGACGAATTGCTCAACATCGAGATGACCCAGGCCTTCCTGGAAGATGCCGGCTATCGCAATTTCATCTCTACGCACGAGTCCGAGCACGCCCTGGACATGATTGCTGCGCGACAGCCCCACGTGCTGCTGCTGGACCTGAGCATGCCGCGCGTCAGCGGCATGGATATCCTGGCAGCGCTGCGCGACAACCCGCAGTTGCAGCATATTCCGGTCATTGTGCTGACCAGCAACACCGATGCGTCTACGCGGCTGCGTGCCCTGGGCCTTGGTGCCATGGATTTTCTGGCCAAGCCGGTAGATCCGAGCGAACTGGGCCTGCGCCTGCGCAACACGTTGGCCGCACGCGCCCACCGTGATTACCTGGCCCAGTACGACCCGTTGACCGGCTTGCGCAACCGGCTTTCGTACATGGCTCAGGTGCAAGCTGCGCTGGCACTGGCTGCCGAGCGCCGTCATGGCTGCGCCGTGCTGCAGATCGGTGTGGACGGGCTGTCGCAGATTAATGATGCGATGGGTCGCGGGGTGGGCGATGCGTTGCTGCAGCGCTTGGCCAAGCGCCTGCGCCACTGCGTGGAAGGCGCACAAGGGGGTGAACTTGGATCGATGGAAAGCCAACACCCGCACTTGTTCCGTTTCGATGGTGACGAGTTTGCGGTGCTGGTGCCTTACCTGGGCGAGATCGAGTCAGCAGGTGGCCTCATCACCAACTTGCTGGAGGCTGCCAACGTCAACATGCGTGTAGGGGAGCGTGATGTGTTCGTCACCGCCAGCCTCGGCGTTGCGGTATTTCCAATGGACGGCCGCGGGGCCGACCAATTGGTGACCAATGCCAGCCTGGCAATGCGCCAGGCCAAGCAGAACGGGCGGAACTCTTATGAGTTCTTTTCGCGCAAGCTCAATGAGCGTGCGGTCAGCGCCCTGCGTATCGGCAGCGACCTGCGACGGGCGCTGGGGCGTGACGAGCTGCGAATCATGTACCAGCCCAAGATCGATGTGCGAACGGGTGCGCTGACGGGCGCTGAGGCCGTGCCGCAATGGACCCGCCCTGACGGCACCATCCTGGAGGGCAACAAGGTCGCGCAGATGGCCGGGACGTCCGAGACAAGCATGTTGCTGACTGAGTGGATGCTCGAGCAGGTCGCGCAGCAAACACGGGCTTGGCAGACCGGCAAACTGCACGTTGTGCCGCTGGGCATCAACTTGTCGTTGCGACAGTTTCCGCTGGCGCGATTGGTGGAGGTTGTGACCAATGCGCTGCGCTCGCGCGTCCAGGCAGAGTTTCTGTGCCTGGAGTTCAATGAGGTGTCTGCGGCTGAAGATATCGACACCGTCGCCCGGGTAATGGGGCGCTTTCGTGAATTGGGGCTGCGCCTGGCGCTGGACCACTTTGGCACGTCGGACGCCAACCTGGTGCACCTGGCCCGTCTGCCAATACATGAGATCAAGACTGCCCCGGATTTCATGTGGAAGGTGGACGAAAGTCCCGTCAACGCCGCGATCATGCAGGCGCTCATCGCCATGGCGCGCAGCACTGGTTTGACGTTGGTGGCCATGGGCGTGCAGATGCCGCAGCAGTTGGCGTTTCTCAAGAGCAATGGCGCAGACCAATGCCAGGGCCGGTTGTTCAACAACCCCATGACGGCGCAGGAATTTGCCACCAAATGGATGCAATCGGCAAGGCGTAGCGGGACCTCGTGAGCGCCCGCCTGGCTGACGCGAAACTGACGGCCTTCGGGAATGCCCGAGAACTTGTTGCGCTGTAGGCGGCTTAGACTGGCCCGAGCCCGCTGATGCACCGGCCCGGTGCGTTGGACAGTGCCAGGCAAGGAGACAAGTTTTGCAGCCAACGGACATCACCAACCCGGCCTATTTCCACAAAGTAGTGGACTGCCAATACGCCTGCCCGGCCCACACCCCTGTGCCCGAATACATACGCCTGATTGCGCAGGGCCGCTACAGCGACGCCTACATGATCAACTGGGTGTCCAACGTGTTCCCTGGCATCCTGGGGCGCACCTGCGATCGGCCTTGCGAACCCGCCTGCCGCCGGGGCCGCGTGGAGGAGGCCAACGCCAGCCAGCCCGAGCCAGTGGCGATTTGCCGCCTCAAGCGGGTGGCCGCCGACATGAAGGACGACGTGGGCCAACGCATGCCCAAGCCGGGCAAGAAAAACGGCAAACGGGTGGCCTGCATCGGTGCCGGGCCGGCCTCATTGACGGTGGCGCGCGACCTGGCACCGCTGGGCTACGAGGTGACGGTGTTTGACGGTGAAGCCAAGGCGGGTGGGTTTATCCGCACCCAGATTCCGCGCTTTCGCCTGCCCGAGAGCGTGATTGACGAGGAAACCGGCTACATCCTGGACCTGGGTGTGGTCTTCAAAAGCGGCCAGCGCATTGAATCCATGAAGGCGTTGCTGGCTGAAAACTACGACGCGGTGTTTGTGGGCTGTGGTGCGCCGCGCGGGCGCAACCTGGACTTGCCCGGGCGCAGCGAGGCGGCCGGCAACATTCATATTGGCATTGACTGGCTGGCCTCGGTGTCGTTTGGCCACATTACCAAAATTGGCCAGCGGGTGATCGTTCTGGGTGGGGGCAACACCGCCATGGATTGCTGCCGGTCGGCGCGGCGTCTGGGCGGCACCGACGTGAAGGTTATCGTGCGCAGCGGCTTTGACGAGATGAAGGCATCGCCCTGGGAAAAGGAAGACGCGCAGCATGAGGGCATTCCCATCATCAACTACCACGTGCCCAAGGCCTTTGTGCACGAAGCCGGCAAGCTCAGCGGCATGATGTTTGAAATCGTCGAAGCCCGCTACGACGACAAGGGCCGCCGCAGCCTGGTGCCCACCGGTGAGCCCGATGTGTTTTATGAGTGCGATGACGTGCTGGTGGCGGTCGGCCAGGAGAACGCCTTCCCCTGGATCGAGCGCGACAGCGGCATCGAATTTGACCAATGGGGCCTGCCCGTACTGGGCAAGGAAACCCACCAGTGCAGCGTGCCAAACGTGTTCTTTGGCGGCGACGCCGCCTTCGGCCCGAAGAACATCATCACGGCGGTGGCGCATGGCCATGAGGCCGCGGTGTCGATTGACCGGTTCTTGAACGGCGAAGACATTGCCCAGCGGCCCGACCCCATGACCAACTTGATGTCGCAAAAGATGGGCATCCATGAATGGAGCTACGACAACGACACGGTCAATGACGAGCGTTACAAAGTACCGTGGGCCAAGGCCGCAGCGGCGTTGGCCAGCATCAAGGTCGAGGTTGAGCTGGGCTTTGATGCGGCAACCGCGTTCAAGGAGGCCGGGCGTTGCCTGAACTGTGATGTGCAGACGGTGTTTACCGCGTCCACCTGCATCGAATGCGACGCCTGCGTGGACATCTGCCCGATGGACTGCATTACCTTCACGCCCGATGGCGACGAAGCCGAGCTGCGTACCCGCCTGAAAGCACCCGCGACCAACCTCACGCAAGACTTGTATGTGTCGGGCGCGCTCAAGACCGGGCGCATCATGGTGAAAGACGAAGACGTTTGCCTGCATTGCGGGCTGTGCGCCGAACGTTGCCCCACTGGAGCCTGGGACATGCAGAAGTTTTTGCTCAACACCACCCAGGCAGGGCCAGGCGCGCGCGATAAACCCGCGCTGGGAGAACGCAGCACAGGGAGGGTTGCCGCATGAAGCGCATTGAAGCCATTAACGACTTTGTCATCAAGTTCGCCAACGTCAACGGTTCGGGCTCGGCCAGTGCCAATGAACTGTTTGCCAAAGCCATTCTGCGCATGGGCGTGCCGGTGAGTCCGCGTAATATTTTCCCAAGCAACATTCAGGGCCTGCCGACCTGGTACGAGGTACGCGTGACCGAACAGGGCTATCTGGGTCGGCGCGGCGGCATCGACATGATGGTGGCCATGAACCCGCAGACCTGGGACGCCGACCTGGCTGAACTTGAGCCCGGCGGCTACCTTTTTTATGACAGCACACGGGCGTTGCCGCCCTCCAAGTTTCGTGACGATGTGCATGTGATCGGCATGCCCCTGACCGAGATTTGCAACGCGGTGTACAGCGACCCGCGCCAGCGCCAGTTGTTCAAGAACATTGTCTATGTCGGGGCGCTGTCGGTGCTGTTGGAGATCGAGGCAGAGGTTATTGAGAAGCTGTTTGGCGAGCAGTACAAGGGCAAGGAGAAGTTGCTTGCCTCCAACGTGCAGGCCCTGCAACTGGGCCGCGACTTCGCCAAAGAGCATTTGCAGGCTCCGCTGGGTATCCGGGTGAAGCGGGCCGACAAAGTGGGCCAGCGAATTTTTGTCGATGGCAACAGCGCCGCGGCATTGGGCTGTGTGTACGGTGGTGCCACCGTGGCGGCCTGGTACCCGATTACGCCTTCCTCCTCGGTGGCCGAGGCCTTTCAGATGTACTGTGGCAAGTTCCGGGTGGACCCGGTGACCGGGCAGAACCGCTACGCCATTGTGCAGGCCGAAGACGAGATCGCATCGATTGGCATGGTGGTGGGCGCTGGCTGGAATGGCGCGCGGGCGTTTACCGCCACCTCGGGCCCCGGCGTGTCGCTCATGACCGAGTTCATTGGCCTGGCCTACTTTGCCGAAATTCCGGTCACCATCATCAACGTGCAGCGCGGCGGGCCGTCCACCGGCATGCCCACGCGCACCCAGCAGGCCGACATTTTGTCGTGCGCCTATGCCTCGCATGGCGACACCAAGCATGTGCTGCTGTTCCCTGAGGACCCGCACGAATGCTTTGAACATTCGGCCGCTGCGCTTGACCTGGCAGACCGGCTGCAAACGCCGGTATTCGTCATGACCGACCTGGACATCGGCATGAACCAGCGTTTGTGCGAGCCCTTTGCCTGGGACGACGCCCGCACCTACGACCGCGGCAAGGTCATGACGGCCGCTGAGCTGGACGCTGGCAAGGACTTTGGCCGTTACAAGGATGTGGACGGTGACGGCATACCCTGGCGCACCCTGCCGGGTACGCACCCCAGCAAGGGCAGCTACTTCACCCGCGGCACCACACGCAACCCCTACGCCCAGTACTCCGAGCGCGGCCCTGACTACATTTACAACGTTGAGCGGCTGCTGAAAAAATTCGCCACCGCTGCCACGTTGGTGCCCCAGCCTGTGGTGCGCGCGGCGAGCCAAAAGACCGGCCTGGGCGTAATCTACTTCGGCTCCACCAGCCCGGCCATGGGGGAGGCGCTGGACGCCCTGGCAAGCGAGGGTACCCACCTGGACGCGATGCGCCTGCGGGCCTTTCCGTTCCCGCCGTCGGTGCGCGAGTTCATTGATGCGCACGACCGGGTGTTTGTGGTGGAGCAAAACCGCGACGCCCAAATGCACAGCCTGCTGGTCAATGAGCTGGACGTCAGCCCCGCGCAACTGGTACGGGTGCGGCATTTTGACGGCACACCGATCACCGCGCGCTTTATCACCCACGCCATCACAAGCCATGTGCAAGCCCAGGAGACGGCGCAATGACCTACCTGACCAAACCCCGTTTGCATCACCCCACGCTGGAGAAAAACAAGGTCGGCTACACCCGGCGCGATTACGAGGGCAAGATCTCCACGCTGTGCGCGGGCTGCGGCCACGACTCCATTTCAGCAGCCATCATCCAGGCCTGCTGGGAGCTGGACATCCAGCCGCACCGGGTGGCAAAACTCTCGGGCATTGGTTGCAGCTCCAAGACGCCCGACTATTTTCTAGGTGCCTCGCACGGCTTCAACACGGTGCACGGGCGCATGCCCAGCGTCTTGACCGGCGCCAATCTGGCCAATCGCGAGCTGCTGTACCTGGGGGTGTCGGGCGACGGCGACTCGGCGTCCATCGGTCTGGGCCAGTTTGCCCACGCCATGCGCCGGGGCGTCCAGATGGCCTACATCGTTGAAAACAATGGTGTCTACGGCTTGACCAAAGGCCAGTTCTCGGCCACCGCCGACCAGGGCAGCAAGAGCAAAAAGGGTGTGGTCAACAGCGACAGCCCGGTGGACCTGGTGGCCATGGCGTTGCAACTGGGTGCCACCTATGTGGCGCGTAGCTTCTCGGGCAACAAGGCCCAGCTGGTGCCGTTGATCAAGGGGGCCATCAGCCATGGCGGTGCGGCCTTCATTGACGTGATCAGCCCGTGCGTGGCCTTCAACAACCACCCCGGCAGCACCAAGAGTTACGACTATGTGCGTGAGCACAACGAGTCTGTCAGCCGCATTGACTTCATCAGTGCCCGCGATGAAATCACCATTCAGGCCGAACCCGGTGAGGTGGTGGATGTGCGCCAGCACGACGGCAGCTTTTTGCGCCTGCGCAGCCTGCACGCCGACTATGACGCCACCGATCGCCACAAGGCCATGACCTACATGCAGGCCCACCAGGCCCGAGGTGAGGTGGTCACGGGCCTGCTGTATGTTGACTCGCTGGCCACTGACCTGCACACCGCCCTGAATACCAGTGCCACGCCGCTGAATGCATTGGGCGCAGACCTGCTGTGCCCCGGCATGCCTGCACTGGCCAAGCTCAACCTGGCCTTGCGCTAGCCCGGCGCGGCGTCTAGAGTGAACTTAAAGGAGCCCGCCATGGCTGAACGCACGGTTTTCCAGTCGCTTTCGCAAAAGCGCGTGATCCGTCTCGGGCCCCAGGCCACTGTGCGCGAAGCTGCGGGCGTGATGACACGCGCCTCCTGTGGCAGCGTGTTGATCATGGAGTTGCCTGACGTATTGCTGGGCATCGTCACCGAGCGCGACCTCATGACCCGGGTGTTGGCCAAGGGGCTGGACCCGGAGGCCACCACGGTTCGCAGCGTCATGACCTCCAACCCGATCTGCGTGCCGCCCGAGACCCGTGTCTCCGAGGCGGTGCTGATCATGATCGAGAAGGGTTTTCGGCACTTGCCCATCGTTGGGCCGGGCCATCGCGTTCTGGGGGTGTTTTCGGTGCGCGACGCCTTGCCCCGCGAGATCGGCAGCGCCCTGAACCTTGCCGAGTTCAACGACCGGGTGAACGACGCCTTGGGTTAGCGCGCAGTCATTCGCGCGCTTGTTCGCCCCGTCACTCAGCGCGTTTGGCGCGGGCTCTTTCTTCCAGCAGTTGCTGCTGCTCGACTTCTTCGCGGCTGCGCCGGGTATTGCGCGCCTCATATCGACTGCGGGCCTCAACGGCCTGCGCGCTTGACCATGCCGCCCAGCCTGAGCGTTCGCCAGTAACGTTTTCCAGACTGATGCAGTCCACCGGGCAAACCGGAATGCACAGCTCACAGCCGGTGCAATAGGGCTCGATCACGGTGTGCATCAGCTTGTTGCTGCCCAAGATGGCGTCGGTGGGGCAAGCCGCAATGCACAGCGTGCAGCCAATGCACCAGGCCTCGTCGATGACGGCCAGCATTCTTGGGCCTTCGCTGCCGTTGTCCGGGTTCAGAGGCAGGGCCGCACGGCCAGTGATCGTGGCCAGGCGTGCAATGCCTTGCACACCGCCCGGCGGGCACTGGTTGATGGCGGCTTCACCGCTGGCAATGGCAGCGGCGTAGGCCGCGCAGTCCGGGTAGCCGCAGCGCGTGCACTGCGTTTGCGGCAGCGCCGCGTGGATCAGCGCGGCAAACGGGCTCACCGACGCCGGGCAGCAGCCTTTTTTGCCACCGGCTTCGCCACAGTTTTTGCAACTGGTTTTGCTACTGTTTTTGTAGTGGCTGGGGCAGTTTTGGTGCGGGCTGCAGCCTGTTTTGGCTGGTTTCCGTGCGCCAGAATAAAGGCCTTGACCTGCGGGTAGACCAGATCGCGCCAGCGCCGGCCACTGAAGATGCCGTAGTGGCCCGCACCCTTGACTTCCAGGTGCTGCTGGCGTGACTTGGGCACGCCGGAGCACAGGCCATGGGCGGCTTCGGTCTGGCCTGCACCCGAAATGTCGTCAAGCTCGCCTTCGACAGTGAGGTGGGCTGTGGTGGTGATGTCTTGCGGGCGCACGCGCTCCAGTTTGCCGTTGACACTCTTCACATCCCAGGTGCCATTGACCAGCGCGAACTCCTGGAACACCACCTTGATGGTCTCAAGGTAGTAGTCGGCGTCCATGTCGAGCACCGCGTTGTATTCGTCGTAGAACTTGCGGTGCGCTTCGGTGCTGGTGTCGTCGCCCTTGATCAGGTCCTTGAAGTAGTCGTAATGGCTCTTCATGTGCTTGTCGGGGTTCATGGCGACAAACCCGGTGTGCTGCAAAAAGCCCGGGTACACGCGGCGGCCCGCGCCGGGGAAGTTGCTGGGCACGCGGAAGATCACGTTGTTCTCAAACCAGCTATGGCTTTTGTTCATGGCCAGGTTGTTAACCGCCGTGGGCGACTTGCGCGCGTCGATCGGGCCACCCATCATGGTCATGGTCAGTGGCGTGGTCTCGCCCCGGCTGGCCATCAGTGACACTGCCGCCAGAACCGGCACGGTGGGCTGGCACACGCTGATAATGTGGCAGTTGCCGTAAATGCCCTGCAGGTGGCGGATGAACTCCTGCACATAGTTCACGTAGTCGTCGAGGTGGAACTCACCTTCAGACAGCGGCACGGTGCGGGCGTTCTTCCAGTCGGTGATGTAGACCTTGTGGTCTTTGAGCATGGTGCGCACCGTGTCGCGCAGCAGCGTGGCGTAGTGGCCCGACAGCGGTGCCACGATCAGCACGGCAGGCTGGCCCTTGAGCCTGGTCAAAGTGGCCGGGTCGTCGGTAAAGCGCTTGAAGCGGCGCAGTTCACAGAATGGCTTGTCCAGTTCCACCCGCTCGTGGATAGCCACTTCCGTGCCCTCCACATTCACGGTACGCAGGGCGAATTCGGGCTTTTCATAGTCCTTGCCCAAGCGGTACATCAAGTCGTAGCCGGCTGATACGCGTTGGGCAAAAGGGTTCTGGCCAAAGGGCGAGAGTGGGTTGCTATACAGCTTGGCTGCAGCCTGCGCGAAGTCGGCAAAAGGCTCCATCAGGGAGCGCTGGGTTTCATAGATCTGATAGAGCATGGGGAGCACCGACCTTCACAAATTGTTGCAATGCAATATAACAGTTGTATGCGGCGTCTGAGTGGAGTGGAAACACCAATACGGTGCGCTTGCTGTCACTTTGATGCAGGCTTTGCAGCGAAACTTTTAGGATGCCACAGCATCCAAAAAATTGGTTATAAATAGAAACTACTCTTTTAAGGCCCAGATGACCTCGTTCCTGCCCGTTGCCGAACTCGACAAGCTGTCGATACTTGAAAAAAGCCCGCGCATGCCTGTGCTGTTTCTGGGCCACGGCAGCCCTATGAACGCGATTGAGGACAACGACTACCGGCGCAGCTGGCAGGCGCTGGGTGCCGAGTTCGGCGGCCAGTACCCCCAACCCCAGCTCATCCTGTGCATTTCGGCGCACTGGCTCACCCGGGGCTGGTGGCTGACGGCGATGGACAAACCCAAGACGATCCACGACTTTGGCGGGTTCCCGCAAGCGCTGTTTGACCAGCAATACCCCGCGCCCGGCGCACCACGGGTGGCCCAGCAGATCAGCCAGGGCATCACAGCGCCGCCCGTCGGGCTGGATGTAGCCGAGTGGGGTTTGGACCATGGCAGCTGGTCGGTACTCAAGCCCATGTTCCCCAAAGCCGATGTGCCGGTGATTCAGCTCAGCATGGACTACAGCCGAGCGCCCGCCGAACATTACGCGCTGGGCCAGCAACTCAGGGGCTTGCGTGATCGCGGCGTTCTGATTGTGGGCAGCGGCAATATCGTGCACAACTTGCGTGCCATGCGCCGTGATGCGCCTTCAAGTCAGGGCTATGACTGGGCAATGGAGTTTGACGCAGTGGTTGCGGGCCAGTTAGAGCGTGGCCAGCTCGCGGCGCTGGCTGAGTTTCAGCAGCTTGGTACCGTGGCCCAGCAGGCCCACCCGACCTGGGAGCATTATTTGCCGCTGCTGCATGCTGCCGGCGCGGCAGACTCATCCGACCCGGTGCGCTTCTTTAATACCGACTACCAAAGCGCGTCAATTTCCATGCGCTCGGTGGTCTGGGGCTGAAATCTGCGGACGTAGTCTCAGGCCAGCGCGCGCACCACCAGACTGCTGCCGGTCAGCAGCAGCACGCCATACAGCACCTGCATGAGACGCTGGCGGTCCAGCCGCAGTGTGATGCGGTGGCCCAGGTACAGGCCCAGCGCCACAGCCGGCAGCAGGCACAGCACCAACAGCAGCAGTTGGGCGTCAAAGTAGGCTCCCGCCAGCGTGAACAAACCCACCCGGATGAACGAGCTGACGGTCAGCACGGCGTTCTGGGTGGCGCGGACTTGCAGGGGGTCGTGAATGCGTCGGGTAAGGTACATCGAATAGACCCAGCCGCCCGCACCAAACAGTGCGCTGAGCACACCGCCCGCGCCGCCATACCACCAGGCCCAGTGCGACATCAAACCGGGCTTGGCGGCCTTGCTGCGCAGGCCATTGAGCGCATAAAGCACCACAAATACACCGAGCAGCAGCATCAGTGTCTTGACCGGCACCGCAAACAGAACCCAGGCCCCGAAGGCGCTACCCAGCAGCATTGCAGGCACCAGCCGCCAGACTTCGGCTCGCACCACCTGGGGCCCCAGCCGAAAGCCACTGGCGCTGGCAGCGATGAAATCGGTCATGGCCAAAGCCGGGACGACAGTGGATACCGCCAGCCCATGGGCCAGCACCGGAGCGGCCACCAAGGTGGTGCCAAAACCGACCATGCCGAACACCAGGTAAGCCACGACCAGCGTGGGCTCGGCAAGGACAAGGATGCTGAAATCAGGCGTTTACATCACCTTGGCAATGCACTGGCAGACGTAGTCCACATTCTTGCTGTTCAGCGCTGCCACGCACATGCGGCCGGTATCGGTGCCGTACACGCCGAACTCGGTTCGCAGGCGAACCATCTGGTCTTTGGACAGCCCGGAGTAGCTGAACATGCCAATCTGGTCGGTGATGAAGCTCATGTCCTGCTGGACTCCGGCGGCCTTCAGGCCGTCGACCAGCTTTTGCCGCATGGCCTTGATGCGCATGCGCATTTCGGCCAGCTCTTCTTCCCACTGGGCGCGCAACTCGGGGGTGTTCAGCACCATGGCGACCACCGTGGCACCGTGGATTTGCGGGTTGCTGTAGTTGGTGCGAATGACGACCTTGAGCTGGCTCATCACGCGGTCAGCGTCTTGTTTGCTGGCGCACAACACGCTCAAGGCACCCACACGCTCACCGTACAGGCTGAAGCTCTTGGAAAACGAGGTGGAGACAAAAAACTCCAGGCCGGCTGCAACGAACTTGCCAATCACGGCACCGTCTTGCTGGATACCGTGGCCAAAGCCCTGATAGGCCATGTCCAGGAACGGTGTCAGGTTGCGGGCTTTGACGGCGGCCACCACCTGGTCCCACTGTGCGGGCGTAATGTCATAGCCGGTGGGGTTGTGGCAGCACGCATGCAGCACGACGATGGTGCCGGCGGGCGCGGCGTTCAGCGCGCCCAGCATGCCGTCGAAGTTGATTCGGCGGGTGCTGGCGTCGTAGTAGGGGTACGACTCGACCACAAAGCCTGCCGCAGAGAACAGGGCGCGGTGATTCTCCCAGCTTGGGTCGCTGATCATGACCTTGGCCTGCGGGCTGAGTTTCTTGAGAAAGTCGGCACCGATCTTCAGGCCACCGGTGCCGCCAATGCCTTGCGCCGTGACGACGCGGCCACTGGTGACTGGCTCGCTGTCTGCGCCGAACACCAGCGCCTTGACGGCAGCGTCGTAGGCGGCCACGCCGTCCATTGGCAGGTAGCCACGCGGCTTGGGGGAGTCGGTCATCTGTTTCTCGGCAGTCTGCACGCACTTGAGCAGAGGCAGCTTGCCGTTGTCGTCGAAATACACGCCTACGCCCAGGTTCACCTTGTTCGGGTTGGTGTCGGCATTGAACTGCTCGTTGAGGCCCAGGATCGGGTCGCGCGGGGCCATTTCGACGGCGGTGAACAGAGACATGAATATCCTTTGGAAAGTTGTCAGTAGCGGGATTCCCGGGGCTCGGTTAGCCTTGCGGGTTATCCCTGATTTTACCCGGCAGCTTGTGCCCGGGTTTACGAGAGCGCCATGCCAGATATTGCTGAAGTCATTCCCGAAACGCAACAGGGCGAGTTCATCAGCTTCCCTGATTCGCCGTTCGAGCTTTTCCTGCCGTATCCGCTGGCGGGAGACCAGCCTGCGGCGGTTGAAAAGCTGGTGGAAGGGGTGCGCGACGGCGAGGTGTTCCAGACCTTGTTGGGCGTGACCGGCTCGGGCAAGACCTTCACCATGGCCAATGTGATTGCGCGGCTGGGCCGCCCAGCCATCGTGTTTGCGCCCAACAAAACATTGGCCGCACAGCTGTACAGCGAATTCCGCGAGTTTTTTCCGAAAAATGCCGTTGAGTACTTTGTCAGCTACTACGACTATTACCAGCCAGAGGCCTACGTGCCGCAGCGCGACCTGTTCATCGAGAAAGACAGCTCGATCAACGAGCACATCGAACAAATGCGCCTGAGCTGTACCAAGAGCATTCTGGAGCGGCGCGACGTGGTGATTGTTGCTACCGTGTCAGCCATCTACGGCATCGGCGAGCCCGAGAGCTACCACCGCATGGTGATGACGCTGCGTACCGGTGACAAGATGAACCAGCGCGACGTGATCGGCCAACTCATCCGCATGCAGTACCAGCGAAATGACCAGGAATTCACGCGTGGCAAATTCAGGGTGCGTGGCGACACGATTGACGTGTTTCCGGCCGAGCACAGCGAGCTGGCGATTCGCATTGAACTGTTTGACGACGAGATCGAGGCCTTGCAGCTGTTTGACCCCCTGACGGGCCGCATTCGGCAAAAAATCCCGCGCTTTACCGTCTACCCCAGCAGCCACTATGTAACCCCGCGCGACAAGGTGCTGGTTGCGGTGGAAACCATCAAGCTCGAACTTGGCCAGCGGCTCAAGGAATTGCTCGGCATGGGCAAACTGGTCGAGGCCCAGCGGCTGGAGCAGCGCACCCGGTTTGACCTGGAAATGCTGAGCGAAGTCGGGCACTGCAAAGGCATCGAGAACTACACCCGCCACCTCTCCGGTGCCGCGCCGGGTGAGCCGCCCAGCACACTGACTGACTACATGCCGAAAGACGCGATCATGTTCCTGGACGAGAGCCACCAGATGATTGGCCAGCTCGGTGGCATGTACAACGGCGATCGGGCGCGCAAGACCACGCTGGTGGAGTACGGATTTCGCTTGCCTTCGGCGCTGGACAACCGGCCCCTGAAGCTGGAGGAGTTCGAGCAGCGCATGCGCCAATGCATTTTTGTCTCGGCCACGCCTGCAGCCTACGAGCAGGCCCACGCAGGCCAGGTGGTTGAGCAACTGGTGCGCCCGACCGGCCTGGTGGACCCCGAAGTTGAGGTGCGTCCGGCCACGCACCAGGTCGACGACGTGTTGCAGGAAATCCGTATTCGGGTAGACAAGCATGAGCGGGTGCTGATCACCACCCTGACCAAGCGCATGGCCGAGCAACTAACAGACTACCTGAGCGATAACGGCGTCAAGGTGCGCTACCTGCACAGTGACGTGGATACGGTGGAGCGGGTCGAGATATTGCGTGACCTGCGGCTGGGCGCGTTTGATGTGCTGGTCGGCATCAACCTGCTGCGCGAGGGGCTGGATATCCCCGAGGTGTCGCTGGTGGCGATCCTGGACGCCGACAAAGAGGGTTTTTTGCGCTCCGAACGCAGCTTGATCCAGACCATTGGCCGTGCCGCGCGCAACCTCAACGGCCGGGCCATTCTGTATGCCGACCGCATGACCGAGTCGATGAAGAAAGCAATCGACGAAACCAACCGGCGACGCGCCCGTCAGGTCATCCACAACCAGCTGCATGGCATTACGCCGCGCAGCATCGTCAAGCAGGTGCGCGACCTGATCGACGGTGTTTACAGCGAAAAGGCGGGGCGCGACGCCGAGAAGCTGGACCTGCAACGCGCCCGGGTGGAGGACATGAGCGAAAAGGACATCGCCAGAGAAATCAAGCGACTGGAGAAGCTGATGCTCGAACATGCCCGCAACCTTGAATTTGAAAAGGCCGCCCGCGTTCGCGACCAGCTCGCGCTGCTCAAAGAACAGGCTTTTGGCGCAGCGGGCACTGACAACGTGGTGCCGATCCAGGCGGGCAAGCGGGCTTGAGTCACGAGGGCATTGCCGTCATCCCGTAAAACGCATAGGGGGAAATAGTGACCGGACAGTCTAGGTAGTCGAGCAAAATCATGGGGATTGAGTTATACTTGACTTAATTACTCAAGAACAAGCCGAAAGTAAAGAAAGGCCAGTCCGGCGACGGGCTTGGCGAGGGCCCGGGAAGCCGGGTAATGGGTGGAGACGGGGTCTCAGTCGCCTTGTGGCGCTGGGTAGTTTTTTGGCGAAGCCGAGCATTTAAGGAGCTTGCAATGCGTCTCACGACCAAAGGCCGATTTGCGGTCACCGCGATGATTGACCTGGCCCTGCGCCAGAACAATGGGCCCGTCACGCTGGCGGCGATCAGCCAGCGTCAGCAGATTTCTTTGTCTTATCTTGAGCAACTGTTCGGCAAGCTGCGCCGCCATGAGCTGGTCGAGTCCACCCGTGGCCCGGGTGGCGGCTATACCTTGGGGCGCAAGGCGGCCGATATCACAGTAGCCGACATCATTGTTTCGGTGGACGAACCGATCGACGCGACCCAATGCAGTGGCAAGGAAAACTGCCTCGGTGACGGTGGCCGTTGCATGACCCACGAGCTCTGGGCTTCGCTGAACCAGCGCATGGTTGAGTTTCTTGATTCCGTGAACCTGCAAAAGCTGGTGGACGAGCAACTCGCCAAGGGCATCCAGATCGAAGACAAGCCAGCCGTCAAGCGCGCCATCTCGGCTCAACCGGTCGTCAAGCCGATCCGCGTGAACGCGCCCAACTCTGTGTTTGCACTGGGCAGCATGTTCGCCAAGTCCTGAGTCCTTCTGTTTTTTCTGCCAGCAGTACCAAGCCAGCCATGGACGTCACACCACACTTCCCCATTTACATGGACTACAGCGCCACCAACCCCTGCGACCCGCGGGTGGTGGACGCCATGATTCCCTGGTTGCGTGAGCATTTCGGCAACCCCGCGTCACGCAGCCATGCCTGGGGCTGGGAGGCCGAAGCCGCCGTCGAGCAGGCTCGCGGTCATGTGGCCGCGTTGGTCGGTGCCGACCCGCGCGAAATTGTCTGGACGTCAGGCGCGACCGAGTCCAACAACCTTGCCCTGAAGGGTGCGGCGCACTTCTACAAGACCCGTGGCAAGCACCTCATTACGGTGAAGACCGAGCACAAAGCGGTGCTGGACACCATGCGCGAGCTGGAACGCCAGGGGTTTGAGGTTACTTACCTGGACGTGCAGGAAGATGGCCTGGTTGATCTGGACAAGTTCAAGGCTGCAATCCGGCCAGACACCATCGTGGCCAGCGTGATGTTCGTGAACAACGAGATCGGGGTGATTCAGGACATTGCCGCATTGGGTGCAATTTGCCGCGAAAAGGGCGTGATCTTTCACGTTGACGCGGCACAGGCAACGGGCCGTGTTGACGTCGATCTGGCCACCTTGCCAGTGGACTTGATGAGCCTTACCTCGCACAAAACCTATGGCCCCAAGGGCATTGGTGCGCTGTATGTGCGCCGCAAGCCGCGCGTGCGCATTGAAGCGCAAATGCATGGCGGTGGCCATGAGCGCGGCATGCGCTCGGGCACGCTGCCCACCCACCAGTGCGTGGGCATGGGTGAGGCTTACCGTATCGCCAAGGCGGAAATGCACGAAGAGAACCAGCGCATCCGCGCGCTGCATGAACGAATGCTCAAGGGCCTGCAAGGCATCGAGCAGGTGTTCATCAATGGTCACGCTGAACGGCGGGTTCCGCACAATCTCAACATGAGCTTCAACTATGTTGAAGGCGAGTCGCTGATCATGGGCATCAAGGGGCTGGCGGTGTCGTCGGGCTCGGCCTGCACGTCGGCGTCTCTGGAGCCCAGCTATGTGCTGCGCGCCCTGGGCCGCAGCGACGAACTGGCGCACAGCAGCCTGCGCATGACCATCGGGCGCTGGACGACCGAGGCAGAAATTGACTACGCCATCTCCACCATTCAGCAAAATGTTGCCAAGCTGCGCGACCTGAGCCCGCTGTGGGAGATGTACCAGGACGGTGTTGATATTTCCACGATCCAGTGGACTGCGCATTGAAGGACTATTGCCATGGCTTACTCTGAAAAGGTCGTTGACCACTACGAAAACCCCCGTAACGTCGGCTCTTTTGACAAAGGCGACGACACCGTGGGGACCGGCATGGTTGGTGCACCGGCATGCGGCGACGTGATGAAGCTGCAGATCAAGGTCAACCCGCAAACCGGGGTGATCGAGGACGCGCGTTTCAAAACCTACGGCTGCGGCTCGGCCATTGCTTCAAGCTCGCTGGTGACCGAATGGGTCAAGGGCAAGACGCTGGACCAGGCGGCTGCTCTCAAGAACAGCCAGATTGCCGAAGAACTGGCGCTGCCGCCAGTGAAGATCCATTGCTCCATCCTGGCGGAAGACGCCATCAAGGCCGCAGTGGACGACTACAAGAAGAAGCACACGCACTGATCTCCCGATGGCAATTTCTCTCACAGAAGCAGCGGCCCGCCACGTTTCCCGCTACCTCGGCAAACGCGGCAAGGGCGTTGGCGTGCGGCTGGGCGTCAAGACCACGGGTTGCTCGGGCCTGGCCTACAAGCTCGAATACGTGGACGATGTGGCACCCGAAGACATCGTGTTTGAAGACCACGGCGTCAAAGTCCTGATCGACCCCAAAAGCCTGGCCTACATTGACGGCACCCAGCTCGACTTTGTGCGTGAAGGCCTCAACGAGGGCTTCAAGTTCATCAACCCGAACGAGCGCGACCGCTGCGGTTGCGGCGAGTCGTTCCGGGTCTGATACGTCGTACCCGCACCGAGGCCGCCTGCAAGGCGGCTTTTTGTTGAGATGAACCTTCAGTCCACCGATTTCGAGCTGTTCGATTTGCCGGCGCTGTTCGCGCAGGACCGCGCCGCCATCGACGCGCGCTGGAAGGAGTTGCAACGCCAGGCCCACCCCGACAAGTTTGCCGCCCAGGGTGCGGCGGCGCAGCGCGTTGCGATGCAGTGGTCGGTGCGCATCAATGAGGCGTATCAGCGCCTGAAGGAGCCCCTGAAGCGCGCGGCCTACCTCTGCGAGCTGCGCGGCGCACCCATCAACGCAGAAGACAACACCGCCATGCCGGCGGACTTCCTGATGGCGCAGATTGAATGGCGCGAGGCGCTGGACGAGGCCGCGACAGCGGCGCAGTTCGAGGCCCTGGGCGCCGAGATCAGCGCTGCCCGCAAAGCTGCGCTGGCCCGAATCGGGCAGTTGCTGGACACGCAGGGCGACGCCGCCACTGCCGCGCAGCAGGTGCGCGCCCTGATGTTCATCGAGCGCTTTGCCCAAGACGTCGAAGCCCGCATAGATCAACTGGGACAATAGAAGCCATGACGCCCGCACCTTCACTTTGTTCACTGCCCCCCAAGGGGGCTTCAGCGCCCTTCGGGCGCAGCGGTAGCTGCTGATGTCTTTATTGCAAATTTCAGAACCTGGCCAATCAGTAGACCCGCATCAGCGGCGGGTTGCAGTGGGCATTGACCTGGGCACCACCCACTCCCTTGTGGCCGCTGTGCGCAGCGGTGTGGCCGAGTGCCTGCCCGATGCCCAGGGCCGGGTGATTCTGCCCTCGGTGGTGCGCTATCTTGACGGCGGTGGCCGGCAAATTGGCCATGACGCGCTGGGCGCACTGGCCACTGACCCGCAGAACACGGTGGCTTCGGTCAAGCGCCTGATGGGCCGTGGCCTGGCAGACATTGCCAATCGTGACAAGCTGCCCTACCAATTCATTGACAAGCCGGGCATGGTCTCGCTCAGCACCCGCGCGGGTGAGAAGTCGCCGGTTGAGATCAGTGCCGAGATTCTGGCCACGTTGCGTTACCTGGCAGAAGACAGCTTCAACGACGACCTGTACGGGGCGGTCATTACCGTGCCAGCGTACTTTGACGATGCCCAGCGCCAGGCTACCAAAGACGCCGCCAAGCTCGCTGGCATCAATGTGCTGCGCCTGATCAACGAGCCCACCGCCGCCGCCATTGCCTACGGCCTGGACAACGCCAGTGAAGGTGTTTACGCCGTGTATGACCTTGGCGGCGGCACCTTTGACATTTCTATCCTGCGCATGAGCCAGGGCGTGTTTGAGGTGATGGCCGCTGGCGGCGACTCCGCTCTGGGCGGTGACGACTACGACCGCGCCCTGGCCGACTGGGCCTTGGCCCAATTGGGTCTGGTGGCGCTGTCGGCCCAAGACAAGGCCGCCATTCAGGTCGCGGCACGGGCTGCCAAAGAAGCGCTGTCTGCTACAAATTCAGTAGCACTTCACGCAGTATTGGCAGGGACTACAGCCTCTTTTGAGATTAGTCGAGAAGACTTCGAAGCCGCTACCGCCAGCCTGACCGCGCGCACGCTCGCTGCGGTGCGTAAGGCGTTGCGCGACGCCAAGCTCACGCGTGAGGAGATCAAAGGCGTGGTGATGGTGGGCGGCTCTACCCGCATGCCGCAGATTCAGCGTGCGGTGGCTGAGTTTTTTGGCACCGAGCCACTGATCAACCTCAACCCCGATGAGGTGGTGGCGCTGGGCGCGGCGATCCAGGCCAACCAGCTTGCGGGCAACAACCCGACCGCTGATTTGCTGTTGCTGGATGTGATTCCGCTTTCGTTGGGGATCGAGACCATGGGCGGCCTGGTCGAGCGCATTGTTCACCGCAATGAAACCATCCCCACCGCCAAGGCGCAGGACTTCACTACCTACAAAGACGGCCAGACCGCGCTGGCGCTGCATGTGGTGCAAGGCGAGCGCGACCTGGTGGACGATTGCCGCAGCCTGGCCCGCTTCGAGCTGCGTGGGATTCCGCCCATGGCGGCTGGCGCGGCGCGCATCCGCGTCACGTTTACCGTGGACGCCGACGGGCTGCTGAGCGTCAACGCCAAAGAGCAGGGCAGCGGCGTAGAGGCGCGCATCGACGTGAAGCCCTCTTATGGCCTGAGCGATGACCAGATTGCCAAGATGCTGCAAGACAGCTTCAGCACCGCAGCGCAAGACATGAAAGCCCGCGCGCTGGCCGAGGCCAAGGTCGACGCGCAACGGATGCTGCTGGCGACTCAGAGCGCGCTGGATGCAGACGGCGTCTTGCTGTCGGCGCCCGAGCGGGAAGAGATCGCCACGCTGGCTGCCCAATTGCGCGCAACTGCCGCTGCCAGCCAGGACGCAGCGACGATTGAAGCCGCCACCGAGACCTTGGCCAAGGGTACTGAAGCCTTTGCTGCCGAGCGCATGAATCACTCCATCCAGAAGGCTTTGGCTGGCAAGAACGTGGAAACCATCTAATGCCAGTCATCAAAATTTTGCCTCATCCCGAGTACTGCCCCAATGGTGCCGAAGTCACGGTACCGGCCGGCACCTCGATCTGCGAAGCGCTGCTGGACAACCAGATCAACATCGAACACGCCTGCGACCTGAGCTGTGCCTGTACCACCTGCCATGTGGTGGTGCGCGAAGGCTTTGGCTCGCTCAACGAAATGGACGAGAACGAGGAAGACCTGCTCGACCGCGCCTGGGGGCTGGAGCCCAACTCACGACTGAGCTGTCAGGCCATCCTGGCGCAAAAGGATCTGGTGGTCGAAATCCCCAAGTACTCGATCAACCACGCCAAGGAAAACCACTAGGGCCTGTTAACACTATTGATGCCAGATGCGTTGCGGATCAAAAAGGTCATGCGCAAGGCGCGAAACGCAGCCGGACTTGATGTCCGGCAAGGCTTCGCAACGCGGCGCATGGACTTTTTGGCCGCAACCCGGAGGGAACGTGGTTAAAACAGCGCCACTCTGCGTTGCACTCCTAGGCAAGGCACCAGCCTTGCCGTCGTCGCGCGCCTTGATTGGCTCTGTTTTAACCACGTTCGCACTGGCATCAATAGTGTTAACAGGCCCTAGCTCACCGAGTAGCCGCCGTCCACCGGAATGGCGGTGCCGGTGACAAAGTCTGACGCGGCGCTGGCCAGGAAGACGGCGATGCCGGCCAGGTCAGCCGGTGTGCCCCAGCGGCCTGCTGGTGTGCGAGCCAGCACGCGCTCGTTAAGGCCAGCCACTTGCTGGCGCGCGCCTTGTGTCAGCTCGGTATCGATCCAGCCAGGCAGCACGGCGTTGACCTGGATGCGATCCGGCGCCCAGGCCGTGGCCAACGAGCGCGTGAGCTGCACCACACCACCCTTGCTGGCGCCGTATGCCGACGCATAGGGCGCCCCAAAAATTGACAGCATCGAGCCGATATTGATGACTTTGCCGCCACCGGCGCGCTTCAGGTGCGGGTAGGCAGCGCGGGCGCAGAGGAAGGCGCTGGTCAGGTTGGTGTCCATTACGGTGTGCCAATCGCTCAGGCTCAGCGCTTGTGGGGCCTTGCGCACTGTGGTGCCGGCGTTGTTGACGACGATGTCCAGGCGGCCATGCACCTGCACCAAGGCGGCCAGCAGTGCCGCCACAGAAGCTTCGTTGGTTACGTCGGCCTCCAAGGCGTCGGCCTTGAGGCCTGAAGCGCGCAAATCGGCCACTGCAGCGGCCGATTTGGCGGCATTGCGCGCGACGATGACCACCTGTGCGCCGGCCTGCGCCAAGCCACGCGCCATGCCCAGGCCGATGCCGCCATTGCCGCCTGTGACCAGGGCTACCTTGCCTGCCAGATTGAACATGCGCTGCTCCTTGTTTGTGGGTGCGCTCAAGCATAATCGCCGCCATGCGCCAGATCGTTCTTGACACTGAAACTACCGGCCTGTCGGCTGACGGCGGCGACCGGATCATTGAAGTCGGCTGCGTTGAGCTGCTGAACCGGAAGCTGACCGGCAACAACAAGCACTTTTACCTGAACCCTGGGCGCGATAGCCACGAAGACGCGCTCAAGGTGCACGGCATCAGCAACGAGTTCTTGCGCGACAAGCCGAAGTTTTCGGAAGTGGCGCAAGAGCTGATGGACTACCTGCAAGGCGCGGAAATCATCATTCACAACGCTGCCTTCGACGTCAGCTTTCTGAACAAGGAGCTGGAGCTGATCGGCAAGCCCGGTTTTCGCAGCTTTGTTGGCAGCGTGACCGACACCTTGTTGATGGCCAAGGAAATGTACCCCGGCAAGCGCAACGGCCTGGACGCATTGTGCGACCGCCTGGGCGTAGACAATTCCGGCCGCACGCTGCATGGCGCATTGCTCGACGCCGAGCTGCTGGCCGATGTGTACATCAACCTCACACGCGGGCAAGACGCGTTGCTGATCGACGTGGCAGTGCACGACACGGCGCAAGCCGCCAACCAGGCACGGGTAGACCTGAGCCGCCTGGTGCTGCCGGTCATCACCGCGAGCGAGGCCGAAGCAGCGGCCCATGAAGCCGTGCTCAAGCAGCTTGACAAGGCCAGCAGTGGCAAAACCGTCTGGCGATTGACAGGTTCTGTGGCATAATTTAAGGCTTTCCTGAACAGCATTCAGGGTGATTAGCTCAGCGGTAGAGCACTGCCTTCACACGGCAGGGGTCGCAGGTTCAAACCCTGCATCACCCACCAGATTTCAAAGTCGGCTTGGCGCCGACTTTTTCAGTTCTGCGCTGGTTTTTCTGCTGGATTTGCGCATTCCGCCAGTAGCCATTGCCGCAAGCTTGCCAGGGGTGCCAGGTGCGCGCGAGCCTCCGGGTAGCACAACCAATATCCCATGGTGTCCACATAGCCGTCATCCAGTGGCGCTGAAACCAGTCCGGCGGCAATGTCGTCGCGCACCAGGCATTGCGGTACCAGTGCCAGGCCCATGCCGGCCGCCACCGCCCGGATCAGGCTGTGGAACTGGTCCAGCTGCGAGCCGGCCAGCGGATTGACACCTTGTACCCCATGTGCGTCGCACCAGTGCACCCAAGCCAGCGGCACCGACACATGTTGCAGTAGCTGAAACTTGACGATGTCGGCGGGCTTGCGCAACAGCGGTCTGCTGCGCGGTGCCGGTGGGGCGATCAGCACCACCTCGCGCCCTGTCAGGTAGTCGGCTGTGGCGCCGGGCCAGTGACCGTCGCCAAACAGGATCGAGCAATCCAGGTCGGCGCGGTGAAAGTCATAGCCGTGAACATAGGGCACGAAGTGCAGCGCCACTTGCGGATGCTGGCGCTGGAAGCTGGGCAGTCGCGGGATCAGCCACTTGGCACCGAAGGTCGGTAGCGTGGACAGGTTGAGTGCACCGCCGCCGTCACCACTGGTAATAAGTTCCAGCGTCGCGGCTTCAAGCTGTGTCAGCACCGGGCGGATGGCCGCGTCGTAGCGCTGGCCCGCCGGCGTGAGGCTCAGGCGTTTGCGCACCCGCTCGAACAGTGCCACACCGGTCCAGCGCTCCAGTTCCTGCACTTGCTTGCTGACGGCGCTTTGCGTCAGGTGCAGTGCCTCGGCGGCGCGCGAGATGCTGCCAAAGCGTGCCGTGGTGGCGAAGGCGCGCAACAGGTGCAGGGGCGGGCTGAGGCGGCGCATGTCAAGTCCTAAAACATTCCAATGAGGAATGTTATCAGGCTTGTTTTTCGTTTGGCAGCCGCGCGCCGTGTCACCAGAATCCTCGAATCAACAACTTGAGAGTATTTTCATGCAACGACGACAGCTTCTAGCCCTGACCGGCACTTCATTACTCTCCGGACTGGTTGGCGCGCAAGGTCGACCGCTCAAGCTGGTGGTGCCGTTCCCGCCGGGTGGGGCAACCGACATTACGGCGCGGGTATTGGTTGAGCCACTGTCCCGTCTGCTGGATCAGCCGGTGATTGTGGACAACCGCGCTGGTGCCGGGGGCTCGATTGGCATGGCCGAGGTGGCCAAGGCACCCGCCGACGGGCTGACCCTGGGCGTAGCCACACTCTCCACCCACGGCGTGAACCCTGCTGTGTACAAGAAGCTGGCCTACGACCCGCTCAAGGACTTTGCTGCCGTGACCGAAGTGGTCAAGGCCCCCGGTGTGCTGGTGGTCAACGCGGCGATGCCGGTGCGCGACTTTGCCGAGTTTCTCAAGTACCTGAAGGCCAATCCGGGCAAGGTGACCTATGCCTCACCAGGCAATGGCACGATCGGGCACATGTGGGGCGAGCTATTCAAGAGCACCACCAACACCTTCATGGTGCACATTCCGTACCGGGGTGCCGGCCCGGCACTGAACGACCTGCTGGCGGGCCAGGTGCAGGTGTATTTTGACCAGGTGGCGTCTTCATTGCCGCACATCCAGTCTGGCAAGCTGCGTGCGCTTGCGGTGTCCTGGAGTCAACGCCTGGCCATGCTGCCCAGTGTGCCCACCTATGCGGAGATGAGTCTGTTTTCCAACAACGACCCTTCGTGGTTTGGTTTGGTGGCACCCGTGGCCACGCCAGCGCCAGCCGTGCGTCGCGTGCAAGACGCTGTAGCCCGGGCGCTGCGCGAACCTGCCGTGCGTGACCGCCTGGCTGGCCAGGGCCTGTTCCCGTCGGGCACGCTGCCAGAAGAGTTTGCCGCACAGATCCGCAAGGAAATCGACAAGATGCAGCGCATCAGCCGCTTTGCCCGCATCAGCCTTGACTGAAGGGGCGCGTTTGAGTGCGGTTTTGAAGTTGCTGAACCTGCGCGCCGCCGAGCGCTGCGCCACAATGACGGGCATGACGCCAATGATTCGTTCGCTGCCCGGCAGCACGCCGCTGGTGCTGGATTCGCCGCACAGCGGTACCCAGTACCCGGCCGACTTTGCCCATGCCTGCGACCCTTTGGTGTTGCGCCGCGCTGAAGACACGCATGTGGACGCGCTTTACAGCTTTGCCCCGGACCTGGGCGCGGCCTGGGTCGAGGCGCTGTTTCCGCGCAGCTACCTGGACGCCAACCGCGACACCACGGAGGTGGACGTGGACATGCTGGACGGGCCCTGGCCACACCCGGTGGCAACCGATGCGAAGGTGCTGTCCAAAGTGCGGCTGGGCAAGGGTCTGATCTGGCGTCGTACCGACGACGGCCAGCCGATTTACCAGCGTGCGCTGGGCGTGGCCGAGGTGCAAAGCCGAATTGAGCGTTGCTGGCAGCCGTATCACGCAGCGGTGGCGCAGGCCATTGACTCAGCCCATGTGCGCCATGGCTACAGCATTCACATCAACTGCCATTCCATGCCCGCCGTGGCGTCCAGCCACGCCACGGAGTTTCCGGGCCTGGTGCACGCCGACTTCGTGGTCGGCAACCGGGATCACACCACTGCCAGCGCCGCACTCGCCGAGCGGGTGGGCAACCACCTGAAGGCGCAGGGCTACAGCGTGGAGCTCAACCACCCATACAAGGGTGTGGAGCTGGTGCGCCGCTACGGCGACCCGGCGCGCCAGCGGCACAGCTTGCAGTTGGAAATCAACCGCAAGCTCTACATGAATGAGCAGACGCTGGAAACCACCGCTGGCTTTGCGCCGTTGCAGGCCAGCCTGCAGTCTCTGGTGGCGTTGCTGCTGGCCACCGACCCGCGCACGCTGTGATGGACCAGGTCGATTGCGTGGTGGTCGGTGCCGGTGTGGTTGGCCTGGCCGTGGCACGCGCGCTGGCATTGCAGGGGCGCGAGGTGATGGTGCTGGAGGCCGCCAACGCCATCGGCACCGGTACCAGCTCGCGCAATAGTGAGGTGATTCACGCCGGCATCTACTACCCGGCAGGCTCGCTCAAGGCGCAGCTGTGCGTGCAGGGCAAGCAGATGCTCTATGCCTACTGCGCGCTGCGTGGCGTCGGCCACCGGCGCTGCGGCAAGCTGATCGTGGCCACCTCGGCCGCCCAGGTGGTGGCCCTGCACGCCATCATTGCCAAAGCCGCCGCCAACGGGGTAACCGATTTGGCCTTGCTCAGCGGCGACGAAGCCCGCGTGCTGGAGCCGCAACTGGCCTGCGTGGCAGCCATTCATTCACCCAGCACCGGCATTGTGGACAGCCACGCGCTGATGCTTGCCTTGCAGGGTGACCTGGAAAACGCAGGTGGCCTGGTGGCCTTGAATTCCGGCATTAAATCGGCTGTAGCCCGCACGGATACTGAGCGACCCACTATCGAATTGATAGCAAATGACGGCACGGCGTTGTCTGCCACCACGGTGGTGAACGCCGCCGGGCTACAGGCACCCGCGCTGGCGGGCCGCATCCAGGGGCTGGCGGCACGTCATGTGCCACCGGCCTACTACGCCAAGGGCAACTACTTCACGCTGGCAGGCCGCGCGCCGTTCTCGCGGCTGATCTACCCGGTGCCCGAAGCCGCCGGGCTGGGCGTGCACCTGACGCTGGACCTGGGTGGCCAAGCCAAGTTCGGCCCCGACGTGCAGTGGGTCGATTCGCCTGATGACCTGGTGGTAGACCCCCGGCGCGGCGACGCCTTCTATGCCGAAGTCAGGCGCTATTGGCCTGCGCTGCAAGACGGTGTGCTGCTGCCCGGTTACGCCGGCATGCGGCCCAAGATCAGCGGGCCGGGCGAGCCGGCCGCAGACTTTGCGATCCAGGGGCCGCAGCAGCACGGCGTGGCGGGCCTGGTCAACCTTTTTGGCATCGAATCGCCGGGGCTGACCAGTTGCCTGGCCATCGGGCAGGCGGTGGCTGATTTGCTGTCGGACTCGTAGCGTTCAACTGCGCGCCGCCTTGAGTGCCAATGCCGCTTCACGCACCAGGTCTGGCCCTTTGTAGATCAGTCCGGTGTAGATCTGCACCAGGTCGGCCCCGGCGCGGATTTTGGCAACCGCATCCGCACCACTGAATACGCCGCCCACGCCAATGATGGGGAAGCGCGGGCCCAACGCGGCGCGTAGTTGGGCAATCACCCGGTTGCTGGCTTCAAACACCGGTGCGCCACTCAGGCCTCCGGCTTCTTCGGCATGGGCCAGGCCCTTGACCGCCTCTCGGCTGACGGTGGTGTTGGTGGCCACCACGCCGTCCATGCCGTGGCGGGTCAGCGTGGCGGCAATCACCTCTACCTGCGCCGGGTCCAGGTCCGGGGCAATTTTCACGAACAGCGGCACCCGGCGCTGGTGTTGCTTTGCCAATGCTTCGCGGCGCTTTGAAATAGCGCTCAGTAGCGCGTCGAGCGCGTCGTCGCTTTGCAGCGCCCGCAGGTTCTTGGTGTTGGGGCTTGAGATATTGACCGTCACGTAGTCGGCGTGGGGGTACACGCCGTCCAGGCAGGTCAGGTAGTCACGGGTCGCATCTTCGATGGGCGTGGCCGCGTTTTTGCCAATGTTCAGGCCCAGGATGCGGCCCTTCTGGCGAAAGCTCGCCCGCTGCACATTGGCCACAAATGCGGCCAGGCCGTCGTTGTTGAAGCCCAGCCGGTTGATCAAGGCGTTGGCTTGTGGCAAGCGGAACATGCGTGGCTTGGGGTTGCCCGGCTGGGCCAGCGGGGTCACGGTGCCCACTTCGACAAAGCCGAAACCCATGGCGCCCAGGCCGTCAATGCAGCGGGCGTTTTTGTCCAGGCCCGCCGCCAGGCCCACCCGGTTGGGGAATTTCAGGCCGGCCAGATCGACGGGGTCATCAACCAGCCCGTTGCAGTAGGCCCACTCCAGCGGCGTGCCTTGCAGGCGGGCCAGCGCGTGCATGGTGAGCTCATGCGTGGTTTCAGGGTCAAGGCCAAACAAAAACGGGCGGGCCAGGCCGTAGGGCAGAAGGGACATTGGATAATTCTCGTAACTACAGGGATTTTCCCAGATGACTCAAGACGAACTCAAAACGCTGGTCGGCCAGGCCGCCCTTCAATACGTGGTGCCCGGCGAAATTGTCGGCGTGGGCACTGGCTCCACGGTCAACAAATTCATTGACGCACTGGCCACCGTCAAGGGCCAGATCAAGGGGGCGGTGTCCAGCTCGAATGCCTCTACCGAACGCCTCAAGGCGCTGGGCATAGCGGTGTTCGACAGCAACGAGGTGACCCAGTTGTCGGTCTACATCGACGGCGCAGACGAGATTGACGGGCAAGGCTATATGGTCAAAGGCGGTGGCGCAGCGCTCACGCGCGAGAAAATTGTGGCGGCCCAGTCCAAGCGCTTTGTCTGTATTGCCGATGAGTCAAAACGGGTGCCGGTGCTGGGCCGTTTCCCGCTGCCAGTGGAGGTGATCCCGATGGCCACGCGGCGCATTGCGCGACAGTTTGCGGCGATAGGCGGCAGCGCCACGTTGCGTCTCAAAGATGGCGTGCCGCTGGTCACCGACAACGGCCAGCATATTCTGGATGTAACCGGTTTGCAGATTCACAACCCGCTGGGGTTCGAGTCCGAGGTAAGCCAGTGGCCAGGTGTGGTCACGGTCGGCGTGTTTGCTTTTCAAAAGGCCAGTGTCTGCCTGCTGGGCACCGCCCAGGGCGTGCAAACCCGGAGCTACTGAGAGCCTGGGTGCGCGCTTAAAAGCGGATGCCCGCGGGGTTGGCCGGGCCAGGCTCAGCGGCGGGGGCGGGCGCTGGCGTGGGGGCTGCAGCTTGCGGGGGCGCAGCGGCCTCGGCAGGCTTGGTTTGCACTGCCACCAGCGGACCCGCCGGTGGGTTGCGGTAGCCGGTGGGCAATTGCGAGGTCTTGGGGTAGCCCGCAGCGTCCAAAAATTGCGACCACTCCACTTCCGAGAAGCCGCGCATTTGTTGCCCGCCGATGGTCAGAAACGGCAAGGAAGCACTGCCGCTGAGGCGCTGCAGGGCTTCGATGTCGTCGTTGCTGGCAATTGTTTTCTCGGCAAACGGAATGCCCCGTCCCGACAGGAAAGTGCGGCCCGCACCGCAGGGCGCACAGTTGCTGCCGGTGTACAACACCACCGGGTACTTGGTCGCTACCTGACGAAGTGCAAAGGGCAGGGCAGGGCCGCCCGGTGCGGCGGCTGCGTTTGCGTTGCTACCCGCTGCTACAGGTGCGGCCTTGGCATTGGGTGTTTCAGGTGCTTTGTCGGAAAAGGTCACCCGGCCATCGGGTCCGACGATACGGAACACCTGCTGGGCGGCGGCGGGTGTGGCAAGTGCACCGGCCAGCAGCAGGCCGGCAAGCCCGGTGGCGGCAACAAAACGGGTGGTTCGGATCATCAAAGGGTTCTCCATCGGCAAACAGTGTCAGGCCATGCCCTGGTGGCGCAACAGCGCGTCCAGTGAGGGCTCGCGGCCACGGAAGGCCTTGAACGACTCCATGGCCGGGCGGCTTCCGCCCGCTTCCAGGATTGATGTGCGGTATTTTCTACCGGTTTCGACGCTCGGCGCACCATCTTTACCCGCAGATTCCTCAAACGCTGCGTAGGCGTCGGCGCTCAGCACCTCGGCCCACTTGTAGCTGTAGTACCCGGCCGCGTAACCCCCCGCAAAAATATGGCTGAAGGTGTGGGCCTGGCGGCTGAAGGCCGGCGGCTGGATGACGGCTACCTCGCGGCGCACCTGCATAAGCAGGGGCATGAAGTCTTGCGCCGGGTTGTGTTCGGTGTGCAGCAGCATGTCGAACAATGCAAACTCGATCTGGCGCAGCGTTTGCAGGCCGCTTTGGTAGTTTTTGCCGGCCAGCATCTTGTCGAACAATGCGCGTGGCAGGGCGGCACCGGTGTCGACATGGGCCGTCATGTGCTTGAGCACGTCCCATTCCCAGCAGAAGTTCTCCATGAACTGGCTGGGCAGCTCAACTGCATCCCATTCCACGCCGCTGATGCCCGAGACATCGCGCTCGTTGACCTGGGTCAACAGGTGGTGCAGGCCATGGCCAAACTCATGGAACAGGGTGGTTACATCGTCGTGCGTCAGCAGCGGGGGTTTGCCATCCACGCCGTCGGCAAAGTTGCAGACCAGGTGCGCCACAGGGGTTTGCAGCTGGTGGGTATCGGGGCGCAACCAGCGGGCGCGCACGTCGTCCATCCAGGCCCCACCGCGCTTGCCGGTGCGCGCTGAAGGGTCCAGGTAGAACTGGCCTACCAGCGCCCCGTTGCGCTCGATGCGGTAAAACTCCACTGACGGGTGCCACACCGGCGCGCTGTCGCGCCGGATGGCCACTTCAAACAGGGTTTCAACAATTTTGAACAGGCCGGCCAGCACCTTGGGCGCGGTGAAGTACTGCTTGACCTCTTGCTCGCTGAAGGCATAGCGGGCTTCCTTGAGCTTTTCACCGATATAGGACCAGTCCCATGGCTGCGGGTCGTTCAAATCCAGCTGCTCGGCGGCAAAGGCGCGCATGTCGGCCAGGTCGCGCTCGCCATAGGGCTTGGCCTTGGCGGCCAGGTCACGCAGAAAGCCGATGACTTGCGCCGGTGAGGCGGCCATCTTGGGCACGACTGACACCTCGCCGAAATTGCGGTAACCCAGCAGCTCAGACTCTTCCAGGCGCAGCGCCAGAATTTCGCGGATCAACCCGCTGTTGTCGAATTTGTGGAACTCTGGCGGCCCTTGGTCGCTGGCGCGGGTAACGTAGGCGCGGTACAGCCTCTCGCGCAGGGCGCTGCTGCGTGCGAACTGCATAACCGGCAGGTAGCAGGGCATCTTGAGCGTGAGTTTGTAGCCGTCTTTGCCGTCGCTGGCGGCAGCCGCCAGGGCGGTTTGCTTCACATCATCGGGCACGCCGTCGAGCTGATCAGCGCTGGCAAAGTAGTGCCAGGCATCGGTGGCGTCGAGTGCGTTCTCGCTGAATTTCTGGCTCAACTCGGCCTGGCGTTCCTGGATACGCGCAAAGCGTTCTTTGGCCGTGCCGCTGAGTTCAGCGCCGGACAGAACAAAGTTGCGCACCGCGTTTTTCAGGGCCTGGCGCTGCTCGGTGTTCAGCGTGGCCGGGTCGATGGCCTTGTACTTGGCATACAGCCGCTCGTCCGCACCCAGCCGGGTCCAGAATTCGGTGACTTTGGGCAGGGCGTCGTTATAGGCGGCGCGCAGCTCGGGGGTGTCGGCCACGCTGTTGAGGTGGCTCACCGCGCCCCAGGCGCGGCCCAGGTGCTCTGTGGCTACATCAAGCGCTTTGGCAATCGCGGCCCAATCGGCCGGGAAGTCGACTTGTGTGACGGCTTGCAGCGCCTGGTTGGCCTGGCTGAGCAAGGCGTCGACGGCCGGGGTAACGTGTTCTGGACGAATTCTGTCAAAAAGCGGCAGGTCGGAAAAATCAAGGAGCGGGTTGGGGTTCATGACGCTAGTTGGCTGCGCTTTCAGCGGCTTCAAGGGTGTTGACCAGCAACATCGTAATGGTCATGGGGCCAACCCCGCCGGGTACAGGGGTGATCCAGCCCGCGACTGACTGCAGGCCTGCAAAGTCAACATCGCCACAGAGTTTGCCTTCGTCGTCGCGGTTCATGCCCACGTCCAGTACCACCGCGCCGGGCTTGACCATATCGGGCGTCAGCACATTGCGTTTGCCGACAGCCGCCACCACCACGTCTGCGAGCAGGGTCAGGGCTTTAAGGTCTTTGGTGGCGCTGTGGCAGATGGTTACTGTTGCGTTTTTTTGCAGCAGCATGAGTGCCATGGGCTTGCCCACGATGTTGCTGCGCCCTATCACCACCGCATGCTTGCCGCGCAGGTCGTAGCCGATGCTTTCCAGCATCTTCATGCAGCCGTGCGGCGTACAGGGCCAAAAGCCGGGCATGCCGGTCATCAGCGCGCCCGCGCTGGCAACATGAAAGCCATCTACGTCTTTGGCCGGCGAGATGGCTTCAATCACCTTTTGCGCATCAATCTGCGCGGGCAGTGGCAGTTGCACCAGGATGCCGTGAATCGCCGGGTCGTTGTTGAGCGCTGCGACCCGCGCCAGCAATGCGGCTTCGGTCATGTCGGCGTCGTACTTTTCCAGCACCGAGTGCAGCCCGTTGTCCTGGCAGGCCTTGACCTTGTTGCGCACGTAAACCTGGCTGGCCGGGTTGTCGCCCACCAGCACCACGGCCAGCCCCGGTGTGACGCCACGCGCCTTCAGGGCTGCGGCGCGGGCTGCAACGTTGCTGCGCAGTTGTTTGGAGAGGGCGTTGCCATCAATCAGTTGGGCGGTCATGTTGTCGGTTTTCAAGTAAAAACGCCCGCAGGCCGGGAGCAGCGGGCGTGAGGCACTATGAAGTTTATAGCGTCAGGTTTTCTGTGCGTTCTGGCCGAGGGCGATTTTGAGCAGGTCCGCCACGGTGTTGGCGTTGAGTTTTTCCATGATGTTGGCGCGGTGCGCCTCCACCGTCTTGATGCTGATGCCCAGATCGTCGGCAATTTGCTTGTTCAGCCGGCCAGCGACGATGCGCTCCAGCACCTGGGCCTCGCGGCTGGTCAGCTTGGACAGGAGGGCGTCGCGGCTGGCGGCGCTTTGGTATTCCGCGAATGCGCCTTTGGCGTGGTCCAGCATGCGCTCGACCAGGCCGACCAGTTCGTCTTCCTTGAAGGGCTTCTGGATGAAGTCCATCGCCCCCTTCTTCATGGTGTTCACCGCCATGGGTACATCACCATGCCCGGTAATAAACACCACCGGCAGGGGCGACTTGCGTTCGATCAGGCGGTCTTGCAGCTCCAGGCCGGTCATGCCGCCCATGCGGATGTCCACGATCAGGCAGGCCACTTCACGCGGGTCGTAGCGCGACAGAAAGGATTCGGCCGAGTCGAAGCAGCGCACCCGGTAGTCCTTGCCCTCCAGCAGCCACTGCAACGAGTCGCGCACCGCCTCGTCGTCGTCCACCACATAGACCGTGCCCTTTTTTGGGATCAAACTCATGCAGACACTCCGGCATCCTTGGTTGAGGGCGACGCTATCGAATTGCTAGCGTCGGACACCGGAATCCAGAAGGAAAAACGGCATCCAGTAACTTCCGTGCCATTGTAGATGTTCTCCGCCTGCATCCGCCCGTGGTGCGACTCGACGATGGTTCGACACAGGTTCAGGCCAATCCCCATGCCTTCGACCTTGGTTGAAAAGAATGCTTCATACAGGCGGTCCATGACTTCCGGGGCCAGGCCGGCACCCGAATCCAGCACCGAAAACTCCACCACCGGCTGCAGGTCAATCTGGCGTGGAATCACGCGCAGCTCGACGCTGCGCCGGGCGGTGGGTCGCTGGGCGTTCTCAATCGACTCGGCTGCGTTCTTCAGCAGGTTGACCAGCACCTGCTCGATCAGGATCGGGTCAACATGCAACTGCGGCAGGCGGGCTGCCACGTAGTGCGACAGCCGCACATTGCGGCGGCGCAGTTCAATTTCGGCCAGTTCCACAGCTTCTGTGACCATCAAGGCCACGTCGGACGAGGTCCGGTTGGGCTCGCTGCGTTTCACGAACGAGCGGATGCGCTGGATGATCTGGCCCGCGCGCTGGGCCTGGCGGGCAGTTTTGTCCAGCGCCGCCAGCAGGTCGTCTTCGGTGATCTGCTTGCCCTTGATGCGCGAGATCATGCCGTTGCAGTAGTTGTTGATGGCGGTCAGGGGCTGGTTAAGTTCGTGCGCCACGCTGGACGCCATTTCACCCATGGTGATCAGGCGGCTGGCCGACTGCGCCCGCTCGGCTTGCGCCGCAGACTGCTCTTCGGCGTGGCGCCGGGGGGTGATGTCGGTAGCAATCACCATCTGTGCCAGGCGGCCGTCGACCCAGTTCAGGTAGCGCGAACGCACCTCCAGCCACTTGCCCAGCTCGGGCACGAAGATCTCGGCGTTTTCTGACTGCGCCGACATCAGGGTGTCGATCGGCAGACCGACCAGCGAGTCCACGTCGTCCATCGACTCATCGCTGGTGGGGCGGTCGGGCACACCGGCTTGCGCGACCATCTGCAGGTGGCCCACGGTGTGGGTGCCAAACCACAACCGGTAGAGCTTGTTGGCGAACAGCAATTCCTCGCTGCCCAAAGGCGCCACCGACACTGACGCGTCCAGCGCCTCCAGCACCGTGGTGAAGCGTTCGTACGAAGCGGACAGTTGCTCGCGGATTCGGTTGGGCTCGGTGATGTCGGTCATCGAGGTCATCCAGCCGGTTTGTTTGCCCACCGCGTCGATCAGTGGCGACACATACAGGCGGGCATCAAAAAGCGTGGTGTCTTTTCGCTTCACCCGGACCTGGAAGCCGCCTGGCGTGGTGCGGCCATGCAGCTCGTCGTCCAGTCGGGCGGCAAGCTGTTCGCGGTCGGCTTCCGGCCAGTAAGGGAAGGGCGGCGTGCGGCCCACCAGTTCGGCCTCGCTCCAGCCGGTCATCTGGCAAAAAGCCGCGTTCACATAGGTGATACGGCCTTGCATGTCCAGGGCGCGCATGCCGGTGAGCATCGAGTTCTCCATGGCGCGGCGAAAGTTGGTCTCGGATACCAGGGCTTGCTGGGCCTGCATGCGCCGGCGGGTGTGGCGCCAGTTGCCGATCAGCATCCAGGCGGTCATTGCGCTGAGCGCGGTAACAAGCCAGAACAGGCCGCCACCAATGACGCCGGGCGACACCCGGTAGGCCTGGGCCCGGATCAGCAGGCCGTTGCCGACCGGAGACACCGGAACCTCGTACTCGTTGGGGCCACTGGTGATGCTCAGGACGTTGGTGGCCGGGGCCCGCGCCGGCACTGAGCTGCCCGCCAGTACGCGGTTCTTGGCGTCCAGCATGGCCACGGCGTACTTTGCCGACACCTCCGTTGGTACGCCGTAGCGCAGCAGCCCGTCAATCGAATATTCGCCCAGGATTACCCCGGCAAAACGGCCCTGTTCAGCCATCGGAATGTGCAGTTGCAGCAAGTCGCTGCTGTCGGTGCCGGCCAGCGGCTGCGAGTACACCGGTTGCTGCAGGTCACGCGCCAGGCTGTAGATGCTTTCGGTTTCCCCTACCCGCAGCACGGTGCCGGGCAGGCGCAGATGGTTGCTGTTGAGGCTGGGGGCGGCGTAGCTGGCGCGAATACGACGGCGCTCGTCGATCCAGGTCAACGCCTGTAGCTCCGGGTACTGGCTGACCAGAGACTCGGCGCGGCCTATGAATTCGTCAAAGTCAATTTCTTTGTTGGACGCATCGCGGGCCACGCGCATCAACTGCTCTTGCCGCTCAAGCAGGCGCAGGCGCACCCGCTGCTGGGCGTATTCGACATCGCGTTTGACGGCTTCTTGTTCGCGATCGACCTCTTCCAGGCGCAGGTACCAGAAGGCTGAAATGATGGCTGCCAAAAACAGCAGCACTGCGGCCAGCGGTGCCAGCATGGCAAAGCGGTCTTGACGCCCGGGCGTCTGGCGCCGCCACCAGTGGCGCCACCAGACGGTGGACGCACGGTGTGGCGCTAGGGGCTCTGGGGCAGATACACGGTTTTGCATCACCGCCCGAGTGTAGGCGCAGGGCCGCCAGGCCTGCTTTGCAAGCCCTTATTTCATCTATGTTGAATCCACATTATGAAATCAATACGCGCCATTTGAAATAAAAAAGAAATTGTGAGAAACTAGGGGCACGGTACTAAATTACGTTATCGACCTCAGGAGACAAACATGTCAGCACAGCCCGACAACCTGTTCGGTTCAGCCGCGAACGACCAGGATTCCCAGGAAACCCGTGAATGGATCGACGCTTTGTCGGCCGTGATCGCCAGTAGCCCGACCAATGCCCAAGGGCGTGAACGCGCCCACTTTTTGCTGGAGCAGTTGCTTGAGCAAGCCCGTCAGGAAGGCATTGACATGCCGTTTTCTGCCACGACCGGCTATGTGAACACCATTGAGACGCCAGACGAAACCCATTGCCCCGGCAACCTGGAAATTGAAGAACGCCTGCGTGCCTACATGCGCTGGAACGCCATGGCCATGGTGGTCAAGGCCAACCGCCACAACCCGGCCGACGGCGGTGACCTGGGGGGCCATATTGGCTCCTTTGCTTCGCTGGCCAACCTGTTTGGCGCGGGTTTCAACCACTTTTGGCACGCCGAGAGCGAGGGCCACGGCGGCGACTGCATCTACATTCAGGGCCATGTGTCGCCCGGTGTTTATGCCCGCGCCTACCTGGAAGGCCGCCTGACCGAAGAGCAACTGCTGAACTTCCGCCAGGAAGTAGATGGCAAGGGCCTGTCCAGCTACCCGCATCCCAAGCTGATGCCCGAGTTCTGGCAGTTCCCCACGGTGTCCATGGGCCTGGGCCCGCTGATGGCCATTTACCAGGCGCGTTTTCTCAAGTATTTGCACGCCCGCGGCATTGCCAACACCGAGAACCGCAAGGTCTGGGTGTTCTGCGGCGACGGCGAAATGGACGAGGTGGAAAGCCTGGGCGCCATCGGCCTGGCGGCGCGCGAAAACCTGGACAACCTGGTGTTTGTTATCAACTGCAACCTGCAGCGCCTGGACGGCCCGGTGCGCGGCAACGGCAAGATCATCCAGGAACTGGAAGGCGAGTTTCGGGGCTCGGGCTGGAACGTGATCAAGCTGCTGTGGGGCAGCAACTGGGACCCACTGCTGGCACGCGACAAAGACGGCCTGCTGCGCAAGCTGATGATGGACACCGTGGACGGCGACTACCAGGCCTTCAAGGCCAACGACGGCGCCTATGTGCGCAAGCATTTCTTTGGCCGCTCGCCCGCCACGCTGGAGATGGTGGCCCACATGAGCGACGACGACATCTGGAACCTGCGCCGGGGCGGCCATGACCCGCAAAAGGTGTATGCCGCCTTTGACAAGGCCGTCAAGCACAAGGGCCAGCCCACGGTGCTGCTGATCAAGACCGTCAAGGGTTTTGGCATGGGCAAGATTGGCGAGGGCAAGAACACCGTTCACCAGACCAAGAAGCTCACCGACGAAGACATCAAGATCTTCCGCGACCGCTTCAACATTCCGGTGCCAGACAGCGAGCTGGCCAAACTGCCCTTCTACAAGCCGGCCGACGACACGCCCGAGATGCAGTACCTGCACGAGCGGCGCAAGGCGCTGGGCGGCTATCTGCCGCACCGGCGCACCAAGGCCGACGAGAGTTTTACCGTGCCTGCCATCGAAACCTTCAAGGCGGTTCTGGAGCCCACGGTCGAAGGGCGCGAGATTTCAACCACCCAGGCCTATGTGCGCTTTCTGACGCAGTTGCTGCGCGACCAGGCGCTGGGCCCACGGGTGGTGCCGATTCTGGTGGACGAGGCCCGCACCTTCGGCATGGAAGGGCTGTTCCGCCAGGTGGGCATTTACAACCCGGCGGGCCAGCAGTACACCCCGGTCGATAAAGACCAGGTGATGTACTACAAGGAGGACAAGGCGGGGCAAATCCTGCAAGAAGGCATTAACGAAGCCGGCGGCATGAGCAGCTGGATCGCAGCGGCCACCAGCTACAGCACCAGCAACCGCATCATGGTGCCGTTTTACGTGTACTACTCGATGTTTGGCTTTCAGCGCATTGGCGACCTGGCCTGGGCGGCGGGCGACATGCAGGCACGCGGCTTTTTGCTGGGCGGCACCTCCGGGCGCACCACGCTCAATGGCGAGGGTTTGCAGCATGAAGACGGCCACAGCCACATTCTGGCCGGCACCATTCCCAACTGCATCAGTTACGACCCGACCTTTGCGCACGAGGTCGGCGTGATCCTGCACCACGGCCTCAAGCGCATGGTGGAGAAGCAGGAAAACGTCTTCTATTACCTGACGCTGCTGAACGAGAACTACGCCATGCCCGGCCTGACGCCTGGCACGGAAGAGCAGATCATCAAGGGCATGTACCTGTGCAAGCCGGGACCCAAGGCAACGCCACGCGTGCAGTTGCTGGGCAGCGGCACCATCCTGCGCGAAAGCATTGCCGCACAAGAGCTGCTGGAGAAGGACTGGGGCGTGTCCGCCGACGTGTGGAGCTGCCCGAGCTTCAACGAGCTGGGGCGCGACGGCCAGGCCGCAGACCGGCACAACCTGTTGCACCCCGCAGACAAGCCCCAGGTTTCGTTTGTGGCGCAGCAGCTGGAAAAGCACACCGGCCCGGTGATTGCCTCGACCGACTACATGAAGTCGTATGCCGAACAAATCCGCCCCTACATCCCCAAGGGCCGCACCTACAAAGTGCTGGGCACCGACGGTTTTGGCCGCAGCGACTTCCGCGGCAAGCTGCGCGAGCACTTCGAAGTCAATCGCCACTACATCGTGCTGGCTGCACTCAAGGCCCTCAGTGAAGACGGTACGGTGCCGGTGGCCAAGGTGGTGGAAGCCATCAAGAAGTACGGCATCAAGGCCGACAAGGTCAACCCGCTGTACGCATAAGAAACCGGAGACAAGAACATGGCATTGATTGAAATAAAAGTCCCGGACATCGGTGACATTGATGAAGTGGCGGTGATCGAGCTGCTGGTCAAACCCGGTGACACGGTTGCGGCCGAGCAGAGCCTGATTACGGTGGAGTCGGACAAGGCGTCGATGGAAATTCCGTCCTCGCAGGCGGGAGTGGTCAAGGAGCTCAAGGTCAGCCTGGGCGACAAGGTCAAGCAGGGCTCGGTGGTGCTGGTGCTGGAGGCGGCCGCTGCCGCCGCAGCCCCTGCACCAGAGGCAAAACAGTCTGCAGCCCGCACCGATGCTGCGCCAGCCACTACAAAAACTGTAGCAATTGTGGCACCGGCGGTAGCCGCGCCAGTGGCCGCAGGCCCGCTGGAGGTGCGCGTGCCGGATATCGGCGACTTCAAGGACGTGGCCGTTATTGAAGTGCTGGTCAAGCCCGGCGACAACATCAAGCTGGAGCAGTCGCTGATCACGGTGGAGTCAGACAAAGCGTCGATGGAAATCCCGTCGGCGGCTGCGGGTGTGCTCAAGGAGCTCAAGGTCAAGGTTGGTGACAAGCTCAACATCGGCGACCTGGTGGCCATTCTTGAAGGCGTTGCAGCGACTGCTGCGCCTGCGGCCGTTGTGCCTGCCCCCGCCACCGTAGCCGTTCGGACTGAGCCTGTCGAAGCCTCCGCCGCTTCGACCGCCTCGGCCGCTTCCACAAACTCAGCCCGCACGGCGGTTGCCACGCCACCGCACAACCCCACTGGCGCGCCTGCCGGCCTGCCGCATGCCTCGCCGTCGATCCGTAAATTTGCCCGTGAGCTGGGCGTGCCGCTGGGTGAAGTCAAGGGCTCTGGCCCCAAGGGCCGCATTACGCAAGGCGACGTGCAGGACTTCACCCGCGCCGTGATGGCCGGTACCGCGCAGACCAAGGCCATTGCCGCCAAGGCACCGGCTGCTGGCAGCGGGGGCGATGGCACCGCCCTGGGCCTGATCCCCTGGCCCAAGGTGGACTTTGCCAAGTTCGGCCCGATCGAGCGCAAGGAACTGGGCCGCATCAAGAAGATTAGCGGTGCCAACCTGCTGCGCAATGCGATTCTGATTCCGGCGGTCACCAACCATGACGACGCCGACATCACCGACCTGGAGGCCTTTCGGGTTGCCACCAACAAGGAGAACGAGAAGTCGGGCATCAAGGTCACCATGCTGGCCTTTCTGATCAAGGCCTGCGTGGCCGCGCTGAAGAAGTTCCCCGAGTTCAACAGCTCGCTGGATGGCGATGCGCTGGTCTACAAGCAGTACTGGCACATCGGCTTTGCAGCGGACACGCCCAACGGCCTGATGGTGCCGGTGATCAAAGACGCCGACAAGAAGGGCATCATGCAGATCAGCGCCGAGATGGGTGAGCTGGCCAAGAAGGCCCGCGACGGCAAGCTGAGCCCGGCAGAAATGAGCGGCGCGACCTTCACCATATCGTCGCTGGGCGGCATTGGCGGGCGCTATTTCACGCCCATCATCAACGCGCCCGAGGTGGCCATCCTGGGCGTGTGCAAGAGCCAGATGGAGCCAGTGTGGGACGGCAAACAGTTTGCGCCGCGCCTGATGCTGCCGCTGTCGCTGACCTGGGACCACCGGGTGATTGACGGCGCGGCGGCGGCGCGCTTCAACGCCTACCTGGGCCAGATTCTGGGCGACTTCCGCCGCGTTTTGCTCTGATCCGCCATGACAACTGTTGTGGTGGTGAAGAAGGCGGGGCAGGTGGCCATTGCCGCAGAAACGCTGGTGACCTTTGGCGACACGCGCCTGTCGCACCGGTTCGAGTCCAACAGCAAGCTGTTCAAGGTGGACGCGGTGGGTGGCCCGGCCTGGGTTGGCATGGCTGGCACGGTGGCGCACTTTCCGGTACTGCGCAAGGCCATGCAGGCCCTGCCCAAAGACCAGCTGCGCCTGCACAGCAAGGACGAGGTGTTTGACACCTTTACCCGCCTGCATCCGCTGCTGAAAGAGACCTTCTTCCTGCAAACCAAGGAAGAAGACAACGACCCTTACGAGTCCAGCCAGTACAGCGTGCTGATCGCCAGTGCGGGCGGCATCTTCGGGCTGTATAGCTACCGCGAGGTGTTCGAGTTCAAGGAATTCTGGGGCGTGGGCACCGGGCGCGGCTTCGCGCTGGGCGCAATGCACGCGGTCTGGAACAAAGCCAAAACCGCACGCGAAGTGGCCGAGGCCGGCATTGCCGCCGGCTGCGAATTCGACCGTAACTCTGCCGGGCCGGTGGAGCTGTACACAATCAAACTCAGGGGTGCCAAATGAGCCTCATCGAAGTCAAGGTGCCGGACATCGGCGATTTTTCAGAAGTAGCCGTGATCGAGGTGCTGGTCAAGCCTGGCGACACCATCAAGGCCGAGCAAAGCCTGATCACTGTGGAGTCGGACAAAGCGTCGATGGAGATTCCGTCAGCAGCCGCAGGCGTGGTCAAGGAGCTCAAGGTCAAGCTTGGCGACAAGGTGAAAGAGGGCTCGGTGGTGTTGCTGCTGGAGCCGTCTGCAACCGCCGCGTCAGAGGCAAAACCGGCTGTAGCCCGCGTGGATGCTGCGCCAGCCACTACAAAAACTGTAGCGCCCGCCGTCGTGCCAGGGGCCAGCAACTTCGCCGGAACCGCTGACCTGGACTGCGACTTGCTGGTTCTGGGGGCTGGCCCTGGTGGCTACTCGGCAGCGTTTCGAGCCGCTGACCTGGGCCTGAAGGTGGTGCTGGTCGAACGCTATGCCACGCTGGGCGGGGTGTGTTTGAACGTGGGCTGCATCCCGTCCAAAGCCTTGCTGCACGTGGCCGCCGTAATGGACGAGGTGAGCCACCTGGGCGCACTGGGCATTGAATTTGGTGCACCCAAAGTCAACATCGACACCTTGCGCGGGCACAAAGAAAAAGTCATTGGCAAGCTCACCGGCGGATTGAGCGCCATGGCCAAGATGCGCAAGGTCACCACCGTGCGTGGTGTCGGCCAGTTCGTGGGTGCCAACCATGTTGAGGTGCAAGAAACCACCGGCGCGCAAGGCCAGGAAAAGACTGGAACCAAGAAAGTCATCGCCTTCAAGAAGTGCATCATCGCTGCCGGTAGCCAGGCGGTGCGCCTGCCCTTCATGCCCGAAGACCCGCGCGTGGTGGACTCCACCGGCGCACTGGAACTGAAAGAAGTGCCCAAACGCATGCTCATATTGGGCGGCGGCATCATTGGCCTTGAGATGGGTACGGTTTACAGCACGCTGGGCGCGCGCCTGGACGTGGTGGAAATGATGGACGGCCTGATGCAGGGCGCGGACCGCGACCTGGTCAAGATCTGGCAAAAGATGAATGCCAAGCGCTTTGACAACATCATGCTCAAGACCAAAACGGTGAGTGCACGCGCTTTGCCTGAAGGCATTGAGGTGACGTTTGCGCCAGCCGAGGAGGGCGGCACCGCCCCCGCCCCGCAGGTCTACGACCTGGTGCTGCAAGCCGTGGGCCGCACGCCCAACGGCAAGAAGATCGCCGCCGACAAGGCTGGCGTGGCCGTCACAGACCGCGGCTTCATCAACGTAGACATTCAAATGCGCACCAACGTGCCGCACATCTTTGCCATCGGCGACATCGTGGGCCAGCCCATGCTGGCGCACAAGGCGGTGCACGAGGCGCATGTGGCGGCTGAAGTGATTGCCGGCGAACTGCAAGGCAACAAGGAACTGGCATCCGCCGCCTTCAATGCCCGCGTGATTCCCAGCGTGGCCTACACCGACCCCGAAGTGGCGTGGGTTGGCCTGACCGAAGATCAGGCGAAGGCACAGGGCATCAAGGTCAAGAAGGG
>CALROG020000031.1:0-48487 GCA_943369755.1 Ramlibacter sp. 2FC
GCGGGTTGGCGGCGACGGGTGCCCACCTCCGCTCGTGTCCCCCGCCAGCGGCTGCGCCGCCGGCTCCTCCTTTACCTCGCTGCGGCAGGCACCCGCCACCGCCAACCGGCTACCTCTGCGGCGTGGGAACGGTTCCGCGCAACGATTCTTCTGGGCTCGGGTGGGTGGGGTGCTCTGCGCAGCCCAATCCGGGGGACATGAGCGCAGCAGAGTACCCCACCCGCCCGCGCCAGAAAGAGCACAGGCACTCAGCTCCCAAACTCGTCGCCCAGCTCCTTGGCGCGCTGGCGGGCGGCGTGCAGCGCCTTGATGAACAGCGCGTTGACGCCGTCGTGCTGCATCGAGGTAATGGCCGCGTAGGTGGTGCCGCCCTTGGAGGTGACGCGCTGGCGCAGCACGTCGGGGGCTTCGTCCGACGCGCGGGCCAGCTCGGACGCACCCACAAAGGTGGCGACCGACAACTGGTGCGCCTGTTCGCGAGACAGGCCCATCTCGATGCCTGCGGCGGTCATGGCCTCCAGAAAAAAGAACACATAGGCCGGGCCGGAGCCCGACAGCGCTGTCACCGCGTCGAGCTGGGCCTCGGCATCCACCCACAAAAACTCGCCGGTGGTGGCAATCACCTGCTCTGCCTGTGCCTTGTCTGCGGCGGTAACTCCCGGGCGCGCGAACAGGGCGGTCATGCCCTTGCCGACCAGGGCCGGGGTGTTGGGCATGGACCGCACGATGCGCTCGGTGCCCAGCCACTGGGCAATGCTGTCGCTGCGGATGCCCGCGGCCACGCTCAGGTGCAGTGCCTGCGCGGTATGGGCACGCACCGGGGCCGCGGCGTCTTTGAAAGCCTGCGGCTTGACGGCCCACACCACCAGTGCGCAGCGCGCCAGCGCCGCACCGGCTTCGGGCAGCGCTGTCACCGCAAACTGGCTGTGCAGCCGCTCGCGGGCTTCCTGCCAGGGCTCGACCACTTCAATCTGGCTGGCGGGCAGCCCCTTGCGGATCAGCCCGCCAATGATGGCGCTGGCCATGTTGCCGCCGCCGATGAAGGCAATGGCGCGGTTGTCGTTGCTCATGGGGTTTCCGTGAATTCAAAGGCCACGAATTGCGTGACCTGGGTGGGGTTGAAATTGTCGTCGCTGACGCACACCAGGGTACGGTTGCCGTTTGCCAAGGCCGGGCCCCAGGCCATGCCCTCGGTGTTGTCCAGGCGTTGCAGGCCAAGCTGCGAAAAGTCGGCCAGCAGCGTCTTGGGCAGGGGCTGGTATTTGCCGGGTGCCAGCGTTGCCTGGCCCAGTGTGTCGCTGCCCTGGCGGGTGTCGACCTGGTACAGGCGCAACGAGTTGCCCACGCCCATCGCGTAGGCACGCTCCAGCACCAGCAGGCGGTGGGCGTCCAGCGCCAGGATTTCGCTGACGCCGTTGTCGGCATAGCTGCCAGGCAGCAGGGGTGGGCGGGGAATGGCGTCGGGCACATAGGCGCGCTGTTGCAGGCTGGCACCACTTTGCAGGCTGAGTTGTGTCAGGCGGCAGGGCCCGCCGGGCTGGCTGACAGTGGGCAGCGGGCCGTCTTGTTGCAAGGCGGCTTCCATCGCCACCCAGGCACTGCGGCCGTCGGGGCTAAGCGCCAGGCCCTCCAGTGTGAGGTTGTCGCGCGGGCCGGTGCCGGCTGCGGCGCGCATGTGCAAGTGGTCGGGCATGCTGAAGGCGCGCAGGTGCTGGCCGTCCAGGCTCATCTCGCGCAGGAATGGGTCCAGCCCCAGCTTGGCGTCGCCCTCACTCGACCACAGCAGCGTGCGGCTGCCCGGCACGAAACGCAGGCCTTCCGGGTCAACCACTTCGCCGCCCTGGCGGCGGTTTGGGTAGGGCAGGCCGCCGGGCTGGCGCAGCACAACCACGCTCAGCAACTCGGGCGGGCCCAGGCGCAGCGCGTCCAGCGGCAGGCGCAGGGTGTAAAAGCGTGCGGGGGCCAGGTCAGAGCGGTCGTCGCTCAGCGCGTACCAAAGGCCACTGGCCGGGTCGAAGTCCAGCCCGGACAAGCCGCCGACCGTGGTGCCCTTGAACTGAAGCCGGTGCGCCACAGTGGCCTCGCCGATCAGGCGCAGGCCGGCCGAACGCGCCGGGGCCCGCACCGGGGCGCAGGCCACCAGGGCGGCAGCGCCAGTGGCAGCCAACAGCCGGCGGCGGGTGAAGCAGGCGGGACTCATGGTTTGCAGTCTATTCGTTCAAAGTGGCATGGGTTAGGCTCATAGCCCATGAAATATGTTCTTGCACTGGACCAGGGCACCACAAGTTCACGGGCCATTTTGTTCGACCGCGCGGGCCAGCCCGTGGCCACGGCGCAGCGGGAGTTTCGCCAGATTTTCCCGCAGCCAGGCTGGGTTGAGCATGACGCCAACGAGATCTGGGCTTCCCAGCGGGCTGTGGCTCTTGAATTAATGCAGAAAGCGGCTGTAGCCCGCACAGATTCTGCCCAAGCCCCTATCAATTTTGTAGCAAACGAGGTCGCCGTGGCGATCACCAACCAGCGTGAAACCACGGTGCTGTGGGACCGCGCCAGCGGCCAGCCGGTGGCCAATGCCATCGTCTGGCAAGACCGGCGCACCGCCGCGCGCTGTGATGCCTTGCGTCGTCAGGGCAAGGCCGGGTTGATCCAGAAAAAGACCGGCCTGGTGCTTGACGCCTACTTCTCGGCCACCAAGCTGCAATGGCTGCTGGACAACGTGCCCGGTGCGCGGGCCCGCGCCAACCGTGGCGAGCTGGCCTTTGGCACCATCGACAGTTGGCTGATCTGGAATCTCACCGGCGGCAAGGTGCATGCCACCGATGCCAGCAATGCCTCGCGCACGCTGCTGTTCAACTTGCACACGCTGCAATGGGACGATGAGCTGCTCAAGCTCTTCAACATACCGCGCAACCTGTTGCCACAGGTGGTGCCGTCCAGCGGTGTGCTGGGTTACACCGACGTAGCGCTGTTCGGCGCGGCGCTTCCAATCGCCGGGGTCGCAGGCGACCAGCAGGCCGCCACCTTCGGACAGGCCTGCTTTGCCCCCGGCATGGCCAAAAACACCTACGGCACCGGCTGCTTCATGCTGATGAACACCGGAGCGCTGGCGGTGCCCAGCCGCAACCGGCTGTTGACCACGGTGGGCTGGCAGGGGCCGCCGAATGACCCGGTGCGGGTCAAGCCGGTGCAGTTCCCTACTGCCTATTGCCTGGAGGGGGGCGTATTCATGGCCGGAGCCACCATCCAGTGGCTGCGCGACGGGCTGCAGATGATTCAGTCGGCCCCTGAAGTTGAAGCCATTGCCAACCTTGTGCCGGATACCGGCGACGTGTATCTGGTGCCGGCCTTTGCCGGTCTGGGCGCACCCGACTGGGATGGCTACGCCCGCGGCACGCTGCTGGGCATGACCCGCGGCACCACGCGCGCGCACATTGCACGCGCCGCGCTGGAAGCCATTGCGCTACAGGTGGCCGACGTGTTTGACGCCATGGCGCGCGACAGCGGCATCGCCCTGAGGGAGCTGAGGGTCGATGGCGGTGCTTGTAGCAACAACCTGTTGATGCAAATGCAGGCCGACTTTCTGGGCGTACCGGTGGTCCGCCCCAAGGTGACCGAGACCACCGCGTTGGGGGCCGCCTACCTGGCCGGTCTGGCCACCGGGCTGTGGCAAGACGCCGCCGAAATATCGGCCCAGTGGCAGGTGGACCGCCGCTTTGAGCCGCAGCTTGGGGGCCCTGCGCGGCGGGCCAAGCTGGCGCGCTGGCGTCAAGCGGTTGAGCGCTCCAAAGCCTGGGCCCAGAATTGACCGCATGACCCTGAAAGCCCAGACCACCCTGCGCCAAGACCTGATCGCCCGGCTGGCCCAGCCAACCCAATACGACCTGGCCATCATCGGCGGAGGAGCTACCGGCCTGGGCGTGGCGCTGGACGCTGCGGCGCGGGGTTTGCGGGTGGTGCTGGTCGAGTCGCACGACTTTGCCAAAGGCACCTCGTCGCGCGCCACCAAGCTGGTGCACGGCGGTGTGCGCTACCTGGCGCAGGGCAATATTGGGCTGGTGCGCGAGGCGCTGCACGAGCGCACCACACTGCTGCACAATGCGCCGCACCTGGCTCAGCGCCTGCCCTTCGTAATGCCCTCTTACAAGCTCTGGGAGACGCCGTTTTACGGTCTGGGGCTCAAGATGTACGACGCGCTGGCCGGCAACGCCGGGCTCGGTGCCACTGAATTTTTGGGCCGCGAGGCCACACTAAAGCTGCTGCCCAACGCGCAACCGCACGGCCTGAAAGGCGGCGTCAAGTACTGGGACGGGCAATTTGACGACGCCCGCCTGGCGCTGGCGCTGGCCCGTACCGCCGCCACCCGCGGCGCACTGCTGGTGAACTACTGCGCCGCCACCGGCTTGATCCATGACGCCGGCAAGCTGGTGGGGCTGACCTGTGAAGACGCTGAAACCGGTCTTGCGTACCGAATCCAGGCGCACTGTGTGGTCAATGCCGCTGGTGTCTGGGTCGATCAATTCCGCCAGAAAGACGGCGAGGCGGTCGGCCGACCGGTCAAGCCCATGGTGGCACCCAGCCAGGGCGTGCACTTGGTGGTGGACCGCGCATTCCTGCCTGGCGACCACGCACTGATGGTGCCCAAGACGGCCGACGGCCGGGTGCTGTTTGGCGTGCCCTGGCTGGGCAAAGTCATCCTGGGCACCACCGATACCCCGCGCAGCGACCTGGCCCGCGAACCCGACGCCTTCAAGGAAGAGGTGGAATTCATCCTGGGCGAGTCGGCCCGTTATTTGGCCAGAGCGCCCCAGCGTGACGACGTCAAAAGTATCTGGGTCGGCCTGCGCCCCTTGGTCAAACCGCCAGACGATGACGGTGATGACACCAAGGGGTTGAGCCGCGAACACACGGTATTGGTGAGCCGCAGCGGACTGGTTACCGTGACCGGGGGCAAGTGGACGACTTACCGCGCCATGGCCGAGGACGTGTTGGCCAAGTGCATTGAAAGGCGGCTGCTGAAAAACACCCCCGGCGGCCTCACCACAAACCTGGTTTTGGTCGGCGGCGGCGACACGGGCGCGGTGCGCCCGGCTATTTGCGATGAGCCAGGCGGACATTGCTACGGTAGTGAGCAGCCACTTCTAGAGTCTTTGCCGGGTGCCGCTCAGGCGCTGAGCGGTGGGCTGACCGAGGCCATGGTGCGATTTGCCGCCCGCTACGAATACGCCCGCACGGCAGAAGACGTGCTGGCCCGGCGCTCGCGCCTGCTGTTTCTGGACGCCCGGCTGGCGGCCGCGCTGGCACCCCGGGTGGGCGCGCTACTACAGGCGGAGACCGGGCAGGATCCGCAAACAGCGGCTTTTGCCGTGCTCGCACAACACTATCTGCGGTTGCCGGGCTGAGGGTGGTTGACAGCCCGCGCAGGGTTTGCAATAATCTGAGGCTGCGCTTAAAAAGCGTGGCGGGGGTTTGCAAAAGCCTCCAGTTCTGCCCAGCGAAAACGCCGTGAGTGGTTCACGGCGCCGACGACGGGCCCAAGACTGACCCCGATGCCCAGGACGCAAGTCCGCAGCACAGGGTGCAAGTTGGGAATATTTGAAATGATCCAGACTGAATCCCGGCTCGAAGTCGCCGACAACACCGGTGCGAAGTCCGTTCTTTGCATCAAGGTGCTGGGCGGCTCCAAGCGTCGCTACGCAAGCGTAGGCGACATCATCAAGGTGAGCATCAAGGAAGCTGCTCCGCGCGGCCGCGTCAAAAAAGGCGAGGTCTATAGCGCTGTGGTTGTCCGTACCGCCAAGGGCATTCGCCGTGGCGACGGCTCGCTGGTCAAGTTCGACGGCAATGCCGCCGTTCTGCTCAATAGCAAGTTGGAGCCTATTGGCACCCGCATCTTCGGCCCGGTCACGCGTGAACTGCGTACCGAGAAGTTCATGAAGATCGTGTCCCTGGCTCCTGAAGTTCTGTAAGGACGCGTCATGAACAAGATTCGCAAAGGCGACGAAGTCATCGTGCTCGCAGGCCGTGACAAGGGCAAGCGTGGCAAGGTCACACTGCGCAAGGACGACAGCTATCTGCTGATCGAGGGCATCAACCTGGTGAAAAAGCACACCAAGCCCAATCCGCTCAAGGGCACCACCGGCGGCATCGTTGAAAAGGCCATGCCTATTCACCAGTCGAACGTGGCGATCTTCAACGCCGCCACCGGCAAGGCTGACCGCGTGGGCATCAAGACCGCTGGCGACAAGCGCATTCGCGTGTTCAAGTCCAGCGGCGAAGAAATCAAGGTGGCCTAAGGGTAAAAATCATGGCACGACTTCAACAACATTACCGCGAAAAAGTAGCCCCGGAGCTGATGGCCAAGTTCGGCTACAAGTCGCCGATGCAGGTTCCGCGTCTGACCAAGATCACCCTGAACATGGGTGTCTCGGAAGCAGTCGCCGACAAGAAGGTCATGGACAACGCCGTTGGCGACCTGACCAAGATTGCCGGCCAGAAGCCGGTCGTGACCAAGGCCAAGAAAGCCATCGCCGGTTTCAAAATCCGCGAAGGCCAGGCCATCGGCACGATGGTGACGCTGCGTGGCGTCAAGATGTATGAGTTCCTGGACCGCTTTGTCACCGTGGCGCTGCCCCGTGTGCGCGACTTCCGCGGCATCTCCGGCCGTGCGTTCGACGGCCGTGGCAACTACAACATCGGCGTGAAAGAGCAGATCATCTTCCCCGAGATCGAATACGACAAGGTTGACGCAGTGCGCGGCCTGAACATCAGCATCACGACCACGGCCAAGTCCGACGAAGAGTGCAAGGCACTGCTCGCCGGCTTCCGTTTCCCCTTCAAGAATTGAGGTAACCCGTGGCAAAAATGGCATTGATTGAGCGCGAGCGCAAGCGCGACAGACTGGTTGCCAAGTTCGCGAAGAAACACGCGGAACTGAAGGCGACTGCACGCGATCCCAAGAAAACTGAAGAAGAGCGCGCAGCGGCCCGCCTGAGCTTGCAAAAGCTCCCCCGCAACGCCAACCCTACGCGTCAGCGCAACCGTTGCGAAATCACCGGTCGCCCGCGTGGCACGTTCCGTCAATTCGGTCTGGCACGCGCCAAGATCCGCGAGATGGCCTTCTCGGGTGACATCCCGGGCATGATCAAGGCCAGCTGGTAAGGCAGGAGAATTTATATGAGCATGAGTGATCCCATCGCCGACCTGCTGACCCGCATCCGCAATGCCCAGATGGTGGCCAAGCCTACCGTTTCGGTGCCCTCTTCCAAAGTGAAGGTGGCGATTGCGCAGGTCTTGAAGGACGAAGGCTATATCGACGGCTTCCAGGTCAAGACCGAAGCCGGCAAGGTCGAACTTGAAATTGCCCTGAAGTACTACGCTGGCCGCCCGGTCATTGAGCGTATTGAGCGCGTGAGCCGTCCCGGCCTGCGGGTTTACAAAGGCGTTGGCGCTATTCCCCAGGTCATGAACGGCCTGGGTGTGGCGATCGTCACCACGCCCAAGGGCGTCATGACTGACCGCAAGGCGCGCGCAACCGGTGTCGGTGGCGAAGTTCTTTGCTACGTCGCCTAAAGGGAAGGAACCAGAAATGTCCCGAGTAGGAAAAATGCCCGTCACCGTCCCTGCAGGCGTTGACGTGTCCATCAAGGCAGACCAGATCAGCGTCAAGGGCGCCGGCGGCACATTGTTGCTGGCCCAGAACGCCCTGGTCACGGTTGCCAGCAACGACGGCAAGCTCAGTTTTGCGCCTGCCAATGACTCTCGCGAAGCCAATGCCATGAGTGGCACCATGCGTCAGCTGGTGAACAACATGGTGGTGGGTGTGACCAAGGGCTTCGAGAAGAAGCTGACACTGGTCGGCGTGGGCTACAAGGCTGCGGCCCAAGGTACCAAGCTGAACCTGTCGGTGGGTTACTCCCACCCCGTCAACAAAGACATGCCTGCTGGCATCACGGTGGCAACACCGGCCCCCACGGAAATCGTGATCAAGGGTGCCGACCGCCAGCGCGTGGGCCAGGTGGCCGCCGAGATTCGTGCGATTCGTCCGCCCGAGCCCTACAAGGGCAAGGGCATCCGCTACGCGGACGAGAAGATCACGATCAAAGAGACCAAGAAGAAGTAAGGAGCTGCACAATGTTGACCAAAAAAGAGCAGCGTCTTCGCCGGTCCCGCCAGACCCGCATCCGCATTGCCACCCAGGGCGTTGCACGCCTGACGGTGAATCGCACCAATTTGCACATTTACGCCAGCGTGATTTCTGGCGACGGCACCAAGGTGCTGGCCAGCGCGTCCACGGCCCAGGCCGATGTTCGCAAGTCGCTCGGTGCCGTTGGCAAGGGTGGCAACACCGCCGCCGCACAGATCATTGGCAAGCTGATCGCCGAGAAGGCAAAGGCCGCCGGTGTCGAGAAGGTTGCATTTGACCGCGCAGGTTTCGCGTACCACGGCCGCGTCAAGGCGCTGGCTGACGCGGCACGCGAAGCGGGTCTTCAGTTCTAACGGACACGGATACACATCATGGCAAGAGTTCAAGCAAAACCCCAAGGTGACGGTCCCGAAGACGGGATGCGCGAAAAGATGATCGCGGTCAACCGCGTGACCAAGGTGGTGAAGGGTGGCCGTATTCTCGGTTTCGCCGCACTGACCGTGGTTGGCGACGGTGACGGCCGCGTTGGCATGGGCAAGGGTAAATCCAAGGAAGTGCCGGCTGCTGTGCAAAAGGCCATGGAAGAGGCCCGCCGCAACATGACCAAGGTGTCGCTCAAGAACGGCACCATCCACCACAACGTGTTTGGCCAGCATGGTGCGGCACGCGTGATGATGGCCCCGGCCCCCAAAGGTACCGGCATCATTGCCGGCGGCCCGATGCGCGCCGTTTTCGAAGTGATGGGCATCACCGACATCGTGGCCAAGAGCCATGGTTCGTCCAACCCGTACAACATGGTTCGCGCCACGTTTGATGCGCTGCGCAACTCGACGACGCCGTCGCAGGTTGCAGCCAAGCGCGGCAAGCCGGTTGAAGAAATCTTCGCCTGATCGGAAGCTGTCAAATGACTACGCAACAAACCGTCAAGATCAAGCTGGTTCGCAGCCCGATTGGCACCAAGGTGTCGCACCGCGCCACCGTTCGCGGCCTGGGGCTGCGCAAGCTCAACAGTGTGAGCGAGCTCGAAGACACACCGGCCGTGCGCGGCATGATCAACAAGATCAGCTATCTGGTCCAAGTGCTTTAAAGGTTCAAGATGGAACTCAATACGATCAAGCCGGCCGCCGGTTCCAAGCACGCCAAGCGTCGCGTGGGCCGTGGTATCGGTTCCGGCCTGGGCAAGACCGCAGGCCGTGGCCACAAGGGCCAAAAGTCGCGTTCGGGCGGCTACCACAAGGTGGGCTTCGAAGGTGGCCAGATGCCCCTGCAGCGCCGTCTGCCCAAGCGTGGTTTCAAGTCGCATCTGCTGAAGTTCAATGCGGAAGTCACCCTGACTTCGCTGGAGCGACTCGGTGCTGCCGAAGTCGACATCCTGACGCTCAAGCAAGCTGGCCTGGTGGGCGAGCTGGCCAAGGTGGTCAAGATCATCAAAACGGGCGAACTGACCAAGGCCGTGAAGCTAACCGGCATTGGCGCGACCGCTGGTGCCAAGGCGGCCATTGAGGCTGCCGGCGGCAGCGTGGCCTGACCAACCTTTGCTGAAAGAATCCCGTAGTGGCAACTAGCGCAGCTCAAATGGCAAAAACCGGCAAGTTCGGCGACCTGCGTCGCCGACTGGTTTTCTTGCTGCTCGCGCTGGTGGTTTACCGCGTGGGCGCGCACATCCCGGTGCCGGGCATTGACCCGACGCAACTGCAGGCACTGTTCAAGGGTCAGCAGGGCGGCATCCTGAGCCTGTTCAATATGTTCTCGGGCGGAGCGCTGTCGCGCTTCACGGTGTTTGCGCTGGGCATCATGCCGTACATCTCGGCCTCGATCATCATGCAGCTGCTGACCTACGTCGTTCCGACGTTCGAGCAGATGAAGAAAGAGGGCGAGTCAGGCCGTCGCAAGATCACCCAGTACACCCGTTACGGCACGCTCGGCCTGGCTATTTTCCAGTCTCTGGGCATCGCGCTGGCGCTTGAGGGCTCGGCGGGTCTGGTGTTGAGCCCGGGTTTTGGGTTTCGCATGACCGCGGTGGTCAGCCTGACCGCTGGCACCATGTTCCTGATGTGGCTGGGCGAACAAATTACCGAGCGTGGGCTGGGCAACGGAATCTCGATTCTGATCTTTGCCGGCATTGCTGCCGGGCTGCCTAGTGCCATCGGTGGGCTGCTTGAGCTGGTGCGTACCGGGGCCATGAGCATTCTGGCGGCGGTGTTCATCGTCGCACTGGTGATCCTGGTGACCTACTTCGTGGTATTCGTCGAGCGTGGTCAGCGCAAGATTCTGGTCAATTACGCGCGCCGCCAGGTGGGCAACAAGGTTTACGGCGGCCAGTCGTCGCATCTGCCGCTGAAGCTGAACATGGCTGGCGTGATTCCGCCCATCTTCGCCTCCTCGATCATCCTGCTGCCGGCCACGGTGGTGAGCTGGTTCAGCACTGGCGATGCAACCCGCTGGCTCAAGGACATTGCCGGCATGCTGACGCCGGGCCAGCCAATTTATGTGCTGCTTTACGCCAGTGCCATCGTATTTTTCTGCTTCTTCTATACAGCCCTGGTGTTCAACAGCCGCGAGACGGCAGACAACCTCAAAAAGAGTGGCGCGTTCATCCCGGGTATTCGTCCTGGCGACCAGACCGCGCGCTACATTGACAAGATCCTGGTCAGGCTGACGCTGGCAGGCGCGGTGTACATCACTTTTGTGTGCCTGTTGCCTGAGTTCCTGATCCTGAAATACAACGTGCCGTTCTACTTTGGCGGCACCTCTTTGCTGATTATTGTTGTCGTGACCATGGATTTCATGGCGCAAGTGCAAAACTACATGATGTCGCAGCAGTACGAATCATTGTTGAAGAAAGCTAATTTCAAGACATCACTCGGCGGCTGAGGTGACATGGCAAAAGACGATGTCATCCAGATGCAGGGTGAGGTTGTGGAGAACCTGCCGAACGCGACGTTTCGTGTGAAGCTGGAAAATGGGCACGTAGTGCTTGGACATATTTCAGGAAAGATGCGGATGCACTACATCCGCATCCTCCCGGGTGACAAGGTCACTGTTGAACTGACGCCCTACGACTTGTCGCGGGCACGGATTGTTTTTAGGGCTAAGTAATGACCAGGTGCCGGATCAAGATTTGCAAAGCAAATTTGCTCGGGCACCTCAGACTAGACAGGTTTTAGGAGAAAGAACATGAGAGTTTCGGCTTCGGTCAAGAAAATTTGCCGTAACTGCAAAATCATCCGCCGCAAGGGCGTTGTGCGCGTGATCTGCACCGATCCGCGTCACAAGCAGCGCCAAGGCTGATTGCAAGAGTTTTAGAGGACGAACATGGCACGTATCGCTGGCATCAATATTCCGCCGCACCAACACACCGAGATTGGCCTTACCGCCATTTTCGGTATCGGTCGCACCCGCGCTCGCAAGATTTGCGAAGCAACGGGCATTCCCTACGCCAAGAAGGTCAAGGACCTGACGGACGGCGACCTCGAAAAGATCCGCGACGAGATCGCGACGATCACTATCGAGGGTGACTTGCGTCGTGAGACGACCATGAACATCAAGCGTTTGATGGACATTGGTTGCTATCGCGGCTTCCGTCACCGCCGGGGCTTGCCGATGCGTGGGCAGCGTACGCGCACCAACGCCCGTACCCGCAAGGGTCCGCGCAAGGCCGCTCAGGCACTGAAGAAATAATCGGGAAAGAGAAAACTCATGGCAAAAGCTCCCGCCAATAACGCCGCACAACGTGTGCGCAAGAAGGTTCGCAAAAACGTGTCCGACGGTGTCGCCCACGTCCACGCGTCCTTCAACAACACCATCATCACGATCACCGATCGGCAGGGCAACGCCCTGTCGTGGGCGTCGTCCGGTGGCCAGGGTTTCAAGGGTTCGCGAAAGTCCACGCCGTTCGCCGCCCAGGTGGCGTCGGAAGTCGCTGGCCGCGCCGCCATTGAACAGGGCATCAAGAACCTGGACGTCGAGATCAAAGGCCCCGGCCCTGGTCGCGAGTCTTCGGTCCGTGCGCTTGCCGCCCTGGGCATTCGCATCAATTCGATTGCTGACGTGACGCCGGTACCGCACAACGGTTGCCGCCCCCAGAAGCGCCGCCGGATCTAATTTTCAACAAGCCCACCGCCATCCGCTCCGGCTGATGGCTCCTGCGGTGAAATACCCCGCAGAAGATGACATAAAAGGAAGTTCAAGTGGCACGTTACCTCGGCCCCAAGGCCAAACTCTCCCGCCGTGAAGGCACCGACCTTTTCCTCAAGAGCGCCCGTCGTTCGATTGCGGACAAGTGCAAGTTCGACTCCAAGCCCGGCCAGCATGGCCGCACCTCGGGTCAGCGCACCTCAGACTTCGGTTTGCAGTTGCGTGAGAAGCAGAAGGTCAAGCGCATGTACGGCGTGCTCGAGAAGCAATTCCGCCGTTATTTCGCTGAAGCTGATCGCCGCAAGGGCAACACGGGTGCCAACCTGTTGTTCATTCTGGAGTCCCGGCTGGACAACGTTGTGTACCGCATGGGGTTTGGCTCCACGCGTGCCGAGGCGCGCCAGTTGGTTTCGCACAAGGCGATCACCGTGAACGGCCAGTCGGTCAATATCCCGTCGTACCTGGTCAAGACCGGCGACGTGGTGGCTGTGCGTGACAAGTCCAAAAAGCAAGGGCGTATCGCCGAGGCGCTGCAGTTGGCCCAACAAGTTGGTTTGCCAGCGTGGGTGGAAGTCAACGCCGAAAAGGCCGAAGGCACTTTCAAGAAGGTGCCTGATCGCGACGAATTCGCCGCCGACATCAACGAATCGCTCATCGTGGAGCTGTACTCGCGCTAATGCGGGTACGAAGGGGAAAACGAGGCCGCCTTGCCGCCTCGTCCTTGTTTTTTTGTTCCCTGCGTGTGGGGCACCGCGCGCAGGGTACTTCACCAGCCTTACCGGTGTAACGAGCCGGGGGTATTGAGAGGAAGTCCTGAATGCAAACCAACCTGCTGAAACCCAAAGCCATCAACGTGGAACAGCTTGGCCTGAATCGCGCCAAGGTAACGCTGGAGCCGTTTGAGCGTGGCTACGGCCACACGCTGGGCAATGCCCTGCGTCGCGTTCTGCTGTCGTCGATGGTGGGTTACTCTGCAACCGAGGTCACCATCGCTGGCGTCTTGCACGAATACTCGTCAATCGACGGCGTGCAAGAAGACGTGGTCAGCATCCTGTTGAACCTCAAAGGCGTTGTGTTCAAGCTGCACAACCGCGACGAAGTTACCCTGAGCCTGCGCAAAGACGGCGAAGGTGTTGTGACCGCCGCCGACATCCAGACGCCCCATGACGTCGAGATCATCAACCCCGACCACGTGATCGCCCACCTCTCACAGGGTGGCAAGATCGACATGCAGATCAAGGTTGAAAAGGGCCGTGGCTATGTGCCGGGCACGATGCGCCGCTATGCGGACGAGCCGACCAAGTCGATTGGCCGTATTGTTCTGGACGCCTCTTTCTCGCCGGTCAAGCGCGTGAGCTATATCGTCGAGAGCGCCCGCGTCGAGCAGCGCACCGACCTGGACAAACTGGTTGTCGAGATCGAAACCAACGGTGCCATCACCGCAGAAGACGCGGTACGCGCTTCGGCCAAGATTCTGGTGGAACAACTGGCGGTGTTTGCCCAGCTTGAAGGCAGCGAGCTGGCTGCGTTTGATGCGCCGGTGCAGCGCAACAACCAGCAGTTTGATCCGATCCTGCTGCGCCCGGTGGACGAGCTTGAGCTGACGGTGCGTTCGGCCAACTGCCTCAAGGCGGAAAACATTTACTACATCGGTGACCTGATTCAGCGCACCGAAAACGAGCTGCTGAAGACCCCGAACCTGGGTCGCAAGTCGCTCAATGAAATCAAGGAAGTTCTTGCCTCGCGTGGCCTCACGCTGGGCATGAAGCTCGAAAGCTGGCCACCGGCCGGCCTCGACAAGCGGTAATTGAGGTGAGAACGAGGCTGCGGGTGCAGCCTTGAACTTGTGGTACCTGATCCGGCCACAGGATTAATACAAGCAAAGGAATACACCATGCGTCACGGCCACGGCCTTCGTAAACTCAACCGCACCAGCGAGCACCGTCTCGCCATGCTGCGCAACATGATGAATTCGCTCATCGAGCATGAAGTCATCAAGACCACCGTTCCCAAGGCCAAAGAGCTGCGCCGCGTGGTCGAACCCATGATCACGCTCGGCAAAGAGCCGACGCTGGCCAACAAGCGCCTGGCATTTGACCGTCTGCGCAACCGCGACAACGTAGTCAAGCTGTTTGCTGACCTCGGCCCGCGCTTCAAGGCTCGTCCGGGCGGCTACACCCGCATCCTGAAGATGGGCTTCCGCGTGGGCGACAACGCCCCGATGGCGCTCGTCGAACTGGTGGACCGCCCTGATGCTGCCGATGCAGCATCTACAGAGCAGGCGCCACAAGAGTAAGCTATAATTCCATCTTGCCGCGCGATGGAGCAGCCTGGTAGCTCGTTGGGCTCATAACCCAAAGGTCGCAAGTTCAAATCTTGCTCGCGCAACCAACAAGACAGTGCCTGGCACTGAAAGCAAAAAGCCCACCATTGGTGGGCTTTTTTGCTGACGCTGCGATTTAGATATCTTGCAGTTGTTGATGGTGCGGCTGGCGGGGATCGAACCCACGACCCTTGGCTTCGGAGGCCAATACTCTATCCACTGAGCTACAGCCGCATGATCCCGCTGAGACAGCCTTGCATTATCGCCCATTGCGACGCGTCGCAGCTATCGCAAGCCCATTCCGGCTCGATGAATACCGCATGCGAACCATGAATTGCATGTGGCCCGGCCAAGGGGCAATGCAGGCAGCAGGATGGCGTGGCGGCAAGGCGCGCCGAGGGTTTGTACGCAAGCCCGCCGTTATAATGCGCAGTTGTTTCAAATGCCCGAGATTTTGAGGACGCCATGAGCGAAAGCACCCACGACGAAGCCCACACGGGCCCCATCAAGAACCCAAAGCAGCTTCTGCTGGCAGTGTTCTTCTCGTTTGTTGTTCCTGTGTTCGCCATCATTGGCCTGGTGTACTACGTCGTCTCGGAGGCCAAGCCTGCAAGCAGCCCGGTGTCGGCAAGTCTGGCCTTGGGGGGTGTTTCGGAAGACGCAAGCGCCAAGGGCATTGCCCAGCGGATTCAAAAGGTGGGCGTTGTTGAAATTCGTGATGCCAACCGAGCACTCAAAACGGGCGAAGAAGTCTTCAAGGCTCAATGCGTTGCCTGCCACGGCGCTGGCGTTGCCGGTGCGCCCAAGGTGGCAGATGCTGCTGCCTGGGGGGTGCGCATCAAGACGGGTCTCGACGCACTGGTGAACTCTGCGCTCAAGGGCAAAGGGGCCATGGGCCCGCAGGCCGGCGGTGATTTTGACGACGTGGAGATTGCGCGCGCGGTGGTGTACCTTGCCAACGGTGCGGGTGCAAAGTTCGCCGAGCCGCAACGTGCCGCCGCAGCCGCTGTGGCCGCCGCACCGGTCGCGGCCAAGTAAGCCAGTCAAGTAGGCCCCGGGGCCTGCCGCACAAAAAAAAGCCGGTCAATGACCGGTTTTTTTATGCCTGCTTTACGCGGTGGATTGATTGCGGGCTGCGCACATAGCCAAACTGCCCCGGAAGGGCTGCCGCCAACGCGTTTTGAGGCACCCACGAGCCTTGTTCGATGGCGTCCGCTGCCCAGCCCATATCCTGGGTGTGCACGCGCCCAAAACCAATGGCGCTGTCCAGGTACAAAAGGCCGGCTTCGTCAACGACGCAGGCGCGCGGTTGTACTGGTACACCGGTGTGCGCAAAGACGCTGAAGTCAGGATGCACCCGCCACACCAGCGGTGTTGACTCCAGCTCCAGAAACACGCGCTGGGGCCCGTTTTGAAAGAACCACTGCCCCAGCGCATCGCACTCATAGTTGCGCTGGATAAAGTCCACCAGCTTCTCGTGGCGCAGCAGCGAACCTTTGCTTGCCGAAGTGCCGCCATCGGCCGCAGCAAAGGGGCCGGCGGCCTGGCAACGGTCGTCGCGCATGTACCAGTTGCCACGCGCGTCCAGCCCCAGCCAGCCGTAGCAGTGTGGAACGTTTGGCCATTTGGCAATGGCTTGGCGAACGATGTCATCCATGGCGTGGCTCTATGGGTAGTGAATGATCAGCGCAAAAATGCGTCATGGCCTGTTTTCAAGATCAGGGCGCTCACCACAACGATGAACACCACGCGCACAAAGGCCGCGCCGTGGCGCAGTGCCATGTGGGTGCCTAGCAGGCTTCCCAGAACGTTGGCAACCGCCAGCGCCAACGCGAAATGCCACCACACATGGCCCTTGATGCTGAAAAGGATCAAGGCCGCAAGATTGGTGGCCGTATTCAGCAGCTTGGCCGACGCCGAGGCATTCAGAAAATCGTAGCCCAGCGCCCGCACAAAAAGAAACACAAAAAAACTACCCGTGCCGGGGCCAAAGAAGCCGTCATAAAAGCCAATCACCAGGCCAATGCCGCAGGCAACACCGGCCTCCAGACGGCCCGACAGGCGCGGGGCGTGGTGTCGGCCAAGCTCTTTTTTTGCCAGCGTATAGCCCAGCACCGCCAGCAGCACGAATGGCAGCAGCTTGCGCAGGAAATCGGGAGAGATGACGGTGACGACCCAGGCCCCCGCGAATGCGCCGGTAAAACCGGCCAAGGCGGCCGGCAGCAGGGTTTTCCAGCGCATTTCTACCCGGCGGCTGTATTGCCAGGTGGCCATCGCCGTGCCCCACACTGAGGCGCTCTTGTTGACGCCAAACAAGGTTGCAGGGTGGGTTGTCGGGAATGTGGCGAACAGAGCCGGCACCAAAATCAGGCCACCGCCACCGACGATTGAATCCACAAAGCCGGCCAGCAAAGAAGCCAGCGACACAAGCATCAATTCCATCGCCAGATTGTCGCAGGCAAGAAAAAGGCGTCGGGATCACCGACGCCTTGCATAAACCGCATCTTGTTGGATGCCTGCGAAATTTGTTCTGAATTCTTGGGGTGTCTCCTCGGTCCCTCGTCCTGGCGCGCCAGGGCGCGCAAGCGAGTAGTGGGACTCTATCTGACGCACCCTGTTAGTGCATTGGGAGTTTCCCGCCTGCGACTTGGTGCATGCCGTACAGGGCCTAGGGTTAACCATTAATTGGCACGACTTATGCGTTGACGGAGAGAGTCGGGCAGTAAACAACAGGAGTTGCCATGCGCAAAGCCGGGGGTCAATTCATCGGGGTGATGGCGATATGGTTCGGGTGTCACATCATGGCCCTGGCGCAGAGTCCGGCTGGGGTTGCGCCCCCCGAAGCCGCGGCCAGTGGGCTGGACGCCGCCAGTGTGGCGCAACCGGCGGCCGTGACCGCAGCAACCCCGGTTGCCGCCACGGCGCCGGCCGCCGCGCCCTCAAGTGCCGCGCCGCCAAACGCCGCCGTGCCCGCGCCCCTGACAAAGCCCGGCTTGGTTGCGCAAGACAGCCTGAATGCTGCGGACACCGCCTGGATGATGACGTCAACCGCGTTGGTGTTACTCATGACACTGCCCGGTATTGCCCTTTTCTATGCCGGAATGGTGCGCAAGAAAAGCGTCATCAACACGATGGCCTGCGTGGTGGCCATTGCCGCCATGGTCAGCTTGCTGTGGTACGCGGCGGGCTACTCATGGGCGTTCACGCCAGGGAATAGCTGGATTGGGGGTGACGACCGCATGTGGTTCGTGGGGCTGGACTACCTCAAGGAAAGCGGCAAGGTGGCGGTCAGCCATATCGCGCCCAACATACCCGAGTCGGTCTATTCGATGTACCAGCTGACGTTTGCCATCATCACGGCGGCGCTGGTGGTTGGTGCATTTGTGGAACGGATGAAGTTCTCGGGAATGCTCTGGTTTATTGGGATGTGGTCGCTGTTCGTGTATGCGCCAATTGCCCATTGGGTCTGGGAGCCGGGCGGCTGGCTCGCCAAGTTGGGTGCCCTGGACTTTGCCGGCGGCTCGGTGGTCCACATTAACGCCGGGGTCTCGGGGCTGGTCTGCGCCTACTTCCTTGGTCCGCGACGCGGCTATGGCCGCGAGGCGTTCGAACCCTTCAATCTGGGGCTAACCATGGCCGGTGCGGGGCTGCTGTGGGTTGGCTGGTTTGGCTTCAACGCCGGCTCTGCGGTGGCCGCCGACGGGCGGGCCGGGCTGGCGATGGCGGTGACGCACCTTGCGGCGGCGGCCGGGGCCATGTCCTGGATGTTCGGGGAATGGGTGCTGCGCGGCCGGCCATCGCTGCTGGGCCTGTGCTCCGGCCTGGTTGCCGGGCTGGTGGCCATCACGCCCGCTGCGGGCTTTGTAACGCCCCTGTCAGCGCTGGCAATCGGCTTTATTGCGGGGCTGGCGTGCTACTGGGGTGCAACCGGGCTAAAACGCATGCTGCGGGCAGATGACTCGCTGGATGTGTTTGGGGTGCACGGGATTGGTGGCATCGTCGGGTCGTTGCTGACCGGCGTGTTTGCCAGCAAGGCCGTATCAGGTGTTGAGGGCAGTGTGCTGACGCAAGCCATTGGTGTGGGCGCGGTAATGCTCTACAGCCTGGTGGCAACGATGCTGCTGCTGTTTCTTACGCACTTGCTGGTGGGCTTGCGGGTCGACGAGCAAAGCGAGCTTACCGGTTTGGACATAGCGCAGCACCGCGAACGCATTGGTGCCTAGCGTCATCCCCTTGAAGGAGGTCTCTCATGCTGGTCAGTGAAAAACTTGCCATGGCGGCGCACCTGCATGTGGTGCTTCGGCGCAAAACCGGCCGCGTCACCGACACCGAATGGATGGCCTCCAACGCCGAATACGCCGCAGAAATGGTGCGTTTTGCCCGCGCCAAGGCGCAGGAAGACGGTCATCCCGATCTGGCCGAGTGGGCCGACAAGCTGGAGCGCGCGATGCTTGAAACCACCAAACCGCCTGCCAAGCCATTGGGCCAGACGGCCTTGCAGCTCTTGCGCGAACGCGCCGTGCCGGTGGCCACTGCACCCGTTCCGCTGGCGCAGCGAGCGGCCCCGGCTGCAGACTCCGAAGGGGGGTTTTCCAGTTCCACTTTCGGCGACTCCGGTTTTCTCGACTCCACCTTTGGCGAGCGCCGCAAGAAAGTTGTAGACCCTAATGCGCCGCGTTATGTGGGGGGCATCCGCTGAGGTGTCAGGCGACCGCTGCGGCGCGAATCCAGGCCGCCGCTTTCTCGGCCATCATCAAGGTTGGTGAGTTGGTGTTGCCGCTGGTGATGGTGGGCATTGCGCCGGCGTCCACCACACGCAAGCCGGCAATGCCGCGCACGCGCAACTGCGAGTCCAGCACTGCCATCGGGTCGTCGTCGCGGCCCATTTTGGTGGTGCCCACCGGGTGGAAGATGGTGGTGGCGATGTCGCCGGCCAGCCGGGCCAGCTCTTCGTCGGTATCAAATTGCGGGCCCGGCTTCCATTCTTCGGGCTGGTACTTCGCCAGTGCGGGTTGCGCCACGATACGGCGCGTCACGCGCAGGGAATCGGCGGCCACCTTGCGGTCTTGCGCCGTGCTCAGGTAATTGGGTGCGATGGCGGGTGCGTCCTCAAAGCGTGCACTGCGGATTTGCACCGTGCCGCGGCTGGTGGGGTTGAGGTTGCACACGCTGGCCGTGAACGCCGGGAAGCTGTGCAGGGGCTCGCCAAATGCATCCAGGCTCAGGGGTTGCACATGGTATTCAAGGTTCGGGTACGGCTGCTCAGGCGTGCTGCGGGTGAACGCGCCAAGCTGAGACGGTGCCATGCTCATCGGCCCGCTGCGCTTGAGCGCGTACTCCAGGCCAATTCTGGCCTTGCCCCAAAGCGAGTTGGCCATGGTGTTGAGGGTGGGCACGTCCTTGACCTTGAACACCGCGCGGATCTGCAAATGGTCCTGCAAGTTGGCACCCACGCCCGGCAGGTCGCTCACCACGTCAATACCGTGCTGGCGCAAAAGCGCCGCCGGGCCGATGCCCGACAGTTGCAGGATTTGCGGGGAGCCAATGCTGCCGGCACTGAGGATCACTTCGCCCGCTGCTGTGGCCGTCGCCATGCGCTCGCCCGTCCACACATTCACACCGGTGCAGCGCTTGCTGCCGTCGGGTTGGGTCTCGATCACGAGTTTGGTCACCTGGGCGGCGGTCCACAACTCAAAGTTGGGCCGGCCGTAGCAGGTGGGGCGCAGAAAGGCTTTGGCGGTATTCCAGCGCCAGCCGTTTTTCTGGTTCACTTCAAAGTACCCCACGCCCTCATTGTTGCCACGGTTGAAGTCGTCGCTGGCCGGAATGCCGGCTTGCTGCGCCGCCTGGGCAAACGCGTCCAGCACGTCCCAGCGCAGGCGTTGCTTGTCCACCCGCCATTCCCCGCCCGCGCCGTGCTGTGCGGTGGCCCCTTTGTAATGGTCTTCGTGCTGCTTGAAGCTGGCCAGCACCGTGTCCCAGCGCCAACTGGCGTCGCCGGTCAACTCGGCCCAATGGTCGTAGTCGCGGGCCTGGCCACGCATGTAAATCATGCCGTTGATGCTGCTGCACCCGCCCAGTGTCTTGCCGCGCGGGTAGCGCAGGGTGCGCCCGTTCAGGCCGGCGTCGGGTTCGGTGTTGTAGAGCCAGTCGGTGCGCGGGTTGCCGATGCAGTAAAGGTAGCCCACCGGAATATGAACCCAGTGGTAGTCGTCTTTCGGGCCCGCCTCAATCAGCAGTACCCGTTTGTGGCCCCCGGCGCTGAGCCGGTTGGCCAGCAGGCAGCCGGCGGTGCCGGCTCCGATGATGATGTAGTCGAAGTGGTTGTCGCTCATGCCCTCGTGTCTCCGATTGTTTGTGCCTGCGAGGGCCCGCCGCGTTTTACTTCGCAGTGGGCATTACAAACTCCGCGCCTTTCCCGATACTTTCAGGCCAGCGCTGCATGATGCTCTTTTGCTTGGTGTAAAAGCGCACACCTTCCTCGCCGTAGGCGTGCATGTCACCAAACAGGCTCTTCTTCCAGCCGCCAAAGCCGTGCCAGGCCATCGGCACTGGAATTGGCACATTGATGCCCACCATGCCGACCTGGATGTGGCGTGAAAACTCACGCGCCACATTGCCGTCGCGGGTGAAGCAGCTCACTCCGTTGCCAAACTCGTGCGCATTGATCAGCGCCACAGCCTCTGCCAGGTCTTTCACCCGCACGCAGCCCAGTACCGGGCCAAATATTTCTTCCTTGTAAATCCGCATCCCGGGGGTGACATGGTCAAACAGTGCACCGCCCAGCCAGAAGCCGTTGTCGCAGCCCTTGCCAGCGCTCGCGCCCTTGAAGTCACGGCCATCCACCACCAGAGTGGCACCTTCCTTGACGCCCTGCTCGATGTAGCCGGTGATGCGTTGGTAGGCGGCGCTGGTAACAATGGGCCCCATCTCGGCGTCCAGCTCGATACCGTTCTTGATCTTCAGGGTTTTGGCGCGCTCGGCCAGCATCGGTACCAGCTTGTCCGCCACGTCGCCCACCAGCACCGCCACGCTGATCGCCATGCAGCGTTCGCCAGCCGAGCCATAGGCGCTGCCGATCAGTGCGTCCACGGTTTGCTCCAGGTCGGCGTCAGGCATCACCACCATGTGGTTCTTGGCGCCGCCCAGGGCCTGCACCCTCTTGCCATGGCGCGCACCGGTTTCGTAGATGTAGTTGGCAATCGGCGTCGAGCCGACAAAACTCACCGCCTTGACGTCGGGGTGCAGCAGCAGTGCATCGACCGCCTCTTTGTCGCCCTGTACCACGTTGAACACGCCGTCAGGCAGGCCTGCGCGTTTCAGCAGGTCGGCCATCATCAGGCTGGCGCTGGGGTCGATCGGGCTGGGCTTGAGCACGAAGCAGTTGCCAGCGGCAATCGCCACCGGGTACATCCACATTGGCACCATCACCGGGAAGTTGAACGGCGTGATGCCGGCCACCACGCCCAGCGGCTGGCGCAGTGTCCAGTTGTCAATGCCGGTGGACACCTGGTCGGTGTAGTCGCCCTTGAGCAACTGCGGGATGCCGCAGGCGAATTCCACGATGTCGATACCGCGGGTAACTTCACCCTGCGCGTCGGTGAACACCTTGCCATGCTCGGCGGTGATGGCGTGGGCCAGCTTGTCGCGCTCCAGGTTCAGCAGCTCCAGAAACTTGAACATTACACGGGCGCGACGGATCGGCGGGGTGTCGGCCCAGGCCGGGAAGGCGGCTTGCGCGGCGGCCACCGCAGCAGACACTTCCGTGTTGTTCGCCAGCGCCACCTGGCCCGTGACAGCGCCGGTGGCGGGGTTGAACACCTCGGCGCTTCGGCCGCTTTGGCTGGGCACCAGGCGCCCGTTGATCCAGTGCTCAATGCGGGCCAGCGTGGGGGCGGGGCGGGGCAAGTCGGGTGCGTTCATTGGGGTTCCTCGGGCGGGTTCAGGCAAGGCCGTCAGTCTATGCCCGTCAACAGGCTTTGGAAATACGGGTTTCCTGATTACATTGTTTACTTTGCTGAACAATCTGGAGCTGTCTTGGCGACCGCGTTTTCTGACCTTCACCTGCTGGGCGTGCTGGCGCAAAGCCGCAGCTACACCCAGGCCGCGCGGCGTCTGGGTATCTCCAAGGCCTCGGCCAGCAACCGCATTGGCGAGCTCGAGCGCGCGGTCGGGGTGCCACTGGTGCGCCGCACCACCCGCTCGGTTGGCCTGACTGAAGCGGGCCAACAACTGGTGAATGACACCCAAGCGGCTTTCCAGCGCATCGAGCAAAGCCTTGCCAGCGTGAAAGACATGGCGGGCCTGCCGCGCGGCTTGGTGCGGGTCAGTGCACCGGTTGCGCTGGGCCGCCAGCATGTGGCACCCACGCTACCCGCCTTCCTCAAGCGCTACCCCGAGATTCGCATCGAACTGGACCTTGGCGACCGGCTGGTAAACCTGTCGCAGGAAGGTTTTGACCTGGCCATTCGCCACACCCAGGCACCGCCCGACACCCATGTGGCCTGGGCGCTGTGCGCCTCGCGCACGCTGCTGGTGGCCAGCCCCGACTACCTGCGCCGTGCAGGCGTGCCGTCGCACCCCTCGGAGCTGGCCGCGCACCAGTGCCTGCTGTACCTGCGTGACGGTGGCGCGCAGAGCTGGCAGTTTGTGCGTGCGCGGGCGCGCAAGGCCCCCGAGCGGGTGGTGGTGGCCGTGAACGGCCCGCTGCGGGCGAACAACAGCGAGGTGCTGCGCGAGGCGGTACTGGGCGGTTTGGGGCTGGGCTTGCTGCCCGACTTCAGCGCCTCAGTCCACCTGCACCCGCAGCGGCTGGTGCCGGTGCTGCCGAAATGGCAGCCCCAGGGCTTCTTTGGTGAAACGCTTTTCGCCATCCGGCCCTGGTCAGCCCAGGTGCCGCGGGCTGTGCAATGTTTTGTGGAGCACCTGCGTCAAAGCTTCGCGGGGGGCTTCAACTGAGGTGGTTTGGCCAGCCCGGGGGCACGCGCACCGGCATGGTCAGCAGAATCTGCGCCATGCCCTTGCCCAGCGCGTCGTTGCGCAGGCTGGCCATGCCACCACCGTCCAGGGCTTGCTCACAGACGAAATTCATGGCGTGGATGCCGGGCACCGGGTAGCACCTGACCGGGCCTTGCACCAGATGCGCCAGCCACTGCGCCAAGCGCTGCGGCGTGAGTTGCGCCTGCAGCAAAGGCAGCCATTCGGGTCGGCGTGCGATCACCCCGATGTTGGAGGTGTTGCCCTTGTCGCCGCTGCGCGCCCAGGCGAGCTGGATGAGCGCAATCTCGACGCCCGCAAAGTCTTCATTCGCCGTTGGGGCCGCGCCGGTCGAGGCCTGCAGCCCCTCGCCAGGCTCAGCCCGCACGGGGTTATCGGATTGCCCCGTCGGCAGCTCCACCGTATGCAGCACACCGTCCAGTTCCACCACGGGGTGCAGGCGTACTTTGTCGAGCAGAAATGCAAACTGCTTGATGCAGGGCGAGGGGCTGGGCCGCCCCGCGGCGCCGGTGGTGCCGGGTGACCAGCTCGTGCCCGCTGGCGCAATCTCGCGCGCGAACAGCTCCAGTGCCAATTTTTGCGGATGCATCACGGCGACTTGCAGCACCACCTCGCGCACCTGGGCGGTGCGCGCCTGCGGGCCAAAATTGCCCGCTTCGCTGCCCAGTACCTCAATGTGGGTGCGGCTGTAGTCGGCCAGCCCCGCCTGCCCAAAAAGCTCGCGCGTGCGCGCCAGAATTGCCTCGCCGGTGCGGCGGGCCTTGGCCGCCGCGTCAATGCCCACCACCGTGAGTTGTGCGGTACAGCGAAACCCATCAATGTAGGTGGCCGACACCTTGTAGGCGGGGCCCGGCGGCAGGCCGCGCGCGCCGGCCACATGCACCCGGTGCTCGCCCACCTGCGCCAGCGTCACCTGGGTAAAGTCGCAGCTTACGTCTGGCAGCAAGTAGCGCTGCGGGTCACCGATCTCATACAGCATCTGTTCGGCAATCACCGCGCAGTTCACCAGGCCGCCGGTGCCCTCTGGTTTTGTGGCGACAAAGTGACCGTCGGCATGGCATTCAATGACCGGGTAGCCGATGTGCGCCCAGTCAGGCACGTCTGCCCAGTCGGTGTGCAGGCCGCCCGTGGCCTGGCAGCCGCATTCGATGATGTGCCCGGCCAGGCTGCCCTGGGCCAGGCGGTCAAAGTCGCTTGCACCCCAGCCGAACTCGTGCATCAAAGCGCCCAGCGTCACCGCGCTGTCCACGCAGCGCCCGGTAATCACAATCTGCGCGCCCGCGTCCAGCGCGCGCTTGACCGGCAGGGCCCCCAGGTAGGCGTTGGCGGTCAGCAGTTTCTGGGGCAGGGGTGCGCCGCTTTGCAGTTCACGCGGGTCTTCGCCGCGCAGTTGCGACAGCAGGGGCGTAACGTCGTCACCCAGCACCACGGCCACTTTTACCTGCAGGCCCTGTTCAGCCGCCAGGGCGCGGATAGCCTGCGCGCAGGCCTGCGGGTTCACGCCGCCCGCGTTGCTGATGACGCGGATTTTCTTTGCCACCACATCGTGCAGGACGGCCTTCATCGTTACCGAAACAAAGTCGGTGGCGTAGCCCAGCTCGGGGTTTTTGGCGCGCGCCGCCGCCAGAATCGACATGGTGAGCTCGGCCAGGTAGTCAAACACCAGGTAGTCCACCCCGGCGGCCACCAGCTGCGGCGCCCCCACGCAGCTATCGCCCCAAAAGCCCGAGGCCCCGCCGATGCGTACACATTGATTGCTCATACTCTCTCCGGCGCGTCTTTTCCAGCGGCAGCCGCAGGCCGCTTCGGGGGTGGTTGTTTCATTGCCCGGTCCAATTGGGCTTGCGCTTTTGCTGGAAAGCCGCCTGCCCTTCCTTGGCATCCTCGGTCAGCGTGAACAGCGCAATCTGGCTCTCGGTGAAGCTCATGCTTTCTTCAAAGGCCATGGCCTCAATCTTCTTCAAGGTGTAAAGCCCGCGCCGGATGGCGGCGGGGGATTTGTCGAACAGGCGCTCCAATAGCCATTGCAGCTTGGCGTCTACGTCGTCATCGACATAGTTCACCAGGCCGCAGGCCAGTGCCTGGGCCGCGGTGATGGGCTCGCCGGTAACGCACATTTCGGCCAGTTGGCGGCGCGGAATCAAGTGCTGCAACACGCTCAGCACCTGCGCCGGGAACACGCCCACCTTGACCTCGGGCAGGCCAAACACCGCATGGCTTGCCGCCACCGCCATGTCGCACATGGCCAGCAGGCCCATGCCGCCCGCCATGCAGGCCCCGTTGACGCGCGCCACCAGCGGCACGTTACTGGCCTTGGCAACGCGAAGCAACTGCGCCAGATGGCCGTAGGGCTCGGAATAGTCGGTGGTGAAGGCCTGCGCGTTTTGCAGGTCAGCTCCCGCACAAAAGGCTTTGCTGCCCGCGCCGGTGACGACGACGGCCCGCACCGCGCGGTTGGTCTGCGCGGCCGTAATGGCCTGCGCCAGGCCGGCCAGCACGCCGTGGCTCATCGCGTTGCGGCGCTCTTCACGCTGGATGGTGAGCCACAGCACCGGGCCGCGCATTTCAGCGGCCAGCTCGGGGGCGGGGGGTGACGGGTTCATGCGGTCTCCTGGTGGCTTTCCCTTTTTATAACCGGGTGGCCGGTGCTTGACTGTCACCGCGGTTCAGCCGCAACGGGTAGGATGACAGCCCCATGGAGGACATTGCCCCGCGCATCCACACACAGCCCGGCCCGCAAGGCCCGCGCACATGCCTGCTGGGGGCCTGGACGGCAGCGCAGTTTGCCCAGCCCGAGCGCTACAGCGCAGCCATTGCCAGCCTGGGCCAGGTGCCCGCCCTGGCGCAGTGGGACCTGCGCGAAGCCCGCCAGCTTGACCATGTGGGCGCGCAATTGTTGTGGAACCACTGGGGCCGCCAGTGGCCCGCGCAGCTGCAAACATTGCCGGCCCAGCGTGCAGTGCTGGAGCGGGTGGCGCAGTTCACGGTGGTGCTGGCCCCGCGGCCGCGGCCTGGCTTGCTGCAGCGCTACCTTGCGCTGGGCGACACCCTGCTGGGCCTGGGCCACCACCTGCGCGGCTTTGTGCGCCTGTTGGGCCAACTGTTGCTGAACCTCGTCACGCTGGCGCGGGCACCACACCAGGGCCCCTGGCGCGACCTGTCAGGCCACCTCTATCGCATTGGGGCTACCGCGCTGCCGATCACGGCGCTGGTGGGCTTTTTGATCGGCGTGGTGCTGGCCTACCTGACCTCGCAGCAGCTCAAGCAATTTGGTGCGGATGCGTTCATCGTCAACATCCTGGGCGTGTCGTTGATCCGCGAACTCGGCCCCATGCTGGCGGCGATCTTGATCGCGGGGCGTTCTGGCTCGGCCATTACCGCGCAAATTGGTGTGATGCGGGTCACCGACGAGCTTGACGCCATGCGTGTCATGGGGATCTCGCACAGCTACCGGCTGGTGATGCCGCGCGCCGTGGCGCTGGCGATTGCAATGCCGCTGATCAGCGTCTGGACCACGCTGTGCGCGCTGGCCGGGGGCATGCTCTCGGCGGACTTGTCCATGGGCATTACCCCACAGTATTTTCTGAATGCACTGCCCGCCGCGGTGAGCATTAACAACCTGTACCTGGCCACTGCCAAGTCGGTGGTGTTTGGCGCGCTGATCGCGCTGATTGGCTGCCACTTCGGGCTGCGCGTCAAACCCAACACCCAAAGCCTGGGCGAGGGCACCACGGCCTCGGTGGTCACCTCGATCACGGCGGTGATTCTGGTGGACGCGTTGTTTGCCGTGCTGTTCAAGGATGTGGGCATATGAGCGCGGCCCCGGCCACCGAGCCGCCGGTGATCAGCATCCGCAAACTGGGCACCCAGTTTGGCAAGTTTGTGGTGCACCAGGACCTGGACCTGACGGTGCAGCGTGGTGAGGTGTTGTCGCTGGTGGGCGGATCGGGCACCGGCAAAACCGTGTTGCTGCGCCAGATGCTCGGGCTTGAAACACCGGCACGCGGCACCATCGAGGTGCTGGGGGAGTCGCCGGCCCGGCTGGGTGAACGCGGCGCTGCCAGCCGGGTGGGCATGCTGTTCCAGCATGGCGCGCTGTTCTCGGCCTTCAATGTGCTGGAGAACATTGCCTTTCCGCTGCGCGAGCTCAAGACGCTGCCGCCCGAGCTGGTGCGCGACGCAGCACTGGTCAAGTTGCAAATGGTCGGGCTGGCCCCCGAGGTGGCTGACAAGATGCCGGCTGACCTGTCGGGCGGCATGATCAAGCGTGTGGCGCTGGCCCGCGCCCTGGTCATGGACCCACCCCTGCTGCTGCTGGACGAGCCCACCGCCGGGCTGGACCCGGACAGCTCCGACAGCTTTGTCACGCTGTTGCGCTCGCTGCATCGCGACCTGGGCCTGACCGTGGTGATGGTCACGCATGACCTGGACACCCTGTTTGAACTCAGCACGCGCATTGCCGTGCTGGCCGACCGGAAGGTCATTGTGAACGGGCCGCCCAAGCAGGTGATTGCCTTCCCGCACCCATTCATTCACAACTTCTTCCTCGGTGAACGGGGTCAGCGCGCTATGGAGCTATTGCGCGAATACCCGTTTGCCGTCTAGAAACAGGGGAAAGAGAAAACACCATGGAAAACAAAGCCCACGCCTTTGCCGCCGGCATCTTTGTGCTGCTGGCCAGTGCCTTGCTGGCAGTGCTGGCCGTCTGGCTGACCCGCGACAAGGGGCATTACCACCTGTATGAAATATCCACCCACGAGACCGTTTCGGGCCTGCAGCCGCAGGCACCGGTGCGGTTTCGCGGCGTGGATGTGGGCAAAGTCGGCTCCATCACCTTTGACCCCGTCACCCGGGGCAACGTGCTGCTGCAACTGGAGATCGATGAGAACGCCCCCATGACGCAGGCCACCTATGCGGTGCTGAGCTACCAGGGCGTCACCGGCCTGGCCTTTGTGCAGCTGGACGACGACGGCAAGGCCGCCGCTGCGCCGCTGCTGCCCAATGACGCGAAACCGCCGCGCATTGCGCTGCGCCAGGGCTTGCTGGGCAAGCTGGCGGGGCGCGGCGAAGCCATCGTCGAACAGGTCGAGCAGGCCGCCACACGGCTGAACAAGCTGCTGGCGGACGACAACCAGAAGCGCCTGGCCGATGCGCTGGACAACACCGGCCGCGCCGCCGGCAACCTGGCCACGCTGTCCACCCGCATGCAGACCGTGCTGGACGCGCAGCTAGGGCCCGAGCGCGTCAACATCCCCGGGTTTGTGAAAGACGCTTCAGCCACCATGAAGTCGCTGCAAGGCAGCGCCGATGAGGTGCGCAGCGCCGCCACGGGCATCAGCCAGACAGCAGGCCGACTGAACCAGAAAGACGGCCCCCTTGACCGGCTGGCTGAAGGGGCTGACGCCTTGTCGGGCGCTGCCAATGCCTTCAATGCCGCCACGCTGCCGCGCATCAACCAGGTTACCGAAGACACCTCGCGTGCGGCGCGGCGCTTGAGCCGCACTGTGAACGCCATTACCGACAACCCGCAGTCTTTGATCTTTGGCAATGGCGAACCAAGCCCCGGGCCGGGTGAGCCCGGCTTTGCAGCCCCTGGAGGTGCCCGATGAACTTCACCCGATTTGCTATGAAAAATATAGTGGCTCCCGCAGGTTTTATGCGGGCTACAGCCGGTTTTTGCCTGATTCTGGGGCTGGGGGCAGCCGGTTGCGCCGGGCCTGACCACCCCAAACGCTCCACGCTGTACGACTTTGGCCCGGGTGCGATCCAGCCGCCCGCAGCCACCCGGCTTGCGCCGCTGCCCCCGATTGCGTTGGCCGAGGTTGAGGCCGGCAGCGCGCTGGACGGCAGCGCCATGCTGTACCGCCTGGGCTATGCCGACGCCAACCAGCTGCGCCCTTATGCGCAGGCGCGCTGGACCGCAGCGCCGGCCCAGTTGGTGCGCCAGCACTTGCGCGAACACCTGAGCCAGCAGCGCCCGGTGCTCAACCTGGGGGAGGGCGCGGCCATCGCCCGCACTGGCGGCACCGCGCCGCTGGTGTTGCGCCTGGAGCTGGAAGAGTTCAGCCAGTGGTTTGAGTCGCCTACCCAGAGCGCCGGCGTGATCCGGTTGCGCGCCACCGCTGCCGAGAACACGGCGGCTGGGGAGCGGTTGCTGGCGCAACGGGTGATCATTGTGCAGCGCCCGGCCGCCACGCCAGACGCGCCCGGCGGTGTGCAGGCGCTGGGCGCTGCCACCCGCGCTGCCGCCGACGAGTTGGCCCAATGGCTGCAACAGTTGCGTTGAGCCCGGCCCTGGCCACGCTGGGGCCCTGTGGCGCGCTGTCGCAGCGCCCGGCGCTGCTGGCCGAGTCGCCGCTGCTGCAAGACTTCACCCCGCCCGAGGCCGACCTGCTGGGTAGCGCCATGCTGCTGGTGCGGGCCCAGCCGGGGCAGCGGCTGATTGCCGAGGGCACGGTGGACGACTGGATGATGCTGTTGCTGTCGGGCACGGTTGACGTGACCAAGCGCAAAGTGGGGGCGCAAAGCGACAGCGATGACCCCAGCGCCACCACCCGTCTGGCCGTGATTCGCCCCGGCGCGGTGATTGGCGAGATGTCCATGCTGGACGGCGAGCCGCGCTACGCCACCTGCACCGCCATCGACGAAGTGGAAGCCGCCGTGCTGACCCGCGCGGCCGTGGCCGGGCTGATTGCCGACCACCCCCCGGTGGCCGCCAAACTGCTCGTCAAAATCACCCAGTTGCTGGCTCAGCGCTTGCGCAACACCAGCAACCAGCTGGTGAAAAAACTACAGGTTGGTTAGCGCAGCCGCGCATACCAGTCCACGCGGCGCGTTAGGACCATCACGAGCGTCAACACCATGAACAGCGCCATTGCGCCCACCACCAGGGCCGTTTGCTCCAGTTGCAGCAGCGCGAACAGCAGCCCGTATAGCACCGCGATACCCAGCCCGAACGGGCCGCCGCGCGTCCAGTGGCCCAGCATGTGGCTGGCGTAGTACGTCAGCAGCAGCACGCAGGAGGCGGCGGCCACGCCATACGCCAGCCCAAACGCCATGTGCTCCGACAGGCTGACCAGCAGCAGGAAAAACATGGCCATGGCGGCGCCCACCAGGAAGTACTGGATCGGGTGCACGCGCAGTGATTTCATGAATTCGAACAGGCCCACGGCCACAAAGGTCAGGCCGATGAAGAGCAGCCCGTACTTGGTGGCGCGGTCACTCAGCGCGTAGGTGTCCGACGGGTCGATGAACCTGACGCCAAAGGCGTCCAGGCAGCCCCTGGCGGTTGGTGGGGTGTCTGCGGCTGAGGCGTCGGCCAGGAACGGTGCCGTGCAAACAGGCTTGCCCAAGGTGGCGTCCTGCTGCGCGGTGCTGGCCAGGGAGCTCACCCGCCAGCTGGCTGAAAAGCCCTGTGGGCCCACCTCGCGGTCCGCCGGCAGAAAGCGCCCTTCAAAGCTGGGATGCGGCCAGTTGGAGGTCAAGCGCACTTCGGTGGAGCCGCCCAGTGGCACGACGGACAGGCGCCCCGTCCCCACCAGTTCCAGCTGGATGTCGGCCGACGCCGGAGCCTCCCAGTCTGTGATGGCGGGCAGGGACGCGTGAACGCCTCTGGGGTAGCTGCCGTGAAAGGTGCCTGGTTTCAATGAAAAGCCCTGGCCGTTCAACTGCAGGCCGGCATGGCGGATGCCGCGGGCGTCCGACACGGCCACCATCAGCACCGGCTGGCCGCAGTTCAGGCGCGAGCCCGCGTGCTGCCGTGTGGGTTTGAGGGCCGTCAGCTCTGCCCATTGGGCGGTGAGGCGCGTTTTGAGCGCAAAGGCCTGCGTGGCGTGCAGGCCGCGTGCAAGCGGCTCCAGCTCGCTGGTGCCGTGGACTGCCAGCGTGGAGGGCGCTGCCACCAGGCGGAATTCGCGCCGCTCGGTTTTGACCTGCTTGTCCACGGTGATGTCCCATTCCTCGGTGCATGACACATGTATCAGCGGGCCGAGCAGGGCCTGGGAGCCGGCCAGGCTTTGGGCGACACCCTGCACCGTGAGCTCGCGGTAATGCTGGCGGTCGTGGACGATGCCGCCGATCTGCACCAGCGCGGCGATCAGCAGCACCAGGACCAGCATGATGGAAAAAATCTTGGCTTTCACAAACCCTCCTGTGGTTGACTGGAGGCCAGTTTGCAAACGGCAGGTGAACTGTCTGTGAGCTGTGTGAAGTGAGTGTGAGGTGCCGATGTGAAGTGATTTAGGCCGCGAAATGCAGCGTCACCCGCAGGCCCGGGTGGGTGTTGTGCACCGTCATGTGCCCGCCATGCAGCGCCATGATCTGGCGCACGATCGCCAGGCCCAGACCGGAGCCTTTGGTCTGGCTGTGGGGGCGCGCTGTTGAATAAAACCGCTCGCCCAGCCGGGCCAGCGCATAGTCCTCAACCCCGGCGCCTTCGTCCTGAACGGCAATCTGCCCTGGAGTCAGGTCGATCAGGATGGTGGAGCCTGCGGGCGCAAAGGCGCGGGCATTGTCCAGCAGGTTGTTCAGCGCCAGCTCCAGCAAGGCGGGCTCGGCCAGCACCGTCACCGCCTGCAGGGACGGCTTGATCCGCACGGCGTGGCCTGTGCCGTCGGCCGGGGCGCCCCGGGCGAAGCGCTCCAGAAACGGTGCCAGCAGGACGGGCACTTTCTCAATGGAGGCTTGCCGGTGCTCCAGCTTGCTGAGCTCCAGCATGCGGTCTACGAGGGCCTGCAGGCGCTGCGTCTGGTCGAGCACCAGGGCGCTGAACTCAAGCCGGGCGGCGGGCGGCAGGTCGTCCTGCAGCAGCTCGCCGGCCCCACGCAGCGCTGCCAGCGGGCTTTTCAGCTCATGCGTCAGCGCACGCACATAGTCTTCGATGTACTCGTGGCGCTCCAGGCGCTCGCGCATGGCGTTCATGGCGCGGGCCAGGTCGCCCAGCTCGCCGGGGATGTCGGGCACGGCGGGCTTGGCGCCTTGCTCCACCGCATTGGCATAGCGGCGCAGGCGGCGCACGCCGGCCACCACCCACAGGGTCACGATGACGCCGATCACCGCCGAGATGGCCAGCAGCAGCAGGCCGCTGAGCAGGATCTTGCGCTCGGCACGGTCGATGAAGGCCTGGATGGTGGCAATCGGCTTGGCGACGGTCAGCACGCCGATCACCTTGCCGGCATGGTTGACTGGCGCCGCAACGTACATGACGGACGATGTGTCGTCGCTCTGGACCAGCCGCGTCGCGCGGGCTCCGTATTCGCCGCGCAGCGTGCGGGCCACGTCGCGCCACTGCGAATAGTCCTGCCCGGCAGCGGTGTTTTCAGAGTCGAACAGGACGGTGCCGCGGGCATCGGTGACGTAGATGCGAAAGTCCAGCGACTGCTTGCTCAGGCCCCAGATCGCGGCGTCAATCGGGCGGCGCGCGTAGTTGCGCACATGGGTGGCAAAGCGGCCCGACTGCATGGTGCCCTGCGCCAGGTCGTCTCCGGCCAGCTCGGCCAGGATGTTGGCGGTGTCCACCATCATGTCTTCCATCACTTCGCGCACGCTGGGTTTGACCTCGGCCACAAACACACGCAATACAAAAAACCCCGCCAGCCCCGTGACCAGGAAAAAGCCGAACAACAAGCGCAGACCCAGGCGCATCAGTCGTCCAGCGTGATGGCGTAACCCATGCCGCGATGGGTTGCGATGTAGTCGCGCTGCGGCGACGCCGCATGCAGCTTGGCCCGCAGGGTCTTGATGTGGGTGTCCACGGTGCGGTCGGTGCTTTCAGAGTCCGCGCCCCATACCGCGCGCAGCAGGCTGTCGCGGCTGCGGATGCGGCCATTGTGATCCAGCAGGTCCAGCAACAGGCTGAATTCGCGGCGGGTCAGGTCCAGCGGCTGGCCCTGCAGCGAGATCCGCTGGCCTTCGCGGTCCACCTTGAACGGCCCGCTGGCTGGCGCCGCCTGTGCTGCTTGCTGCGCCTGGGTGCGGCGCAGCAAGCCCTTGACCCGTGCGACCAGCTCGCGCGGACTGAACGGCTTGGTGACATAGTCGTCCGCCCCCAGCTCCAGGCCCAGCACGCGGTCAATTTCCTCGCCCTGCGCGCTCAGCACCAGGATCGGCAAGTTGCCGCCCTGGCGCAATTCACGGCACAGGTCCAGACCGCTGCCGTCGGGCAGGCCGATGTCCAGCACCAGCAGGTCGGGCGGCGCGCTGCGCAGCTGCGCGCGCGCATCGGTCAGCGTCAGGCTGTGGGATACGGTAAAGCCCTCGCGCTCCAGCGCGTAGGCCGTCGTCCGGGCAATCGCGGGGTCGTCTTCAACAAGCAGCAGGCGCTGGCGGTTCATGGGCAACGCCGGGGCAAGGCTCAGCGCGCCAGCACCGGAAACAGCTTGACCAGCCCGTCGGCCATCACCTCAACCGCCAGCGCGGCCAGGATCAGGCCCATCAGCCGGGTCATGACGTTGATGCCGGTTTTGCCCAGCACCCGGGCAATTGGCTGGGCCAGCGCAAAGCACAAGGCGGTGGCCAGGCCGATCACCACGCCGTAGCCCACCAGGGTGGCGAGCTGCCAGAAGGTTTTGGCCTTCTCGGCATAGATCACCACGGTGGACATGGTGGCCGGGCCGGTGAGCAGCGGAATGGTCAGTGGCACCACGGCGATGCTGGCACCCATGGCGGCCTTTTCGGCACCTTGCTCCATCTCGTGGGTGCTGGGCTTGGCCTCGGCCGGCTGGGCGTTGAGCATGTTCAGGGAGCTCATCAACAGCAGCATGCCGCCACCAACCTGAAAGCTGGCCAGCGAGATGCTGAAGAACTCCAGAATCTTCAGCCCCAGCAGCGCGCTGGTGGCAATCACCACAAACGCGCTGAACGACGCCGTGCGAATGGTGCGCACCCGTTGCCCCCGGTCAAAGCCCTGGGTGTAGTGGATGAAAAACGGCACGATGGCCAGCGGGTTGACGATGGCCAGCAGCGTGATCAGCGGCTTGAAGTCCATCAGGCGGCACCGGCCACAGACTCGGCGGGCGCGGGGTGGCGCCGGGCAAACATGGTGTAGCCCTCTGCCTGCATCACCTTGGCGCCCTCCTGGTTGTACAGCTCGCTCACCGCCTGAACCATGCCCACGTCGGAGCGGCGGCGCAGTGGCCGCGAGTCCACCACGGTGTATTTGAGTGTGAGCGTGTCGCCCGCATACACCGGCTTGAGCCACTTGATGTTGTCGGCACCCGGCGAGCCCATGTATGACGAATGCCGCAGCAAGCCGTCCACCAGCAGCCGCATCGCCACGCTGCAGGTAAACCAGCCGCTGGCGCATAGCGCGCCGAAGATCGACGCCTCGCCGGCTTCTTCGTCCACATGAAACGGCTGCGGGTCAAACTCTTGTGCAAAGGCGATCATGGCGTCGGCCGAAGTGGTAACGCTGCCCAGCTCGTGCACGGTGCCGGGCTTCAGGTCTTCCCAGTAGATTTTTGCGGGTTTGGTCATTAACGTCCTCCGGACACGTCAAGCAAGCTCATGGTGGTGTAACTGGCGGCGGGCGAGAGCAGCCAGACAATTGCCTGCGCCACTTCATCAGGCGTGCCGCCGCGCTGCATTGGCACCAGGTGGGCCAGGTCGCGCACCCGGTCGGGCAGGCCGCCCGAGGCATGGATGTCGGTTTCAATCAGCCCCGGGCGCACCGCGTTGACGCGAATGCCCTCGGCCGCCACTTCTTTGGCCAGCCCGATCGTCATGGCGTCTATCGCGCCTTTGGCTGCGGCGTAGTCCACATACTGGCCGGGCGAGCCCAGCCGCGACGCTGCGCTGGACACGTTGACAATTGCACCGCCCGCGCCGCCGTGCCGGGTGCTCATGCGCAGCACCGCCTGGCGGGCACACAAAAAGCTGCCGATCACGTTAATGTCAAACATTCGCTTGAGCCGCTGCGCCGTCATTTCGTCAACGCGTGCGGTCATGTCCACCACGCCGGCGTTGTTGACCAGTGCGCTGAGGCGGCCCAACTCGGCATCGACCTGTGCAAACATGGCAAGCACCTGGGCCTCGTCGGCCACATCGGCCTGCACTGCCATGGCGCTGCCGCCTTTGGCCTGAATCTGCGCCACCACTTCATTGGCTGCGCTGGCGTTGCTGCTGTAGTTCACCGCCACGGCAAAGCCAGAGCGCGCCGCCAGCAGGGCCGTCGCTGCGCCAATGCCGCGGCTGGCACCGGTGACGAGAAGCACTTTGTTGTGGTCGGGCATAGACTTGAAGCCGCAAGAAGTCGGCGGATACATTACACCCAGCATTACAGCACCAGACCGGGCCGCTGTAACCCGAATGAATCAGGATCCAGCCATGAGCCGCAGTATTGACTATTACCTGGCACCGCAAAGCCCCTGGACCTACCTTGGCCACCAGCGCTTTGTGGCGCTGGCCCAGGCCGCCGGTGCCACGGTGCGGGTGCTGCCCGCCGACCTGGGTGCCGTGTTTGCGATGTCGGGCGGGCTGCCGCTGGCCAAGCGCGCGCCGCAGCGCCAGGCTTACCGGCTGGTAGAGCTGCGCCGTTTCTCGCAGCAGCTTGACGTGCCCATGAACATCAGCCCTAAGTTCTTCCCGGTTGCGGGTGACGACGCGGCCCGCCTGATCATTGCAGTGGACCAGCACGACGGCGCAACCGCCGCGCTGGCCGTGGCCGGTGCCGTGTTTCGCGCCGTCTGGGCGCAACAGCGCAACATTGCCGACGCCGCCACCCTGGCCGAGCTGCTGGCTGAAAGCGGTTTGCCCGCCGAGCGCCTGGAGCAGTCGCGCGGCCCCGAGGTGCAGGCCCGCTACCAGGCCAACACCCAGGCCGCGATGGACGCCGGCGTCTTTGGTGCGCCAAGTTACGTCATTGACGGCGAAATCTTCTGGGGCCAGGACCGCCTCGACTTTGTTGAACGCAGACTCAAAAACTAAGGAGCCACACCATGGGTACTTTTATCGAACTCACCAGCGCCGACGGCTTTGCCGTGCCCGCCTATGTGGCGCAGCCGGCGGGCAAGCCGCGTGGCGCCGTGGTGGTGTTGCAGGAAATCTTTGGCGTCAACAGCCATATCCGTTCGGTGGCCGACGGCTACGCCGCAGACGGCTACCTGGCGGTGGCACCGGCCACCTTTCACCGCGTCAAGCCCGGCGTGGAGCTGGGCTACGAGAATGAAGACATGACCGCCGGCTTTGGCCTGAAAACCGCCGTGGAGGCGCTGCCCGCACCGGGCGTGCTGGCAGACATTCAGGCCGCCATCAACCATGCCGCGCAAGCCGGCAAGGTCGGCATTGTGGGTTACTGCTGGGGCGGCCTGCTCACCTGGCGCGCGGCATGCACCCTGAACGGCCTGAGCGCTGCCGCGCCCTACTACGGCGGCGGCATGACCAGCCCCGAAGAGGCTGCGCGCACGCCGCGGGTGCCGGTGCTGGCGCACTTTGGCGACCAGGACCACTGGATCCCGCTGGACAGCGTGCATGCCTTCAAGGCCGCGCAATCCGCTGCGCAGCCCGGCGTAACGGTGCACATTTATGAAGCCAACCATGGCTTCAACTGCGACCAGCGCGGCTCGTACAACCAGGCAGCGGCCACGCTGGCGCGCCAACGCACGCTGGCGTTTTTTGCCCAGCACCTGGCTTAGTGCCCGGTTGTGAATAAAAAAGCCTGTAGCCCGCGTATTACATGGGCGAGCCACTATCATTTTTGTAGCAACCGTGGGCTCGGCGAAGTTGTCCGCACCCCACCTGAACCCCATGACACCAGCAGACTTTGACCCGGCGCTGTTTGCGCAACGCCAGCTCGACGCCTACAACGCGCGTGACCTGGCGCGCTTTGTGTCTGAGTACACAGACGATGTTGTCGTCTACCGGCTACCCGGCAGCCAGCCGGTGCTGGTGGGCAAGCCGGCGCTGGCCCAGCATTACCAAATGAACCGCTTCAACCTGCCCGGGTTGCACGCCCGCCTGGTCAACCGCATGGTGTTCGGCAACAAGGTGATAGACCACGAAAGCGTGACGGGTGTGCAAGACACACCCATGGAAGTTGCTGCCATTTATGAAGTAACGCCCCAGGGCATCGCCAAAGTGTGGTTCGTCAGTGGGCAATAGCGGTCGCTTCCCAAGCCGGGTGACCCCATGAGCTCGGCGGTCCTTCTTTGGGGCGTGCTGTTTGGTGCCATTGGCATGGGTTTCTTTGTCTACGGCAAGAAGCAGCGCGCACCGGTGCCGCTGCTGTGCGGCGTGGCTTTGATGGTGGTGCCCTACTTCATTGCCAACACCTGGCTGCTGGTGGCGGCTGGCGTGACACTGGCCGCCCTGCCATTTGTCTACAAACCCTGAGCAAAAAAATGTTGCAACTGCACTACTACCCCAGCACTGCCGCCATGATTCCGCACATCTTGCTGGAAGAAATCGGTGCGCCGTTTCAACGGGTGCCGGTGGACCGCACGGTCAACGCGCACAAGGCACCCGACTACCTGCAGCTCAACCCGAACGGCCTGATTCCGGTGCTGACGGATGGCGATCTGGTGTTGTATGAAACTGCCGCCATTGCGCTGCACCTGTGCGACACCCACCCCCAGGCCGGCCTGATGCCGGCACTGGGCACGGCGCAGCGCGCCCATGCCTACAAGTGGTTGATGTGGCTGACCAACACGCTGCAGGCCGCGCTGATCATTTACTTCTATGGCGAGCGCTGGCTGAACGACGGCAACACCGCCGGCACCACTGAACTGAAGGCCCATGCGCAGCAAAAGATTGGTGGCATGCTGGACCAGCTGGACGCGCACCTTGGCAGCCACGGCGGCCCCTGGTTCATGGGCGCCGACTACACCGCGCTGGACGCCTACGTGTTCACCCTGTGCCGCTGGACGCGCAATTTCAGCGCCGCGCCGGCCCGCGAGCGCCCCCACCTGGGCCCCTATTTGCAGCGCGTGCTGGCGCGCCCGGCGGTGCAGCGGGTGATGGTCAGTGAAGGGTTGGCGGCACCTTACGTGTGACGCTGCGGCTACCGCCCGGTACGCGCCAGGTAGCGCTTGCGCCAAAACAGCAGGCCCAGCCCGGCGGCGGTGGCCACCATCAGGCCCATGGCCCACCAAAACCCGTCTTGTTGATGGATCAGCGGAATGAACTCGAAGTTCATGCCGAAGATGCCCGCAATCAGGTTCAGCGGCAGGAAGATGGCGGTCAGCGCGGTCAGGGTGCGCATGATGTCGTTGGTGCGGTTGCTTTGCGCGCTGAAGTGAATTTGCACCACAGTTTCAGCAGACAGTTCAAGCCTGCGCGCGTGGTGCACCACCCGCTCGATGTGTTCGATCACGTCGCGGGCCCGGGCCACCAGCTGGTCTTGCTGGGCCTGGGCCAGGCGCAGGTCGGCATTGAAGGCGGCCAGCGGCTGTTCACGCAGGCTGTCCAGCCACTCCTGCAAGGCGTCGTGTTGTTCGTCGCACAGGTCTTCCAGCACATGCAGCTGGCTGCGCGCGGTCATGATGGCGTTCCAGTTGTTGAAGCGCGCATTGGGCTTGAGCAGTTCGGCCTGCCAGTGCTCAAGCTGGCGGGTGAGTTCGCGGCGCAAGTCCAGGTAGCTGTCCACCATCACGTTGACCATGCGCAGCACCAGGTCGGCCGGGCTGGCCGGAATACGGTTGCGCGCGGATACCGCGTCCACGCTGAATTTGGCGTCGGCCAGAAAGCGTTCAATGAAGCTTTTGGCGGCATAGCAGCCGCGCGGGTGCACGCTGATCAGCAGCCGGTCAAAGATGGCAAAGCCCACCGCCCGCGAGCCAATGCGTTTGAACGCCACCAGCCCGCCTTTGGTTTTGTCGCGGCTTGAGGCCAGTTGCCCGTGGTAAGCCTCGATGGCCTCTTCCTGCTCGGCCTCGACGCCGGTTTCCAGTTGCGTGGCCAGGCGGCGAAAGATCACCAGGTCATAGATTGAGGTGTAGTCGTAGTGCGACGGGTGACCGGCGTTGGCCAGGTCTTCCAGGTGCAGGTCCAGCAAGGTTGTGCCACCCAGTTGCAGCGCGGCTTGTTGCAGCAGCGGCTGCGCGCCAGCCAGCTCGTCGCGGTCCAGGTAGATCCAGACGAATCCGTCACCAGGCGCCTGGGCGGGCAGGGCGTCGGCAAAACGCAGGCTCTCGGCGGTGAACTCGGTGATTTGCAAGAAAGCCCCTTGTATTGGAGTCAAATATGGCTGCAGCCCGCGTAGATATTGCGTGAGCCACTATCTATTTTGTAGCAGCCGGGCGGCGGCCAGCGCAAAGTAGGTCAGCACTCCGTCGGCCCCGGCGCGCTTGAAGGCCAGCAGGCTTTCAAGCATCACGGCGTCATGGTCCAGCCAGCCATTTTGCGCTGCTGCCTTGAGCATCGCGTATTCGCCACTGACCTGGTAGGCGAACGTCGGAACGCGGAACTCGTCTTTGACGCGGCGCACCACGTCCAGGTAGGGCATGCCGGGCTTGACCATCACCATGTCGGCGCCCTCGGCAATGTCCATGGCTACTTCACGCAGGGCTTCGTCGCTGTTGCCGGGGTCCATCTGGTAGACCTTTTTGTTGCTCTTGCCCAGGTTGCCGGCCGAGCCGACCGCGTCACGGAACGGGCCATAAAAGGCGCTCGCGTATTTGGCGCTGTAGGCCATGATTCGGGTGTGGATCAGGCCCTGGCTTTCCAGCGCGTTGCGGATTGCCGCAATCCGCCCGTCCATCATGTCGCTGGGCGCGACGATGTCCACCCCGGCCTGCGCCTGGGTGAGCGCCTGTTGCACCAGTACCGCCACGGTTTCGTCGTTCAGGATGTAGCCGGTATCGTCCAGCAGGCCGTCCTGGCCGTGGCTGGTAAATGGGTCCAGCGCCACGTCGGTCATCACACCCAGGCCGGGGAATTCTTTTTTAAGCGCCCGCACCACCCGGGGTACCAGGCCGTCGGCGTTCATGGCCTCGCGCCCGTCGGGCGTTTTCAGCGTTGGGTCAATCACCGGGAACAAGGCCATCACCGGAATGCCCAGCTTCACGCAGTCTTGCGCCACCGGCAGCAGCAGGTCCAGGCTCAGGCGCTCGACACCGGGCATCGAGGCCACAGCCTCGCGGCGCTGTTGCCCGTCCAGTACAAACACCGGGTAGATCAGGTCGTGCGCGGTTAGCGCGTTTTCGCGCACCAGGTTGCGGGTGAAGTCGTCGCGGCGCAGCCGGCGTGGCCGGCCCAGGGGGTAGGGGGCGTGAAGGGTCATGGCGAAAATTGTGCCTGAAGCTTTCACCATCCGGGAAACGGCGTTTTCTGTTGCGGGCAGGACAGCCGTGGTTGGAAAAGTACGGCCAGATGGCGGCAACAGGGGGTGAACACTCTTGAAACTGATCGGCCGGTTTGGTAAATTGTCTGTGGGTGGTTCGCCACTCCCCGCTTTTCCTCCCTGAGCGGGTGCCTTAATGTGTGACAGCAAAAAGGCTTCCTGCCCCAGCCCAGTGCTGGGGTTTTTTTGTGCGCTGTGGCGTCGCGGCCCGCCTACACTGCGCCCATGCTTTGGGTTAAATCACTCCATATTGTTTTCGTGGCCAGCTGGTTCGCCGGCTTGTTTTATTTGCCGCGCATCTTTGTCAACCTTGCGATGGTGGCGCCCGAGTCCAGTGCCGAACGCTCGCGGCTGTTGCTGATGGCCCGCAAGCTGTTGCGCTTTACCACCGTTCTTGCGGTACCGGCTCTGGCGTTGGGCATTTGGCTGTGGCTGGGGTATGGCATTGGCCGCGGCCCGGGCAATGGCTGGATGCATGCCAAGCTGGCGGTGGTGCTGCTGGCGCTGGCTTACCACCATGTTTGTGGCCGCCTGTTGCGGGAGTTTGAGGCCGGGCGCAACGCCCATAGCCACATCTGGTACCGCTGGTTCAACGAGGCACCGGTGCTGCTGCTGCTGGCGGCGGTGGTGCTGGTGGTCGTCAAGCCCTTCTGAGCGCAAAGCCGCGCCCGTGCACAAAACATCCGCTTGGCCTTTGGCGCTGATCTACATCGCGCTGATCGTTTATGCCAGCCTGTACCCGTTTGACGGCTGGCGCGACCAGGGCATTGGCCCCTGGGCCTTCCTGGCCAGCCCGTTGCCCAAGTACTGGACCGGCTTTGACCTGGCGGCCAACGGTCTGGGCTATTTGCCGCTGGGGGTGTTGCTTGCACTCAGCGCCATGCGCCGCGGCGGCGGCACAAAGGTGCGCGCCGTGCTGTTGGCAACCCTGGTGGCGCTGGGGCTTTCGCTGGCCATGGAAATGCTGCAAAGCTACTTGCCGTCGCGGGTGCCGTCCAACCTGGACCTGGCGCTGAATGTGGCGGGGGCCTGGCTGGGCGCGCTGGTGGCCTGGGTGCTGGAGCGCCTGGGCGCGATAGACCGTTGGAGCCGGTTTCGCGAGCGCTGGTTTGTGCAAGATGCCCGTGGTGCGCTGGTCTTGCTGGCATTGTGGCCGGTTGCCTTGTTGTTTCCGGCGGCGGTGCCGTTTGGCCTGGGCCAGGTGTTCGAGCGGCTGGAGGCGGCGCTGGCCGAGTGGCTGGAAGACACCCCGTTTCTTGAATGGATGCCGGTGCGCGAGATCGAGTTTCAGCCGCTGCTGCCAGGCGGGGAGCTGCTGTGCGTGATGCTGGGCGCGCTAGTCCCCTGTCTGCTGGCGTACTGCGTAGTGCGCAGCGCATGGCGGCGTTTGTTGATCATGCTGGCCGCGTTGGGGGTGGGTGTGTTGGCCACAGCCCTGTCGGCCGCGCTGAGTTGGGGCCCGGTTCACGCCTGGGCCTGGCTCAGTGCCCCAGTGCAGGCCGGGCTGGTGGCCAGCCTGGTTCTGGGCCTGCTGGCGCTGCCACTGCCCCGGCGCAGTACAGCGGCCCTGATGTTGCTGGCGCTGGCGGTGCACCTGAGCCTGCTTAACCAGGCCCCGACCAGTGCCTACTTTGCGCAGACGCTTCAAACCTGGGAGCAAGGCCGCTTCATCCGCTTCAACGGCCTGGCGCAATGGCTGGGCTGGCTCTGGCCCTACGGGGCGTTGGCCTATGTGCTGCTGCGCTTATCGCGCCGCGAGCCCAAAAACTAGAATCCAGGCATGACTGACACACATTCCTACTACCAGCGGCACATCTTCTTTTGCCTCAACGAACGCAAGAACGGCGAAGCCTCTTGTGCCAACCATCAGGCACAGGAGGCGTTTGACCGGTGCAAGGCGCAGGTCAAGGCCGCAGGCCTGGCGGGCCCCGGCAAGGTGCGGGTGAACAAGGCCGGCTGTCTGGACCGTTGCGCCGCCGGACCAGTTGTTGTGGTCTACCCCGAGGCAACCTGGTACAGCTATGTAGATGGTCACGACATCGACGAAATCGTCGAGTCACACCTGAAGCACGGCAAGGTGGTGCAGCGCCTGCTGACGCCGCCACACCTGGGCCGTTGATCCGCGTGAACTCACAGACCGAAGCGCTCAGCGTCCCAGGACCGGCCGGGCTGATTCAGGCCCTGCGCGACGCCCCGCCCGGCACCGCCGCGCGCGGCGTGGCCGTTATTGCGCACCCCCACCCGCTGTTTGGCGGCACCATGGACAACAAGGTGGTGCAAACGCTGGCGCGTGCATTCGTGCAGTGCAACTGGGTGGCGCTGCGCTTTAACTTCCGCGGCGTCGGTGCCAGCCAGGGCGCACATGACAACGGGGTCGGCGAGGTGGACGACATGTTGGCCCTGGTGCGTCAATTGGCGGCTGATGGCCCATTGGCGCTGGCCGGTTTTTCGTTCGGGGCCCACGTTGCCAGCCACGCTTTGCAGGCGCTGTGGGGGCAACGCGCGGTCGAGAAAATTGTGCTGGTGGGCACGGCGGTATCGCGCTTCAAGGTGGCGACCCTGCCGCCCGACGCGCATCAACGCACACTGGTGCTGCACGGTGAGCAAGACGACACCGTACCCCTGGCGGATGTGATGGACTGGGCCCGCCCGCAGTCACTGCCTGTTACCGTGGTGCCGGGGGGTGGACATTTCTTTCACGGACAATTGCCGCTCCTGAAAAATCTGGTGGTTCGCCACCTTGGCTCCTGACTCCCCAATCTCCTATGAAATGCATTGTGAAGGCGCTATTGGCGTCGTGGCTGGCTGCGCTATGCCTGGGCGTCGCCGCCCAAACCCCCCAACCGCCTGAAATTGCGGCCCGCAGCTACCTGTTGCTGGACGTGACCGCCAACCAGATGCTGGCGGCCAAAGACATCGACATGCCGGTGGAGCCCGCCTCGCTGACCAAGCTGATGTCGGCTTACCTGGTGTTTGAGGCGCTCAAGTCGAAAAAAATTGACATCCAGCAGACGCTGCCGGTGAGCGAGCGGGCCTGGAAGATGCCGGGCTCGCGGATGTTTATCGACCCCAAGATGAAGGTGCCGGTGCAAGACCTCATCAAGGGCATGATCGTGCAGTCCGGCAACGACGCCACCGTGGCCCTGGCCGAGGGCGTGGGCGGTACGGTTGAGCGCTTTGTGCAGCTGATGAACGAGCAAGCCAAGGCTTTGGGGATGAAGTCCACCGCCTACCGGAATCCCGAGGGCCTGACCGAGGCGGGCCACACCACCACGGCGCGCGACCTCAGCGTGCTGGCGGCCCGGCTGATGCAGGACTTTCCGGAATACGTGCCGTACTACGCCATCAAGAAGTACCGCTACGAAGGCACGCCCGCGGCCAATGACACCAACCGCAACTTGTTGCTGCTGCGCGACCCGTCGGTTGACGGCCTGAAAACCGGCTTTACTGAGGCCGCAGGCTACTGCCTGATTGCCACGGCCCGGCGAGACTTCCCCAACCTGGCGCCGGCCGGTGCGCCTGCGGGCAGCATGGGCGGGCGGCGTTTGCTGTCCATCGTGTTGGGCACGGCCAGCGAAAACGCACGCGCCAACGAATCACAAAAGCTGCTGAACTGGGGTTACACCGCGTTCGAGGCCGTCAAGTTGTTTGAGGCCAATCAGCCGGTGGCCACACCCGCAGTCTGGAAGGGCTCGGCGAACACCCTCAAGCTGGGCCGCACGCAGGCGCTGGTGGTGTCGTTGCCTGCGGGCAGTGCCGGCAAGATCAGCACCCAGGTGGTTCGGCCCGACCCCCTGGTCGCACCGTTCGTGCGCGGCCAAACTGTCGGCGCGCTCAAGGTGCTGGTGAGTGGTCAGCCGGTGCTGGATGTGCCGCTGGTGGCCCTGGAAGGCGTAGAGCAGGCCGGTGTGCTGGGCAGGGCCTGGGACGGTATTCGGCTCTGGATCAAGTGACCGCAAGTAAGCGAACACTGACTTTGATGGTGCTGCATTGCGGGATTTCCCGGACAAGGCTATACTGGAAGGCTTTCCCGCTTTTGGGGCGGGTAAGTTCTTTCAAATCTTGACGTTTAGGGACGTTTTTAATGCCAACCATCAATCAACTGGTGCGTCAGGGGCGCGAGGTCGAAAAGACCAAGTCGAAAAGCCCCGCGATGCAAAACTCGCCGCAGCGTCGCGGTGTGTGTACCCGTGTGTACACCACGACGCCGAAGAAGCCGAACTCGGCCCTTCGCAAGGTCGCCAAGGTCCGTCTGACCAACGGCTTCGAAGTCATTTCCTACATCGGCGGTGAAGGCCACAACCTGCAGGAACACAGCGTGGTGCTGGTTCGTGGCGGTCGTGTCAAGGACTTGCCCGGTGTGCGTTATCACATCGTTCGTGGTTCGCTCGATTTGCAAGGCGTGAAAGACCGCAAGCAGTCGCGCTCCAAGTACGGTGCCAAGAAGCCCAAGGCCAAATAAGCCATTCGGCAAAGTTTTTAGGTGCTGTCCCCGCGTGGCGCGGTGAGTCAGCGTAGTGACCCGATTTTGGGTCGAGTAAGTGAGAGTTTTGATAGCTCTCGCGGTGGCCCAAAAGCCATCAACTGAAGCAAAGAGGTGAAAAATGCCACGTCGTCGCGAAGTCCCTAAACGTGAAATCCTGCCGGACCCCAAATTCGGCAACGTCGAACTCTCCAAGTTCATGAACGTGATCATGGAAGGCGGCAAGAAAGCCGTCGCCGAGCGCATCATTTATGGCGCTCTGGAGTTCATCGAGAAGAAGAACCCCGGCAAAGACCCGGTTGAGGCCTTCACCATGGCCATCAACAACGTCAAGCCCATGGTTGAAGTCAAATCCCGCCGCGTTGGTGGTGCCAACTACCAGGTGCCGGTGGAAGTGCGCCCGGTGCGCCGTCTGGCGTTGTCGATGCGCTGGATCAAGGAAGCCGCCCGCAAGCGCGGCGAGAAGTCCATGGCCCTGCGCCTGGCCAACGAACTCATGGAAGCCACGGAAGGCCGTGGCGGTGCCATGAAGAAGCGGGATGAAGTTCACCGCATGGCCGAGGCGAACAAGGCCTTCAGCCACTTCCGCTTCTAAACACAGTTACCGTTTTCATCAATTTCTTCGAGCCTGCTGCGAGCAGGCTCGATGCACTTTCCGGAGAATCATCATGGCACGCGCCACCCCTATTGAGCGATATCGCAACATTGGTATTTCTGCCCACATCGATGCGGGCAAGACCACGACCACCGAGCGTGTCTTGTTCTATACCGGCGTGAACCACAAGATTGGTGAAGTGCATGACGGTGCCGCCACCATGGACTGGATGGAGCAGGAGCAGGAGCGTGGCATCACCATCACCTCGGCTGCCACCACCTGTTTCTGGAAGGGCATGGGCAAGACTTTCGACGAGCACCGCATCAACATCATCGACACCCCCGGCCACGTGGACTTCACCATTGAGGTGGAGCGTTCCATGCGCGTGCTGGACGGTGCCTGCATGGTGTACTGTGCGGTGGGCGGCGTACAGCCGCAATCTGAAACCGTGTGGCGTCAGGCAAACAAGTACCGTGTTCCGCGTCTGGCCTTTGTCAACAAGATGGACCGCACTGGCGCGAACTTCTTCAAGGTCTATGAGCAGATGAAACTGCGCCTGAAGGCCAACCCCGTGCCGCTGCAAATCCCCATTGGCGCTGAAGAAAAGTTTGCCGGCGTGGTGGACCTGGTCAAGATGAAGTCCATCCTGTGGAGCGAAGAGGACAAGGGCGTGACCTTTACCTACGGCGAAATCCCGGCGGACCTGGTGGACAAGGCCAACGAATTCCACGAAAAGCTGGTGGAAGCCGCTGCCGAGGCCAGCGAAGAGCTGATGAACAAATATCTCGAAGGCACGGCCCTGACCGAGCTCGAGATCAAGGCTGCCATTCGCCAGCGCACCATCGCGGGCGAAATCCAGCCCATGCTGTGCGGCTCTGCGTTCAAGAACAAGGGCGTGCAGGCCATGCTTGATGCGGTGGTTGAATACATGCCCAGCCCGGTGGACATTCCCCCGGTCAACGGCATTGACGACGACGACAAGCCCGTCACTCGCAAGGCCGACGACAAGGAAAAGTTCTCTGCTCTGGCATTCAAGTTGATGACCGACCCGTTCGTCGGCCAGCTGACTTTCGTCCGCGTGTACTCGGGCGTGCTGAAGTCTGGCGACAGCGTTTACAACCCGATCAAGGGCAAAAAAGAGCGCATCGGGCGGATCGTGCAAATGCACGCCAACGCGCGTGAGCCGGTCGACGAAATTGTTGCAGGCGATATCGCCGCGTGCATTGGCTTGAAGGACGTGATCACCGGCGAAACCCTGTGTGACCCCGACGCCATCGTGATGCTGGAGCGCATGGTGTTCCCTGAGCCTGTGATTGCGCAGGCGGTGGAGCCCAAGACCAAGGCCGACCAGGAAAAGATGGGCATTGCCCTGAACCGTCTGGCGCAGGAAGACCCGTCTTTCCGTGTGCGTACCGACGAAGAGTCCGGCCAGACCATCATTGCCGGCATGGGTGAGCTGCACCTGGAGATCATTGTTGACCGCATGCGTCGCGAATTCGGCGTGGAAGCCAACGTGGGCAAGCCGCAAGTGTCTTACCGTGAAACCATCCGCAAAACGGTGGAAGACGCTGAAGGCAAGTTTGTCCGCCAGTCCGGCGGCAAGGGCCAGTACGGCCACGTTGTGCTCAAAATCGAACCCAATGAAATGGGCAAGGGCATTGAGTTCGTCGACGCCATCAAGGGCGGCGTGGTGCCGCGTGAATACATTCCGGCGGTTGAAAAGGGCATCATGGAAGCCGTCACGCAAGGCGTGTTGGCCAACTACCCGGTGGTTGACGTGAAAGTCACCCTGCACTTCGGTTCGTACCACGACGTCGACTCCAACGAACTCGCCTTCAAGATGGCTGCCATCTTCGGTTTCAAGGAAGGCTGCCGCAAGGCCGGCCCGGTCATCCTGGAGCCGATGATGTCGGTTGAGGTGGAAACCCCTGAAGACTACGCCGGCAACGTGATGGGCGATTTGTCCAGCCGTCGCGGCATGGTGCAGGGCATGGAAGACATGGTCGGTGGCGGCAAGGCCATCAAGGCCGAAGTGCCGCTGTCCGAAATGTTTGGCTACTCGACCACCCTGCGCTCCATGTCGCAAGGCCGGGCCACTTACACGATGGAGTTCAAGCACTACACCGAAGCGCCCCGCAACGTGGCAGAAGCCATTGTGTCGGCACGCGCGAAGTAAGGCCCACCCCCGAAGCGGCTTTGCCGCTTCCCCCCTCAAGGGGGCATCACCAGCGGCCCGGCAAAGCCGGTTCCGCGGTGATTGCTGGAAAGAGGCATTGGAAGTTTTGAGGTTTTTGTCTTCGACGCCACTTTTGTGGTTGGCCCGCTGCCCGTGGCGAGGCCTCTGCCGGAGACGTTAAACAGTCACGGGTAATGCTCTTTGGAGATTTGAAATGGCAAAAGGAAAATTCGAACGTACCAAGCCGCACGTCAACGTCGGCACGATTGGTCACGTGGACCACGGCAAGACCACGCTGACGGCGGCCATCACCACGGTGCTGTCGGCCAAGTTTGGCGGCGAAGCCAAGGCTTACGACCAA
>CALROG020000032.1:0-46511 GCA_943369755.1 Ramlibacter sp. 2FC
TGGTGCATCCCGCTCCAATTGGTACAGCGCCTCACGGCTGCGTTCGTAGGGGTAGCTGAAAATTGGCGAAGTGGCACCAAACGGGGCATCCTGACGCACCGGGGCCATGTTGTGGCCAAAACGGGCGAAGCTGGTGCCTTCGGCGCGCACAACGCTTTGCGACTTGCTGTTGGCGTTCTGCGCAAAGCCGGCATCGAAAAAGCGGATCATCGGGATGTCCAGTCCATCCAGCCACACCACCGGGCCGTCGGCGTCTGAGCCGTGGTCGTGCCAGGCCCAACTGGGCGTAATGATGAAGTCGCCAGGGTGCATGGTGCTGCGCTCGCCATCCACGGCGGTGTAGGCGCCGGACCCTTCCACAATAAAGCGCAGCGCGCTTTGGGTATGGCGGTGGCTGGGTGCCACCTCGCCGGGCAATATCAGTTGCAAACCGGCATACAGCGACTGTGTGATGGCCGACTGGCCGCGCAGCGCCGGGTTTTCCAGAATCAGCACGCGGCGCACCGCCTCTTCGGCCGTGATGGCCTCGCCAGCGCGCATCAGAAAGGGCCGCACCTGCTCATATTTCCATAGCGCCGCAACACAGGGTGACGCGGGCTGGGGCGGTACCAGCGCATGCAGCACCTGCCACAGCGGGGTCAGGTTCAGGGGCGACATGTCGGTGTAGAGCTGCTCGCGCACGGCGGCGGTGTTCAAAGGGGCGTTCATGGGGGTCTTCCTTGAATTTCGGTTTACCAGCGGGTGCCCAGGTAGGCGCCGTTGCGTTCCAGCCGGATCTGCAAGGCAGGCACACTCACCGCGGCGGCTGTGCACTGGCCTGCCAGGGCCAGGTCAGCCGCCAGGCCCGCGGCCTGGCCCATCACAAAGCAGGCTCCGGTCACCCGCGCGGCAGACTGCGCCTCATGGCTCATCGAGGCACAGCGCCCGGCCACCCAGAGGTTGTCCAGGCCTTGCGGCACGGTCATTCGATAGGGCAGGTGGTTGAAGCCACGGCTTTGCGGGATGGGCGGCCAGCGGAATTCCACATCGCCTTTGAGGTGCAGCTCCAGCGGCCAGCCGTTTACGCCAATGGTGTCGTCAAAGCTTGCGCAGTCCAGCACGTCGCGCTCGGTCAGCTGGTACAGGCCGCGCACCCGCCGTGTTTCCCGAATGCCGACCTGGGGCGCAATGTCAACGATGTAGGAGTCTTCAAAGCCAGGCACTTCTTTCAAAAAGCCGGCCACGCTGGCGATCTGGCGCCGCCCCAGTACTTCGGCGTCGCTGAGCTCCTGCGCAATGGTGCCGTCCATGGCATTGCCTTGTGCATTGGCCAGCTGGGTCAGGTTGACGCGCCATTCAATGCCGCTCTTTTGCGGCCGCACGATGGGTGCCTTGCGCGGGAATTTGTACCGGCCTTCGGCTTGCGCTTGCAGCATCAGGCCGGGAATGGTCTCCCAGGCCTTGCCTGCGCGAACCGGGTCAACGCCGTTGACCCGGAACATGGTGGACGGATACAGCATGTTGCCGTGCCCGTCACCCTTGTCAAACGGCGCACCGGCCCAGGCGGCCAGGTCGCCGTCGCCCGAGCAGTCAATAAAGGCCTGGCCCAGTACGGCAACGCGCCCGGACTTGGTCTCGACCAACAGTGCTTGTACCCGGCGTGCGGAGTCCAACACAACGCCTGTCGCCAGCGCATGAAAAAGAATCTTTACTCCCGCTGACAGCAGCAGTTCGTCGGCCGCAATCTTGTAGGCCGCTGTGTCGTAGGCCTGTGCCACGGTTTTGCCAAACAGCGCGTGGGGTGCGTTCAGGCCGCCCAGGCGTTCAATGCGTGCCAGCAGATCGGCCGCTACGCCGTGGACCACCTGGCGAATGTCACCATGCACATTGGCATGCAGGCCGCAGAAATTGGTAACCCCTGCAGCGGTACCCATGCCGCCCAGAAAGCCGTATCGCTCAATCAGCAGGGTCGTGCGCCCGGCCTGTGCGGCGGATGCAGCCGCCGCCACACCGGCGGGGCCGCCTCCGAGCACGACCACGTCGTACTCGCCCAGCACCGGCGTCTGGCGGGCTGGTTCAGTGAGGGTACGGGGCAGCATGGTGGCCACTGTCAGGCAAACAGGTGCTGCGGGTCAATGCCCTCATACATCCATTTGAGGCCGGCAAAGCCAGCGGACTCGTGACCGCCCTGGAACATCTGGTTGCGCAGCTCACGCTGCACCCCGGCTGCATGGTAGATGTCGCCGTAAAAACGCGCGGTTAGCTGCACCCGCCCGGTGCGCAGATAGCGGGCCTGCTGGTAGTGCTGCAAGGCGCTGTCGACATGGTTGCGGGTGAAGCGCAGTGCCTCACGCAGCACCACGGCGTCTTCTATGGCCTGGCCCGCGCCTTGCGCCAGGTACTGCAGCATGGGGTGGGCCGCGTCACCCAGCAGCGTGACGCGGCGGTCGGTCCAGTTCTTCACCGGCTCGCGGTCGCACAGCACCCACATCTTCCAGGTCTCGATCTTGCCCAGCAGCTCGCGCACCTGTGGCACCGCCTGCGCAAAGCGCTCGGTCAGCTCAGCGCTGTCGCCAAAGGTGTTCCAGCCTTCGTCATACTTGTTGCTGTGGAATACGGCCACCAGGTTGAACAGCTCGCCCCGGCGCAGCGGGTAGTGGACCAGGTGGGTTTTTTCGCCGCCCCACAGCACCACGTCGTCGCTCCAAAGATGGGCCGGTACCTCCTCGCGTTTGAGCACCGCGCGGTAGGCAATGTGGCCTGACACGCGTGGCTTGCCGTCGCCCACGATGACTTCACGAATGCGGCTCCACAGGCCGTCGGCACCGATCAGCGCTGCGCCTTCAAGTGATTCACCGCCCTCCAGCGTGACGCGCACCGCGTTGGCCGACTGCTCAAACGACGCCACCCTGGCGCCGGTGCGCAGTGTCACATTGGGCAGGGCGCGGCAGGCGTCAAGGAACACCGTGTGCAGGTCGGCGCGGTAAATCACGCCGTAGGGGAAGCCATACGCCGCGCGTGCGGTGTCGCCCAGCGGTACGCGCACCACCCGTTCGCCGGTGCGCACATCGTTCATGCCCAGGCCGGGCGGGAAGAAGGCCACCTGGCTGACCGCCTGGCTCAGGCCCAGGTACTCGAACATCTTGAAGATGTTGGGGCCAAGCTGAATGCCGGCGCCAATTTCACCAAACGCCTGTGACTGTTCCAGTACCGTTACCGCGTGCCCGTCCTGGGCCAGCACAAAAGCGGCGGCCAGGCCGCCAATGCCGCCGCCGGCAATCAGGATGGGGAGCGCTGTGGGCATGGTGGTGTTTCGGGTCCTGTGATCTTCAAATGGTAAGTATACATATCATTTAAATCAAGCCCGTCGGTTTCTTTGCGGGCCTGCTCGCTAAACTTGCCACATGGCAAAAAGCTTTGACTTCCAGCATGCACCGGGCCACCTGATCCGGCGCGCGCACCAGACGGCGGTGGCCATCTTCATGGAAGAGACCGGCGACTTCGATGTGACGCCGGTGCAGTTTGCGGTGCTCAACGCGCTGATGGACGACCCCGGCGAAGACCAGGTCACGCTGGCGGGCCGGGTGGCGTTTGACGCTGCCACATCGGGCTCCGTGATCAGCCGGCTGGAGGCCAAGGGCTGGCTGCGGCGCGAGCCCGATGCGCAAGACAGGCGGCGCAAACTGCTGTGGGTCACGCCTGCGGGCGAGCAGGCGGTGCAGCAGATGAAGCGCGCCGTGGGCCGCGCCCAGACGCGCATTCTTGGCCCGTTGGACGCGGGCGAGCGGGCCCAGCTGGTGGCCCTGCTGGACAAGCTGGTAGCCGGACACCAGCCGGTTGGCTGACGCCGCCTGCGCGGCCCTCAGGCCGACTTGGCGACCAGGTCGAAGTGCTCCACCACTGGCGGGGCGGCGAAAAACGGCCCCACAATGGCGCGCCATTCCGCAAACAGCGGGCCACCGCGAAAGGCCACGGTGTGGTCTTCCAGGGTGTCCCAGAAAATTTGCAGGATGTAGCGCTCGGGCGACTCAATGCCCTTGTTTACCTTGAAACCCTGAAACCCTTTGGCGCGTGAAATCACGGTGCTCAGGCCGCGCTGGATGGCTTCGTCAAAGGCGGCCTGCTGGCCGGGCTGGATGCGGATATCGGCAAGTTCAAGAATCACAAGTTGTCCTTCCGTGTTGTCAGTGCTGGCAGGGGGGCAAGTCTAGCGTCAGGCCGTCAAGCGCGCCTGTCAGCATGATCTGGCAGCTCAGGCGGCTGTTGGGCTGGCGCGCAGTGGCGGTGAAGTCGAGCATGCTGCTTTCGTCGGTGCTGGGCGGGGGCAGGCTGCTTGCGTGCGGTTCGCGCACAAACACGTGGCAGGTGCTGCAGGTCAGCAAACCGCCGCAATCGGCCTCGATACCGGGCACGTTGGCGGCCACTGCGGCGGCCATCAAGCTTTGCCCGGTATTGCAGTGAATAGTGGTCGCAGCCCGCGCAGAATTTGCGGGAGCCACTATGAAAGTTATAGCAACTGTGGTGGGCGTGATGGTTGGCATGGTCAAAAGCGGCTGAAGTATTCGCGGCGCTGAAAGTCGTCCTTGTCGTCAGCGGCCTCGTAGCGCTGGAGTTCACTGCGCTTGATACGAACCAGGTAGTTGACGAAGTCCTGGCCAAAGGCGTCGCACAAAGCGGTGTCGGCCTGCAAGGCCTGCAGCGCTTCGCCCAGGCTGGTGGGCAGGCGTAGACCGGACGAACCATAAGGCGAGCGGGTGGCCGGGGGTGCCGGGTGCTGATGCTCGATGCCGTCCAGCCCCGCGTGGATTTGCGACGTCAGGTACAGGTAGGGGTTGGCGGCGGGCTCGCCAATGCGGTTTTCAATGCGTGTGCCCGCGTCGCCGCATTCACCAACCACCCGCAGCATGGCGCCACGGTTGTCGCGGCCCCACAGCACAGACTGCGGTGCCAGCGCATTCGGGCGAAACCGCCCAAAGCCGTTCACGGTGGGTGTGCAGAACACCGCCGCGCCCCGTGCGTGTGCCAGCAGCCCGGCAAGGTAGTGCGCGCCCAGTGCCGACAGCGTGTGCTGGGCATCGTCGGGGGTGCAGCCCTCGGCCGGGCTGTCGCGGCGGAACAGGTTGGCCCCGGTGCCCGGGTCTACCAGCGACTGATGCAGGTGCCAGCCGCTGGACATGATGTTGGCAAACGGCGGCCGGCACATAAAGCTGGCGTGGTACCCCGCTCGGCGCAAGGCCTGGCGCACCGCGTTGCGAAACAACACCATGTTGTCTGCCGCTGTGAGCGCGTCGGTCACGTCAAACACCGCCTCAACCTGGCTCGGCCCGAGTTCAATTTCAAGCGACACCAGTGGCAGGCCCAGCGCCTGCGCGGTGTGCTGCACGATGCGCAACGGTTCCTCCGCCATGTCGTACCAGGCTTCGGTGAGCAGGTTGTAGCCGGGGTGGACCAGGCTCACCTCGGGCGGCAACCCGGGCCAGCCGGCCTGCGCCGGGTCGAGCTGCGCGTCGGTGCTTTTGATGCGGTAGATGTGAAACTCCACCTCCAGCCCGCACTGCATGGCGTATCCCGCGCGGGCCAGCCGGGCCAGCGCCTGTTGCAAAACGCGCCGGGTGTCCAGCGCCACCGGCGTGCCGTTCTGAAACCAGGGCTGGCACTGCACCCAGCCGGTCGCCGCTGTCCAGGGCAGAGTGCGCAAGCTGGCAGGGTCGCCCAGCAGCATCAGGTTGTTGGCCTGGCCAAAGCCTGGCAGGCTGTCGGTGCCACCGGGCTCGAACACCTGGAACGCAGTGCGGTCCGACGTGTCTTTGAGCATCAGGGTGCTGACCATGCCAACGCCGTCCATCAGGGCCTGCGCCGCCGCTTTGGCAACCAGCGTCTTGCCACGCGTCACGCCATGCAGGTCGCACCAGACAAAGCGCAGCAGCTCCAGCGCGTTTCCCTGCACCAGCGTGCTCACGCGGTCCAGCGCCTGCTGGCGTGCGTTGTCGTGAATGCCGCAGCGGTGTGCGAACGAGGCCATCAGGCGGGTGCCCGGGTCAATGCCTGTACGGGCTCGGTGCCGCCGCCGGCGCGCCACGGTGCGGCGTCGCGTTTGGCCTGCGCCTGCGCCCGCCACCACTGTGCCCAGCCGCCTGCGGGTGCCACGCCGTCCACCGTGTCCGGGCCCGCCGGTTGCGCGGCAATCGCCGGGTCGGCAATGCCAGGGGCCAGGCCGCCGGCCTGCACTGACTCAATGGCTTTGAGCAGCACCCGCCGGTTGGCCATGATGATCTTGTCGGAGGTGCCCAGGTGTTCACGGGTGCGGTCCTGGATGGCACCCATGCTTTCCACGGCCCATTGATCGTGCACATTGATGTCTTCTTCGCCCATGCCCAGGTAGGTGCTACGCATTTGTTCGTCGGGGTTGAAGCCCCAGTTGTTGTGACGCCCGGCCTTGGGCGTGTAGTCGGGCAGGCTGATGAACTGCTGGCGTTGCGCGCGCATGGCGCTTTGGTCCAGCGGGCCGGCAAAGCTGGTGAAGAACGAATACCAGTAGGTGTGGTGGTCGTCTACCGGCAGATGCATTTGGGTGATGGTGATGGTCTCGGACAGCGGAATCACGAACGTCGCCGGGAAGATGGCGTTGGTCACGCGCACATGCGTGAGCTGCTCTGTCATGGGGCGCAGCGCAGTGAGCTGCATTCCCCAGGGCTGGGGCTCAAAGCTGATTTCGGGTTGGGCGAACTCGCGCATGATGCGCGTCATTGGCCATTGCTCGCCGTCAATGGCCCCCGCGCTGGCGCTGCGGAACTGTTTGCCCGCCGCGTTCTCGCCAATCGTGTCCAGCGCCTGGTCTTGCAAAAAGCGGTGCAGGAACGACGGGTGCGCCGGGTCAATGCCGACTTCAAAAGCCTGCAGCCAGTTGGCGTTCCACAAACCCTTGAAGGCAAAGCTGTGCGAGGCCGGTGCGCTGAAGCAGTCAAACGCCGGGAAGGGCGGCGGCGTCAGGTGTTCGGGCCCCAGCCAGGCGAACACCACGCCTGCGCGCACCAGCACAGGGTAGCTGCGCTGGCGCACCCGTTCGCACAGCTTGCTGCCGGTGGGTTCGGCTGGGGTTTCCAGGCAAGTGCCGTTAACCGAGAACTTCCAGCCGTGAAACGGGCAGCGCAAACCATCGCCCTCATGGCGGCCGAAAGACAAGTCGGCACCGCGGTGCGGGCAGTCGCGGTCCAGCAGGCCCCATTGGCCTTGCGCGTCTTTGAACAGCACCAGCGCCTGGCCCAGTACGCGGACCGCCTTGACCGGGCGCTGGGCCATACGCGGGTCCAGCGCGGGGTCGAATTCGTCCAGCAGCGCCACCGGCTGCCAGTAACGGCGCAGCAACTCGCCGCAAGCAGTGCCAGGGCCGACACGGGTGACCAGTTCATTTTGTTCGGCCTTCATGGCGGCTCCTAAAAACGGTATACCGAAATTAAGATTCAGTGTACATTTATCGCCATGAGCCTGCAAGAGACCGTTCTGATTCAGTTGCGCGACCTGATCTTGCGCGGCGAATTCGAGCCCGGCCAGCGCCTGGCCGAGCAGCAACTGGCACAACGCCTGGGTGCCTCGCGCACCCCGGTGCGCGCCGCGCTGGCCACGCTGGAAGGTGAGGGCCTGGTCCAGGCCAATGACACCGGCAAATACCTGGTGCGCCAATACACAGCGCAAGAGGTGACCGACGCGATTGCCGTGCGTGGCCACCTTGAGGGCATGGCGGCGCGGCTGGTGGCGCAGCACGGCGTGGCGCGCCAGTTGCAAGGCGACCTGCAGGCCTGCCTGGACGCCGGCGACGCCGCGTTGCAGGCCAGCCCGCTCACCCTTGAAAGCTATGCTGCCTATGCCGCCATGAACGACCGCTTTCACGCCCTGATCCTTGACGCCTGCGGCAACCGTGCCTTGCAGCGCGCCGTGGCTTTGAATGACACGCTGCCGTTTGCCCCGGCGTCGGCCATGCTGCCGATGCAAGGCACTGTGGCGCAGGACCGCGACTGGATGCTTTACGCCCACCGCCAGCACCACATGCTGGTGGCCGCGCTGAAGGCGGGCGAGGGTGCCCGGGCCCAGGCGCTGGCCATTGAGCACACCGAAGTAGCGCAGACGAACCTGCGCATGGCGCTTGAGCGCCGGGCCGAGACCGAGCGGGTGCTGCCGGCGATCCGGCTGGTGGTGGGGCGTTGAGTTGAGTCAGGGCGTTACCTTTAGCGCAGCCGGAGTTCGGCGCGGATTTTTTGCCGGCCAGCCGCTGGCACCCGGCGTGGTGCTGTACGGCATGGTGTTCGGTGTCATGGCGTCGGAGCGCGGCTTGTCCTGGCTGCAGTCCGCGCTGATGAGCGCGCTGGTTTACTCCGGCAGCGCGCAGCTCGCCGCGCTGCAGGGCTGGACGGCGCAGGCGGTGGTATTGCCATTGATCGCCACCATTTTGGTGATGAACGCCCGCTATGTTCTTTACAGCGCCGCCATCCAGCCCTGGCTGCGCCATGTGAGCCGCCCCCAGGCCTGGGGCAGCCTGTTCTTTTTGGGCGATGGCAACTGGGCGCTGTCGATGCGCGAATACGAGGCCGGCTACCGCGACGCGGGTTTCGTGTTCGGCTCCGGCATCGCCATGTTCGCGCCCTGGGTGCTGGGCACATTGGCGGGCCACTTGCTCGCCCACAGCGTGCCCGACCCGGCCGCCTATGGGCTGGACTTCATGCTGGTGGCATTTGCAGCGGCCATTGGCATCGGTCTGTGGCGTGGCAAATCTGACCTGTGGCCCGCACTGGCGGCCGGCTTGATCGGGCTGGCGCTGCACCGTTGGCTGCCCGGGGGCTGGTACATCGTGGGCGCGGGCCTCGCGGCGGGTGCGGTGGGGGCCTGGCGACATGGGCGTTGAGCAAGGCTTCCTGCTGGCGCTGGCCGGTATGGCGCTGGCGTCTTATGCCTGTCGGCTGGCGGGCTTCTTGCTGATGGGGCTGGTGCCCATCACGCCACGCGTCGAGGCCGCGCTGCGCGCCATACCCCTGGGCGTGATGATCGGCATCGTCACACCTGCGGCGTCCGCGGGTCGCATGCCCGAACTGGTGGCGTTGCTGGTGGTGGGCGTGGTCATGAAACTGGTGCGCAATGACCTGGCTGCCGCTGTGGCCGGCGCGGCCACCGTGGGCCTGTGCCGCCTGGCGCTGACGTAACCCCGCCGTGGCGGCGGGTGCTTCAGCCGGTTTATCCTTGTGCCCCATGAAGCTCTACAACTACTTCCGTTCTTCGGCCTCGTTTCGGGTGCGCATTGCGCTGGAGCTCAAAGGCCTGCCCTACGACTACGCACCGGTGCACCTGGTCAAGGGCGAGCACAAGTCAGCCGACTACTCGGCGGTGTCGCCCACCAACCTGGTGCCCACACTCGCAACCGATGAGGGCGCGCTGCTGGCGCAGTCCATGGCCATCATCGAATACCTGGAAGAAACTCACCCCACGCCCGCCTTGTTGCCGGCCGACCCCGTGGCCCGCGCAGAGGTGCGTGCACTGGCCCAGCTGATTGCCTGCGAGATTCACCCGCTGAACAACCTGCGGGTGCTCAAGTACCTCACCCGGGAACTGAAAGTGGACGAAGACACCAAGAACACCTGGTACCGCCACTGGGTGCGCGACGGCCTGGAAGCCTTTGAGCGGCAACTGCAGACGCTGCCGGCCTCTACCTATTGCTTTGGCAACACCCCCACATTGGCCGACTGCTGCCTGGTGCCGCAGATCTTTAACGGCAAGCGCTTCAACACCAGCTTTGACGGCCTGACGCGCACCATGGCGGCGTTTGACGCCTGCATGGCGCACCCCGCTTTTCAAAAGGCCCAGCCGTCCAGCTGCCCTGACTTCGAAGCCTGAAGCCTGAGGCATGCCACACCCGGATTGGCTCACGCCCGACTGGCCCGCACCCGCTGGCGTGCGCGCAATCTGCACTACGCGCGCCGGCGGCCAGTCGCCGCCGCCATACGACAGCCTGAACCTGGGCGACCATGTGGGCGACGACCCAACTGCGGTGCAGGCCAACCGTGCGGCGCTGCGCCAGGCCATGGCCGCGCACCCGGTGTTCTTGCAGCAGGTGCATGGCACCAAGGTGTTGGGCGTTGACGCTGCCACGACCGACGGCGTGCAGGCAGACGCCTGCCTCACCACCCAGCCCGGCCTGGCCTGCACCATCATGGTGGCGGACTGCTTGCCGGTGCTGTTCACCAACACCCAGGGCAGCGTGGTGGCCGCCGCCCATGCCGGCTGGCGTGGTCTGGCGGGCCTGCATGGGCCCGGCGTGCTGGAGCACACAATACAAGCGTTTCTGGCTGCAGCCCGCATGGATACTGCACGACCCACTATCAAAACAATAGCGTTCGAGAGCAGCGAGATCATGGCCTGGCTGGGGCCGTGCATTGGCCCCGAGGCATTCGAAGTGGGCCCTGAAGTACGGGCCGCCTTTGTGGCGCACGAGCCGCAGGCCGCGGGCTTGTTCAAGCCGCACGGCACTGGCAAGTGGCTGGCAAACCTCCCCGGGCTGGCGCGCCAGCGGCTGGCGGCGATGGGCGTCACGCAGATTTACGGCAACGACGGCAGTGCCGCCTGGTGCACCGCAGGCAACCCGCTACGGTTCTTTTCGCACCGGCGCGACGGCGTCAGCGGTCGGCTCGCCGCCTGCATCTGGCGGGCTTGAGGCCGCCTTGCGGTACGCCTGCAGCTCAGCCGCCTCGCGCGCCTTGATGGCTTTGCGCCGCAGGGGCGAACCCATCAGGTAAACCACCAGTGCGATGGGCAGCAAACCGTAAAGTACAAAGGTCACAATAGCCCCCAGCAGCGTGCCGTTGCTGCTGGTGGCCTCGGCCACCGCCATCATCAGCACAACATAAAACCAGCCAATTGCGACAAGGTACATAAGCTCAGGTGAAAAGTTTGTTGCGCCGCAACATAAATTCTTGGATACTCGGGTTTACCCGAACCAAATAGATTCTGGAGACAAAATGAATTCTGAAGCAGACTGGGCCAAAGGTGCCCAGCAGTTCCAGCAACTCCTTGGAGAAAGCTGGGGCAAAGCCCTGCAGTCATTCCAGGGGCTGGACCTTGGTGGCACCGCCGGTGCCATCAACACCCCGCAAATTTCATTCTCGCCCGAAAAGCTCCAGGCGCTGCAACAGCAGTACCTGCAAGACGCGGCTGCGCTGTGGAACCAGAGCCTGCAAGCCCCACCGGCTAGCGCAGACAAGCGCTTTGCATCAGACGCCTGGGGCACCAACCCGGTGGCTGCCTTCACGGCCGCGGCCTATTTGCTCAACGCCCGTACCCTGATGGGCATGGCTGACGCGGTGCAGGCCGACACCAAGACCCGCGCCCGCATCCGGTTTGCGGTGGAGCAATGGATGGCGGCGTCCTCCCCCAGCAACTTCCTGGCGCTGAACGCCGAGGCCCAGCGCATGGCGGTTGAGACCAAGGGCGAGAGCATTGCCAGGGGCGTGCAGAACCTGCTGCACGACATGCGCCAGGGCCATGTGTCCATGACCGATGAAAGCCTGTTCGAGGTGGGCAAAAACGTTGCCACCACCGAAGGCGCGGTAGTGTTCGAGAACGAACTGTTCCAGTTGATTGAATACAAGCCGCTCACCGCCAAGGTCTATGAGCGCCCGTTCCTGCTGGTGCCGCCGTGCATCAACAAGTTTTATATCCTTGACCTGCAACCGGCCAACTCCCTGATCCGTTACGCTGTGGCGCAGGGCCACCGCACTTTTGTGGTGAGCTGGCGCAACCCCGACGAGTCGCTGGCCCAGACCACCTGGGACGATTACATCGAAAACGCCGCGATCAAGGCCATCGACGTGGTGCAAGAGATTTCGGGGGCCAAACAGATCAACGCACTGGGCTTCTGCGTCGGCGGCACCATTCTTGGTACGGCGCTGTCGGTGCTGGCTGCACGCGGCAAAAAGCCCGCGGCCTCTGCCACCTTGCTCACCACCTTCCTTGATTTCTCAGACACCGGCGTGCTGGACCTGTTCATTGACGAAGCCTTCGTCAAGTTCCGTGAAATGCAGCTCGGCAAGGGCGGCCTTCTGAAGGGCCAGGACCTGGCCACCACCTTCAGCTTCCTGCGCCCCAACGACCTGGTGTGGAACTATGTGGTGGGCAACTACCTCAAGGGCGAAACCCCGCCGCCGTTTGACCTGCTTTACTGGAACAGCGACAGCACCAATCTGCCCGGCCCCATGTATGCCTGGTACCTGCGCAACACCTACTTTGAAAACAACCTCGTCAAGCCCGGCAAGTGCACCGTGGCTGGCGAGAAGATTGACCTGGGGCTGCTGGACATTCCGGTCTACATCTATGGCAGCCGTGAAGACCATATCGTGCCGATTGGCGGGGCCTACGCCTCGACCCAGCACCTGCCGGGCAAAAAGCGCTTTGTGATGGGCGCGTCGGGCCACATTGCCGGCGTGATCAACGCGCCCGCCGCCAACAAGCGCAGCCACTGGGTGCGCAACGACAACAAGTTTCCCAAGACCCAGGCCGAATGGCTCGCCGGTGCCAAAGAGCAGCCCGGTAGCTGGTGGACCGACTGGTCTGAATGGCTCAAACCCCTGGCGGGCAAGCAGATAGCGGCACCCAAAACCTACGGCAAGGGGGCCAAGTACAAGGCCCTCGAACCGGCCCCTGGCCGCTACGTCAAAGCCAAAGCCTGAACCCGACCCAACACAGCACGCAACCAACAACTCTGGAGATTCATCATGCAAGACATCGTTATCGTTTCCGCCGCCCGCACCGCTGTGGGCAAGTTTGGCGGCTCGCTCGCCAAGACACCGGCCACCGAACTCGGCGCGCTGGTCATTAAAGAAGCCCTGGCCCGCGCCAAGCTCGACCCGGCCCTGGTGGGCGAAGTCATCATGGGCCAGGTGTTGGCCGCAGGTGCCGGCCAGAACCCGGCGCGCCAGGCGCTGATCAAGGCCGGCCTGCCCAAAGAAGTGCCGGGCCTGACGATCAACGCAGTTTGTGGCTCGGGCCTCAAGGCCGTGATGCTGGCGGCACAGGCTGTGGCCTGGGGCGACAGCGAGATCGTGGTCGCCGGTGGTCAGGAAAACATGAGCGCCAGCCCGCACGTGCTGCTGAACTCACGCGACGGCCAGCGCATGGGCGACTGGAAGATGATCGACAGCATGATCGTGGACGGCCTGTGGGACGTGTACAACCAGTACCACATGGGCGTGACCGCCGAGAACGTGGCCAAGGCCTACAGCATCAGCCGCGACATGCAGGACGCGCTGGCCCTGGCCAGCCAGACCAAGGCGGCTGCGGCCCAGGCCGCTGGCAAGTTTGCCGACGAAATCGTCACCGTGTCGCTGGCCCAGAAAAAGGGCGACCCGATTCTTTTCAACACCGACGAATTCATCAACAAGAAAACCACCGCCGAAGCACTGGCCGGCCTGCGCCCGGCCTTTGACAAGGCGGGTTCAGTGACGGCGGGCAACGCCTCCGGCATCAATGACGGTGCCGCCGCTGTGGTGGTGATGAGCGCCAAAAAGGCTGCTGCCCTGGGCCTGACGCCACTGGCGCGCATTGCCGCTTTTGGCACCAGCGGCCTGGACCCGGCCACCATGGGCATGGGCCCGGTGCCCGCGTCGCAAAAGGCACTGGCCCGCGCCGGCTGGAAGGCCGCCGACGTCGACCTGTTCGAGCTCAATGAAGCCTTTGCCGCGCAAGCCTGTGCCGTCAACAAGGCGCTGGACATCGACCCCGCCCGCGTCAACGTCAACGGTGGCGCCATCGCCATTGGCCACCCGATCGGCGCGTCCGGCTGCCGCATCCTGGTGACGCTGCTGCACGAGATGCAACGCAGCGGCGCGAAGAAGGGCCTGGCCGCGCTGTGCATTGGCGGTGGCATGGGGGTTTCCCTCGCGGTCGAACGCGCGTAATCGGTTCAAATCAAGAACGAAAACTACAGGAGCGAAAGTAATGAGTCAAAAAGTAGCGTACGTCACCGGTGGCATGGGCGGCATCGGTACTGCCATCTGCCAGCGTTTGCACAAAGATGGTTTCAAGGTGATTGCCGGCTGCGGCCCCACCCGTGACCACGTCAAATGGCTGGCCGAACAATCCGCGCTGGGCTACACCTTTTATGCGTCGGTGGGCAATGTGGGCGACTGGCAGTCCACCGTTGACGCCTTTGCCAAAACCAAGGCCGAGCACGGCGTGATTGACGTGCTGGTGAACAACGCCGGCATTACCCGCGACCGCATGTTCCTGAAGATGTCGCGCGAAGACTGGGACGCGGTGATCGAAACCAACCTCAACTCCATGTTCAACGTGACCAAACAGGTTGTGGCCGACATGGTTGAAAAGGGCTGGGGCCGGATTGTCAACATCAGCTCGGTCAACGGCGAAAAAGGCCAGGCCGGGCAGACCAACTACTCGGCAGCCAAGGCCGGCATGCACGGCTTTTCAATGGCGCTGGCGCAGGAGCTGGCCACCAAGGGCGTTACCGTCAACACGGTAAGCCCCGGCTACATCGGTACCGACATGGTCCGCTCGATTCGTGAAGACGTGCTGGCCAAGATTGTGGCCACCGTGCCGGTCAAGCGCCTGGGCGAGCCCAGCGAAATTGCTTCCATCATTGCCTGGCTGGCCAGCGAAGAGGGCGGCTACGCCACCGGCGCAGACTTCTCGGTGAACGGTGGCCTGCACATGGGCTAAGGCCTTTTTGCACAGGGCAGGGCCAGGGCCCGCCCACCTCAAACCCAAACAAACCCGCTTCGGCGGGTTTGTTTTTTGGGCACGCGCTTTGTGGAGACGGCCTTCACAAACCGCTCCACCTTTTCGCCTACGATGCCAGCCATGCGCCTGCGCATCATTCACCAACTGTCTTTGCTGCTTGTTGCCACCGTGCTGCTGTCGGTGGTGGCGGTGGGTGGCTTTGTGGCCTGGAACTTGAAGGCCGGTTTTTCGGATTACTTGCGCGCCCGCGACCGTCAGCACGTGGAACGCTTTGCCAGTGTGGTGGCCGCCCGTGGCGCGCGCGACCCGGCTTTTGTAGAGAGCATGGGCCAAGGCGTGGCGATGCGCGAATTGATGGACGAATTTTCTGCCGCAGAGGGCATCACGCCGCCGCAGCGGCGGCCGCGCCCGCCACCGCCGCCGGGCGGCGAGGGCGCGCTGCCGTATGGTCGGCCCGGCGCTGGCGAGCTGCAGCGCGAGGGCCCGCCCCGGCGCAGCCCCCCCGAAGGGCTGGCCCGGCGTATCCAGATTGTTGACTTGCAGGGCCAGCGCCTGGGCGGCCCGCCGTTTCCAACCGACAAGAACCTTCTGGAAGCCCCGGTGGTGGTGGGCGGCGAAACCGTGGCGCGGGTGCGCATGCTGCCCAGCACCGAGCTGGAAGGCGTGGACCTGCGGTTTCTGAGCCGCCAGTACATAGGCCTGGGCGGCGCTGCGGGCGTTACGCTGCTGCTGGCCCTGTTGATCGCCCTGTTTGCCGCGCCGCGCCTGAGCCGCCCGCTGCGCGAGCTGCAGGCTGCCGCGCGGCGCATTGCCGGGGGCGAGCTGACCGTGGCCGTGCCCGAAGCCGGCTCACAGGAAATGGCCGAGCTGATTGGCGACGTGAACCGTATGGCCGCGTCGCTCAAGACGCTGGAGGGCGCACGGCGTAGCTGGATAGCGCAAATCTCGCATGAGCTGCGTACCCCTTTGTCGGTGCTGCTGGGCGAGCTGGAGTCGATAGAAGACGGGGCCCGCCAGCCCACCCCCGAGGTGCTGGGCAACCTGCGCGGCGAAGTTTTGCAACTGGTGCGCCTGGTGAACGACCTGCACACCCTGAGCATGGCCGACCTGGGGGCCTTGCCCTGCGCCTTCAGTGACGGTGACGCCGCCGCCGCCCTGACCCGCACGGTGCAGCGCTTTGGCCCACGCGCCCAAAAAGCCGGGCTGCAACTGGACTTGCGCGGCGGCCCGGCCGTGCGGGTGCGCTGGGACTTTGGCCGCATTGAGCAACTACTGACCAATTTGCTGGAAAACAGCCTGCGCTACAGCGCAGCACCGGGCCAGGTTGTGGTGCAGTGGGAGGCCACCCCCGGCGGGCTGGAGCTGCGCGTGCAAGACACACCGCCAGGCGTCTTGCCCGACCAGCTTGGCCAGCTGTTTGAGCCACTGTTTCGCACCGACTCTGCGCGCCAGCGCCGCACTGAAGCAACCGGGGGCAGCGCCAGCGCCAGCAGTGGCAGCGGGCTGGGCCTGGCTATCTGCCGGGCCATTGTGCAAGCCCACGGTGGCAGCATTCGCGCGCAAGCCAGCGCGCTGGGCGGCCTGTGCGTGGTGGCCAGCCTGCCGCGCAATGCCGACCCCCACGCTGAACCCGATGGTGAACCCGCATGAACCCGCAACCCCGCCGCATCCTGATTGTTGAAGATGACCTGCGCATTGCCGACATGCTGGCCAATTACTTGCAGGCCCAGGGCTACAGCACCACGGTTATCAGCAATGGCTTGCAGGTGGTGCCCGAGTTGCAGCGCATGGAGCCCGCCTTGATGCTGCTGGACATCATGCTGCCCGGGCAAGACGGGGTGGAGGTGTGCCGCGAGGTGCGGCGCTTCTCCAGCGTGCCGATCATCATGGTGACGGCGCGCATTGATGAAATTGACCGCCTGATTGGCCTGGAGGTGGGGGCCGACGACTATGTCTGCAAGCCTTTCAGCCCGCGCGAGGTAGTCGCCCGCATCAAGGCCCTGCTGCGCCGCGCAGAAGGCCGCCTGGGGCCTGGCACGCCGTCGCACGGCTTTCGGGTAGACGACAACGCCATGCGCATTGCCTGGGAAGAGCACGCACTGCCCCTGACGCCGCTGGAGTTTCGCCTGTTCAAGAAACTGTTGTCGCGCCCCGGCCATGTGTTTTCACGCAGTGCGCTGCTGGAAAGCGTGCACGAAGACTTTCGCGACACGACAGACCGCGCCATCGACAGCCACATCAAGAACCTGCGCAAAAAAATCAGCAAGGCCCGGCCCCAGGGCTCGGCCATTGTGTCGGTGTACGGCATGGGCTACCGCTTCGACCCTGAAGCGCAGGACGCCCCGGCGTGACAAGCGTCACGCCAGCGGGCCAAGTGTGAGCAGCGCCGCGGCTTTGCCTCCACAGTTTGCACACAAACGGTTTTGACAATGGGTCTCAGGGCGGCCCGCTGTGGGCTGCCCCCCACCGGAGACGCGAACCATGCCCACCTACCCGACCCGCGCTGCCCTGAGCCTGCTGGCCAGCCTGATGCTGGCTGCCTGTGGCGGAGGCGGTGGCGGCACTGACCCCGTGGCCGCTGCGGCTGCCCCGGCCACAACCGTTGTGGCCCCGGCGGCGCTTGCGCCCACCACGCCTGCCGTGCCTGCTGTGCCCGTCGCGCCCACCGGCGCGGCACTGTCTGGTGCAGCGCTGGCGTTTTTAAACCTGGACACCACCAACCTGGCCAACTACGCACCGGTATTGCCCGCCTACTACAACGCTGGCGTGCTGGCCGACGACAACACCCCCGCCAACAACCGCGCCACCAACGCCGGTGCCACCTTGGGCCGGGTGCTGTTTTACGACAAGGCGCTGAGCCTGAACAACACCGTTGCCTGCGCCTCGTGCCACCAGCAAACCCAGGGCTTTGGCGACCCGCAGCGCTTTAGCCGCGGCTTTGCCGGTGGCCAGACCACGGCGCACGCCATGCGCCTGGGCAATGTGCGCTACTACGCGCCCGGCAGCATGTTCTGGGACAAGCGCGCTGCCACGCTGGAGGCCCAGGCCACCCAACCGATTCAGCACCCGGTGGAGATGGGTTTTGACGCCGCCAACGGCGGCCTGGCCGCGCTGCTGGCCAAGATGCAAGCCCTGCCGTATTACCCCGAGCTGTTCACGCTGGCGTTTGGCAGCCCGGCCATCAATGAAGCGCGCATCCAGCAGGCGCTGGCGCAGTTTCAGCGGGCCATGGTGGCCACCGGCAGCCGCTGGGACGCGGGCTACGCCCAAACCTTTAACCCGGCCTTGCCCGACGCCGGCCTGAACAGCCCGATTGCCAGCTTCACCGCGCCGGAAGACCGGGGCCGCCAGCTCTTCATGGCCGGGCGCGGGCAGGGCGGGCTGGCCTGCGCGGCGTGCCACCAGCCGCCTACCTTTGCGCTGGCCGCCAACTCGCGCAGCAACGGGCTGGACGCGGGCGAAACCACGGTGTTCAAGTCGCCGTTGCTCAAAAGCGTGTCGCGCAGCGGTGCCTTCATGCACGACGGGCGATTTTCTTCACTGGAACAAGTGGTGGAGCACTACAACAGCGGCGTGCAAGACGGCCCCGCGCTGGACAACCGGCTGCGTGCGGGCAACGCACCGCGCCGCCTGAACCTGAGCGAGCCCGACAAGGCCGCGCTGGTAGCGTTCTTGCGCACGCTGGACGACACCGCACTGGCCGGGGACCCGCGCTTCAGCAACCCGTTTCGGCAGTAGCCGGGGGCGGCTGGGATAATCCGGCCCCATGCCCACCGCCGCCACGCCCGCCCCCAACGCCCACAGCCCCTGGCGCCTGAGCGTGGCGCCCATGATGGACTGGACCGACCGGCATTGCCGCTACTTTCACCGCCTGCTGAGCCGCCATGCGCTGCTGTACACCGAGATGGTGACCACCGGCGCGCTGATTCATGGCGACGTGCCACGCCACCTGCGCTTTAACGCGGAAGAACACCCCGTGGCCCTGCAACTGGGCGGCAGCGAGCCGGCTGACTTGGCGCACTGCGCAAAGCTCGGCCAGCAATGGGGCTACGACGAAATCAACCTCAATTGCGGCTGCCCCAGTGAACGGGTGCAGCGCGGCGCATTTGGTGCCTGCCTGATGGCCGAGCCGCAACTGGTGGCCGACTGTGTGAAAGCCATGCTCGACGTGGTGGACCTGCCGGTAACGGTGAAGCACCGCATCGGCATCGACAAGACAGAAAGCTACGGCTTTGTGCGCGACTTTGTCGGCACCGTGGCGCAAGCGGGCTGCAAAGTGTTCGTTGTGCATGCGCGCAACGCCTGGCTGCAAGGCCTGAGCCCGAAAGAAAACCGTGAAGTGCCGCCCCTGCGTTATGAACTGGTGCACCGGCTGAAAGCCGAGTTCCCGCACCTGACCATTGCCATCAACGGCGGCCTGACCACCAGTGCACAGGTGGCTGAGCAACTGCAGGCGCTGGACGGCGTGATGATCGGCCGCGAGGCCTATCACAACCCCTGGTGGCTGGCCCAGTGGGACGCGGAGTTTTTTGCGGTGCCTGTCGAAGGGTTAGAAGCCCTCACCCGGGAACAAGTAGAACAACAAATGTGCGACTACATGGCCCGCGAGGCCGCTGCCCACGGCACCCCGTGGAGCAACATTGCCCGCCACATGCTGGGCCTGCGCCACGGCCTGCCCGGTGCCCGCAGGTGGCGCCAGGTGTGGAGCGACCACCGCCTCAAGGCCCTGGCCCCGCACGACGTGATGGCGCTGGCCCATGGCGCGCTGCGCGAGGCGGCCTAAGGCCTGTTTACAAGCAAAAACAGCCTCTAGCCCGCATAGATGCTGCCTGAGCCACTATTAAATGTATAGCGGATGGGGTTCGCGCAGGGTGTGCTGGCCGGCCTCCAGCGCAGGGTGACCCATCTTCCGCGGATGCCGAAGGCCATGAAACCAGATGAACCAGCGCACCCAGTGCGGGCAGGTTTGCCCGGTACGCAAGCTGTAGTGGATGTAGTGCAGGCGCTCACGCATCTGGTCCAGCAGCCGCTGAGACCGCAAGGGCGGACGCGGGCCAGGGCTGCCGGGTTTGAGGCGATTTTCGTGGACCGGCAGTTAGCGGGAAAACAGGGGAATGCTGTTATAAATCAAGCACATTTTTAGTCTGAACGGAGGTAAAAATGACGCATGACCACGGTGTTCATAAGACAGGTTTCACTTCCGTATCACGTTAGGCCTCACAAAACAGATCATGTCGCTCGTATCCATAATCCCGGACGTGCTTTGGCACGCACAGCATCCGCTGAAGTTCGGTCCGCTCTCGCTCACGACCCGGATGACTGTGGTTCGACTCCGGGACGGATCGCTATGGGTTCATTCTCCGATCCCGCCTACAAGCGACATAGTTGATCAACTTCAGAGAATCGGACAAGTTCGCTACGTTGTCGCGCCGAACAAGAGTCATCATTTGTTCTTTCTCGATTTCATCAACGCTTTTCCTGCTGCCGAAGGTTTTGTTGCCGATGGCCTTGATTTGAAGCGGCCAGACCTGGCGCGATTCCCCCGCGTCCCACGGCCGGCGCCATGGGGCTCTGAATTGGAGGGCTTCTTCATTGAGGGCCTGCCGATTCTCAACGAGACGGCGTGGTTTCATGCTGATACGGGAACCCTGATACTTACGGACCTATTGTTCTGTTTCTCAAGAACGAATCGCGGGTTAGCTGCTTTGATATCGAAACTCCTGGGCGTCTACGGTAACCTGGCGATGTCCAGAACCATGAAGTTGGCGACGAAAGACAAGCAAGCCCTTTTGAGGACAACAACTCCGTTGCTTTCACTCCCTATCAAGAGAGTCATAGTGGCTCATGACCAGATCGTCGAAGTTGACGCCGCAATCAAGGTTGCAAAGGCGTTTGCTTGGTTGCGGTGAGGCCTGACCATTCGTTCAACCGGAAGCAGTCGGGCATGCCGCCGTTCGGGGTTCCATTTCGTTCTGCCCCAAACGTCGTCATACACCACTGCTGCGGTTAACTCGGACGTTAGCCATCACAGGACCGACCGTGTTCAAACTCCCCATATTCGTCTTTCGCCTCATACCCTGTGCAGCCACGCTGCTCTTGGCGGGGTGTGCGTCCACGCAAGTCATACAGACAGGGTCTGCGGGAGAGGCCCCGCTGTGCCAAAGCAAGGTACAACCTTACTCCGCACTCATTCTTTGGGGGCCTGTGTGGCGGCCCAACCAAAAGGATGTGCCACTTCGCGAAGTCGCCGCCCTCCAGGGCATTGAGGACTTCTCTGAACACTCGGCGTGTTACTCAAGCGTCGCCATTCGCAGGCTACCGGGTGAACTGTCCGCCGTTCTCCCCACTGAGGCGCAGCTTCACGCCATCGCAAATGGGGCCACACCTGCACCAGACAGAATTGTGGTGCTCATTGTTCGTGAACTTGGACCGGTGATTCAGATTAGCGGGCCTGTCGCTGCGCTGGGTGGTGGAACTGAGGTTGCGCTTGACGCCGTTTTCGGTCTATCCAGCAATGACGGCTGACACGTTCGTTGAATGCGCCGTTGTGGCTTTTTCACTGCCAACGTTGGGCGCCTCCCAATTGCTTAACAACTACATCAAATCACCATGAGCCCTGAACAACTCGTCCGTAAAGTTACCGCCCTTACCGGGTTCACCCACGCCGCAGGTGTTGAAGTGCTCGCGGCAGAGGCCGGGCGCGTCAGCCTTTCTCTTGCCAAGAAGCCTGAGCTTTTGCAGTTCAATGGCTTCTTTCACGGCGGCGTGGTGTCTGGTCTGGCTGACCATGCGGCTGGCGCCGCTGCAACTACAGCGCTGCCACCTGGCAAGATCGCCGTGACGGTTGATCTGCACGTTAACTTTCTTGCCCCGGCCAGCGGCCCGACGTTGGTGGCAAAGGCTCGCACGCTTCAAGCCGGCAGCACAATTTGTGTGGTTAGCGTCGAGGTTGAAACCGGAACACTTGCGGGGCAGCAGGTCTGTGCAATTGCAACCGCCACATTGCGCGTTGTGGACATGCCGTCATTCGGCACCAGCACCACTTGAACACGGCGGGCCTGTATTTCAACAAGACCGCCAAAAGCGCCAAACTCAAGCCTCACACCGAACCTCTTTCACTGCTCATCATTACCAATGCAAGTTGAACACCGCATCACCATCAGCGCGTCGGCTGACTCAATCTTCAGCATTTACCAGGACGTCAAGAACTGGCACACCTGGGACCCAGACACAAAGCAAGCCTCGCTTGAAGGCCCGTTCGCTGTTGGCAGCAAGGGGCGGCTCACTCCCACCAAGGGGAACACGATACCGATGGTGCTCACAGCGGTAGAACCTGGCCGCTGCTTCACGGTTGAGTCCAGGATTGCGCTGTTTCGCATGCTTTTCGAGCATGAGCTTGTCCCGGTTCTGGGGGCTACCGAAGTCGTCCACCGGGTTACGTTTTCAGGGCTTCTTTCTGTGGTTCTGGGCCCCATGTTGTCCAGGCAGCTGAATACAGGTCTTCCGGTTACGCTCAGCAGGCTCAAGGCTCTGGCAGAAGCGCGCAGCGCGGCCTGAGCTCTCACACTGCGCGCATTGGCCCCAACGCTTTAATCAGTGTTCGACGCAATGAATTCTTAAAAAGGACAGCAATGAAGTCATACGCAAATCAAACCGCGTTCATCACGGGCGGCGGTTCAGGCATAGGCCGTGCCCTGGCAAAAGCTTTGATCGCGCGCGGCGCGAAGGTTTGCGTGGCGGATATCAACTTTGCCGCTGCGCAAAGTGTTGCGAATGAATGCGGCGCAAATGCCCACGCGGTAGCGGTGGATGTGCGTGACGCAGCAGCGCTTAAAGGCTGCATCGAATCTTTTGCGCACGAACATGGCCGACTGGACTACGTCTTCAACAACGCCGGAATTGGCGTCGCAGGGGAGACGAATGAGATTCCGTTGCCCGCCTGGCAGCGCATTGTGGACATCAATCTTTATGGCGTGCTGCATGGTGTATTGGCTGCCTATCCGGTCATGCTGAAACAAGGCTCAGGCCACATCATCAACACCGCTTCGCTGGCTGGTCTGGGGCCGGCGCCCCTGCTGGCCCCGTATGCGCTAACCAAGCACGCCGTGGTGGGGCTGAGCACCAGCCTGCGCATTGAGGCCGCTGCGCGGGGTGTGCGGGTGAGTGTGCTGTGCCCCGCTGCAATCGAAACCCCGATTCTGGACAGCGAGAACCCGGGCGACTTCAAGATCGGGTGGGCTCCCGATATGCGTCGCTTCCTTACGGCGTTGGGCGGGCCCCCTTACTCTGTTGAGAAATGCGCACAAGAAACGCTTGCCGCCGTCGACAAGAACACGAGCGTGATTGTTCTGCCGGGCCGTGCCAGACTGGCGTGGCGTCTTGGCAGGCTGTTCCCGGCTTTGGTGGAAGTGGTGAGCCAGCGCGCTGTGACGGCTGAGAGAAACACCCGCGCTTGATGAAAAGCCAACCGGGAAGCACCAAGACATACCAGCCGGCGGCAGAAACACTGGGCACGTTCACAAGTGGCGCCAAACAAGAAACATGAAAACAGTAGTTTACGAACGCTATGGCCCGCCTGAGGTGCTGCAGTTCAGGGACGTGGCCAAGCCCACCGCCAAAGACAACGAGGTACTGGTCAAGACGCTGGCCACCACCGTTACCTCGGGCGACTGGCGGGTGCGCAGCCTTAGCTTGCCACCCGGCTTTGGGCCCATGGGGCGGCTGGCGTTTGGCATCTTGCGGCCCCGCCAGCCCGTTCTGGGCAGCGAGCTGGCCGGTGAGGTGCAGGCAGTGGGCAAGGCGGTAACGCGCTTCAAACCCGGCGACGCAGTGTTTGCCTTCACAGACGTTGCTATGGGCTGTCACGCCGAGTTCAGATGCATACCCGAAGACGGCCTGTTGGCGCTGAAGCCCCCGGGGCTGACTTTTGCGGAGGCGGCGGCACTTTCATTTGGCGGCACCACGGCGCTGAGTTTCTTCAGGCGCGCAAAGCTTCAGCCTGGCGAGCGGGTGCTGGTGAATGGCGCGTCTGGCAGCGTGGGCACGGCGGCGGTGCAACTGGCGCGGCATTTTGGCGCGCATGTCACCGGGGTATGCAGCGCGGCCAATGCAGAACTGGTGCGCGGGCTGGGTGCCAGCCAGGTCATTGACTACGCAGCGCAAGACTTCACACAGCTTGGCCAGAGCTGGGACGTGGTTATGGACACGGCAGGCACCGCACCCTATTCGCGCAGCGGCGCGGTGCTTAACGCGGGCGGCCGCCTGTTGATGGTGTTGGGCGGGTTGGCGGATATGCTGCACGCCCCCTGTGTGAACCTGAGCACCCGCCACAAAGTGGTTGCCGGGCCTGTGGCGGTGCGCCCTGAAGATCTGCAGCTTCTGGCCGGGCTGGCGCAGGCGGGGGAATTCAAGCCCGTGGTAGACCGCTGCTACCCGTTTGAACAGATTGTTGACGCGCACCGCCACGTGGACACGGGGCGCAAGCGCGGCAATGTGGTGGTGCTTCTGGCACCCAATGCCGCAGCTAATATTGAGCCCTAGCCAACAAAGACGAACATGCGCAAAACTCTTCTTCTGGTCGTTTCCCATCTGGGCTTTGCGGCGGTTGGTTTTGCCGCGGGCATTTACGCCCTGCCGATACTCATTGCACCGGCAGCACCAACGGCGGCGGAGGTGAAAGCCGCAACCGCGCAAGTTCAGTTTACGGGGCAGTTCAAGCGTGAGCTGAAAGACAGCGACGCGCTGCACTGGGGTGAAGGGGCGGTGTCTGTGGCTTCAAACGCCATTTCTTTGGCCGGCAAACTCGCCCCCGGGCCAGACTACAAGTTGTATTTGTCGCCAGAGTTTGTGGAAACCGAGGCCGACTTCAAAAAGCTCAAGGCCCGCATGGTGCGCGTGGGTGACGTCAAGACCTTCGAGAACTTCGTGGTGCCTGTGCCCGCGGGCGTTGACCCGGCAAAGTTCTCAGCCGTCATTGTGTGGTGCGAGACCTTCAGCCAGTTCATCACAGCGGCCAAGTACAGGTAAGCCCGCATGGAACAAGCCTGAGCCACTATCAAATGAATAGCAAACCGGTTGACCCGCCGCAGTGGCTTGCCAAGCGCCGCACGGTGCTTGCAGCGGCCATTGGCAGTGGCTTTGCCCTGGGTGGCAATGCTGGCACGGCGCAAGACAGCACCCCCGCGCAACCCCAGGCGCGCTGGTACGCCGCGGCCGTGCAAATGAAGCGCCTGGCCGAGTCTTGGGGAGACCAGCCTTACGGCGCGGTGCTGGTGCTAAACGCGGCGCTGGTGGGCGAGGGCCCAAGCCGCGTTGTGAAGAACCAAAACCCCGATGCGCATGCCGAAAGAGAGGCCATCCGCGACGCCCAGCAAAAGCTTGGGCGCCAGCGGCTGGATGGGGCGGTGCTGTATTCCACATCGCGGCCATGCAGCCTGTGCGAGGCGGCGGCGGCGCAGGCAGGCATTGGGCGGATGTACTTTGGCCCGGCGCTCACCGATGCCGGGGAGCCGCGCGCCCGCTAGCAAAGTGTTGGCGCATGCCCGGCCAACTAAAGCGCATTGACCGAAGGCAGCAGGCCCGCGAGGTGCTTGCGCCCCAGCGGGGTTACCGCAAGCGCGCGTTCGCCATCAAAGCGGCGCAGCCAGCCTTGCTGCAGGCAGTGCGCCAGCAGTGCTTTGGGCAGCTTGCCCGCCATGTGGTCGCGCCGCTCAGACCAATCCAGGCAACGGTAGGCCACGCGGGTGGGGGCAGGCAGCTTGGCGCTGCCCAAACCATCCACCGCAAAGCCCAGCGCACCCAGAGCGGCCTTGCCGTGCGCGGTGAGCAGGTAGCCATCGCCAAAAGGCGCGAGCCACTCGTTGGACAAGAGCTGCGAAAACAGCTCCACGCCCAGTTGCCCCGCCAGGTGCCCGTAGCAACAGCGGGCAAAGCGCAGCCGCTGGCGCGCGGGGTTGGCCCAGGCGGCGGTGTGGGTGCGGCGCTCGGCAATCAGCGCCACTGCCTCCAGCGCGTGGGCCACCTCGTCGTCGGCCAGTTTGTAGTAACGGTGCCGCCCGCGCTGCTCGCACACCAGCAGCTCGGCGGCCATCAGCTTGCCCAAATGCCCGCTGGCCGTGGCGGGCGTAACGGACGCGGCCCGCGCCAGCTCGCCTGCGCTGGCGTAGTCGCCCGCCAGCAGGTAGCTGAGCATGCGGGCGCGCGTGGCGTCGGCAATCACCGCAGCAACGCTGGCCAGCTTGGGCTCGTAGGGGGCAGATTTCATGCGGCTTCAATGTACCCGGTGGGTGCCTGCAGGTAGCTGGCGGGCACCGGCTGGGGGAAGGTGCGCTCTTCCTTCAGGATGAAGCGCTCGCGCTGCGCAAACGCAAAGTTGGCAGCAGCATCAGCGTCTGCGCGCAGGCGCTGGCGGTAGGCCTCATACGCCGCCAGGCTGGGGAAAGAGATCAGCCCCCAGGCCTCGTAGTTGCTGCCCTCGTGCGGCACAAAGTAGCCCAGCAAATGCCCGCCCAGGCGGGGAATGATGCGGGCCCAGTTTTCAGCATAGGCGGTGAACTGGTCTTTCTTGAACGGGTCGATTTCGTAGCGGATGAAACAGGTGATGGTCATGAAGGCTCCTCTGGGTGGTGATGAGAGGAGTCTCAGGGGCGAATGCGGGGAATGCTTTGGTGGGTGGCGAAGTGAAGGACACAACTGCTACACCAGCTTTACCTCTTTCTTGCTTCACGTTTGCTATAAAAAAGGAAGCTGCTTGCGAACATTCCACGGGGCTTGGAGGCTGTTTTTTGTTTGTAAACTAAAGCAGAGTTCTAACTCATTGCCCCACCTCCCCATTCACACCGTCGGCCGGTCAATTGACATTGACTTGCTTGGTTCCCGGACCGTGAGTGTCCGATCCGAGGGGAGCTGCGATCATTTGCAATGCGATGGCTCTTGTCGTGACCAGAGCATGACTCCTTTGAATGGCTACTGGAGCAGTGGCAGACGAGCGGGTTTACTCCAGATGCTGTCTACAAGTGCGTCTGCATTTGTCCACCACCTGTTGCCGTGTATAGAACGGCTTGGCCCTCAGCTTGAGACTCGCTGAAAGCTGACCGCCCAACCGCCGCAATCTCGGAAAGCACAGTTGTTGCTCGCTCGAGCGTGATGTAGGGCGCACCGGTGCCCCGATAGGCAGAAGCAAAAACCGGCCATGCCGCCAGCACCCGATGTCTTAAAGCTCTCACCTCCGTCTCAGACTTACAGCCAACAGCTAAAACGCAGTCTGACAGGGTCACGCGTTGACCCGGGCCAAGCACACATACCTTCCCAGGTGTGACGAGTCCAACTCGTGGGAATAACATGGCAGGACCCGTGACGACGGGTCCCTCGACATACTCACCAGAGTTTTTCACAGCGCCGGCCAACAGATGACTCGTGTGCACCAAAAGTTGACCAAGTCTTGCCGCAACAACTTTGCGAGAGTGCATCTGGATTCGCCCTCGCAGAATCCGAAACTCGGTCGGAGTGTCGGCACTTATAGCGGGTGTTACCTGTTTCTCCAATTTAGTCAGCCGAACCAAGCACGTGCGTGCACATACGCCGTGGAACGCAGACCGCGAGTTGTCGCGAATCACTTCGACTTTGAAATGCCTACGGAGGCCCTGCCAGACTGGCTCATCGTGTTTCCCAACTAGGCACCCGTCCGGTAGCACTGCAAGAACAACTCCCGACGGCCGAAGGAATGGAAGGCTGTTGACCACAAACGCGAGTGCAATGCTAGCGTGCAGTTCCTCGCCTCCGAAGGTGACCTTATAAGTGCGCTTGTCTCTGCGAGAGAACGGAGGATTCAGCAATATGAGGTCGACGCTGCCGAGGTGCTGCCGAAGTGCTGAGGACCGGACCGAACGAGGATTTAAGAAGTCCGCGCATGTAGATTGCCACTGCGGGCGATTCCTGCGAATGCTGGCTATTGCTTGTGCAGAGACGTCGTTTGCAATCATCGACGCTATCGGCCAGCGTCGTTCAGCTGCAAGCAGCAGACTGCCCTCGCCACAAGCAAAATCTGCAATTGCAATGGACCGGCGGCGCTTCTTTGTCAGCCCCACCAACGTATCCGCCAATTCCGGAGAAGTGTAGAAGCAGTCCATCAGTGACGCCCAGTCCTCGCACTCGCTGGTGTGACAGCGGCACCTGCAGTGATTGCACCAACGTGATAGACGAGAAGTCTATCTAGGCCATCAGTACGTCCTTCCTTACGTATGGGGTTGTCATAAATGAGCTCAATACGGCTCGGTGAGGTCAGAGCGAACATCACTGCCCCCAGTGCGTGCGGTTTGGTCCCAATCATGGCGACCTTCAACATGGAAATGGGATTGCGCTGGGCTAATTCCTGCAATAGGTAGAAGCAGCTAAAAGGGCAGTTCGCCGGTGCATACTGGATATGCTCCCAAGCACCTGTCTCTTCCAAGGCAGCCCTGTTGCCCATATAAGTTTCAAACACGTACCACGGTTTGAAGCCAGGTATGCCAACTACTGGGACTATTCGCTCGTGACTTGGCTGAACCTGCTCGATGACATGCCGAAACCTTGCTCCTTCAAAGCCCAGTAGCGGGACAAAGAGGGATTCGTCGGAGGTTGCAATCGTTGCGAATCCCGGCATTGGCGCGATGCCGGAGATGCGCGCACTGAGGTCATAAATTTGCCCCTCCAACGGTGCCGCGCTCCGCTTATACCGATTCGGCTCCACATAGACAACTCGCACCTCCATGCGGGCAGTGATAGCCGCCCGAATCAGAGCTGCCCACGTTGGGTGGCTAAGTCCGGTGATATCGACGTAGAGGATTCGGCCAATTCCAAGCGGAGCGAGCAACTTTGCCAGCGATGCGGCACTTCTGAGAAGAAAGTCCTCGTTGATGCCAGCCACTTGAAATCCTGAGACTGTCTCCGTTGTGACCTCGATGAACTGCACATCGGTGCAGCTTTGCCGCCATTGCGCAGCATGGTTGCTTCTGTCTTCGTGGCTAACGCGATAGACGTAGGCACTCCCAGCTACCGGCTTGAAGAGATTGACCGACTCAAAGGTGTCGGTCAATATCGGCTCACGCTTCACGTCACGCATAGAAATCGCCGAACAACTGAAGCTGGTCGGGGAGTTCTGCTTGTGAAGCTCTGTTGTTCAGCTTCAAGACCGTCTCGATACCCTCTCTAGGTCGGTCGACCAAGCTCAATAGGTTGGCGCTCGACAGCAGAATCTTTCTCTTCTTTCTATGGCTGAAGACAAAGAAAGGTGCAAAGATCGGATGGATCATGTAGTCATAGGCCTTGGTATCCCGCTCATCCAGCAACTTGCTACCGGCATACCTGACCAACGCCAAATGCATGACAGAGTGCTTGAGCAACTCCATTGCCCGCCCATCGCTTTCCGGTGCCAACTCCTCACGGAGGTGGAACTGATTCGCTTCTGATGTATGCCCTGCCGGCGATTCGGCGAGCACACCGAAGACCCGTCCGAGGCTCAGCAATAGCTTTGTCAGTCGAGCGCCGTCCACGCTAAGACCTTCTAGTTCGGAAAGGTTCTTCCGGCCAACGGCTTGGGCCGCCTGCGTCTGTGTCTCGGCGCTGATAGGTGTCAGTTGTGCCCCGTCCTCTTCCATGTGAAGAAGGAGAGCGGAGTGAACGAGCTCGAGCAGATATCGGATGTTGCCCTCGCAAAGCGCGAGGTAGACCTCCCAACCGCAGTAGTACTTGCGGATGCCTCGCTTGCCTTGGCGAATGGCAAAGAGCGAAGCGTGGAAATGGTTGTCGAAGCGATCCTTGCCCGTCGCATCTCCAGCGAGCCACGCGGCTATCTCGGTACCAAGCGTTGTTTCTGGATGGGCGCTCGCCCAATAGTCCAAGAAATATTGCACGCCAATTGGAAGTGCCTTTGCAGCCTCCCTTTGCGCCGGTGAGCTTGCAGCCTCAACAGCCTGGCGCACGCGAGCGGCCTGCGTCTTGTCAATTAGTCGTTCAGCCTCTTCCAGCTCGCTCAGCTTCGGGAAAAGTGCCGGAAAATCCGCAGTGGCAGAAGGCAATTCGACAGTATTTAGGTAGCGAACGGAGAGCACCTGCTCAGCAAAGGACTTAAATCGCGAGTCCGTAAGTCGCTCCGAAATCGAGATGCGCGCATAGTCTGCCGGCGACGTCAATTGCTCGTTCGCGTTCAAGGTGGAACGCTCACGCCAGCCGAGCTCTCGGACCCCAACCTTGAAGGTGTATGAACTTGGTGCGTGCTTGATGATGGTGTTCAGTACGCGCTGCTGGTAGTCCTCAAAGTTCTCAAACTCGTCGATGAGGAAGAAAAACTGCTTGCCCGCCAAGGCGGGCGTGCTGAGCAGCGCGCTTGCGAGAGTGTCCACCGGCGCCGCCTGCATCGACAAGAAGGCCGGTGGCGCGTCGACGATGCTGTTGATAGACGACTCGAATATTAGGACTTGAAGGCGAACCTCTTGCGCCAACTCCGCCAGTCCACCTTCCGACTGGAGGCCAAGCGTCGCGCGGAAGGCCGCCAAATCAGCCGAAGAAAGCGAAAGGTCCTTACCGGTCTGAAGCTCGTACCAGCATGCGAATTCCAGAAGCTGCGTACAGAAAAGAAGGTTTAGATAGTGGGCAAAACAGGCGCGCCATCTTTCCTCGCTCAACTCCGGGCCTCGAAACGCCGTTACCCTGTTGGTGTTGACGCGGTGGTAAAGGCCAAAGAACTGCCAAGTGTCGATGACCTGCTTCTCTGAATTCGCAAATGCTAACTGCCCTTGGTATGACAACCCTTGAAGAACGGTTGTCTTGCCAGTTCCTCTGCCGCCGATGAGTACGCACGGCCGGTTCATCTTCAATTCGTCGAAGTAGCCAGGCTCGGTGAACAAGTCGAATAGCTTCCCACGAAGCCACTCGGCCTTGTAAAGGCCAAGCACCGTGCTCAATTTGTTGATAGACCCGGTCTCGCTCGTCATGTTATTTCTTTAGGAGCGGCTTCCAGCCGTTTTGTTGGTGCGTGAAGATTGGTAGGACTGCGTCCGGCCACCCGTGTGCAAAAGCAAGCGCTAAGCCGAGCTTTCTATAGCCCTTCCAGCAGCCTTCTTGCCCATCTCTGAAGGGGATTCCAGCATTTGCGCTTGCGCGCTCAACGAAGTCAGGACCAGCGACCTTCATGTCATCACGCCAAATCACAGATTTGCCCGTCAAAGCGCTGTAGGTATCTGGCAGCATGTGTGCCGGCAAAACCTTCACCAGCGGGCAGTTCCTCGCAATGTGTTGGCGTCCTATCTCAGTGCACACCAATGGGCAGTAGTAGAAGCCCACTGACTGCGAGCCAATTGTCGCGACAAGCGATTTAAATGACGCAACTGTATAGCCAGAAAGCGAATGAATTTTTGCCCACGTGTTTTCGAACTGCTCTCCGGACCCGACAAAATCATCGACGAATATCACGTTTCCACGAGGCGTTGCGCGCAGTCGCTCTAGCGCTTTTGCCGGGGAAAGAATCTGCTTTTCTTGGATACCCACGATTTCGCGGGCCATCCGAGTGAAGATGAATGCGCTGTCGGCCTCACTGCTGTGGTTTCCCTCGACGCGAACCACGATGGCGGACTCGACGAACTGAGTCCACTGGGCGCTTGCTGAAAAGTAATTGTCCTTATTCTGAACGACTAACTGTGAGAGATTTTGAAAGGCACCGCGGAAGAGCGCCTCAACCAACTCACTGGAGAAGTACGTAAACCCCTCCAATAAGCGGATGGCGTATTTTTGGTCTCCCGCATTGAAGTTCTCTAACCATCCTCTCGGGTCAAAACGAGCTGCCCTTGGCCAGAGCTGTGCATTGACGAAGAACTTCCAGTTCTCCGCGACCGTTGGGGGCAGCTCAACGGGCAAGAGTGACCTCTTCGTATTTCTTTAGTAGCCGCTGGTAAAGCGAAGCTGCGAAGGTGGCCGGATCCTTGTCGAGACCTGCCGCAAACTCAACGAGCCACACATTGTCTTCGCGCCCATCCCATGTCTTTAGGTATGACCCAGACTTATAGCCATGATCCTGGCGAAAGCGGTTAAGCACGTTCTTTCCAACATACATCTCGTAGAGCGACTCTTCTTCGAGGTCCACCGCACTCGAGAGCTCGCAGAACGCCGCTAGGTCAAATCTTCTTGTCGTTAGTACGGAAGTGGCGAAGGTTTCCACAAGAGCAATACACTCTCCAGAATCTTTTGCGCCGGTGCCTCTGCGCCTTCCATATGCAAGGTACGTCTCCAGCAGCTGGTTTGCCGCTATCAGCGCAGCGCCATGCTGCTGTAGTAGCTCGCTCAGGCCGAAGTGAAAGATGTCTACCAGCTCCAAGTGAACCTGTGGGAGGTCAGGTGTTTGATGCTTCCACCACTTCCACCCGATGTGGTCAATCAGTTCGGCGCACTCGGTCCAAATCGCTCGAAACCAAGCGTTGTTCGCGTCTCGCCAATCCGGACGAATCTTGCAGTTGATGCCGTCTTGGAGCTCAAGCATGGAGTGCAACCTGCTCCTGAGCGTTGCCTCGTCTAAAGTACCCATATGGTTTACCCTCAATGTCGTCTATAGCATCTAGATGGGGAACCGAGTCGGTCTTTCCCAAGTCTATGCCAGGATGTTACTTGGGTGGCGTCCTTTGGACGGCTTGGAATACGTAGCGCGTATAGGAGGCGAAGTCTGTCAAATGGCTGGTGATGACCACAGCGGCCCCTTGGGTCCATGCCTTTGAACGATTCAATTCAACCCAACTCCGACGCTTTCGCGGTCTGTTATCGGTCCATGGCTTCGCGACTTTTGCACCCTAAAAGCAGTCATTCGCAGAGTCCGCAATTGGCCCTAAAGTAACTTCGACAGTCCAGAAATCCAAGTCGCCTGAACTCGTGCCGGCTCTGCGTGCGCACGAACACTCCTACTCCGCCGCCTCCAACCCATTAGCAAAATGCTCCCGCATCCGCTCCTGCGTGCGCTGCGCATCCCGCGCCAGCAGCGCGGCCATGATGGCCTGGTGTTCGGCTAATGACTCTGCAATGCGCCCGGTCTTGAGCAGGGAGTTGTGGCGGTTCAGCTTCATCACCTTGCGCAGGTCGGCCACCATCTGGTCGCGCCAGCGGTTGTTGGCAATGGCCAGCAGGCGCATGTGAAACTGTTCGTTCAGGGCAAAGAACTGGTCTGTGTTGGCTTTGCCGGCTTTGCCCGGTTTTGCGGCGGCTTCCAGCTCTTTGTGCAGCTTTTGCAGCTCTTCCAGTTCTGCGTCAGTCGCTTTGGTGGCCACCACGCCCGCCGCGTCGCTCTCCAGCAGGCTGAGCAGGTGGTACACGTCGTTCAGGTCTGTCTTGGACACCTCGGTCACATAGGCGCCGCGGCGCACCTTCATGGTTACCAAGCCTTCGGCGGCCAGCACTTTCAGCGCCTCACGCAGCGGGGTGCGGCTGATGCCGTATTCCTCGGCCAGTTTCAGCTCGTCTATCCAGCTGCCGGGCTCCAGCTCGCGGCTAAAGATGCGCTGGCGCAGCAGCTCGGCTACTTCTTCGTAAAGGGCGCGGGGGGTAAGGGTCACGGCGGCCATTGGGGGGAGTCAGTTAGCAGTCATTTTATGCAGACATAATATTTTGCATCAATAATTATAAATGATATAGACTTCGGGGAAACCCTTCAAAAGATGGCGTCATGAGTCAAAACCAGCCTGAATTCCCGCCCGCAAACCTTGAAGCCTGGGCCAAAGCCGCTGCCAAGTCCGCCCCCGGTGGCGACGTGAACGCGCTGAATTGGCACACGCCAGACGGCATCACCGTCAAGCCGCTTTACACAGCGGCTGACACGGCCAACTTGAATCACACCAACACCTTGCCGGGCTTTGCGCCCTACCTGCGCGGCCCGCAGGCCACCATGTATGCGGTGCGGCCCTGGACGATCCGCCAATACGCGGGCTTTTCCACAGCGCAAGAGTCCAACGCCTTCTACCGCAAGGCCCTGGCCGCCGGCGGGCAGGGCGTAAGTGTTGCTTTTGACCTGGCCACCCACCGCGGCTACGACAGCGACCACCCCCGCGTGACCGGCGACGTGGGCAAAGCCGGTGTGGCCATTGATTCGGTGGAGGACATGAAGATCCTGTTTGACCAGATCCCGCTGGACAAGGTGAGTGTGTCCATGACGATGAACGGCGCGGTGCTGCCGGTGCTGGCGGGCTATGTGGTGGCGGCCGAAGAGCAGGGCGTGAGCCAGGGCCAGTTGAGCGGCACCATCCAGAACGACATCCTCAAGGAGTTCATGGTCCGCAACACGTATATCTACCCGCCCGGCCCAAGCATGCGGATCATTGGCGACATCATCGAGTACACGGCCAAACACATGCCCAAGTTCAACTCGATCTCGATTTCGGGTTACCACATGCAAGAGGCCGGGGCCAACCAGGCGCTGGAGCTGGCCTTCACCCTGGCTGACGGCAAGGAATATGTGAAGACGGCACAAGCCAAGGGCATGGACGTGGACGACTTTGCCGGCCGCCTGAGCTTCTTCTGGGCCATTGGCATGAACTTCTACCTGGAGGTGGCCAAGATGCGTGCGGCGCGCCTGCTGTGGTGCCGCATCATGAGCGGCTTTGGCGCCAAAAACCCCAAGAGCCTGATGCTGCGCACGCATTGCCAGACGTCTGGCTGGTCGCTCACCGAGCAGGACCCGTACAACAACATTGTGCGCACCACCATCGAGGCCATGGCAGCCGTGTTTGGCGGCACGCAGAGCCTGCATACCAACAGCTTTGACGAAGCCATTGCACTGCCCACCGAGTTCAGCGCGCGCATTGCGCGCAACACGCAGCTCATCATTCAGGAAGAGACGCACATCAGCAATGTGATCGACCCCTGGGCCGGCAGCTACATGATGGAGAAGCTCACGCAAGACATGGCCGACGCGGCCTGGACGATCATTGAAGAAGTGCAAGCCATGGGCGGCATGACGCGCGCCGTGGACAGCGGCTGGGCCAAGCTGAAGATCGAGGCCGCCGCCGCTGAAAAGCAGGCCCGCATTGACAGTGGCAAAGACGTGATCGTCGGCGTTAACAAATACAAGCTGCAGACGCAAGACGCGGTGGAGGCGCGCGACATTGACAACATGGCCGTGCGCGACGGGCAAATTGCCCGGCTGCAGCAGATTCGCGCCACGCGCGACGCCGCCAAGGTGCAGGCCGCGCTGGACGCGCTGACAGCGGCTGCTGAAAAGGGTGACGGCAATCTGCTGGAGCTGAGCATCCAGGCCATGCGCCTGCGCGCCACGGTGGGCGAGGTGAGCGATGCGCTGGAAAAGGTTTATGGGCGCCACCGCGCCGACACGCAAAAGGTGACCGGTGTGTATGCAGCAGCTTATGACAGTGCCGAGGGTTGGGAAGCCCTCAAGACCGAAATCAATGCATTCGCAGAGGCCCAGGGCCGCCGCCCGCGCGTGATGATCAGCAAGCTCGGCCAGGACGGCCACGACCGCGGTGCCAAAGTGGTAGCCACCGCCTTTGCCGACCTGGGCTTTGACGTAGACATGGGCCCGCTGTTCCAGACGCCCGAAGAATGCGCCCGCCAGGCGATTGAGAACGACGTGCACGCCGTGGGTGTGAGCACGCTGGCCGCAGGCCACAAGACGCTGGTGCCTGCCATCATTGAGGAGCTGAAGAAGCAGGGCGCAGACGACATCATCGTGTTTGTGGGCGGCGTGATTCCCCAGCAAGACTACGAGTTTCTGTATGAGGCCGGCGTCAAGGGCATCTACGGCCCCGGCACGCCGATCCCGGCCAGCGCCAAGGATGTGCTGGAGCAGATCCGCAAGGCGATTGCCGCGAAATGAATTTCGCTGCGGGCGTTCTTGGCTCCGATGGCCCGGCCCAGCGCCGCGCCATCGCCAAGGCCATCACCCTGCTGGAGTCCACACGGGCCGACCACCGTTCCCAGGGCGATGAACTGCTCACCGCGCTGCTGCCGCACACTGGCAAGAGCTTTCGCCTCGGCATAAGTGGTGTGCCGGGCGTGGGTAAAAGCACATTCATTGAGGTGCTGGGCCTGTACTTGATTGCGCAGGGCCACCGCGTGGCGGTGTTGACCATTGACCCGTCCAGCACCGTTTCCGGTGGCTCCATCCTGGGGGACAAGACGCGGATGGAAAAGCTCTCGGTACACGAGCGCGCCTACATCCGGCCCAGCCCGTCCAGCGGCACGCTGGGGGGTGTGGCCGAGAAAACGCGCGAGGCCATGCTGGTGTGCGAGGCGGCAGGTTACGACGTGGTGATTGTCGAGACGGTGGGCGTGGGCCAGAGCGAGACGGCCGTGGCGGGCATGACCGACATGTTTGTGTTGATGCAGTTGCCCAATGCCGGTGACGACCTGCAGGCCATCAAGAAGGGCGTGATGGAGCTGGCCGACCTGGTGGTGATCAACAAGGCCGACATTGACGCCGACGCCGCCACCCGGGCACAGGCGCAGATCACCAGCGCGCTGCGGTTGCTGGGGCAGCATGGGCATCCGCAACGTAGCCCCGTTCGCCCTGAGCTTGTCGAAGGGCTTGAGGGGGCTTCGACAAGCTCAGCCCGAACGGAGTCATGGCACCCGCAAGTCATTCAACTGAGCGCGCTGCACGGCACCGGGGTGGACGCCTTCTGGGCCACCGTTACCCAGTTCAAACACCTGCAAACCATCAACGGCCGGCTGCCACAACGCCGCCAGCAGCAGGCGCTGGCCTGGATGTGGGAGCGCATTGACGCCGGGCTGAAGCAGGCGTTTCGCCAGCACCCGAAGGTGCGCGAGCTGCTGCCCCAGCTCACCGCCGACGTGGCCGCAGGGCGGGTTCCCGCCTCTACTGCAGCACGAAATCTGCTTGCAGCCCGCACCAATGTTGCGTGACCCACTATCAAATATGTAGCAAAAGGACCAAGAGACCACCATGCACGACATCCTTGAACAACTGGAACAAAAGCGCGCCGCCGCGCGCCTGGGCGGCGGGCAGAAGCGCATTGACGCCCAGCACAAGAAGGGCAAGCTCACTGCCCGCGAGCGGCTGGAGCTGCTGCTGGACGAGGGCACCTTTGAAGAATGGGACATGTTCGTCGAGCACCGCTGCACCGACTTCGGCATGGAAGACCAGAAGATTCCGGGCGACGGTGTGGTCACTGGCTACGGCATGATCAACGGCCGCCTGGTGTTTGTGTTCAGTCAGGACTTCACCGTTTTCGGAGGCGCGCTCTCAGAAGCCCACGCCGAGAAAATTTGCAAAGTGATGGACCAGGCCATGAAGGTCGGCGCGCCAGTGATCGGCCTGAACGACTCGGGCGGGGCCCGCATCCAGGAAGGCGTGGCCAGCCTGGGCGGCTATGCGGATGTGTTCCAGCGCAATGTGATGGCCAGTGGCGTGGTGCCGCAGATCAGCATGATCATGGGGCCCTGCGCCGGCGGCGCGGTGTACAGCCCGGCCATGACGGACTTCATCTTCATGGTGAAAGACAGTTCCTACATGTTCGTCACCGGCCCCGAGGTGGTGAAAACGGTGACGCACGAGGAAGTGACGGCCGAGGAGCTGGGCGGTGCCACTACCCACACCACCCGCAGCGGCGTGGCCGACCTGGCGTTTGAAAATGACGTGGAGGCGCTGCTGATGCTGCGCCGCCTGTACAACTACCTGCCGCTGAACAACCGCGAAAAGGCCCCGGTGCGCCCCAGCAACGACCCGGCCGACCGCATGGACCTGAGCCTGGACACGCTGGTACCCGACAACCCCAACAAGCCCTACGACATGAAGGAGCTGATTGCCAAGACGGTGGACGACGGCGACTTTTTTGAGCTACAGCCCGAGTACGCCAAGAACATCATCATCGGCTTTGCGCGCATGGAGGGGCAGACCGTGGGCATCGTGGCCAACCAGCCGCTGGTGCTGGCCGGTTGCCTGGACATCAAGAGCAGCATCAAGGCGGCGCGCTTCGTGCGCTTCTGCGACGCGTTCAACATCCCGGTGCTGACCTTTGTAGACGTGCCCGGCTTCATGCCCGGCACGTCGCAAGAGTACGGCGGCATCATCAAGCACGGCGCCAAGCTGCTGTACGCCTACGCCGAGTGCACCGTGCCCAAGATCACGGTGATCACCCGCAAGGCCTATGGCGGCGCCTACGACGTGATGAGCTCCAAGCACCTGCGCGGCGACGTCAATTTTGCCTGGCCCAACGCCGAGATTGCGGTGATGGGTGCCAAGGGCGCGGTGGAGATCATCTTCCGTGAAGACAAGGGCGACCCGGCCAAGCTGGCCGCGAAGGAAGCCGAGTACAAGGCCCGCTTTGCCAACCCGTTTGTGGCGGGCGCACGCGGCTTTATTGACGACGTGATCCTGCCGCATGAAACCCGCAGGCGGATTTGCCGTTCGCTGGTAATGCTGCGCGACAAGAAGCTTGAAAACCCTTGGCGCAAACACGGGAACATTCCTCTTTGACAGTGCAGGTGACGCCATGAGTTCTTCTCACGCTGGATCTGGCTGCCTGAGCGTTTTGCTCCGTGTCCCCCGCGCTTCGCGCTCCTCCTTTACCTGCGCAAAACGCTCAGGCAGCCCGATCCCGGGTGTCTGGTGTTCGTCGGCCCTCGCGTTCACTTCCTTCGCAGCAAGCCGCGCCGCTTGCGAGCCCAGAAAAAGCTATTCACTGATACGTTCCCGAATCGGAGACTGACATGTTTACCAAGATCCTGATCGCCAACCGCGGCGAAATCGCCTGCCGCGTCATCCTCACGGCCCGCAAGATGGGCATCAAGACCGTGGCGGTGTACTCAGACGCTGACAAGGAAGCCCGCCATGTGGCGCTGGCCGACGAAGCCGTGCACATCGGCCCTGCGCCCAGCCGCGAGAGCTATTTGCAGGCCGACAAGATCATTGCCGCGTGCAAGCAGACCGGCGCGCAGGCAGTGCACCCCGGCTACGGCTTTTTGAGCGAGAACGAGGCCTTTGCCCGGCGCGTGGAGGAAGAAGGCATCACCTTCATTGGCCCCAAGCACTACAGCATTGCCGCCATGGGCGACAAGATCGCGTCCAAGAAGCTGGCCAACGAGGCCAAGGTCAACACCATTCCGGGCTGGAACGACGCCATTGAGAGTGCCGAGCGCGCGGTGCAGATTGCACGCGACATTGGCTACCCGGTGATGATCAAGGCCAGCGCGGGCGGCGGTGGCAAGGGCCTGCGCGTGGCCTACAACGACAAGGAGGCGCTGGAGGGCTTCACCGCCTGCCAGAACGAGGCGCGCAACAGTTTTGGCGACGACCGCATCTTCATCGAGAAGTTTGTGCAGGAGCCGCGCCACATCGAGATCCAGGTGCTGGGCGACTCGCACGGCAACGTGATCTACCTGAACGAGCGTGAATGCTCCATCCAGCGCCGCCACCAGAAAGTGATTGAAGAGGCGCCTTCGCCCTTTATCAGCGACGCCACCCGCAAGGCAATGGGCGAGCAGGCCGTGGCGCTGGCCAAGGCCGTCAAGTACCAGAGCGCGGGCACGGTGGAGTTTGTGGTCGGCAAGGACCAGGACTTTTACTTCCTGGAGATGAACACCCGCCTGCAGGTGGAGCACCCGGTGACCGAATGCATCACCGGGCTGGACCTTGTGGAGCTGATGATCCGCGTGGCTGCTGGCGAGCCACTGCCGCTGGCGCAGGCCGATGTGCAGCGCAACGGCTGGGCCATTGAGTGCCGCATCAATGCCGAAGACCCTTTCCGCAATTTCCTGCCCAGCACCGGGCGGCTGGTGCGCTTTCAGCCGCCCAAAGAAAGCATGTGGGCCGGCGACACCCAGCACCTGCAGGGCGTGCGGGTCGACACCGGCGTGCAGGACGGCGGCGAAATTCCGATGTATTACGACTCGATGATCGCCAAGCTCATCGTGCACGGCACGGACCGCCATGACGCCATCGCCAAGATGCGTGAGGCGCTCAACAGCTTTGTAATCCGCGGCATCAGCAGCAACATCCCGTTCCAGGCGGCGCTGCTGGCGCACCCGAAGTTTGTGGCGGGGGACTTCAACACCGGTTTCATTGCCGAGCACTATGGCAAGGGCTTCAGCGCCGCCGACGTGCCGCACGACGACCCGGGCTTTCTGGTGGCGCTGGCAGCCTATGTGCACCGCCGCACGCTGGGGCGGGCCGCGGGGATCAGCGGCCAGTTGCCGGGCCACGGCGTCAAGGTGGGCGAGCAATTTGTGGTGCTGGGGCTGGGTAGCGCAGGCAACCACCAGTCGCACCCGGTGGAAGTGACCGACTTTGAGGCCAAATCAGGCTCCAGCTCGCTCCAGGTGGGCGTGAGCCACTATGAAATTTGTAGCAACTGGCACCTTGGCGGGCTGCGCATTCGCGGCACCGTCAACGGCAAACGCTTTACTGCGCAGGTGGAGCGTGGCACGCCCCGCAACCCGCTGGCCATTCGCGTCATACACAACGGCAGCCAGCTGGATGCTCTGGTGCTGTCGCCACGCGCCGCCGAGCTGCACGCGCTGATGCCGTTCAAGGCCCCGCCCGACATGAGCCGCTATGTGCTGTCGCCCATGCCCGGCCTGCTGGTGGAGGTGGCGGTGCAGCCTGGGCAGAAGGTGCAGGCCGGCGAGCGCGTGGCCGTGATCGAGGCCATGAAGATGGAAAACGTGCTGTTTGCTGCTGCCGACGGTGTGGTGGGCAAGGTGCTGGCCGCCAAGGGCGAGTCGCTCACGGTGGACCAGCCGATTGTGGAGTTTGCGTAATGAGCCGCCCCTTCAAGGTGCTGGGCGTCCAGCAAATCGCCATCGGTGGCCCCGACAAGACGCGCCTGCGCAAGCTGTGGGTGGACATGTTTGGCCTGGAAGTGACCGGCACGTTCAAAAGCGAACGTGAGAACGTGGACGAAGACATTTGCGCCATTGGCACCGGCCCGTTCAAGGTCGAGGTGGACCTGATGCAGCCGCTGGACCCGGACAAAAAGCCCGCGGTGCACACCACGCCACTGAACCATGTGGGCCTGTGGATCGACAAGCTGCCCGAGGCAGTGCAGTGGCTTGGCGCACAAGGCATGCGCTTCGCGCCCGGCGGCATTCGCAAGGGTGCGGCCGGTTTTGATATTTGTTTTGTGCACCCCAAAGGCAGTGACGAACTGCCGATTGGCGGCGAGGGCGTGCTCATCGAGCTGGTGCAGGCGCCGCCCGAGGTGGTCGCGGCTTTTACAGCGCTGGCGGAGCAGCCCTAGCCACAGTTCGCCCATTTCCCTGACGCCCTGACTGCAAGCTGTCCGCTCGGGCAGGGGCCTGCGGTGTGGATCATGCGCGACGCAGCGCAGTCAATTTTTCTCGACTGAGGGGGCACCCTACTGGTAACAAGGTGTGACGGCGGCGAGAATGGCTGTCTGTGATGTCTATGGGTCCAATTTTGTGAGTGACACCGGTTCCGCCTCTGCAGTCCTTCGCGTGCAGGCCGCAGTGCTGTCGCGCCACGGCCCAGCCGAGGCGGGGACGGCGCTGGCTGCCGAGCTGGCGCAGTTGCTGGGCTGCCGCCGCGTCAGCGTGGGCCTGCGTGAAGGCGCGGTCGTGCGGGTGGTGGCCACCTCGCTGGGGCGCGAACTGGACGGCCGACTGGACACTGCCGCATTGCTGGTTTCGGCCATGAACGAGGCGTTGGACCAGGGCGCCACGGTTTGCCTTCCGGTCGCCGGGGACTCGCCCCCGCTGATCGCCTACGCCCACCAGCGGCTTGCGCCGCAGGGTGCCGCCTGCACAGTGCCGCTCAAGGGCGTTGACCACCCTGACGCCGGTACATCCGGCAGCGCACACGCGACTATGTTGGTCGGCGCGCTGACGTTTGAGCGGGATACGGCTTTTACCCCTGCCGAGCGGCAGCTGTGCGAAGACGTGGCGGGCTTTGCCGGCCCGGTGCTGGCGCTGCAGCAGCAGGCAGCTCTATCGGCCTGGCGCCGCGCCGCCCGTACCCTGCAACGTTTTGCCACTGCCCGCGACCGACTGGGCACCCGGATCGCCGTGGGTGCCTTGGGCGCGGCACTGGTGCTGGCGTCTGTGGTGCCGCTGCCGTACCGCGTCAGCGCGCCGGTCCGCCTGGAAGGCTCGGTGCAGCGTGCCATTGCGGCGTCGGCCGATGGCTACCTGCAGCAGGCCAATGTGCGCGCCGGCGACATGGTCAAGGCCGGCCAGTTGCTGGCTGAGCTTGCGTCGCAGGATTTGCAGCTGGAGCGTCGCCGCCGCGAGAGCGAGCTGGCCCAGCACGAAAACGCCTACCGCGCCGCTCTGGCCCTCAACGATCGGGCGCAGATGGTCATCAGCCAGTCGCGCGCGGGCGAGGCGCAGGCGCTGCTGTCGCTCACCGACAGCCAGCTGGAACGCGCGCGCATCATTGCGCCGTTTGACGGCATCGTCATCAAGGGCGACCTGTCGCAAAGCCTGGGTGCGCCGGTGCAGCGCGGTGAGGTGCTGCTGACCCTGGCACCCAACGACAGCTTTCGCCTGATTTTGGAGGTGGACGAATCCGACATCGCCGCTATCCGGCCTGGCCAGGTGGGTGAACTGGCGCTGGCTGCAGTGCCGGACCGATCGCTGCGCTTCACTGTGCGGCGCATCGTGCCGGTGGCCACGTCAGCGCAGGAGCGCAATTATTTCGAGGTGGAGGCTGCCCTGGACGAGCCCGCTGCCAACCTGCGCCCGGGCCTGTCGGGCGTGGCGCGTATCGGCGCGGGTGAGCGCAGCCTGGCCTGGATCGTCACCCACCGGGCATTGAACTGGTTGCGTCTGGCCATCTGGTCAGCCGGGTTTTAAAGGGCGGGCCTGATGAGTGAACCGCTCTTCAGTGCATCGTGGTACCGGGTAGCCGATTTGCGCCCGCGCCTGGCGCTGCAGTTGGCGGTGGTCCGCCAGCCTGTGCGTGACCAGGTTTGGCACGTGCTGTCAGAGTCGGCGTCGGGCCGCCAGTTGCGGTTGAACCCGTCGGCCTGGGAGTTCGCGGGGCGTCTGGACGGCACGCACACCGTAGAGGGCCTGTGGCAACTGCTGTTGGCGCGGATGGGCAACAGCGCACCATCACAGGATGACATCCTGCGTCTGCTGACCCAGCTGTATCGCGCGGGCATGGTGCAGTTTGACGCCGCACCGCACCTGTCGATGCTGTTTGCCCAGCGCGAGCAGGACCGCCGCAGCAGCGCGCGGGCCTGGATAAACCCGGTGGCGCTGCGCATGCGCCTGCTGGACCCGACTCGCTTACTCGACCGCATGGCACCGCTGGGCCGTGCGCTGTTCAGCCCGGCGGCCGGCATTGCCTGGCTGCTTGCCGTGGCACTGGCTGCATTGGCATGTATCGTCAATTTCCCTGCGCTGAAGGCCGAGGCGCAGGCCCATTCGTTGTCGCAGCGCCTGCTGTGGATGGCCTGGCTGTGCTACCCGCTCATCAAGACCGTGCATGAATTCGGCCATGCGCTGGCGGTGCGCCGCTTTGGCGGTGCGGTGCATGAGATGGGCATCACTCTGCTGTTCTTCACGCCGGCGCCGTATGTGGACGCTTCGGCGGCCAATGGCTTTGAGCGGCGTAGCGCGCGGGTGTTGGTCAGCGCGGCAGGCATCGGGGTGGAGCTGGCGTTGGCGGCGGTTGCCGCAGCCGTTTGGTTTGCAGTGCAGCCGGGCCTGGTGCGCGACCTGGCGTTCACCGTGCTGCTGATCTGTTCGGTGTCCACTATCCTGTTCAATGGCAACCCGCTGATGCGTCTGGACGGCTATCACGTGCTTGCCGATGCGCTGAACCTGCCCAACCTGGCAGCTCGCAGCAGTGCCTGGTGGGCGTCGTCGGCAATGCGCCTTTTGCACGGGCACAATGCGCCGCCCCCGGTGCAGCTGGCCGCAGGCGAACGCAAGTGGCTGATTGGGTACGCACCGCTGGCCTGGGGCTATCGCATTGCGCTTGTAGCGGCGTTGGTGGGCTGGCTGGGGGGGCGGTCGTGGCTGCTTGGGTGGCTTGTTGCCGCTGCTTTCACGCTGTGGCTGGGCTGGCAGGCAGGCGTCTGGCTGTTGCGCGTGGCCGGAGCCGGGCCGGCCCGGCGACGTGCGGCCGGTGCGTTGGTGCTGATGGCGGGCTTGGTGGTGGTGCTGCTGCTGGCCGTGCCCGCACCCGCCGTGGTGGTTGCGCGCGGTGTGGTCTGGCCACCCGAAGGTGCCCAGCTGCGCCCCGAGGTGGCGGGCTTTGTGCGCGGCACGTCGGCGGCGGATGGTGCGATGGTGGTCGCGGGTGACGTGCTGCTGACGCTGGACGACCCGGCGCTTGTGGCCGAACGCGAGCGCCGTGCCAGTGAGCTGGCCGGGTTGCAGGCGCGCCAATACCAGGCGCTGCTGCGCGAGCCCGCCCGCGCCGTCAGCCTGGCCGAGGACATAGCCCGCAACGAGGCCGAACTTGCCCGGGCAGACGAGCAGCTTGCGCGCCTGTCTGTGCGCGGCGGTGCCGATGGCCGGCTGGTGTTGCCGCGCCCCGGCGACCTCCCAGGCAGTTATGCGGCGCGCGGTGTCATGGTGGGTTACATATTGGGCGACACGCCTGCCCATGTGCGTGCTGTGCTGGACGAGCAGGATGTATTGCGGGTGCGCAATCGCATTCGTGGCGTGCAGGTACGCCTCGCGGATGCATCCGGTGGCGCAGCGGGCTGGGCGCTGCCGGCCACACTTGTGCGCGAGGTGCCCGGGGGGGTGCGTGCGTTGCCCAGCGCCGCGCTGGGCGACCGCCGCGGCGGCGCTATCGCGGTCGATCCGGCCGACAAGGACGGCCTGCGCACGCTGGCACCGGTGTTCCTGCTTGACGTGACGTTGCCCCAGCAGCCGGCCGGGCGCATCGGAGCGCGCGCCTGGGTCCGGTTTGATCTGGGCTATGAGCCGCTGGGCTGGCAATGGGCGCGCCGGTTGCGTCAGTTGCTGCTGCGCCAGTTCAACCCGGTGGGACAGGCATGAGCGCAGCCCGGCCACCCGAAGGCGCCCGCACCGTTGCACGCGGCGCGGGTGTTGCCCAATGATTTCTACCGTGAGCGCCGGCATGGCACCGGGTGTGACCTGGGGCAGCTACCCGCAGCGGGTCAACGCTGCCAGGCGGGATTGGCCGCACCGCACAGCTGCCATGCTGCGCGCGCTGGCAGGCGGGCCACGCCTGGCTGCATATTCGGAGTTTGTGAAGGTAGTGGATGCGCATGCTGGCGCCGCTGGCCGAGCGCCGCTGGCGCAGGCGGTGCTGGCCTTGCGCCAGCGACAGTCGGGCCGGACCTGGGGCACTGACGCATTGGCCGAAGCATTTGCACTGGCCGCCTGCGCGCTTGAATCGACTTTGGGACTGCGTCCTTATCCCACACAGGTCATGGCTGCACGCGTCCTGCTGGATGGCCGGTTGGTGGAGATGGCGACTGGTGAGGGCAAGACAGTTGCCATTGCGCTGGCTGCCGCCGTGGCCGCGCTGGGCAACACAGCGGTGCATGTGATCACGGCCAACGACTACCTGGCTGCACGGGACGCGACCGCGATGGCCCCTTTCTTCACGGCGCTGGGCCTGGGCTGCGGGGCGGTTACCCAGCCCATGGGCCAGGACGCCCGGCGCACGGCGTGGGGTCAGGCCATCACCTACTGCACGGCCAAGGAACTGGTGTTTGACTACCTGCGCGATGGCCTGGCGCAGCCACAGGCGCTCAGCGACCTGGAGCAGCGCGCCCGGCGCATGGCCAGCGATGCGGTCGGCGCAACAAGTACAGCACCGCTGCTGCGCGGCCTGTGCTTTGGCATCGTGGACGAAGCCGACACCGTGCTGATCGACGAGGCCAGTGTGCCGCTGATCCTGTCGCGCGCCGACGCCCAGGGACTGGAGCCGGCTTTTCTGGCCGAAGCAGCGCGACGCGCTGCGACCATGCGCATGGGGTTGGATTTCGAGTTGATGGCCGACAGCTTGCGTGCGCGCCTGCTTCCTGCGGGGCAACAGCTTCTGGCCAGTTGGCCTGACAGCCCGGTACCGCTGCACAACAACCGCCGCCACCGCGAAGACACCGTCTGCCTGGCGCTGGTGGCCGCCCACGGCCTGGCGCGCGACCGCGACTACGTGGTGCGAGAGGGCCGCGTCAGCATTGTGGACGAGACGACGGGCCGCGCCGCGCCTGGACGCGCCTGGTCGCGTGGCCTTCACCAACTGGTCGAGATCAAGGAAGGCGGCACCGCCACTGCGCGCAACACGGCTGTGGCGCAGATTTCTTATCAGCGTTTTTTTCCGCGTTACCTGCGGCTGGCCGGCATGAGCGGCACGGTGGGCGCATCGGCCGGCGAGTTGCGGGCGGTTTATGGACTTGAGACGGTGGCTGTGCCACCGCGCTTGCCTTCGCAACGGCGTGTGCTGCCCCCGTTGCTGCTGCCCGACAGCACGGCGCTGTGGAACGCCGTGGCGGCGGAAGTTGCCGCCGTACAGGCTCAGGGCCGCCCCGTGCTGGTGGGGACCGGGACCGTCGCGCAATCCGAGCAGTTGTCGTCCGTGCTTGCGGCTGCAGGGATTCCCCACGCCGTTTTGAACGCCCGCCAGGACGCCGCCGAAGAGGCCCTGGTGGCAGCGGCTGGGCAGTGCGGACGCATCACCGTGGCCACCAGCATGGCCGGGCGGGGCACCGACATTGCGCTGGGCGAGGGTGTGGCTGCCCTGGGTGGGCTGCATGTGGTGCTGTGCCAACACAACCTGTCGCCGCGCATCGATCGCCAGTTTACCGGCCGCGCGGCGCGTTGCGGCGAGCCCGGATCGGTACGGGTGATGCTGGCGCTGGATTTCC
>CALROG020000033.1:0-46342 GCA_943369755.1 Ramlibacter sp. 2FC
ACCTGCAATCGCGCAATGTCGCTTTCACACCCGATGGTCAGGTTGTTTTTTTTGACTGGGACGAGGCTTCCTGGGGCCCGGCCGGCCTGTGCCTGCCGGGCCTGTTTTCCCGCTGCACCCTGGCGGCCATGCTGGTCAGTCGTTGGGCCGCGTCCGGGACGGCCGGTGACTCACCGCCAGCGCGTCGACTGGAGGCTTATGTCAATGCCCTGGTGGCCGGCGGCTACGGCGACAAAAAAGAACTGCTTGCGGGCCTCATCGGCAGCATGAGCGCAGGCCTGATGCGCTTTATCGTCAGCTTTGGGCGCTACCCTGGTGGTCAGCATCGTGCCGATTGTGCAGAGACCCTGCACAGCCGTTTGACGGACCTGCTCGACTTGTGCGATTGGCTCGCGACGCGCGTGCCCGGTGCCGTCCTGGCCAGTGTGCAGGACTATGCGCTGCACGAAGAGTGGGACCGAGCCATGCGCCTGGTGCAAGACCAGCTTTCACGCGAGCCACAAAGTATTGACTGGCTGATTCATTACGCGCAGCTTTCCTGCCAGCTAGGCGATGTTGATGCCGCTCAAGAGGCTGCGCAAAAGGTGCTTTCACTTGCACCAGAAAACCTGCAAGCCCGAGTTGCCTTGGCGCATGTCCACTTTTTGCGCCTCGATGTAGACGCCAGCACGGCCATTTTGTTGGAAATTCTGAAAACCCAGCCCTCCAATGCGTCAGCCCAGGAGCTGCTGGCACAGGTTCAGGACACCCAGGCCGTTCTGGAGCGTGCGGCGCAACCTGGTGCTGCGCCACGTTTGGCCGTCTCGGCGCAGGAGCAGCGTTCGCAAACGTTGGCGCCCCAAACACTGGCGCTCATGCTCCACCTGTTCAAGTGCTATGGCGCGGTCCAGATTGACAACATGTTCGCGCCGGACAAGATTGCGAAACTGCAAAGTTCTTTTGCCGCAAAGTACGGGCGCCACTTTCATGAAGGTCAACATGCTGATGCTTTGGTGGTGGGCCACAAGCGCTACATGTTGACCATGGAACTTGACGATTTTTTTGGCAAGGAAGAGTTGGTCGCCTCTGGCCTGGTGCTGCCGTTCATGGAACAAGTGTTGGGCGAAGAGTGCATTCTGAGCGCGTACACGGCCGTGATATCCCTGCCAGGCAGCCAGCAGCAGGGCGTTCACAAAGATCACTCGGCACTTTTTGACGAGAGTGGGTGGCAGTTTGCGCATCCTTCATTTGCGGTGCAAGTCGTTGTGCCATTGCTCGCCATGGACGAAGAGACGGGCGCGACCCGCCTGTACAAGGGTTCCCAAAGACTGACTCAGGAAGAGGCGGCGCAATTGCCTTTCCAGGATCCTCAAGTCCCCCTTGGCTCGTGCCTTGTAGTTGACTACGCGGTAGCCCACTGCGGGCTTGGCAACCGGTCAGACAAGGTGCGGCCCATCCTCAATCTGGTTTATTCGCGTCCCTGGTTTCGTGACGCCAGGAACTATCACCTGCAGCCACCGCTGCGGTTTTCCCGCCCTTACCTGGATGACGCGCCTGAATCGGTGCAAAAACTCGTGACCTGGTGGGCTACAGAGCGCCAGGTGGCAGAGCAGGGCAAGCTGGCCTGAGCTGAGCCTGCACAAGAGAAAAGTAAAACTCATACAAGGAGCCCATTTCGATGGCGATCAGTCACTTTCTCCTTACCAGTGCCACACTGCAGGAATTCCTGAATCACATGAGCGATGTGTCGCCGACCTCTGCGCAGGATGCGCTGATTGACACATGGCAGGCAGCGCAAGTGGCACTTGGCCGGCTGCCTGAGCGCGAAGCAGGTTGCGCTGATCTTGCGGCAGTCCTGCCGCTGCCACCCGCCATGAAGGCGCAGTCGGACGCAGTGAGCCAGTCCCCCGAGGTCAACGAGGCGCACCGGCTGGTACCCGTGGCCTTTGGCCTGGTGGAGTTCGATGCCCTGATGACCACGCGACGCACTCTCAGTGAGCCCAAGCTGGCGGCCGTCCGATCAGCCATTGCTGGTTACCCGGACGATCCCGAACTGGCGCGCGTCTGCCTGTCATTGGCAGCGCCACCAGCCCGGGTCAGCGCCACGCGGTGGGATGGCCGCCAACTGCTTATCGTCACGGAGGCAGAAGACTTGCGCATGCTTCGGTGCGAAGCACTGCCCGGTGGATTGTTGCCCGGTACAGTTGTTCCTGGTGTCGCCCGCTCAAGCCTGCAAATGGTGCTGGGAAGCGCGCTGCCCGTGATGCACGCCGTTCAGTTCAATGGCCGTGTCCTGCTCGTCAAGGGGCATCATCGGGCCCGGGTTCTTCGTTCGATGGGCGTAACCTTTTTGCCGTGCCTGATCTCAGCCTGCAGTGGTATCGATGATGTTCTGGCAGCCGCGCCCACACTCGACCGCAAGGCGGTAGAGAATTGTTTTTCGCAAAGCAGGCCTACCATGTTGCGCGACTTTGACCGCAGCGCGTTTACCCACAGCCACGAAGCGTTGCCGCGGCAACGCCTGCTACAGGTGCGGGTCGAAGTCACCAGCCAGTGGTTGCCGTCGGTTGGCAAATCCTAGGATGTTTGCGGCACAAGCCTAGCGAATCACCTTGCCATCGGCCGTTATGGTCACCAGATCGATCGCGCGCACCGAGTCGCGCATGCCAGCGCGCAGATTGATGCGGAAGCCGCCTACGTCATAGTCGTTCATGCCGGTCATGGTTCTTTGCAGGCTGGCCTTGTCAAAGCCCTTGCCGACCCGGCGCACGGCCTCTGAAAGCGTCTTGGCTGCGATGTAACCCTCAAGGCTTTCATACGACGGCGTTTGATCGGAGTTGTCGATGGCGGCCAGGTATTCCTTGACGATCGGGGTGGCCGAGCTGCGCGGGGAGGGCACAACCTGTGACACCACCACACCGCCGATCTCTTTGCCTAGTGCGGTGAACAGCGGGTCGATGCCGACCACCGAGAAATTCATGAAGGCACCGGCATAGCCGGTCTTGCGCATCTTGCGGATGAACGCGGCGGTCGAGTTGAACAGCGACACCTGGATGATTGCCTGCGGCTGGGCTTTGGCCAGTGCGGCGACAGCAGAGTCCACTTTGTCGCTGTTGACTGGCACAAAGGAGGAGGCCACCAGCGGCGGCAGCTTTTGCTCGGCAATGGCTTGCTGCACGGCCGCCAGACCGGCGCGGCCCATGGTGTCGTCTTCGGCCAGCACGGCAATACGGGTCTGGCCCAGGGTGGAGCAATGGCGCACCATCTTGAATGCCTCGTCGGCCATGCTTGGCCTGACGTGGAACACAAAAGGGTGGTTGGCGTCGCGCAGCGTGTCCGAAGCCGCAAACGGCCCGAACAAAAGGGTGCTTTCGGCCTTGGCGACTGCCGCACCGGCGTCGGAGCTGGCGGTGCCGACAAAGCCGAACAACAGGTCGGCACCATCAGCAATCAGCTTCTTGGCATTGGCCGTTGCCTTGGCGGCGTCATAGCCGTCATCCAGTTGGCGCAGCTCGAACGACCAGCCAGGGTTGTTCTTGCGGCCATTGAAGCTGTCGACATAGAGCTTGGCCCCAGCCGCAAAGGCAAGGCCAATCTCGCTGGCGGCGCCCGTCAGCGGAACCGATTGGCCCAGGATGATCTTGCGTGGCGCGTTGGCTTTGGCCTGGCCCCAGGCCAAACCGCTGTAGGCCCCCAACACCGCCAGCAGACTGGTTCCCAACACTGTTCTTCTGTATGTGCTCATGACGGACTCCTTACGATGTTTAGTTGCCAAGCAAACTTGATGCCATCGAAGATACTCCTGTCGCTTCCATGCGGCAACAGCAAGAACGATGTACCGCAGCGTGCCGCATGGAGCCATGCAGTCACGGCATGGCGGCGCGGCATCTGCATAAAATGCCTTTCATGATTCCACAACCGCCTCTGCCGCCTTCACCGCAAACGCCCGGGCCTTCAGACGAAGAGCTTTGCCTGATGGGCGCGACTCGGCTGGCCGATTTCATTGAGTTTGTTCGTGATCGCGCCGTCGGTGGCGCCGAGATGGATCGCGGCGAATTGGCCGACATCTGGCGCGAAGCGGCGGCCGTGTACGAGACGCTGCAGACCAGCGAAGCCGGTGCGGCTGACAACCCTGCCATCAAGCCCCTCACGCCAGTCTTGCAGGCGCATGTGAGCGAGCTCGTGAAGCTGCCCAACTTCCAGAGCACTTTTTCCAGCGTACCGGTTGCGTTCGGCATGGTGGAGCTGGACAAGCTGGTGATGTACCAGCAACACATCACACAGTCCACCTTGCGCCAGATGACACAAACGCTGCGAGCGCCGATGTCTGACCAGGACCTAGCCGCACTGTGTTTGCCGCTGACGCCCGCGCAAGTTGGCTTTCGGGTGGCGCAGCAGGAGAGCCGCCGCTTTGCGTTTGTGGCCGACAACCACGACGTGCGTTTTCTGGGGGCCCAGATCATCAATCCGGGCGATATCAAGGGCCTGGTGACGGATGGCCACCCGCAGGCGGTGGTGGCGCTCAGCATTGGCTGCACGACCAATGTGCTCAACGTTGTTCGCTACGGCTCGCGCATCGTGCTTAACAACGGCTACCACCGCGCACTTGCGCTTCGGGCGCTGGGCATTACCCACGCACCGTGCCTGATTCAGGTGTGTGGCCATTGGGAAGACGTGGGTCTGGCGGGTGCGAGTGAAATTTTTGACAACGGGCCCGCCTATTTCAGTACCGCCCGGCCGCCGATGCTGCGGGACTACGCCAACCCGGCATTGACCCGTACATTTGTTACAAATAGGGCGAAAAAAGAGATCCGGATCAGCTTTGAGGTGGAGACCGGGCAGCTTTTTCTGTAGCTTTCTGTTGCATTTCCAGGGTTTCGTGAGAATTTTCACGATAAATCTTGTTACGAGCTTGTTACAACCGCTTTTTTTGACTACACTGCAGTCACACGAGAAGTTTCAAGGTGTAAACAACCTAAAAATTCTCGGAAGTGGTAAGTGGGTAGTAGGCGCCGGGTTGATGTTGCAGACGTAACGCCAAGCCGGATTGATTGAATCAAGTACAGGAGAACAACATGCGTGTTCTGAGTCTCGAGGAAATGGAACTGGTTGCTGGCGGCAGGGGCTGCGGCAAGAAAAAATCCGGCGGCAAAAAGCGCGGCGGCAGAGGCGGTAAAGGCGGCAAGGGCGGCAAGGGCTGCGGTAGCAGCAATAGCAGCAGTGGTGGTGGATGCGGTACGCCTCCTCCCCCTCCTCCTCCTCCTCCTCCTCCCCCGCCTCCCCCTCCTCCTCCCCCGGACATTCCGGGCTGAGTTAAGGAATAAAAAAGCCCCCTCGGGGGCTTTTTTCATTTCCGCAGTACGACCTGGCCCGAAGCGATTTCCAGCCGCAGCCGGGCTTGTGCGTGGGCAAGTTGTGCCTGGGTGAGTTGTGAGCGGGCGGTTGACAGTGCCCCCTGCGTGCTGATCAGCTCAAGAATGGACCCCACGCCCGCTTTGTAGCGACCAAAGGTGATCTGGTAGCTCTGGGTTGCGGCGTGCAGCAGCATCTTGGCGGCCTTGAGGTTCTGGGTTTCGGTGTCCAGCAAGTTGGCGTTACGCCACAACTCGGACTCAATATCACGCTCTACCTGGGTGACCCCGGCCTCACGGCTGGAAACCTGCGCCTGTACCTGTGCCTCGCGGGCCTGCTGTTCGGCCTGGTTGAACAAAGGGATGCTGGCAATGACATAGCCGCTCAGGCTGTGTTCGAAGCGCGCGCCGGGTGAGCCCAGGTCTCGCGTGGTGCCGGCCCCGACTGACATCTGCACATTGCCTTTGCCCTCAGCGCGAACCGCATCCAGGCGTGACTTGAGTGCCAGCACGTCGGCCCGTGCGCCGCGCACCCTGGGATGCGCCAGCTTGGCCTGCTCGATCCATTCAGCCAGCGGGCCGCGGGCGCTGATGGCCGGGAAAGCGGCGCTGATGGGTGCCAGTGTTAGTGCTGCGTTCACCGGGAAGCCCATGGCCACCGAAAGCTGCCCCCGAGCGGTTTCCCAGACTCCTTCAGCACGAACCCGGTCCAGCGTGGCCTGGGCCAGCGCAGTCTGGGCCTGTAGTTTTTCGGCAAGCGACGCCACCTGGGCTTCGTGCTTGGCTTGCGCCGCCTGAAGGCTTTGCCGGGCCACTGCTTCGGTGTCGCGCAACGCCTCGACGCGGGCCCAGGCCGTGGCCGCCTCGACGTACAGGCGCAGGGCGTCATTGACGGCGTTGAGGGTTGCAGTGTGTTGGCCCGAGCGGGCAGAACTGAGCAACTGGCGCGATTGTTCCAGCGCGGCAGTGCGGGCACCGGCGTCGTACAGCACCCAGGACACACCCAGTGAACCAGTGAGGCTGGAACTCAGTGAGCCCGCGCCGCTGTTGCTGGACGGAATGCGGTTGGTGGCGAATTCGGTGCTGGCGGAAATCCGGGGCCGAAAAGCCGAGCGGGCCAAGTCCACGCCGGCCTGTTGCTCATCGATCAGCAGCAAGGCCTGATTGATCAGCGGGCTGCGGCAAAGCACATGCTCGACTGCCGCCAGCAACGTGAGTTCGGTTGCGGCATCAGGTGCCAGCTCGCGGCAGGCACCGCTGCCCGGCAAGCTGGCGGCGGCCTGTTCCAGGCTGCGCTGGCTCCAGGCACTGGTAGCGCCCAGTCCCATGGCGCAAGACAGGGCAGCAGCGGCGGCGACCCGCGTCAAGCGATGGGGCAGGGCGCTCACACCGGTGCGGCCAGCCTTTTCAGGCCCAGCCGCTCGAAGTAGCCGTCGGGCGGGCCGTCGTAGATCACCTGGCCGCGCTTCATTTCAATTACCCGCTGAGCCGCACCGATGGTTTCTGGCCGGTGGGCAATCACGATCCGTGTGACGTTCAGCCCGGCAATGGAGGCGTTGACCTGCGACTCGCGCTTCACGTCCAGGTGGCTGGTTGCCTCATCCAGCAGCAACACCTGGGGCTGCTTGTACAAGGCGCGGGCCAGCGTCACCCGCTGCTTCTGGCCGCCTGAGAGCACCGTTCCCATGTCGCCCACCAGCGTCTGGTAGCCCATTGGCATGCCTTCGATATCTTTCTCGATGGCAGCCAGTCGTGCGCATTCCTCAATCCGCTCGTTGTCGGGGCGCGGGTCAAAGAAGCAGATGTTTTCGGCAATCGAGCCGGCAAACAGGGTGTCGTCCTGCATCACCGTGCCCACCAGTTCGCGCCAGGCCTCGTTGCCCATCTTTTCCAGCGGCACACCGCCGATCAGGATGCTGCCTTCACCGACCTTGAGTACGCCCAGCAACAGGTTGGCCAGGGTGGTTTTGCCACAGCCAGAAGGCCCGGTAATTGCAATCGCCTCGCCCGGCTGCACTGTGAGGTTGATGCCATCCAGCACCCATGGGTCTTGCTCGGAGTAACGAAAACGCAGGTTTTCTATGCGGATTTCCGGGGCCCGGTCCGGTTTCTTGTCGGTCAGGGTGCGGCGAATCTCCTCTTCGCCAGGCGTCAGCACCACATCGGCCAGGCGCTCGCCATAGAGCTGCAGCATTTTGAGGTCAATGAACTGGTCAATCAGGCCGGTGACACGCGCGTCGAACTGGCTGCGGTAGGCCAAAAAGGCCATCAACATGCCCACGCTGAGGTGGCCCGCAATAATCTGGGTTGCGCCCATCCACAGCAGCACGATATTGAATACGCCGCTGAGCACATTTTTTGCCAGGCTGTACAAAATGCGCAGCTTCTGGATTTTCAGCGTGGCGTTGGTCTCGTTGACCAGCAAAGTCTGCCAGGCACTGCGGCGCACAAGCTGGCGTGAAAACAGCTTGATGCTGCGCATGCCGCGGATGGTTTCCAGGAAGTGCGTGGACAGGGTTGCGCCGCGCACGATCTGTTCTTCGGTGGCCAGGTACAGCGGGCGGAACCACACCAGCCGCAGCAGCAAATAAAGGCTCACCGCCACGATGGCAATCCAGCCCAGTGTGGGGTTGTAAATGAACATCATCACCAGGGTGAGGATCATCATCAGGCCATCGAACAGCGCCTCTACGAAGGCACTGGTCAGCACCCGCTGGATCTCATCGATCGAGTTGGTGCGCGAGACGATGTCGCCCAGGTGGCGTTTCTGGAAGTAGTCCAGCGGCAGGCGCAGCAGGTGGGTGAAGATGTTGGCCTTCCACTGCACTCGGATCGAGGTGCTGATGGTCAGCAACATCCAGGAGCGCAAAATGCCCACGCCTTGCTGGATGAACAACAGCAGCAAAAAGCCCACCGCCAGGGTGGTCAGCAAGTTGGCATCGCGCGAGACCACCACATGGTCGACGATCCACTGCATGAACAGTGGCCCGGTCAGCACGAAGATTTGCAGCACCAGCGACAGCGCCAGCACCTTGAGCAATGCTGGCCAGAAGCCGGTGACCTGGCCGATCAGCTGGCCCAGGGAAATCGGCGTGGATTCCTTGCGCGGCTGAAAGCCCGGGTCGGGCCACAGCTCCAGTGCCACGCCGGTGAAGTGCTCCGACACCTCCTGCATGCCATAAGTACGTTCACCCACATCGGGGTCGTGCACCACCACCTGATTGCCGTTGACCGACTTGAGCACCACAAAGTGATTCAGGTCCCAGTGCAGGATGGCGGGGACCCGCAGGTTGCTCATGTCCTTGAGCTGCAGCCGCACGGCGCGGAATCCGAGTTTTTCGCTTTGCGCAATTTTCGCCAGCGAGCCCAGCGATATGCCCTTGAGCGAAATGGCGTGGCGCATTCGCAGGGTGGCCAGATCGGTGATGACGCCGTGGTAGCCCATGACCATCGCCAGGCAGGCCAGGCCGCACTCTGCGGCCTCGGTTTGCAGGATCACCGGCAGACGCCTGCGCAACCCCAGTGAGAGCGATTCAAGCCAGGCCAAGAGGGCTCCTGCGGGTCATTACATCGACCCCGTCACGCTGTACAGCGGTTCAAGCATCCATTCCCACAGCCGCCGGGTTTCCTGCAAGATGTCGGCGTCCAGCCGCATGCCGGCTGACAACGGCCAGGCCTTGCCATAGGCGGTAACGTTCTGGTCTTTGAGCCGGACCACGATGGCGTAGACCGGCTCGCCGGGCGGAACGTCTGGAATCTGGAAGCCCGCCAGCTCGGGGCTGGTAACCGCGTTGTTGGACACCGACGTCACCACGCCCTCGGGCTGGCCGAACTTCTGGAACGGGAACGACTGGTAGCGCAGCAACACGGTGTCACCCGGGCGCACAAAACCCACGGTACGGCTGGGCGCATACAGCCGTGCTTCCAGCCGGGCGTTGGCCGGTACCAGGTTGAGCAGGGGGCGCGAGCCATCGACCGACTGGCCCACGTCGGCGCTCACCAGGGTGGCGCGGCCAGCTTCGGGTGCGGTAATCACCACCCGGCGCTTGGCCTCGACCTCAGTCATTTCCTGTTGGGCTGAGGAAATGCCCCGTTGCAGCAGTGCGCTCTGGTTCACATAGCGCACGCGGGTGTTTTCGATCTCGCGCACCGTGGTGGAAAGCTCGCGCTGCGACACCAGTGCGTCGCGCTCCAAGGCCTGCAGCCTCGACTGCTGTTCCGTCAGCTCAGCTTCTTTCTGGAACAGTTGCTCGCGGGCGATGAAGTCCTGATCGGCCAGGCCCTGATAGCGCTTGCGTGCGTCTTCTGCCAGTTTGAGGCGGATCCGCTGTTGTTCGATTTGCCGCTGGATTGATTGCCCTTCTGCGCGCAGGGTTGCCGCGCGGCGTTCCAGGTGGCTGATTTCACCCGCCTCAGCCGAGCGGTTGCGCTCGATTTCGGCCTGCATTGAGCGGCGCCGCTCGTCGACCTGCTGGCCGATGTCGGCCTGTATTTCTTTGGTGCCGGAGCCCTGGCGGTCGCTGCTCAGCACAAACAGAACATCCCCCTTTTTGACAAGCTGGCCTTCCACCACGCCTTTTTCCTGCACCACGCCGGCTTGCGGCGTATGCACCCGTATCACACCGGCCGAGGGCACCAGTTGGCCCGTGACCGTTGCGCGCCGCGTGTAGGTGCTCAGTGTGAGGAAGGCCACCACTGCCACCCCAAGCACGGTCGAAATGATCACCATCCAGGTGGTGCTGGCGCGCGGCGTGAGGATGATTTGGCCGAGCGACCGCGCGCTGCGCGCTTTGAGCACAGCGTCACGGAACAGTTTGGTGTCCGACGGCGGAGGTGAGGCTGGTTGCAAGGTGTTTCGAATCGCGAGGTGCTAGATGAACTCTTGAACACAAGCCATTGATTTTAATGAGCTTTGCCCTGTTCGCCTAGCGCGCTGTCGCGCCAATCACACGCGTGTGAACACCAAGTCCCAGACGCCGTGGCCCAATTTCAGGCCCCGGTTCTCAAATTTGGTCAGCGGCCGGTAGTGGGGCTTGGGTGCAAAGTCGCTGGCGCTGTTACGCAATTGAGGCTCGGCCGACAGCACTTGCAGCATTTGCCGGGCATACGGCTCCCAGTCGGTCGCACAGTGCAGGTAGCCTCCGGGCTTGAGGCGGAGGGCGAGCTTTTGCACCAGTGGTGCCTGGATCAACCGGCGCTTGTTGTGCTTCTTTTTATGCCAGGGGTCGGGGAAGAAAATGTGCACGCCGTCCAGGCAGCCGGGCGGCAGCATATGGTCAATAACCTGCACTGCGTCATGAGCCAGGATGCGGATATTGCGCAAATCGCCCTCACCGATGCGCTTGAGCAGGGCACCGACGCCGGGTTCATGCACTTCACAGCACAAAAAGTTGGTCTGTGGCAGCAGCGCGGCAATCTGGGCCGTGGCCTCGCCCATGCCAAAGCCGATTTCCAGCACCACCGGTGCCTCGCGGCCAAAGGTGGCGGCAAAGTCCAGCGCCGCCGCCGCATAGGGCAGGACAAAGCGCGGCCCCAGTTCATCAAACGCCTTGGCCTGGCCAATGGTGGTGCGCCCGGCACGGCGCACAAAACTGCGGATGGTTCGGAGGTGGACGACGGGCTCGCTGGGCGGTTGACTCATGCGCCTATTGTCCGCGACCCGGTCGTCAAAAGCCCGACGCAGTGACCGAGCAACTGACCACAAAAGTGGCGGTGGAAGCGCTGGGAAAGGTCGGTATCTGCACGCTGGCCGTCAAACTGGCAAACGGCATCGAGGCAGCCGGGCACAAGGCACCGCCCGCGCCGGTGCATGTGACGCTGGTGCAACTAAGCCCTGCGCTCGCCGTGTCTGACAGACTGGTCCCATTGGCGGCGGCGGGCCCCAGGTTGCTCACCGTGACCGTGTAGGCAGTGGTGGAGCCCGATGTCAGGGTGCTCAGGTTGTTTGTCTTGGTCACCTGAAGGTTGGTTGTTGTGCAGGTCAATGCCGTGGTGGCCGTGCCGGTGTTGTTGGCCGTGACGGTTTCGCCGACTCCGGTTGAAATGGTCACGGTGTTGGTGCGCGGTGTGCCACCGCTGCATGCTGCCGTCAGCGTGACGACGCCGCTGACGCTGGCGAAGTTGGTCCCTGGGGCGATCGGCCAGGCATTGGCGTTGGGCAGCGTGCAAACCTGCACACCGGTACCTGAACAAGTCCAGTTGGTGCCGGTGAACACAGTGCCCAAGGTCACGCCCGACGGCAGTGTGTCGGTGATGGTCAGTGGATTGGAGGCCAGCAGCGTCGGGATGTTGGCGGTGCTGACATCTGTGGCCTGGTTTACCGAATAGGTTTGGCTGCCAATGGCCCAGCCGTTGTTGCGCGGCGTGATGGTGTAGGTAAAGGTTGTATTGGGTGTGGCGGTGGCGGGGGCGGACTTGGTAACGCTGAAGTCTGGAATCAGTTGCACGTCCTCAGTCGTTGGGCCCAACTGCAAGCCGCTGTAGTTGCTGCCCAGCACGGTGGTGGTGCTGCCACTGGCGTAGGTGGTGTTGGCGCTGTAGTTGACGCCTGCGCGGTTGGCGTTGGCGTTGTTCGACGGGGTGACCATGCGCACGGCGCTGGTCACGCGGGTTGGGTCCAGAAAAACAACGCCCGCCGGGTTGTGATAGGTGCCGACCGTGGCCGTGGCCGGAATGGTGACCAGAAAGCTCACGGAAATACTGCCGTTGCGGGGCAGGTAGAAGCTGCCGAAACTCAGGGTACCGTTGCCGGTCGTGGGCACCACGCCCGGTGCCACGCCGGCCCCACGCAGGGTCACCGCCGTCACAGAATTGGCCGTTGCCACGGTACTCACCGGCAGCACACCCGGCGTGCCCGCGCTTGTGGACTCCGCCCCGGCGGCATCGGAATTGACGGCCGCGGGCGGTGCCGGGCTATAGGTGTAGGTGGGCGCGGTGGCGCTGGTGTAGGCCCAGTTTGGCGGAAGCCGGGCGTCGAGGATGAACACGTTGGAAGCGTCCCCGCCGCTGTTGCTCAGGTTGATTGTGTAGCTGGCAGTGGCACCGGCGGCACGGGTGAGCGTGGGTGTCGATGTTGATTTGGTAACCGTGATGACCGGCAGGCATGATGCGCCGCCTTGCACGCCAGCGGCGCTGCCACCGCCGGTGCTGGAGCTGCCGGCGCTGCCGGGGGCGGAACTCCAGGCTTTGGGGCTGCCATTGCCGGCTGTGCCGCCGCAGCAGGCGTCGGTGCCGTTGGTGCCGGCCGTAACGTTGAGCGTTGCCCCGCTGAAGTTGGTCAGAATGTAGCCACCCCCGCCGCCGCCGCCGGGGCCGTGGTTGTAGTAATTCGACGAGCCGCCAGCGCCGCCGGTGGCGCGGATCGTCAACCCGGCACCAGTGCCTGAGCCGGCGTTGATGAAAACCGAGCCGCCTGCACCGCCGCCGCCTGCCGCGTCGGTGTCTGCCACCAAAGACTTGTTGTAGGCCCGGTAGCCACTGGCGTCGATGACGCCGGCGGTAGAACTGAGGCTGCCGGCCCGGATCAGCACCACCCCGCCGCCAGACGCGCCGCTGGATGTCACGGCGCCTTGCGCACCGTTGGCGGCGACGCCGCTGTTGGTGGGGGGCCAGGTGGTGACGGTGTTGGCAGTGGCGTTGTTGGCCCCCCCTGAGCCGCCGCCGCCGCCCATCAGCAGCCGGGTCGCTGAATTGGACATGGCATTGCCGCCCTTGCCGCCAGCCACGTTGCCAATATTGTTGGTGGTGTTTTGGTTCAGTGCGATGGTGGCGGTGTTGCCGTTGTTCCAGCTATTGCCGCCCTGGCCGCCCGCGCCGGCGTTGCCACCGCCACCGCCGCCTGAGTTGAAGTTGTTGTTGTCGGAGGGCAAGCCGTTGTTGCCGCCGCCACCGGCATTGCCAATGGCCGCCTGGCCGCCACCGCCCAGTGCGTAGCCCTGGCCTAGCAGCGCGGTGTAGGTGCCACCCGTGGCGGAGCCGTAAAACACCACCGGCGGTGTGCCCACCGAACCTTCGCCCTTTTGCCCGCCGACGATGACGGTTGCAGCCGTCACGCTGTAAAAGCTGTTGGCGGTGGTGGCAGTGCCGTTGGGAAAAATGCCAGTGCCGTTGAGCCCCATGGCCCCGCGAAAACCCGCACCGGCCACGCTGACCGTACCATTGAGTGCCAGGCTGCCCGCCACGTCAAAGGCCACGACGCCGCCGGTGGCGACACCGGCCGAACTGATGGTCCAGCGGTCAGCCGTGACGCTGGCGGTGATGGTGAGTGCCGAGTACTGGGGCACCCAGACTACTTGCCAGTTCTGCACGTTGGCCGCTCCCATGTTTTGCACATACGAGTTGCTCAGCGGCCCTTGCAGCGACAGGCTGGTGCCCGAGACTGCCACCACCTGCGCGTACTCGTGCAGGCCGGCCGCTGCGGTGCCGCTTGAGTCCTGCATTTGCATCACCAGCACCATGTCGCCGGCGCGCAGCGCGCGCGCATTGCTGCGCTGGCCGGTGGCCGAGGCAACGCTGATGGAGGTGGCTCCCGCCGCAGGGGAGCCGCTGCCGCCGTGATAGCTGTTGATAACGCCCGACGCAGTGGCCGGCCCGCTATAGCCCGCCAGGCCGCAGGTTTGCGCTGCGGCCAGTGCGCCAAACAACGCCAGCACAATAAAGAGGCAGCGCTGTGCCAAAGCTCTCCACACGCTGGAGTGCCCCGCATCGACCGAAATTCTGCTTGCCAAATACGCCCCGACCGCCTGGGTTGTTACAAAATGTACCCTTGTGGTTTTAGTCTACCCTCGGCTCCTCTTTTTGGCGGCCGGCAGGTAACGCTAAAGGTGGAACATCGCGGCCTTAAACGACAGAAGGCGCAAGCAAGCCGATGACCGGTTCAGGCTTGGTGCAGGGCGCGCCATTTGGCTGTGGCATTTGCCAGCCAGGCGGCGACCGAGCCGCCCTGCACATGCAACCCCAGCACCTGGCCGGCCTGCGTCAGTGCAGCCAACGGGTCGGCCAGATCCAGCGCCTGTGCGCCGTTCTGCTTGGACAATTTTTCACCATTGGCGCCGCGCACCAGCGGCGTATGCAGGTACAGCGGCGTAGGCAGCCCCAGCGCGCGTTGCAGCAAAATCTGGCGCGCGGTGTTGTCTGCCAGGTCTTCGCCGCGCACCACATGGCTGACGCATTGGGCTGCGTCATCCACCACCACCGCCAGTTGATAGGCCCAGAGCTTGTCAGCGCGTCTGAGCACAAAGTCGCCCACTTCGCGGGCGACTTGCTGGTGCTGGGCCCCAAGTCGGCGGTCTTGCCACTGAACTTGATTTGCTACATTTTTGATAGTGGCTGGCGCATATTCTGTGCGGGCTGGCGGCATGTTTTCCTCTGAATCCGGGATTCGGAAGCGCCAGGCCCGGGCAGCGCGCCCGTGCAGCCCCAGGCGGCAGGTGCCGGGGTACACCGGCGCGGCGTGGCGCTGGTGCGGCACACCTTGGGCGGCCAGTGCCGTCGCGGTGTCTTTGCGGGTGCAGCCGCAGGGGTAGGCTTGGCCTTGCCGCACCAGTGTGTCCAATGCTTGCTGATACGCCGCGCCGCGGGTCGACTGGCACAGCGGCGGCTCGTCGGGGTGCAAACCGCAGGCAGCGAGCTGGTTCAGGATGATTTGCTCGGTGCCCGGCACGCAGCGCGGCGTGTCCACGTCTTCGATCCGAACCAGCCACTGGCCTTCGTGGGCACGCGCATCAAGCCAGCTGGCCAGCGCGGCGACCAATGACCCCGCATGCAAGGGCCCGGTGGGCGAAGGCGCGAATCTGCCGACGTATGCGCTCATGCGCCGCACCTCAGGCTACTTTGAGCGCCAGCTCCAGCCCCGAGACAAACGCGTTTTCCACCCGGTGCCCCAGGCACCAGTCGCCACAGACCCCGATCCGGGCACGGGCGTCCCACAGGTGGCTCTTGCCCAGTGGGGCTTCGGTCTTGGCGTAGCGCCAGCGGTGCACCTCGGCATGCGCGGGCTGGGCCCGGATGCCGGTGACTTCAGAAAATGCCTTGAGTAGCTTGGCCTGCACCCGCGGGGCGTCGTCTTCCAGGTGCTCGGTCGACCAGGCGGCACTGGCTTGCACGGTCCAGCGCTCGACCGGGCCGCGGCCCGGTTTGGACGACTCGCGCGCCAGCCAGGCAATGCGGTGGTGGGTGCTGAACGCGGCATTCCATTGCGGGCCCAGGTGCGTCAGCGTGGGTTGCATGGCCTGCGGAAAGGCCAGCATCAGCGTCCAGCAGGGCGCGACCCTGACCTCATTGATTTGCTGCACCAGCGCGTCAGCCTGCGCTGACGCCGTCAGCAGGGCCTGGGCCTGCGCACTGGGCACGGCCAGCAGCACTGCGTCAAAACCCGAGTACACATGCACAGAGTCATCCGGGCCGCCAGTGCGCAGTTGCCAGCGCTTGGCATTGAGGGCGTCGCGCTCAATCCGGGTGACCTGGGTTTGCAGCTCCACCGCGCCCTGGCTTGCCAGTGGCTGCGCCCATGCGCGCAGCAGCGTGTTCATGGCGGGGGCACCTACGTAGTGCGCTTCTGGCGTTGGCAGGGCAACCTCGGCCAGGCGACCCAATGCGTCAAGCACGCGAACCGCGTTGGCGCTCCAGGGCTTCACACTGTCTGGCGCGGTTGCCAGTGCGCGGCCAAAGCGCGGGTCGCGCACGGTGAAGTACTGGGCCCCGTGGTCAAAGCTGCCAAAGGGCGAACTGCGCGTGGCCATGCGCCCGCCAATGCCCCGGCTCTTCTCGAACACCGTGACCCGGTGTCCGGCCTGCATCAGCGTGCGGGCGCAGGCCATGCCCGCCATGCCGGCCCCAATGACGGCGAAGTGTTGAGCTTTGGCGGGTGCGGGCTTGGATGGCATGGGCGGTCTCGTTCTGGTAGTGCGGCATTGGGCCTACTCTACACGCAGGGCCCGCGTACACATCAAGACCTTGGCGGCGCGATCACAAAACCGCACGCGGGGCGTTTCAGCGCAGCAAGTTGCGCTCAGGCAGCGGGATGAATTCGGACTCGCCAGGCACAGGCGCAAAGCGCCCGGCTGCCCAGTCGTCAGCCGCCTGAAGCACGCGTTCCTTGCGGCTGGAGACAAAGTTCCACCACATGTGGCGCGGCCCGTCGAGTGCGGCACCGCCGATGACAACCAGGCGCACCGGCGCGTCGAGCGCCGTTAACAGTGCCGGGCTTTCGGCTTCTAGCACCGCCATGCTGCGCGCTGGCAATGCGGTTGTGTTGACATGCACCGTCGCGTTGACTGCGTACAGCGCCATTTCGGGCGCGAGGGCTGGCAGTTCGAGCTGGGCACCGGCGGGCAGTTGAACGTCCAGGTACAGCGTGTCGCTGAAGGTGGCCACCGGCGAACGCACGCCATAGGCTTGGCCAATCAGCACCCGCACGGTGGCACCACCCAGCGTCAGCTCGGGAATGTCGGCCGCAGCCGTGTGGCTGAAGGCGGGCTCTGCCTCTTCTGCGTCGCGCGGCAAGGCAGCCCAGAGCTGCAGCCCGTGGTTGGTGTAGGTGTTTTGCGCCAGCGCTGCCGGTCGGCGCTCGGAATGGGCAATGCCCCGGCCCGCGGTCATCCAGTTGATGGCCCCGGGCTCAATGACTTGCCCGGTTCCCAGGCTGTCGCGGTGCATCATTGCACCGTCAAAAAGGTAGGTCACCGTGGCCAGGCCGATGTGCGGGTGTGGCCGCACATCGTGGTTGTCTTGCGGCCGTACCGTGGCGGGGCCGAAGTGGTCGAAGAAGATGAACGGGCCGACCGAGCGGCGCTGTGCTGCGGGCAACAGGCGGCGCACGATGAAGCCGCCGCCCAGGTCTTTTTCATGGCCTGTGAGTTGAAGTAGCGCCATGGCTTGGCTCCCCGCAGTGGCGTTGCGTGCCGCTCAGGCGCTGAACTTTGCGGCCAGCGTGGCCACCCGTTCGCCAAACAGCTTGGCCGTGGCCAGGTCACCCGCAGCCATGGCATCCGCGCCGGCATCCGAAGGCGACTGGGCAATAGCACCGCTGTAAGACACCAGGTAATTGATGTCGTCGCGCCCGGCGGCACGGGTGTTGGACGGCATCAGGCCCTGGCTTACCCAGAGCATGCTGTGCTGCATGGCCAGTGTGAACAGCGTCGTCAGCGTGCCCTGTTTGTCACCGTTCATGCCGGCGCTGTTGGTAAAACCGGCCGCGAGTTTGTTTTTCCAGCCCTGGGCGAACCACACCTTGGAGGATGCGTCGGCAAATTTCTTGAACTGCCAGCTCACGCTGCCCATGTAGGTGGGCGTGCCGAAGATGATGGCGTCTGCGCCAGCCAATGTGTCCCAGCCGCCTTCGGGCAGGTTGCCCTCGGCGTCAATTGCCAGCAGCTGCGCGTTTGCACCTTCAGCGACTGCCTGCGCCATGCGCTGGGTATGGCCGTAGCCGGAGTGATAGACGACAACAGTGTTTGCCATGAGGGTGCTTTCAAGTGGTGAGGGTTTGGTTTGAGGAGAGGAGTTCAGGATGTGCGCTTGCCGTCCAGGCTGTAGCCACCGGGGCCCCAGGCCACCAGTGCCAGCAGGCCACCGACCACCGCAATGTTCTTGAAGAAGGCTTGTTGCTGTTGCATCACCTGTTCGGGCGCAACCGCCCAGAACGCGTGGAAGATGAAGGTAATGACCACGGTAAAGATGGCCATGCCCAAAGCGGCCCAGCGGGTCTGAAAGCCCGCCAGGATCAACAGGCCCAGCCCCACTTCGATGACGATGCCCAGGGCGGCTGCCACTTCTGGCAAAGGCACGCCCCTGGAGGCGATGTAGCCGGTCACACCGGCAAAGGCACCTATCTTGCTCAGGCCGGCGGGCACGAACAGCAGGGCGATCAGCGCACGGCCAATCAAAGTCAGGGTGTTTTGGGTGGCGACGGAGGGATTCATGGGCGTTCCTTGGAGTTGGGGTTTCAGGCGGACAGGTCAAACACCAGCACTTCGGCGTTGCTGCCGTTGGCCAGTGAGAGCAGGGTTTCGTTTTCAAGCAGGGCAGCGTCCCCGGCGCCGAGCATCTGGCCATTGACGGCCAGCTCGCCGCGCACCAGGTGCACATAGGCCTTGCGCTTTGGGTTCAGTGCCAGTTCAGTGGCTTCCGGGCCATTGAACAGGCCGGCGTGCAGCGCGGCATCGGCGTGGATGGTGACCGAGCCCAGGGCACCGTCGGGCGAGGCCACCAGGCGCAGCTTGCCGCGCTTGTCGGCCTCGTCGAAGGTTTTTTGTTCGTAGCTGGCGGGAATGCCGGTGACGTTGGGCTCGATCCAGATTTGCAGGAAATGCGTGGTCTGGTCTTGTGCGTGGTTGAACTCACTGTGTTGCACGCCGGTGCCCGCGCTCATGCGCTGCACATCGCCGGGCGGAATGCCCTTGACGTTGCCCAGCGTGTCTTTGTGCGCCAGGTTGCCCTGCAGCACGTAGCTGATGATCTCCATGTCGCGGTGGCCATGGGTGCCGAAGCCGGTGCCGGGGGCAATGCGGTCTTCATTGATTACCCGCAGATTGCCAAAACCCATATGGGCCGGGTCAAAGTAACCGGCAAAGGAAAAGCTGTGAAACGACTTGAGCCAGCCGTGGTCGGCGTAGCCGCGATCCTGTGATTTGCGAAGGGTCAACATGAGAGGCTCCTTTTCTTGATCTGCGTCAAGGCAGGACTTGAATGTAGGTCACGCAGTACACCGAAACCAGTGCCCCAGATTGATGGCATCATTCAGTTTAATTGAATATAAATACGAGTTATATGCAAATTGCCCGCAATGTATTGACGCCCGACACGCTGATGCTGCTGCAAACCGTGGGCAGCACTGGCAGCTTTGCGGCGGCGGCGCGGGCGCTGGGCCTGGTGCCCAGCGCAGTGACCTACCGGGTCCGTCAGATTGAAGATGCGCTGGACGTGCTGCTGTTTGACCGCAGCTCACGCCAGGCGCAGCTCACCGAAGCCGGCCGCGAACTGCTGCGCGAAGGGGCCCGCTTGCTGGACGAAATTGACGCGGTGGCCAACCGGGTCAAACGGGTGGCCACCGGCTGGGAGCCCCAGTTCACGATTGCCGCCGACAGCATCATTTCGCGCCCGGTGTTGATGGAGCTGGCCGAAGCATTTTTTTTGTTGGCCCCACCCACCCGGCTGCGCATCCGTGACGAAACCTTGAGCGGCACGCTGGAGGCCTTGACCACCGGGCAGGCTGATCTGGCGCTGGGCGTGAGCCTGGAGCGCGGCAGCGTGGCCGGCATTCAGGGCAAGCCGCTGGGCGATGTGGCTTTTGTCTTTGCGGTGGCACCCCACCATGCGCTGGCGTCCGCGGCGCAGCCGCTGGCCGATGCATTGCTGCAAAAATACCGTGCGGTGGCGGTGGCGGATTCGGTGCAGCGCGGCGCCGCCGCAACGTTTGGCCTGCTGGGTGGGCAAGACGTGTTCACCGTACCGACCATGCTGGCCAAGCTTGACGCCCATCTGCGCGGCCTGGGTTGTGGGTTTCTGCCCGAACCCATGGCCCGGCCCTACATAGCTGCCGGGCACCTGGTGGTGCGCCAGGTCGATCGCCCAACCCGCCAGGTGCGGGTGAGTTATGCATGGCGGGGTACCCAGCCGGCGCAGGGCCGGGCCCTGCAGTGGTGGCTCAAGCAGCTGGACAGTGCCACCACGCGCGCGGCGCTGCTGGAGCGTTACCACGGCGGCTGAAGGCGGGTGGCGCATGAGTGCCGCCCCTAGAATGGCTGCATGTTTGTTCACTTGCGCCTGCACACCGAATTCTCCGTCGTTGACGGCACCAACCGTGTTGATGAAATTGTCAAGGCCGCAGCCGCAGACCACCAGGTTGCGCTGGCCATCACCGACCTCAACAACCTGTTTGGCGCGATCAAGTTCTACCGGCAAGCGCGCGGCGCGGGCGTCAAGCCGCTGATCGGCGCCGAGGTGATGGTGCAGGGCCTGGCCAAAGACCCAAGCCAGCTCTCGCGCATGGTGTTGCTGGTGCAGGGCCAGCAGGGCTACCTCAATTTGTGCGAGCTGCTGTCGCGCGCCTGGACGCAAAACGTTGTCAAGGCACAGGGCGTGCTCAAGCCCGCCTGGTTGCATGAGCTGGGCGAGGGGTTGATCGTGCTGTCGGGCGCGCAGGCCGGGCCGGTTGGCCAGGCACTGGTGCAGGGCGACGAAACCCGGGCTGCTGAAGTGGCACTGCAACTTGCGTCCATGTTCCCGCACCGCTTTTATGTCGAGCTGCAGCGCGCGGGCCGGGCTGACGATGAAGCGCACGTGAGCGCTGCAGCGCAGTTGGCAGCACGGCTGAAGCTGCCGGTGGTGGCGACCCACCCGGTGCAGTTCACGCAAGCAGACGATTACGAGGCACACGAGGCCCGGGTTTGCATCTCGGAGGGCGAAATCCTGGGCAACCAGCGACGGGTGCGCAAGTTCACCCGTGAGCAGTATTTCAAGAGCGCGGCGCAAATGCAGGCGTTGTTTGCCGATCTGCCATCCGCGCTGGCCAACACCGCCGAGATTGCCCGGCGCTGCAACCTGACGCTTGAACTGGGCAAGCCGCACCTGCCGAACTTTCCGACCCCGGAAATTGACGGCCGGTGCATGCCGATTGACGAGTATTTCCGCTACGCCTCGCACCAGGGGCTGACCCAGCGCATGTTGCACCTGTACCCCGACGCAGCACTGCGCGACAAGGAAATGCCGCGCTATGTGGCCCGGTTGGAGTTCGAAATCAACACCATCCTCAAGATGGGGTTTCCGGGTTATTTCCTGATCGTGGGCGACTTCATCAACTGGGCCAAGGCCAACGGCTGCCCGGTGGGCCCGGGCCGGGGCTCGGGCGCCGGGTCGCTGGTGGCCTATTCGCTGAAGATCACCGATCTGGACCCGCTGCAATACAACCTGCTGTTTGAGCGCTTCCTGAACCCCGAGCGGGTGTCCATGCCCGACTTTGACATTGACTTCTGCCAGACCAATCGCAACCTGGTGATCGACTATGTCAAAGGCAAGTACGGCAAAGATGCGGTGAGCCAGATTGCCACCTTCGGCACCATGGCCGCGCGTGCCGCGATCCGCGACGTGGGCCGGGTGCTGGACATGAGCTACACCTTTTGTGACGGCATCAGCAAGCTGATTCCCAACAAGCCGGGGCAGCACATCACCATTGAAGGCGCGCTCAAGCTTGAGCCCGTGCTGGCCGAGCGGCTGGACAAGGAAGACGACGTCAAGACGCTGCTGGCGCTGGCGCAAAAGCTCGAAGGCATGACCCGCAACGTCGGCATGCATGCCGGTGGCGTGCTGATCGCGCCGGGCAAGCTGACCGACTTCACGCCGCTGTACCAGCAGCCCGGCAGCGACGCGGCAGTGAGCCAGTACGACAAGGACGACGTGGAGGCAGCGGGCCTGGTGAAGTTTGACTTTCTGGGGCTGGCGACGCTGACGATTCTTGAGATAGCCAAGGATCTGATCGTGGCGCGGCACAAGGACCAGGCGCGCTTTGCCTTCGAGAATATTGCGCTGGATGACGCCGCCACCTACAAGCTGTTTACCGACGGCAAGACCGAAGCGGTGTTCCAGTTTGAAAGCCGCGGTATGCAGGGCATGCTGCGCGACGCCCGACCGACCCGGCTGGAAGACCTGATTGCGCTGAACGCGCTGTACCGGCCTGGCCCGATGGACCTGATCCCCAGCTTTGTGGCGCGCAAACACGGCCGCGAAGAAGTGGAGTACCCGCACCCGCTGGTCGCCGAAATGCTGAGCGAGACCTACGGCATCATGGTCTACCAGGAGCAGGTGATGCTGACCGCGCAAATCCTGGGGGGCTACTCGCTGGGCGGCGCAGATCTGTTGCGCCGCGCCATGGGCAAGAAGAAGGCCGAAGAGATGGCCCAGCACCGCCAGATCTTTCGCGATGGCGCATTGAAAAACGGCATTAACGAGTTCAAGGCCGACGAGATTTTCGACCTGATGGAAAAGTTCGCGGGCTACGGCTTCAACAAGTCGCACGCCGCTGCCTACTCTTTGCTGGCCTATCACACCGGCTGGCTCAAGGTGCACTACACGGCCGAGTTCTTCTGCGCCAACATGACGGTGGAAATGGACGACACCGACAAGCTCAAGGTGTTGTTTGAGGACGCGGTAAAGAACTTCGGCATCAGCTTTGAGCCGCCCGACGTCAACCGCGGCAGCTACCGTTTTGAGCCGATCTCTGACCAGGTTATTCGCTACGGACTGGGTGCCGTCAAGGGCACCGGCGAGCAGGCGATTGAGGCCATCGTGAAGGCCCGCGAAGAGGGCGGCCCGTTCAAGAGCCTGTTCGATTTTTGCGCCCGGGTCGACCGCACCCGTCTGAACAAGCGCGCGGTGGAGGCGCTGATCAAGGCTGGCGCGTTTGACGCATTGCAACTCAACCGCGCCTCGCTGATGGCGTCGGTCGAACAGGCTTTTGTGTTTGCCAATGCGGCCGCGGCCAATGTGGCGCAGGTGGATATTTTTGGCGACAGCGACCACGGCTCCAGCAGTCACGAACCCGGCCTGGTCGAAGCCATGCCCTGGGGCGTGAAGGAGCGGTTGACGCACGAGAAAACGGCGGTCGGCTTTTACCTGTCGGGGCATTTGTTTGACGAGGTGGCTCTGGAGGTGCGCCGCTTCGTCAAGCGCCGCATTGAAGAGCTGATCGACACCCGCGAGCCACTGTTGCTGGCCGGCATAGTGGGCGACCTGCGGGTTATCAATGGCCAGCGCGGCAAGCTTGCGCTGTTCAAGCTGGACGACAAGTCAGGCAGCATCGACGCCCGCGCCGACGAGGCGCTGATCAACGCCAACCGCAACCTGCTGAAAGACGATGAACTGGTCATCGTGATGGGCAAGCTGCAGCCCGACCGCTTCTCGGGCGGCTTGCAATTTACCGTCAATCAGGTCTGGGACTTGGCCACCGCGCGCTGCCGGTTTGGCAAATACCTGAAAGTGGTGGTCAACGGCAAGGCCCCGGACATTCAGCGCCTGGTGCGCGAGTTCCCGCCGCGCCGCGAGATGAGCGAGCAGGGCGAACTGGTGCGCGGCCTGGGGGTGCGGCTGGCGCTGCAGCGCGCCGAAGCCACTGCCGAGCTGCAGCTCGGGGACGTCGCCCGCTTCTTCCCCAGCGACGCGGCTCTGGCCAGCTGGATGGCGCAGGCCGAGCGCGGGGCTGCCCACATCGTCTACGAATAAGGCAAAAAACTTCTGTAGCCCGCATGTAGCTTGCCCGAGCCACTATAAAAAATATAGCAACTTGAGGGCAGGCGGTGGCTAGTCTTTGGGCCGAAAGCTGATCACCAGCACTGACGGAACCCGGCCGTCGGTGTCTTTGGGGAGCGTCTCGGTCTTGTTGAGCGCCTTGACGACTGCGTCGTCCCACGACTTGAAGCCGCTGGACTTCACCACCTTGGCTGCGACGATGGTGCCGTCAGGCGCGGCCCGCACTTCAACGTCGGCCACCGGGTTGCCTGGCAGGTCTTCGGTGAAGACGATGTTGGGCCGTACCCGGGCGATGATCTTGCCGCCATAGGTGGCCGACGGGCCTGACGAACGCGGGGCTGTTCCGGTGGCGGTGGGCGCGCCGCTGGCACCGGCCAGGCCGGTGATGCGGCGCATGTTTTCTTCGCGCAGTGCTTTCAGCTTGGCGTCTTCAAGTGCTTGCTGGGTTTGCTGGGCTTGCGCGGCTTGCTGCTTTTTCAACGCGTCCAGCTTCTTTTGCGCCTCAAGTTTTTTTTGGCGCTCAAGGTCGAGCTGCTGCTTTTTGTCTTCGGCCAGTTTCTTTTTCTCGCGCTCCAGCGCAATCTCGGCCTGGCGCGGCTGCGGGGTGGGCGGGGGCGGTGCAAGCTTTACCACCGGCGGCGCAGGCGGCGTTGCCACCAGTTTGGGGGCGGCTTGCTGCGGCACGCTGGCCCACAGTTCGGCTTGCGCTGAAACCACTTGAACGTCACGCTTCCAGGCCACGCCCCAGGTCAGCGCCAGCAGCAGCAACAGGTGGGCAGTGACGGCAATGACGCCTGCACGCAAGAAGCCCGGCGGTGGCGGCGGCGCAAACTCCAGGCGATCGGCCGTAGCGTTCATGGCCTATTTGGCAAGCTGCACCGACAGACCGACGCGCTGCACCCCATTGCGTTGCAGCTCATCCATGACCTTGACCACGGCTTCGTACTTCACGCTGCGATCCGCGCTGATGACCACGGCGGTACTGCCGGGCGATGCGCCAGCTTGCGCCTGCTTGACGGCGGCGGCCACGCTGCCAAGGCTCAGGCGGGTGGTCTTGTTGTCGGCCTTGAGCTCCAGTGCCTCGTCTTTGCCAATCACGATTTGCAGCACCTGGTCGGGTTGCTTGCTGGCCGTGCCCACGCTGGGCAGGTCGATCATGCTCGGGCTGATCAGGGGTGCGGTCACCATGAAGATGATCAGCAGCACCAGCATCACGTCAATGAACGGGACCATGTTGATCTCGCTGATGGTGCGGCGGCCGCGGCCGCGGGATGTAACGGCTGGCATCGTGACCTGCCTAGTGCCCGGACGCCGAATGCGCGCCAACGTTGCGCTGCAGGATATTGGAAAACTCTTCCATGAAGGTTTCCAGCCGGATGGCCACCCGGTCGATGTCGCGCGCAAAGCGGTTGTAGGCCACCACGGCCGGAATGGCGGCAAACAGGCCGATGGCGGTGGCCACCAGTGCCTCGGCAATGCCGGGGGCCACCGTGGCCAGCGTCACCTGTTGCAGGCTGGCCAGGCCGGTGAAGGCGTGCATGATGCCCCAGACCGTGCCGAACAAGCCGACATAGGGCGAGACCGAGCCCACCGAGGCCAGAAACGAGAGGTTGGTTTCCACCGCATCCAGCTCGCGCTGATAGCTCGCGCGCATGGCACGGCGGGCACCGTCCATCAGGGTGCTGGTGTCGCTGACCCGGCGTTCGCGCAGCTTTTGATATTCGCGCATGCCACTGGCAAAAATCCGCTCCATCGGGCCGGAATTCTTGGCGTTCTGCGCCGCCGCCGCAAACAGGTCATTGAGGCTGGTGCCGGACCAGAACTCACGCTCAAAGTTGTCATTGAGCGCCTTCACCCGGTTCAGCGCAAACAGTTTGCGAAAGATCGCCGCCCAGCTGGTAACCGAGACGGCCACCAACAAAAGCATGACGAGTTGCACCACCACACTGGCGTTGAGCACCAGTTGCAGGATGGACAGGTCTTGGTTCATGGTTTGAGGGCTTCCAGAAGGTTGACGGGAATTCGGGCAGGGCGCAGTGTTGCAGCATCGACCCAGCCAATGCGGATGCTGCCTTCACAGAGGACTGTAGCGCCACGCAGTGCCTGCTGGGCGATTGTGAGCGATGCGCGGCCTGAGTCTGTGAGCAGCGCCGTCACCAGAAGTTCATCGTCCAGGCGGGCACTTTGATGGTAGCGAACCTGGGTTTCACTGACCACAAACAAGCCCCCGGTCTGCTCGCGCAAGGCCTGCTGGCCGATGCCCAGGGAGCGCAACCACTCGGTGCGTGCGCGCTCAAAGAACTTCAAATAGTTGGCATAGAAAACGATGCCGCCCGCGTCGGTGTCTTCCCAATAGACGCGCACGGACCACGAAAACGCCTGCTCAGGGCCAGCGCCAGTGCTCATGCCAGCATGGCCTTGAGACGCGCCGCAGCCTCTTGCAGCTGGGGCATGGCGCTGGCGGTGGAAAAGCGCACATAACGCTGGGTGTCGTGCTGGCCGAAGTCGCGCCCCGGCGTGATGGCCACGTGGGCGCGCTGCATCACTTCAAACGCAAAGTCCCAGCTGTCCTTGACGCCGAGCCGCTGGCAGGCGGCGCTGCAGTCGGCCCAGGCGTAGAAAGCGCCGTCGGGCATCACCGGCACCGTGAGCCCCATGGCATTGAGTGCCGGGATGAACCAGTCACGCCGGGCCTTGAATTCGGCGCGGCGGCGTTCGTATTCGGCAATGCTCTCGGGCTCAAAGCAGGCCAGCGCGGCGTGCTGTGCGATGGTGCTGGGGCAGATGAACAGGTTTTGCGCCAGCCGCTCAATCACCGGCACCAGCGCCTCGGGTACCACCAGCCAGCCCAGCCGCCAGCCAGTCATGTTGAAGTATTTGGAGAAGCTGTTGATGCTGATGACCTGGTCGTCCAGGCCCAGTGCGGTGTGGCCAAAGGCGTCGTCGTGGCTCAGGCCGAGATAAATTTCGTCCAGCAGCGTGACACCGCCCTGACGGCTTACAAACTCATGAATGCGGCGCAGCTCAGCAGGGTCAATCGAGGTGCCCGTGGGGTTGGACGGCGAGGCCAGCAGCACCCCGCGCGTCTTTGGCCCCCAGGCCGCCTGGACCTTGGCCGAGCTGAGCTGGAAGCGCTCTTGCGCGGTGGTCGGGATCAGTACCGCGGTGCCGTCGGCGGCGCTCACAAAGTGCCGGTTGCACGGGTAGCTGGGGTCGGGCATCAGGATCTCATCGCCCGCGTCGATCAGCGCCAGGCAGGCCAGTTGCAGCGCCGCCGAAGCCCCGGCCGTGACCACGATGCGCCGTGCCGGCACGTTCACCCCGAAGCGGCTGGTGTACCAGGCGCTGATGCGCTCGCGCAGCGGCTCCAGCCCTGTGGCCTGGGTGTACTGCGTGGCACCGTCGGCAATGGCGCGGGTGGCGGCTTCTTGCACCCGCGGCGGCGCGGTGAAGTCGGGCTCGCCAATGTTCAGAAAGATCATGGGCGCGCTGCCGTTCGCCACCTCACGGGCCAGCCTGGCGGCGGCCTTGGCCACCTCCATCACGTAAAAGGGCTCTATACGCCCGGCGCGTTGCGAGATTCTCATCCGCGCGCTTTGCCGCTGGCCTTGTCGGCGTCCACCTCGGCGGCGCGCAGCGTGGGTGCCAGGCCATTGAGTACGGCGTTCACATACTTGTGGCCGTCGGTGCCACCAAACTCTTTGGCCAGCTCGATGCATTCATTGATGACCACCCGCCATGGCACGTCAACACAATGGCGGAATTCATAGGCCCCGATCCACATCACGCTGCGCTCGACCGGTGAAATTTCTGTGAGCTTGCGGTCCAGCAGCGGCAGGATCAGGGCGTCAAGCTGGGCTGCGTCCCGGATGCAGCCATGCAGCAGCGCGTCATAGTGCACCGAGTCGGCCTTGTGAAAGCCGGCCAGGTCGCGGGTGAAGCTGTCGATGGCGCTGGCCTCATTGCCGCCCACCAGGTGCTGGTACAGCGCCTGCAAGGCAAATTCGCGCGCCCGGCTGCGGCTGGACTTGGCCGCCGCCTTGCGCACGCCGGTCGAGGTCAGGCCGGTGCGCGACTGGCGTGCGGGCGTGGTGTCGTCGGTCATGCGAGTGTGTCCAGCAGGTTGGCCATTTCCACTGCCACTTGCGCGGCGTCGCGACCCTTGTCGCTCTGGCGGGCGACGGCTTGCTGCAGGCTTTCAGTGGTCAGAATCGCGTTGGCGATGGGTAGCTGGTAGTCCAGCCCGATGCGGGTAACACCGGCACCCGACTCATTGGCCACCAGCTCGAAATGATAGGTCTCGCCGCGGATGATGCAGCCCAGCGCGATCAACGCGTCATAGCGGTCTTTTTCGGCCATGGCTTGCAGGGCCAGCGGCACCTCCAGTGCGCCGGGCACCAGCACATGGACAATGTTTTTTTCGTCGACGCCCAAAGCCGCCAATTCGGCCTTGCATGCGGCTGCCAGCGCGTTGGTAATTTCCTCGTTGAAACGGGCCTGCACAATGCCGATGTGCAGCCGTTTGCCGTCGAGCCGGTCTGCCGTTCCCCTGTTTGCGCCAAACATGTGGTGTCCTTGGTTCTTGTTGGTGGAAGCTGTTCAACGGCTGATGTAGCCGGTAATCTCAAGGCCGTAACCCGCCATGCTGGGCATGCGCCGCGGGTTGCCCATCAGGTTCATTTTTTGTACCCCGCATTCGCGCAAAATCTGCGCGCCCACGCCGTAGGTGCGCAGGTCCATGCGGCCACGCTCGGGTGCCTGCGCGGCGCGCGCGGTGCCTTCAAATTGCGTCAGTAGCTGAGCCGCACTTTCGCCGCAGTTCAGCAGCACCGCCACACCTTTGCCTTCGGCGGCAATATGGCGCAGGCTGGCGTCCAGTCCCCAGGAATGCATCGAGCGGTTGATTTCAAGGGCGTCCAGCACACTCAGGGGTTCATGCACCCGCACGGCCACGGTGTCGCCGGGCTGCCATTGGCCCTTGACCAGCGCCAGATGCAGGCCCTGGCTGGGTTTGTCGCGAAAGGCGTGCGCGGTAAAGCTGCCAAACGCGGTGTCGATGCTGCGCTGGCCCAGCTTTTCGACCAGCGACTCGTTGCGGCTGCGGTGTTCGATCAAGTCGGCAATGGTGCCGATCTTCAGGCCGTGCTCGGCGGCAAAGAGCTGCAGATCGGGCAGGCGTGCCATGGTGCCGTCGTCCTTCATGATCTCGCAGATCACGGCGGCAGGGCTGCACCCGGCCATGGCCGCCAGGTCGCAACCGGCTTCGGTGTGGCCGGCCCGCATCAGCACCCCGCCGTCCACCGCCTGCAACGGGAAAATATGGCCGGGTTGCACCAGGTCTTCGGCGCGGGCGTTGCCTGCCACCGCGGCTTGTACCGTGCGGGCCCGGTCGGCGGCTGAAATGCCGGTGGTCACGCCTTCAGCGGCTTCAATCGACACGGTGAACGCGGTGCCCATCTTGGTGCCGTTGTGGGCCACCATGGGCGGCAGTTTGAGGCGCTCGCAGCGCTCGCGGGTGAGCGTCAGGCAGATCAGGCCCCGGCCATAGCGGGCCATGAAGTTGATGGCTTGTGCCGTCACGTGCTCGGCGGCGAGCACCAGGTCGCCCTCGTTCTCGCGGTCTTCCTCATCGACCAGGATCACCAGGCGACCGGCACGCATGTCGGCCACGATGTCTTCAACCGGCGAAATCGCCACAGGAGAGGGGGTTGTCATGCGGGGGCTTTCGGGGTCTGCGGCTCGGGCTTGAGCATTCGCTCGACGTAGCGCGCGATCAGGTCGATTTCAAGGTTGACCAGGCTGCCCGTTGTCAGGCTGCCAAGGGCGGTGTTTTGTACCGTGTGTGGAATCAGGTTGATGCTGGCCTCGGTACCGGCCTCGCTGTCGGCAATGCGGTTCACGGTAAGGCTGACGCCGTTGACGGTGATGGAGCCCTTGTAGGCCAGGTACTTGCCAAGCGCGCGCGGTGCCATGACGCGCAATTCCCAGCTTTCGCCCACCTGGGCGAAGTGGGTCACGCTGCCAATGCCGTCCACATGGCCCGCAACGATGTGCCCACCCAGGCGGTCGTTCGCACGCAGGGCTTTTTCAAGGTTGATCGGGCCGGGTTGGGCCAGGCCAGCTGTTTTGGCCAGCGACTCGGCCGAAATGTCGATGCTGAACTGGCGTTGGGCGGGGTCGAACGTGGTGACCGTCATGCAGGCCCCATTGAGGGCAATGCTGTCGCCCAGGCCCACGTCGTCAAGGTAGCCCGGCGGGGCCTCGATGACGAGGCGCTTGCCGTGCTGTAAAGAGCTTCCCAGGTCGTGAACGGCGGCGATGCGCCCCACGCCGGTGATGATTCCGGTGAACATCCCCGCATTTTCGCAGGTAAACCGCTAGAAGCTGTCGCGACCGGGAATGCGCGCCAGGATGCGCAGGTCCGGGCCGACCATTTCAGTTGACTTGTACTCCAGCGCAATCGCCTGCGCCAGCTCGCTGAACGGCCCCAAGGCGGCCATCCCGGCCCCTGGGCCCATGAGTTTGGGTGCCAGGTAAACCAGCAGTTCGTCAACCAGGCCTGCGCGGATGAACGAGCCGTTGAGTTTGTGGCCGGCCTCCAGGTGCAGCTCATTGACCTCACGCTGCGCCAGATCACGCAGCATGGCCGCCAGATCAACCTTGCCGCCCGCACCGGGCAAGGCAATCACGGTGGCACCACGCGCCTCCAGCGCAGCCTGCTTGTGCGCATCGGGCTGGGCACAGTAAATGAACAGCTTGCGCCCGGGAATGAAAAGCCGCGCCTGGGGCGGCGTCTCCAGCCTGCTGTCCACCACCACCAGGTGCGGCTGGCGCGGTGTTTCAACCAGCCGCACGTCGAGCAGGGGGTCGTCCTGCAGCACCGTGCCGATGCCGGTCAGCACGGCACAGGCGCGGGCGCGCCAGGCATGGCCGTCAATGCGTGCGGCGTCAGAGGTGATCCACTGGCTGGTGCCATTGCTGAGCGCGGTGGCGCCGTCCAGCGAGGCTGCTACCTTCAGGCGCACCCAGGGCGTCTTGCGGATCATGCGGCTGAAAAAGCCAATGTTGAGTTCGCGCGACTCGGCGGCACCGGGGCCCACCAGCACCTCAATACCGGCCGCCCGCAGCCGCTCGAAACCCTGGCCCGACACCAGCGGGTTCGGGTCGGCAATGGAGGCAACCACCATGGCAATACCGGCGGCAATCAGCGCGTCGCAGCAAGGCCCGGTGCGCCCGTGGTGCGAACAAGGCTCCAAGGTAACCCAGGCGGTGGCACCGCGCACATCGTGGCCACGGGCTGCAGCGTCCGCCAAGGCCATGATTTCGGCATGCGGGCCGCCTGCGCGCTGGGTGTGGCCCTGGCCGAGTAGCTGGCCGCTGGGGCTGGTGATGACGCAGCCGACGCGGGGGTTGGGGGCGCTCAACCTTGTCGCCTTCGTCGACAAGGCGAGCGCGGAGTCAATTTGGTCAATTTGGTCACTTTGGTCACGGTCCGACATCGCTCAACGATACCAAACGCACCGCTCGGGCGTTCCAGTGGCCCGTTTGTCGGCCCACGATAGAACGATTGGGGCCGGGCGTCGATACTTGCGGCATGAAGCAGATGTCTGGCGTAACCATGATTGAATTGCTGGTGGTGGTAACCATTACCGCCATTCTGGCAAGCATGGCAATCCCCGGGATTCGCCTCTTTTTGGTGCAGCGCGCTGTTACTGCGGCATCTTCTGATCTGGCTGCCGATTTCAGATATGCCCGTTCAGAGGCCCTGCGGCGTAGTACTTACGTGGTTCTTTGCCGATCCAGCGATGGCAGCACCTGCATTGGCGCTGAGGGAAGTTGGTCTGGCGGCTGGATTATTTTCAGCGACCAAAACAACAGCGGCACGATGGACGGCAATGACGCGGTGCTTCGGGTTCAAGGCCCCTTGAATTCCGTAACGTCCGTGCTGAACTGTACTGATACTGCCGCTGGTACTGCAACCAACACCCCTCGGAGCGTCCGGTTCCGCCCGCAGGGGCTGGCAATGCCCGGCTCCAACGACAGCTGGGTGATTACGGCTGACGCCAGTGTCAACAAAGGAACGGTGCTCGCCGTGATTGCAACGACAGGGCGGCTGTCGGTGCGCAGTTTTGGAACGGCTTGCTAATGACCTTTCAACGCCTTCTTTGGTCTCGCAGACAGGGCGGTGCTTCACTGATTGAAGTGCTGGTGTCTATCGTGATTGCGTCAATCGGCCTGCTGGCGTTGGCGGGCATCAATGCGGCATCTCTGCGCTACGGAAAGATGTCGCAGTACAAGGCAGTGGGCACATTGTTGGCCAACGATATTGTTGACCGGATGCGCGCCAACGGTGTCAGTGCAACCGCAACCGTTACGGCGTATAGCTACGAGATCGACTTTGCGACACAAACCGGTGCTGCACCGGCGGCTCCAGGCAATCTTTGCAACACGGCGGCCAGTGTGTGCACAGTTGCCGAGATTGCAGCCGCAGACCTTTATCAGTGGCGTTTGAATGTCCGCGACAGCTTGCCCTCGGGGTCTGTTTTTCTTAAACCAGATCCGGCCATCACTACCGCAATGGACCTCTGGGTGGTGTGGCGCGAAGCCTCGACCGCCGCTGACGAGATCGTGAAAACGGGCGGTGACCGTGAATGCCCCAACGACCTCGCGGTACCCGACGATGCGGTTCGCTGCGTTTACTTTCGGGTCAGGTTATGAGCCGGTCCATTTTTCAGCCCGCCGGCCGGGCCCGTCGTCAGAGCGGCACTTCGCTGATTGAGGTGCTGGTGTCGATGGTGATCGGGCTGGTCGTCGTCGGTGCCGTTCTGCTTAATTATGTCGGCGTCGGTGCATCCGGGCGGCAGCAAAGTGGCGTGAGTCAGCTCACCGAAGATGCGCAGATCGCACTGACATTTCTGGCCCGCGACCTACAGCTTGCGGGCTATACCGAAGTCACCGGCGTCAATACAACTGCCGCCGGCGGTACCGCCACCTATGCGCGGGTGGGCGGGGCTTTTAATCCGGTTTATGGCTGCACCACCGGGTTCAATGAGGTCACTGCAACCTGGGCAACAACCCCGAATTGCGGTACCGGTACCACCCATGTGTTTGAAGCCAGTTACCAGACGACGACAGCCAACAGCCACGTCAGCGGCGGGCTTGGGTCTGATTGCCTGGGTGCTGCTACGTCAGGCGTTAATGAGTCAATGAGCGGCGCTATCACCAATACGTTTACCACCAACCGCTACTTCGTACGGGACGACGCCAGTGGTCGGCCCGAGCTGTACTGTGCCAGCCCTAAATCCGGCGCGCAGCCAATTGCCGAAAACGTTCAAAGCATGATGGTCTGGTATGGCGTGGCACCTTTGTGGGACGCTACAGCACCCGCCACCCGGCAGCCGCAGCGCTATGTCACCGCCGATCTGGTCGCCACCTGGACGCAGGTGGTGAGCGTGCGTGTGTGCCTGCTGATGCGCACGGCCGAGCCAGTGCTGACCGGGGAAGATGTGGAGGCCGGGGCCAACCAGTACCGGGATTGTGCTGGCACGCTGGCAACCTCGAACGACAGGCGAATCTACCGCGCATTCTTCACCACGGTTGCGCTGCGCAATCGCTCTGCTTTTTAGCCGCCATGAATCAAACTTGTCGCCGTCTTCACCCGCAGCGCCTGCAACGCGGTGTGTCCCTCATCATTACCCTGATCATGCTGGTCGTCATTGGGCTGACGGCTGCCTCGTCAATGAAACTGGCGATTTCTGGCGAGGGCGTGGTCAACAATTTGCGCGAAGAGGCGCAGGCCCAGCAGTATGCTGAGGTTGCCTTGCGCTATTGCGAGGGCGAAATGACCCGGGCGTCTGCAGCCAGGCCAGTGGCCGCATTGCAAGATGGCGCGCTGCCGGCGGCGGTGGCGTTGAGCGCAACAACCTGGAACACCACAGCAACATGGACCGGCGGCGCAAAGACCGCAGTCACTATCCCCAATACGGAGGTCTACAACAACGTAGACAGTACCCTGCGCGACACTGAAATCACCGTACTCCCCGAATGCCGGGTGGAGCGCGTTATTTTGGGCGCGCCGCCCGCAGGCGTAACCATTTACCTCATTACGGCGCGGGGTTTTAGCCCCGGCTACGCGGCCAATGCCGATGGAACCACCAGGCGCGGAGCGGTGGTGTGGCTTCAAAGTTTGCTGACGGTCAGTTGACCCCGGAGAAAAACATGAACATTCGCAAAGCGCTACAGACTCTTCGCATCTTCGGTGTGCTGGCCTTGCTGGCAGGGGCAGTTGTCGGGCCGCTGCAGGCGCTGGCGCAGGCACCAGCGCAAAAGCCCTTGATGAGCCGCGATGGCGGCAACGTTAAACCGAATATGGTGTTCAACCTTGACGATTCCGGGTCAATGGCTTACCGCTATATGCCTGAAAACTCGTTCAGGGTCGGTGCCTTCACGGCCACGTTCCCTAACGACAGGTCGATGGCAATGCACCCCGCCGACACCACGGAATTCCGCAATGCGCTTACCGGGGGGGACGGAACGGCATACAGCGGTGTGCCGTTTGGTGACCCAACGGACGCCACCAACCTGTCGCAGCGCCAGATGCGTTCGGCTGACGTCAACACCATCTATTACAACCCCGAAATTCGCTATCTCCCGTGGGTCAACGCGGACGGCACGCGCATGCCCAACGCGACGCCGAGCTATGCCAGGCTGAACCCAATAAACTACGGAACGACCGCGACGGTTTCCCTGGTCATTACCAGCGTGACATTTGCGCTCAACGAAACCAATTCGTTCAAGAACTACTGGTGTAGTGGTGCCACCAGCACACTGAGTTGCGCCCAAACGGGTGGCGCAGCCGCAACCAAGAGGTTCGCGCCAGGGTTGTATTACCGCCTTAAAAAATCTGCCGGTGCTTACCTTAACCCAAACCTGGTTGCCAACTACGACGCCTTCAATATCAACGTGCCGCCGGTGGGCGGTGTGTTCCCCAGGCACGCCAATCGAACTGATTGCGTGGCAACAACCACAAGCTGTAACCAGGCCGAAGAGCGGCAGAATTTTGCCAACTGGTTTGTCTACTACCGTTCAAGGATGTTGTTGGCCCAGGGCGGCATATCAGACGGCTTCGTTACCCTGGACAACAAGGTAAGGCTGGGCTGGGGCACGATTCATGGTGCGCCGACCACAATTGACGGTACCAGCACTGCCGTTTTGTCGCAGGGCGTTCGGGATTTGACGTTGGCTCACAAAACGGCGTTTTTCAACTGGCTGAGGCAGCGCCCGGTGGTCTCTGGCACGCCGTTGCGCCAGGCCATGGTTGCTGTGGGGCAGTACTATTCCCGCGCCGACACCAATGGGCCCTGGAGCGACAACCCTGGTGGACCCAACACCGGCCCTGACAAGACCTGCCGGCGTGCCTACCACATGCTCGTAACAGACGGCTACTGGAACGACACCGGTACGCCAATAGCCATGCCCTCTGGCATTGGCAACAGTGACAACACAGTCGGCCCGGCGCACATTGGTGTAGGCCGAACCTGGGACGGCTACAGCCCGGCAAACCCCTATCGCGACTCAAACTACAACCTGAGCGGCGACAGCAGAGGCACCTTGGCCGACGTGGCCATGCATTTCTGGAAGAACGACCTGCGTGGTGCGACCATTGGCAGCCCGGCGCTGGACAACAAAGTTTCCCCCACGGCGGACAATCCGGCGTTCTGGCAACACATGGTCAACTACATCGTGGGTTTGGGGCTCAAGGGGCTGCTTGATCCGGACACCGATTTGCCAGCGCTGACCAACGGCACCAAAGCCTGGAGTGCCGACAAGATTGACGACCTCTGGCACGCCGCGCTGAACAGCCGTGGCGACTATTTCAGTGCAAAAGACCCGGCGGAGCTGACTAGCTCTTTGCGAACCGCGTTGTCACGCGCGTCGGAGCGCGATCTGCTTGAGGCAGGGGTTGCGACGGCGTCGACCCTGCTGGAGGCCAACAACCGCAAGTACATTCCCCGGTACAAGACAGCCGAGTGGTCGGGTGATGTGGAGGCCTATCAACTGGACGCCAATGGTGGAACCGGCGCATTGGCCTGGAAAGCCAAAGACAAGCTTCCGGCCTGGAACTCACGGCGAATTTTCACCTGGAACCAGTCAGCCCCGGCGGCGGGCGTAACTTTCACCTACGCTGGCCTCAGTGCGGCCAGCAGGACGGCGCTTTCGGGCACCTGGATTACAGGCACCACAAGCCAGGCAAATCTGGTGGACTTTATTCGTGGCGACCGTACCAACGAAGCGGCAGACAAGTTCCGGGTGCGAAGCGGCGGTGTGCTGGGTGACTTCATCAACTCCAACCCGGTGTTTGCCAAGGACTCACAGCAGGGCTACACCACCTTGCCTGGCGCACTGGGCCCCAGCTACGCTACCTACCATGAAACCGTCAAGCGGACGCGCAATGGGGTGCTGTATGTTGGTGGCAACGATGGCATGCTGCATGGTTTCAAGGAAACCAAGGGGGTTGTTGCAGCGGATGACGGCAAGGAGATTTTTGCCTATGTGCCTCGTGCGGTGTACGGCAGTTTGTCCAATCTTGCATCGCGTACTTACGGAACTACCGACAACTACCACACCTTCTTTGTGGATGGTTCGCTGGCCGAGGCTGATGTCGTTGCGGCACCCCCCGGTGGAGGTGCAGAGGGTTGGCGCAATTATCTGGTGGGGTCTACCGGCGCGGGGGCGCGCGCGGTATTTGCAATCGATGTGACCGATCCAGAGAATCTTGGCGCGTCGTCAGTCCGCTGGGAAGTCAACTCCATTGCCGAATCGGAACTGGGCTATACGCTGTTTCCGATACAGACCGGAATACTGCCAAACGGCCAATGGGTTGCGATTTTTGGCAACGGGTATGGTGGGGCGTCCGGGCAGGCCTACCTGTTCGTTGTAGATATTGGCACCGGAAATGTGCGCAAGCTGGCGGTTGGGGCAGCAGGCAGCAACGGCTTGGGTGGCGTGGGCGTTGAACGCGATGCCAGTGGCTATATCCGCAGTGTCTACGCAGGCGACCTGCAAGGCAGCCTCTGGAGGTTTGACTACAACGCGGGTGCGTCGTCTTTCTTCGTGGTGGGCAACAGCAATACCGCAATGTTCCAGGCCAGAGATTCGGGTGGCGTTGTGCAGCCTATTTTGCAGCCCCCAGCGATTTTTGACCATTCGCAGGGTGGCAAGATAGTGGTGTTTGGCACAGGGCGCCTGATTACTGAAACCGATGCCGACTCAACGGCGGCGCAAAGCATTTACGCATTGCGTGACAAAGCGCCAGAGAGCCTGACCTTCCCGTTGACTCGGTCCAATCTCGGCACGCGTACGGTGTCCAGTTTCAGCGGCACCGGGGCTGCGTCAGCGCAAACCTTCTTTGACTTCGCGGGTGAGCCAATTGACTGGACGACCAAGCGTGGTTGGTACGTGGATCTTCAGCCTACCGGGTTCAGTGGTCTGAGGGTGATTTACCCGCCGCAGCGAATCGACACGCGGTTTGTGCTGGTGAGTGCCGTGACGCCCGCGCAAAACATTGCGGCCTGTGAACAGTCAACTGGCCGAGGCGTAAACTTTATCTTGCAGGTTGAAACCGGCCTGGCACCCACCGTGGTCACGAGTTCCGGTACCGGTACGGTGACCTCGGGGGCAACTATCTTCGACACCAACGGTGACGGTGTCGTTAACGCCTCCGACGCGGCAACCACCGGCTACACCACCAACGCAGACGGTGTCGATGCGATCTTGACGCAAGGCGGTGGCGGCGGTGGTGGTGGTGGTGGCGGTTGCGAGAGTGGCAGTTCGGGCATCAGCATTCAGAATACAACTGGGCAACAGAAGGCTTGCGTGCCGCCGCCTTGCATTGGTGCGGCGTGTCCGTGCGTTGGCGCGGCTTGTGCTGCTGCTGGCGGTGGTACAGTCGCTCGTGAGCGTAGCTGGCGGCGTCTCATCAATCCCCCACTGCGTTAAAGAGGTGCTTGTATGAATGTGTTTGTCAAAAAGTCCGCTGGCTTCACGCTGATCGAGTTGATGGTGGTGGTTGCGATCGTCGGCATACTGGCTGCCATCGCTGTCCCGGCGTACACGAGCTATGTTTCGCGTGGCCACCGGGCGGATGCCCGGTCCACCTTGCTTGAGGCGGCCCAGTTTCAGCAGCGCTACTATTCCTCGCGCAGCGACTACACAACCACATTGCCAGCCCGGCTACAGCAGGCTCCGGCCGAAGGGACGGCCCGGTACACGCTGTCAGTTACTTTTGTCACTGGGGCCTACACCCTGACAGCGGCCCCGGTTTTGGCGGATACAACATGCGGAGATCTGACGTTGTCGCATACAGGTGCCAAGGGCAGCTCCCTTGGCACGCCGGCAGAGTGCTGGAAAAAATAGCAACCGCTTCGCTGACGCCCCTTAGCGCCGCACCTCGTCCACCAGCGCCCTGAACTCGTCAATATCTTCAAAGCTGCGGTAAACGCTGGCAAAGCGCACATAGGCCACTTTGTCCAGCTTTTTCAGCTCGCGCATCACCAGTTCACCAATGCGGTTGGACGGGATTTCCCGCACACCCAGGCTCAGCAGCTTTTCTTCAATGCGTTCGATGGCGCTGTCGACTTGTTCGGTGCTCACTGGGCGCTTGCGCAGCGCCAGGTTCATGGACGCCAGCAGCTTGGCACGCTCGAACTCAATGCGCCGGCCGTCTTTTTTGACCACCGTCGGGTAGTTGACGTCGGGCCGCTCGTAGGTGGTGAAGCGCTTTTCGCAGGCGCCGCACTGGCGCCGCCTGCGGATGAAGTCCCCGTCTTCAGACACCCGGGTTTCAATCACCTGGGTTTCTGCGTGGCTGCAGAAGGGGCATTTCATGCCGGGCTGACCGCGTGCAGCGTTGCCGCCATTACTTGTAGACCGGGAAGCGTGCGGTCAGGGCGTTGACCTTGGCGCGCACGGCGGCAATGTTGGCCGCGTCGCGCGGGTTGTCCAGCACGTCGGCGATCAGGTTGGCGGTGAGGCGCGCTTCTTCTTCACGGAAGCCGCGGGTGGTCAGGGCCGGGGTGCCGATGCGCACACCGCTGGTCACCATTGGCTTTTCGGGGTCATTGGGGATGGCATTCTTGTTGATGGTCATGTGGGCGCTGCCCAGCACGGCCTCGGCTTCCTTGCCGGTGATGCCCTTGGCGCGCAGGTCTACCAGCATCACGTGGCTCTCTGTGCGGCCACTGACGATGCGCAGGCCGCGCTGCACCAGCGTTTCGGCCACCACCACCGCGTTTTTGGCCACCTGTTGCTGGTAAACCTTGAACTCTGGTTGCAGGGCTTCCTTGAAGGCCACCGCCTTGGCGGCTATGACGTGCATCAGCGGGCCGCCTTGCAGGCCTGGGAAGATGGCGCTGTTGATGGCTTTTTCATGCTCGGCCTTCATCAAAATGATGCCGCCACGCGGGCCGCGCAGGCTCTTGTGGGTGGTCGAGGTCACCACATCGGCATGCGGCACCGGGTTGGGGTACACGCCCGCCGCAATCAGGCCGGCGTAGTGGGCCATGTCGACCATGAAAATGGCCCCCACCGCCTTGGCCACTTTGGCAAAGCGCTCAAAATCAATGCGCAGGCTGTAGGCCGATGCGCCCGCAATGATCAGCTTGGGGCGGGCCTCGTGGGCTTTGCGCTCCATGGCGTCGTAGTCGATCTCTTCCTTGTCGTTCAGGCCGTAGCTGACCACGTTGAACCATTTGCCGCTCATGTTCAGTGCCATGCCGTGCGTCAGGTGGCCGCCTTCGGCCAGGCTCATGCCCATGATGGTGTCGCCGGGCTTCAGAAAGGCCAGGAATACGGCCTCATTGGCCGAGGCACCGCAGTGCGGTTGCACGTTGGCGGCATCGGCACCAAAAATTTGCTTGACGCGGTCGATGGCCAGTTGCTCGGCCACGTCAACATGTTCACAGCCACCGTAGTAGCGCTTGCCGGGGTAGCCCTCGGCGTATTTGTTGGTGAGCTGGGTGCCTTGCGCCGCCATGACTGCGGGCGAGGCGTAGTTTTCGCTGGCAATCAGCTCGATATGGTGTTCCTGGCGCGCGTTTTCGGCCAGGATGGCGGCCCACAGTTCGGGGTCGGTTTGTTCAACAAGAATATTGCGGTCGTACATGGCGGCAGTCCTTAGACGTTGGTCCCGGTGTGAAACCAGGGCTGCCCAGGCGAACGGCTGATCACCCTGGCAATGCCGGGGCGGTGCGCTTCCCAGTGGTCGTCCACGTCAGCAGCGGTACCCGCGAGGGGTGCCGCGCCTATCGCCAGTCGCGCACGGGGCTAGTGTAGCCTAGCGGCTCAGGAAATCGACAGTGCCGCCACTTTGTCCAGCGCCGGTGCTGGGGCCGGGGGCGCGGCCACCGGGATCAGCTGCGCCGCAGCGGGCAGGGTGGTGGGTACGGCGCGCCCGCCTGCGACTTGCAGCAGGCGCTGGTGCTCGGCCAGCACTTTGCCGGCGTAGCCGCCGTCGTCTTCCAGGTTGGCGGCACCCACATAGAACTTGAGCCCACCCTCCAGCGAACCGGCCCGGGCAATGCACTCTTGCAGCACCTTCACGCCCACGCGCAGGTTGGTCACCGGGTCGAAAGCTGCCAACTTTCCGCCAAAACTGGCGTACTTGTCGCTGTGAATGCCGGTCATCACCTGCATCAAGCCTTGTGCCCCGACCGGGCTTTGGGCAAACGGGTTAAAGCCGGACTCCACCGCCATCACCGCCAGGATCAGGGTCGGGTCGATCTTGGTGCGGGCACCAATTTCATAGGCTTCCGCCACCAGGGCGCCGACCGGCTCGGGGGCCACGCGGTACTTGCGGCTGAGCCAATAGGCTACGGCAGCCTGCTGTTTGGGCAGGCTCTTGGGGTTGGTGGCGGTGGCGCGCTCTACGGCGTCGCTTTCCACTTCCATGCCAACGATGGCAATCTGGCGGGCTTGCAGCCAGCCAATCAGTTTAACTTCGCCGGCCTGACGCAAGTCGGGCCGGGCAGTCAGGGTGACCACCGCAAAAACGACCGTCAGCCCAACCAGGGCAAAGCCGTTGTGTGTGATCTCAAAAAAGCCCTGGGCAACATCGGATGCGAAGGTTCGCAGGCCCTGGGCGATTCGTCCTAACGCTGTCATAGCACTTCCTTTCTACGCGTGGGCTCGGGGCTTGCCATGCTGGTTGCAGCACTACAAACTCAGGCTCATCGTTTGGATTGGTACGCCATCATGATCCTGCGCCGTCTTCAAGACTTCTTGCAGCGATCTGACTTAGCCGGGGTCGGCAGCGGGTTCGGGTTGTCCCTAGTTTTTTGGGACTGGGCGGATTCTGCTGGATTCATAATATCGAGTCAATCATGATGAATAGACTTTTTATTCTAAATATAGTCTGTAGAAGCATGTATATAAAAACAGTATTCTAGCCTTTCCAGCGCCAGCAAAGGCCTGCGGCGGTGCCTGAACGGGCTCGAACAGGGTGGTCGCGTTCACCTGGTGCGTCAAGCCAAAAGCCGCAATCGGACTTAGTTCCGCGATTGAAAACGCAATTTGCAATCGGCCACCTCTTCGCCTACCTTGAATGAGCCTGTTGATTCAGGCACCAAACCGGTAGGAGCCAGTTCGCTGCGCAAGCAGTGTGAGGAAGCAGCCCCGGGCATTCCTGGAAGCAATCTCTTGCTTCCAACGCGACGCGGGACTTAACTCTCCCCGGCGCGTATCCAGACGGCATGGACCTCAAGTCCGCCGTCAAGCCCGGCGGCCCGGCCTCACAGCCAACCGTCCGGGCTTTCTTGTTTTTCGGGTTGACGTTTTTGCCGCTGCGTTCAAGACTCGGGGCATGCAGTACAAAAATTTGACCGACAACCGCTGGGCCCGGCGGGCCGGGTGGGCGGTTGCGGGCTGGTTGGCCTTGTGCGCCCTGGCATGGCTTGCGGTACCCCCGCTGCTCAAAAACCAGCTCCAAAAGGCTGCCAGCGAACAGTTGGGCCGCTCGGTGACGGTCGGGCAGATCGACTTTCGCCCCTGGACGCTGGAGCTGACCGCGCACGACCTGCGGGTTGCCAAAGCCGTGGGCGACGCCCCGCAACTTCAAATCAAGCGTATTTACCTGAATGCCGAGTTGCAGTCCCTGCTGCGCTTGGCCCCGGTGGTGGACGCCATCCAGATCGACCAGCCTCAGCTCGCGCTGGCGCACCTGGGCGGCGGGCGCTATGACATTGACGACATTCTGGCCCGGCTGGCGCGCCCATCCGCAGACCCGGCTGCGTCGCCACCGCGCTTTGCGCTCTACAACCTGGTGCTGGCCGGTGGCAGCGTGGACTATGTGGACCAGGCAGTAAGCCGCACCCACCAACTGCGCGAGCTGAGGGTCAGCGTGCCGTTTCTCAGCAACCTGTCGTCGCACCGTGAAGTCAAGGTGCTGCCGCATTTGGCCTTTGTGCTCAACGGCAGCCGGTTTGACACCACCGCCGACGGCACACCCTTTGCCCAAACGCGCAAGACCGATGCCAGTATCCGCATTGCCGGGCTGGACCTGGCACCTTACCTGGGCTACCTGCCCGCCAGTTTGCCGGTGCGCCTACAGGCCGCAGTGCTGGACGCAGACATCAGGCTGGCTTTTGAGCAAACGCCCGCCACTGCCATCAAGCTCAGTGGCACGATGCAGGCCCGGGGCGTGCGCGTGGCCACGCCAGATGCCGCTGAATTGCTGGCCTTTGACGCGCTGGCCATCAACCTGGAAGACGTGCGACCGCTGGAACGCCTGGTGCGGCTGCAGTCGGTAGCCCTTACCGCACCCCGGTTTTCCCTGCGCCGCGACGCGCAGGGAAAGCTCAATCTGCCCCAGGCCGGGCCGACCGCGCCCGCCGTACCGGTTGCGGCAACGCCATCTGCCTGGCAGTTCGCTCTGGCGCGTGCCTCTGTAAGTGGTGGCACCCTGGCCTTTGAAGACGCCAGCCTGTCGCCCAAGGCCAAACTTGGCTTGGCGGATGTAGCGCTCGACGCCTCTTCAATCCAGTGGCCGCTGACCCAGCCGTTGCAGTTTTCTGGTGCGGCGCTGCTGGCCGGGCAGCCCCAGCAGGGCTCTGTCAGCTTCAGCGGCACGGTCACTGACCAGGCGGCCACCGTCAGCGTGGCCCTGTCGCGCCTGCCACTGGCGCTGGGTGCTGCCTACCTGGCGCAGCACCTGAGCCCGGCGCTGGCAGGCACGCTGGACGCGCAATTCAGTCTGGCCTGGAAGGCCGCCGCCGCCGCGCCGAGCGCAAAAGCAGCGGCCAGCGCACCGGGCGAAGACCTTCAGCTACTGGTTTCTCAGCTCACGCTGGACGGCCTGAACCTGAGCGAGGGCAAGCAGTCTTTGGCGGCGATTCGCCAGTTGCGCCTGGCCGACACCCGGCTGGATCTGCCGCGGCGCAGTGTGAGCGTGGGCAAGCTGGCCATCACCGAGCCCCGGCTGGCGGCGGGCCGGGACGCGCAGGGCCGCTGGATGGCGCAGGCCTGGCTCAAGCCTGTGCCGACCCCGGTGGCCGCGCCGGTTACGGCCGAGGCGGCGGCTCCCTGGCAGGTTGCGCTGGTGGAGGGGGCCGTCACCGGGGGGCAACTGGCCTGGCGCGACGCCGCCGTGGCCAAGCCGGTGGCGCTGGACCTCTCCGCGCTGCAACTGCAAGTGAAGAACCTGGCGCTGGCGGGCCCGACGCTGGCCAAACCAGCCGGGCCGGCATTGGTGAATTTGTCGGCCAGGGTTGCGGCTGGCACGCTGGAGCCGGGCCGCGTGGGCTACCAGGGCAGCTTGCTGCTGGCGCCGCTTCAGGCCCAGGGCGCGCTGGACGTGGCAGACTTTCCGCTGCACGCCGTGGCGGCCTACTTTGGCGACGCGTTGCGGCTTGAGTTGCTGCGCGCCGACGCGAGCTTCAAGGGCAGCCTGCGCTACGCCGACACGCCCGCCGGCCCGACACTTCGCCTGGCCGGAGACAGCACCCTGGCCGACTTGCGTGCCCACACCTTGCCGGTTGCAGGCGCGCCGGGCCTGGTGGCGGGCGAAGAACTGCTGGCCTGGAAGGCCCTGACGGTGCGCGGGCTGGCGGTGTCGCTGGTGCCGGGGCAGGCCGCGACGGTCGATGTGCAAGAGACGTCGCTGAGTGACTTTTTTGCACGCATCATCGTCAGCGAGTCGGGCCGCATCAATCTGCAAGACCTGGCCGGCCCGCCACCAGCGACCACCGCCGGGCTTGCGTCTGCTACAAATTCAATAGCGGGTAGCGCAATCAGTACGCGGGCTACAGGCCAAAACGATGCCAAAGCAGGGCTTGCGCCGGTGATTCGCATTGGCCCGGTAAGCCTGGTCAACGGCAAGGTGTTTTTCTCAGACCGTTTCATCAAGCCCAACTACTCGGCCAACCTGAGCGAGCTCACCGGCAGGCTTAGCGCGTTTTCGTCGGTGGCTGAAAGCGGCTCCCCCGCGATGGCCGACCTGGAGTTGCGTGGCCGCGCCGAGGGCACGGCCGACCTTGAGATCAGCGGCAAGCTCAACCCGCTGGCCCAGCCGCTGGCGCTGGACATTCGTGGCCGCATGCGCGACCTGGAGCTGCCGCCGCTGTCGCCCTACGCCATCAAATATGCGGGCCACGGCATCCAGCGCGGCAAGCTCAGCATGGATGTGAGCTACCAGGTGTTGCCCAGCGGCCAGCTCAGCGCCAGCAACAAGCTGGTGCTCAATCAACTCAGCTTTGGCGACAAGGTCGAGGGTGCCACGGCCAGTCTGCCGGTGAAGCTGGCCGTGGCGCTGCTGGCTGACCGCAATGGCGTGATTGATATTGAGCTGCCTATCAGCGGCTCGATCAATGACCCGCAGTTCCGGCTTGGCCCCATCATCTTCCGGGTGATCGTCAACCTGATCGTCAAGGCGGTGACGGCCCCGTTCAGCCTGCTGGCCGGGGCGCTCGGTGGTGGCGGGGAGGAGCTTAGTGTGGTGGCCTTTGAGCCAGGCTCGGCCGCGCTGGGCCCCCAGGCGCGCAGTGGCCTGGACAAAGTGGCCAAGGCTTTGCAAGATCGGCCTGCGCTGAAGATGACCGTGGTGGGCACCGCCAGCCTGGAGGCCGAGCGTGAGGCGCTCAAGCGCGAGCAGATTGCCGCGCTGCTGCTGGCGCAAAAGCGCCGTGCTGCCGGGCTGGCTGCCGACGCGGGGGTGACGGTGAGCCCGCAAGAGCGCTCTGCGCTGCTCAAGGACGTGTACCGGCGCGCCGACATCCCGAAACCACGCAACCTGGTAGGCCTGGCCAAAGACCTGCCCGACGCCGAGATGGAGGCGCTGCTGCTGGCCAGCATCAGCGTGAACGAGCAAACAGCGCGTGAGCTGGCGCTGCAGCGCGGGGTGGTGGTACGCGACTACCTGGCCAGCCGTGAACTGCCGTCGCAGCGGCTGTTTCTGGGGGCTGCCAAAGCTGTTGTGCCGGAGGCCAAATGGAGCCCGCGGGCTGAGCTGAACCTGGCCACACCCTGAGCCAGAAGCCGGGTGCCCGATAAACAGCGAAAATAGCCGCTTTCGCCGAAACGCGGCGCTCTTTCCCTAGACCAACAAAGTTCTCGCAGTGACCCAAGCCAGTACCAAACCCCATGACACCCAGGCGCTTGACGCCTTGACCGGCGGCGCCTTCTCGGCACCTACCTCGGGCGAGCGCGCCGCGCGCGTGCGCGACTGGCTGGCCAGCAACCCGTCCGCCGAACAAATGCAGGAGGTCTTCAAGGAACTCAGCGCGCGCGACAAGGGTGCCGCCAAACTGCTGCGCGAAAAGCTTGACGAAATTCGCCGCAGCAAAGGCCAGGAGCTGCTGGCCACCGAATGGGCCGACAAAGCCCAGGCCCTGCTGGCGGCGGGCAAGGTCAATATTGCAGACGCCATGGCCTGGCAGCGCGACGCCGCCAAAGCCGGCGCGCCGCTGTCCAAGGAGCCCCTGGCCAGCATCAAGGCCCAACTGGCCGACCGGGTCAAGGGCATTGAAGACCTGCAACACCGGGTGCAAATCCAGCGTGAGGCCGCCGTCTTGCTGGCCCAGCGCATTGAGGTTTTGTCCACCAAGTCCTGGCGCGACGCGCAAACTGCCGCCGAGTCTTTGCGCAACGATGTGCCCGACTGGCAGGCCCAAGCCGACGTTTTGTTGGCCGACGCCAACTGGGCCAGCCTGGACGGCAAATTTCCGCCCATGCTGGACGCCTCGCGGGCGCAGTTGCAGGCGGTGTGGGAAGCATTTCAAAGCGCTTTGGCGCTGGCCGTGGCTGCCGCTGCAGACGGCGCAGCCGTGTTGCCGCCGGTGCCGATGTGGGCCGACGAGCTGCGCGCCGGCCGGGGCCAGTCGGCTGAGGCTGCGCCAGCGCGACCCAGCCGGCCCAAGGTAGACCCGGAAGTCCGTGCCAAGGCCACCGAGGCGGTGCGCCGGGTGCTCACCACGCTGGAGAAAGAAATCGCCGAGGGCCACGGCAAGGCCAGCGCCGGTGCCGCCGCCGCTTTGCGCAACGCCCTTAAAGAACACGGCAAGCTGGTCGATGACAAGCTGGAGAACCAGGCCCACGCGGCGCTTTCAGCGGCGGGTGAACTGGAGGGCTGGCAGCGCTGGCGCGCCGACCAACTGCGCCAGGAACTGGTGGCCAAGGCCGAGGGCCTGTTTGAAAGCGTGCCCGCGGCCGAAGGTCAGACCGAGCCACAGCGCAAGGCGCGTTTGGGTGGGCGCAAGATGCAGGAAACCCTGCGCAACCTGCGC
>CALROG020000034.1:0-45890 GCA_943369755.1 Ramlibacter sp. 2FC
GGGCGGCACCTCCATCACCGGCAACGCCGGGCGCAATGCAGGCAGCGTCACCCTCTCGGGTGACTCCGTCTCCACCGGCACCGGCACCATCACCGCCGCTGGCTCCGCGGGCGTGGGAACAAACCAGGCGGGTGGTGCAGCCGGCACCGTCATGGTGACTGCAATCAATGGCGTGACCTTGGCAGATGCCACCGTACAAAATGGTGCCGCCACAGGCGCGGGAGCCGGCGGCGCTGCAGGCAGTATCACGATTTCTGGTGGAACCCTTGCCTTGGGCAGCCTCATAACTACCGGTGCAAACAACGGTAATGGCGGTGCCGTCAGTCTGACCGCGAACGGTGGGATTGCGCTCGCAGCAATCAACACGATCGGCGGCGTCGGTGGCGTGGCCGCCGACGTTACCCTCACCAGTGGCGGAACAGTGACCCAAACTGCTGCCCTCGTGGCGAGGGGACTGGCACTCAAGGGCAGCGGCGGGAGCTATCTTCTGCGAAATGGCGGCAACTCTATCAACACGTTGGCCGCCAATACCGCAGACATCGACTATGCGCAGGCGGCTTCCCTCAGTGTAGGAACTGTCGGCATCTCCGGCGTAACTACTACGGGTGCAGCCAAGATAGAAGTAACAGCGGCGGCTTCAAACCTTACGCTTGCCAGCGCCGTCGCCTCCAGCGGCACCGGCGACACGATCATCCTCAAGGCCGGGTCAGCCAATGCAGCGGGCGTTTCCACGGGTGGACAGATCATCAACAGCGTGGGGGCCGGTGGCATTGTGGCCAGCTCGGGGCGCTATCTCGCCTACAGCGGGGATCCAGCCAGCACCACCGAAGGCCTGAGCGGGTACGAAAAGCGATACAACACTGCAGCATCGTTCTCTCCCGGTGGGAGCGCGTCCATGTTTTTGTACCGGATCGCACCAACAATAGTAGTTACCGCAAACAACAAGAGTCGCGTTTACGGTGATGCGAACCCGATTTTTGACGGGACCGTCACCGGGCTGATCGACGGAGATTCGGCCGCTGTTGTCGGGGCGAGTTTCACCAGTACGGCAGTATTCAATACGCCCGTAGCTGCCAGTCCGGTGGTCATCACTGCGGCGGCGACCAGTAGCCTGAACTACGGAGTTACGCTGAACAATGGCGCGCTCACTATCACACAGCGGCCCCTGAGCGTCAGCGCCACCGGCCAGAACCGGGTCTATGACGGCTCCACCAGCGCCGTCGTGACCCTGGCTGACAACCGCGTCGCAGGCGACACCCTGAGCCTGAGCAACAGCGCGGCAAGTTTTGCTGACAAGAATGTGGGCACCGCCAAGACCGTCTCGGTCAGCGGCATCAACGTGACGGGCGCGGATGCGGCCAACTACAGCTTCAACACCACCGCCACCACCAGCGCAGACATTACCGCCGCCGCCATCACTGCCGTGACCGGCATAACGGCACTGGACAAAACGGAAGACGGCACCACCGTAGCGACGCTGGTGCTCGGCGGTGCGGGCTTTACCGGCCGGGTGGCTGGCGACAACTTAAACGTCACCGCAGCCATGGGAAGCTTCAACTCACCTGCGCCGGGCGCGGTCAAGCCAGTGGCGATTACAGGCATCACGCTTGGCGGAGCAGATGTGGCCAACTACACACTTGCCAATTCAACAGCTGCCACGACAGCAAACATCTTTGCAGTGCCTGCGCCGCCCCCCGCACCCACCGCAGGCCCGACACCCGCCCCGGCGCCTTTGCCAACACCGGCACCCGCGCCGCTACCCGTAGAGGGTGGGGGTGCCATCCCGCCACTGCCGGATGAAAATGTAGGAGCCGGCGGCAACATTCCAGGTGGCGGCACAGGCAACGGTTCTGGCAGTGCAGGCGGCTCCACCAATACAGGTACTGGCGGATCAAGCAACCCTGGAACGCCGGGTGCCCCGGGCACCGCCGCCTCCCTGCCCGCAGTGCTACTGCTCTACCTGGAGCCAGGCAGCAGTTACCTGGAAAGATGGACCCAATCCGGCCCGGTGAGCTGGGAACAACTGCAGCAACAGATTCTGGGTGAGCGAACCCGCAAACCGGGCGCCTGCGCCGAAGAAGGCCCTGACGCCGGTCGCAATTGCAATTGATGCACCCAAGTCAATTGCTATGTTTTTTATAGTGGCTGACGCACAATTCATGCGGCTCACAAGCACTTTTCTTTGATTCACGGCAGCGCAAACCTTGCAACGGGCAGGGTGCCAGCGTTTTCACGCTAAGCTCGCACCAGAACAACAGCCACTGGCCGCCCACAGAGACACTGAGCCCCCGCCCTTTTGACTGAATCATGAGTCTTTTTCTCCTCAAGCGATTCATCACGCTGCTGGCAACGCTGGTGGGCGCGTCGGTGGTGGTGTTTCTGGTGCTCGAAATCCTGCCGGGCAACGCGGCCCAAATTCTTATGGGGCCGGACGCAGCACCAGAGGCCGTGGCTGCACTGGCCGAAAAACTTGGTATTGACCGCCCGGCTGGCGAACGCTACTGGACCTGGATCACCGGCTTGCTCAGTGGCGAGCTTGGCCTGAGCTATACCTACAGCACGCCCGTGTCCGAGCTGGTGCTGGAACGCCTGGCCGTCACTGTTCCGCTGGCCTTGATGGCGATGGTTCTTACCACCGTACTGGCATTGACCGCCGGCATCTACGCTGCCGCCCGTCACAACAAGCTCGGCGATGTCGGCCTGATGGGCCTGACCCAGGTGGGTATCGCGATTCCCAACTTCTGGTTCGCGATCCTGTTGATCCTGCTGTTCTCGGTGCACCTCAAGTGGTTTGCCGCGGGCGGCTTCCCCGGCTGGGAAGAGGGCATTTTCGAAGGCCTGCGCGCACTTTTTCTGCCCGCCATTTCACTGGCAGTGGTACAGGCGGCGATTCTCGCGCGCATCACGCGCTCAGCAGTTCTGGAAGTACTGCGTGAGGACTTTGTTCGCACGGCGCGCGCCAAAGGGCTGTCGCAGCGCGCCACGCTTTGGGGCCATGTACTGCGCAACTCGCTGATCCCGGTCGTCACCGTGATGGGCTTGCAGTTTGCCGAACTGCTGGCCGGCACGATCGTGGTTGAAAACGTTTTTTACCTGCCGGGTTTGGGCAGGTTGATCTTCCAGTCGATTTCCAACCGCGACGTGGTCGTGGTGCGCAACTGCGTGATGCTGCTCGCCGCCATGGTGGTGGTGGTCAATTTCATTGTGGACATCCTCTACGCCGTGATTGACCCACGGGTCAAGGCCAGCGACATATGAATGCCACCACACCTGATGCGCATGCCATGCCAGGCTTCTGGAAACGGGCTCTGGGCCACCGCGCCTTCGTCATCGGTGCCGTACTCACCTTGCTGCTGCTGGCAATGGCAGGCCTGTCGCTGGTCTGGACGCCGTGGTCGCCCTATGACGTGGAGATGTCAAAAAAACTGCTGCCCCCGGGCTCCCAGCACTGGCTGGGTACCGACCCGTACGGCCGCGATATTGTTTCGCTATTACTGGTGGGCGCACGCAGTTCCATTCTGGTCGGGGTGATCGCCGTGGGCATCGGCTTGGTGGCAGGCACAGCACTTGGCCTGCTCGCGGCAGCACGCCGCGGCTGGGTGGAAGAACTCATCATGCGGCTGTCGGACTTCAGCTTTGCGTTTCCGGCCATCCTGTCGGCCATCATGATGACCGCCGTGTTCGGTGCCGGCATCGTCAACGCCATCATCGCCATTGGCATTTACAACATCCCCACTTTTGCGCGCATCACGCGTGCATCGGCCAACGCCATCTGGTCGCGTGAGTTCGTGCTGGCGGCACGGGCCTGTGGCAAGGGCGTGCTGCGCATCACCATTGAACATGTACTGCCCAATATCGCTTCGGTGCTGATCGTGCAGGCGACCATCCGCTTCGCCATCGCCATCCTGGCGGAAGCCGCTTTGTCCTACCTGGGTCTGGGCACACAACCACCCCAGCCCTCCTGGGGCCGGATGCTCAGCGAAGCCCAGACACTGATGTTCCAGGCCCCGCTGCTGGCCGTGTTCCCCGGGTTGGCGATTGCGCTCGCCGTGCTCGGCCTGAACCTGCTGGGTGACGGCCTGCGCGACTTGCTCGACCCGCGCCTGGCCCGCAAGAGGTAACGCCATGGCCTTGCTTGAAGTCAACAACCTGCATGTGCGCCTGCAAACCCAGCGTGGGCTGGCTGCGGCGGTGCGCAATGTGAGCTTTTCTCTGGCACGCGGCGAAACGCTGGGCTTGATCGGCGAGTCCGGTTGTGGCAAGTCCATCACCGTGATGTCGCTGCTGGGCCTGTTGCCAGACAGCGCACAAGTCAGCGGCAGCATTCGCTTCGACGGCGAAGAGTTAGTCGGCAAAGCTGACCGCGATCTTTGCCACATCCGCGGCAACCGCATCGGCATGATCTTCCAGGAACCCATGACCGCGCTCAACCCTGTGCACAGCATCGGCCACCAGGTGGCCGAACCCTTGCGCCTGCACCGCGGCGTGTCTGCCGCCCAGGCCCGCAAGCAGGCGATTGCCCTGCTTGACCGGGTCGGCATTCCCGACGCCGGGCGCCGCATCGATGCCTATCCACATCAGTTCTCGGGCGGGCAGCGCCAACGCATCACGATTGCCATGGCGCTGGCCTGCGGGCCCGACCTGCTGATCGCCGACGAGCCCACCACGGCGCTGGACGTGACAGTGCAGCAACAAATCCTGGACCTCATCAGCGAGCTGGTGGCCGAACGCGGCATGGCGCTGATGCTGATTTCGCACGACCTAGGGGTGATCGCGCAGAACGTGGACCATATGCTGGTGATGTACGGTGGCAGCGTGGTGGAAAGCGGGCCGACCGACACGGTATTTGCGCGCAAGATGCACCCTTACTCGGACGGCTTGTTCGGTGCCCGGCCGCGGCTGGATTCACCCCGCGGGCAACGCCTGGTGACCATTGCCGGAACCGTACCTGAGCTGGTGGACCTGCCCACCGGTTGTCCGTTTGCGGGTCGATGCGGCTTCACGGTAGACGACTGCCACCGTACCCCACCGCCTGCGATTGCATTTGAAGACGGGCACGCGGTGCGCTGCAGCCGCCTGGATACGGTGGCTGCAAGCCAGGGGGCCACAACATGAGCGTTGCATTGCTTGAAGTGAGCAACCTGGTGCGCGAATACCCGATGCCACGCGAAAGCCTGTTTGGCCCGGTGCCCAAGGTGCAGGCCCTCAACGGTGTGAGCTTTTGCATCGAATCGGGTCGCAGCCTGGGAATCGTGGGCGAATCCGGCTCGGGCAAGTCCACCCTGGCACGCCTGGTGATGGCCCTTGACAAGCCTACCGCCGGCAGCGTCAAGCTGCTGGGCCGAGACCTGAATAGCATGCCCCCGGCGCAACTGCGCGAAGCCCGGCGCGACTTCCAGATGGTGTTTCAGGACCCTTATGGCTCGCTTGACCCGCGCCAGACCGTAGAGCGTATCGTCACCGAACCGCTGACCGCGCAAGGCAACACCACCCGGGCGGACCAGCGCCGTCGCGCCAATGAGGTCTTGGCCTGCGTCGGCCTGCGCGCCAGCGACCTGGACAAATACCCGCATGAATTCTCGGGCGGACAGCGCCAGCGTATTGCCATTGCGCGCGCCCTGATCACCCGGCCGCGGCTGATCGTGGCGGACGAGCCGGTAAGCGCCCTTGACGTGTCGGTGCAGGCCCAGGTGCTCAACCTGATGCACGACCTGCAGGCAGAATTTGGCGTGACCTACATGCTTATCAGCCATGACCTCGCCGTGGTGCACCACCTGTGCCCCGAGGTCGCCGTGATCTGGCAGGGCCGAATCGTTGAACAAGGCCCGCCCGAAAAGCTGTTCCACCAGGCTGAACACCCGTACACCCGGGCCCTGCTGGCGGCGGTTCCGCTGGCCCAGCCAGGGCGCAACCGGCGCCGCCAAAGCACTACCGGTGATAAGCTCATTGCGCTTGCGCAAACCGAGCCAAGTCGCGGATGATGTTGCCTCAGGCCCCAATGGGCAAGATTTAATTTAATGGCTTTTCCCCCTGGAGTTGAACCATGCTGAACCGACGCACCCTGTTGTCCACCGCCGCCCTGGCCTCTGTACCGCTCGCCTTGCCGCAGGCCGCACTGGCGCAAGGCAAAAAAGATTCGATCGCACTGGCCATGGCGCTTGAGCCGGTCGGCCTTGACCCAACGGCGGCCGCCGCTTCATCGATTGCCGAAGTCACGCTCTACAACATCTACGAGACGCTGACCAAGATCAATCCGGACGGCAGCGTCTCGCCCTTGCTGGCCGAAAGCTGGGAGGTGTCGCCCGACCTGCGTACCTACACCTTCAGGCTGCGCCGTGGCGTCAAGTTCCAGAATGGCGAGCCCTGCAACGCTCAGACTGTCAAGTTCGCCTTCGACCGGGCTGGTGCAGAAAAAAGCACCAATAAAGACAAACGCACCTTTACCGCCATCACCACGCAGGTGGTGGACGACCACACCGTGGTGCTGCTGACCAAAGAAATAGACCCCGACTTCCTGTTCCTCATGGGTCAGGCCACCGCCATCATCGTGGAGCCCAAGAGCGCCGACGGCAACGCCACCAAGCCGGTGGGCACCGGCCCCTACAAACTGGACAACTGGGCCAAGGGTTCGTCGGTAGCCCTCAGCAAGTGGGATGGCTACCGCAATGCAGGTGCCATCAAGCTCAAGCGCGCCACCTTCCGCTTCATTGCCGACCCTGCCGCGCAAGTTGCCGCGCTGCTGGCAGGCGACGTGGACGCCTTCCCCCGGGTTACGCCGCGCAGCGTGCCGCAGTTCAAGACCAACCCGAAGTTCCAGGTCATGGCCAGCGGCTCGCGGGCCAAAACCATCCTGGCCATCAACAACAAAAAAAAGCCACTGGACGACGTGCGGGTGCGGCGCGCCATCAACATGGCGATCGACCGCAAGGCAGTCATTCAGGGCGCGGGAGACGGCTATGGCTCAGCCATCGGCAGCTACTACGTGCCCAGCGCACCCGGCTATGTGGATCTGACCAAGATCAATGCCTACGACCCTGAAAAGGCCCGCGCCCTGCTCAAGGAAGCCGGTGTCAGCAACCTGGAACTCACCATCACACTGCCGCCGCCGCCCTATGCGCGCCAGGGCGGCGAGGTGATCGCCTCCATGCTCGACAAGGTAGGCATCAAGGCGAAGCTACAAAACGTGGAATGGGCGCAGTGGCTCAGCGGCACCTACGGCAGCAAGAACTACGACCTGACCATCATTTCGCACGTTGAGCCATTCGACCTGGGCAACTTCTCGCGCCCGGGCTATTACTGGAACTACGAGTCCACCAAGTTCAATGCGCTGTACGACAAGTACAAGCAAACCGCCAACGCCGCAGAGCGCAACAAGATCCTGGGCGACATCCAGCGCCTGGTGGCCGACGACGCCGTGCACGGCTATCTGTACCAGCCACAGTGGGTTACGGTCGCGAACAAGAACGTCAAGGGCCTGTGGGCCAACATGCCGATCTTCGTTAACGACCTGTCCGCGCTTTCGTGGGGTTGAACGAACTCGGCACCGCCGAACTGGCCCGGGCCTACCGGGCCGGCACCCTGTCACCGGTAGAGGTGACGCAGGCCGTCCTGGACCACATGGCGCGCTGGGAGCCCGCGCTGTGCGCCACCTACCTGCTGCGGCCCGAGCCCGCGCTGGCCCAGGCCCGCGCGTCCGAGGCGCGTTGGCGTGCGGGCCAGCCGCTGTCGGCGCTGGACGGAGTACCCCTGACGCTGAAGGACAACATCGCCACGGCGGGCGACCCAATGCCGCTGGGCACCGGGGCCACCGACCTCAGCCCGATGGCGGCCGACGCACCGCCTGCAGCCCGCCTGCGCGAAGCCGGTGCCGTGCTGGTGGCCAAAACCACCATGCCCGACTACGGCATGCTGTCGTCGGGCCTGTCGAGCTTTCATGCCCTGGCGCGCAACCCGTGGGATGTAAGTAAAACCCCCGGAGGCTCCAGTGCTGGCGCAGGCTCGGCCGCAGCGGCGGGCTACGGCCCGCTGCACCTGGGCACCGACATTGGCGGCTCCATCCGGCTGCCCGCTGGCTGGTGCGGCGTGTTCGGCCTCAAGCCCAGCCTGGGCCGGGTGCCGATTGACCCGCCCTACACCGGCCGTGCGGCCGGCCCCATGACGCGCACCGTGGCCGATGCCGCCGCCATGATGGCCGCACTCAGCCTGCCCGATGCGCGCGACACCATGAGCCTGCCGTACCAGGCCATCAACTGGGCGGGTTTTGACGCTGGCGTGGACAAGCTCAAAGGCCTGCGCATCGGCCTGCTTCTGGACGCGGGCTGCGGCCTGCCGGTGGAGCCTGAAGTGCGCGCGGCCGTCGAGCGCGCCGCGCAGGTGCTGGCGCAGGCCGGCGCGGTGGTGGAGCCCATGGCACCCTTCTTCAAGCGCGAAATGCTCGACGGCATGGACCATTTCTGGCGTATGCGTTCGCGAGTGGACCTGAACGCCCTGCCGCCGCAGCGCAAGGCCCGCGTGCTGCCCTACATCCAGGCCTGGGCCGACAGTGCCGCCGGCATGAGCGGCGAGGCCGTCTTCCACGCCGGGCACCAGTTCTACCTGACGCGGCTGGCCACGGTGAAGGCCTGCACGGCGTTTGACTACGTCATCTCGCCCACATCCCCCAACCTGCCCGCGCCAGCCGAATGGGCCGGGCCTACCAACGACCCGCTGCGCCCGCTGGAGCACATTGCCTTTACCGTGCCGTTCAACATGTCGGAGCAGCCCGCAGCGTCCATCAACTGCGGCTACACGTCCGCTGGCCTGCCGATTGGCCTGCAAATTGTCGGCCCTAGATTTGACGACCTCGGCGTTTTGCAGGTGGCTCGGGCGTTCGAACTTGTCCGCGACGCTCAGCGGCCCTGGCCCCAACCGCCGGCTGAGTGAGTCATGCACGACAGCCTTGGCAACGCGGTCACGTTGCAGCAGGCCAGCAGCCTCGCTGGGCTCAATGACTTTGTTGAGGGCTTCATCGCCAGTGAGGCCCGCGCTGTCAATGTGCTTGGCACGGCAGACACCGACAGCAGCCCCATCGTGCAGGCCTGCTGCGCCGCGCTGCACATGTTTGCGGAGTCCAGGCAAGCGCCTGTCAATGCCCGCGCGTTCATTGATCGGGCCGCAGCGTCGTCACTGAAGGCCACGCTGCGCGAACGGCGGTTTGTGCACGCAGTGCGGGCCTGGGTCGATGGAGACATCGCGCAGGCGATTGCCTTGCACGAAGAGCAGGCCCGCGAATTCCCGCGCGATCTGGCGTCGCTCAAACTCGGCCAGTACCACCTGTTCAACCGGGGGGATTCACCCGGCATGTTGCGCATGGCGCTGAGCGCGCGTGCGGCGGCGAACGACGTGCCGTACTTTCACGGCATGCTGGCCTTTGCCTGGGAACAGTGCCACCTGCTGGCGCGGGCAGAAGCCGCAGCGCGCCACGCCATTGAACTGAAGCGCAAAGAGCCCTGGGCCCATCATGCGCTGGCACATGTCATGCTCACCCAGGGCCGCATTCGTGAAGGTCAGGCCTTCATGGCCGATGTCAGCGACAGCTGGAACGGCCTCAACTCCTTCATGGTCACGCACAACTGGTGGCACCAGGCCTTGTTTGCGCTGGAACTGGATGACCATGCCGAAGTGCTGCGCCTGTATGACACGCGGGTCTGGGGCGTGGCCAAAGACTATTCGCAAGACCAGATCAACGCCGTGTCATTGCTGGCCCGACTTGAGCTGGCGGGTGTGGACGTTGGCAACCGCTGGCACGACGTCGGCAGCTACCTTGCGGTCAGGCTACAAGACCAGGTGCTGCCCTTCCTGGACATGCAATACCTCTATGGGCTGGCGCGCGCCGGTCGCGCGGAGGCCGACACCTTGCTCCACCACATTGAAGCCCACGCGGTGAACGGGCCTGAAGCCAGCCGCGCGGCCTGGCAGCGGGTGGCTGCGCCAGCCAGCCGTGGCTTGCTGGCCCACGCCCGTGGCGACTGGCAGCGCGCAGCAGACGAATTGGGCCAGGCCCTGCCGCGGCTGCTGGAAATCGGCGGCAGCCACGCGCAACGCGACCTCTTTGCGCAAATGCATCTGGATGCCATGGCGCGCAGCGGGCAGTTCAGCGGTGTACAACACCTGCTGCAACAACAGCTCAACAACCAGCCTGAATCGTTGCGGCTCAGGCGCCAGGCTGAACACGTCTACGACGTCCTGGGTTTGCCGTCGCTGGGAAGCCGGGCATCCGGGCAAAATTGAAGCATGAATACGCTTATCCTGATCCCCGGCCTTGGGGCCGATGAGCGCATGTGGCGCGACCAACTCAACGCACTGGCCGACCCCTGGCAGCCACAGGTGGCGCAGGCCCACCACAACGAGGACAGCATTGCCGCGATGGCTTCCGTGTTGTTGGCACGGCACCCCGGCGAGCTGATCCTGTGCGGTGCGTCAATGGGCGGCATCATTGCCATGGAAGCGGCACGGCAAGAGCCGCAACGCATCGTTGGGCTGGCTTTGCTGGGCACCAACGCACGGCCTGAAACCGACGACATGCGTGCCTTGCGAGAAAGCGCCATTGCACTGTTTGCCAGCGGCAAGGTGCGCGAGGTGATCGAACCCAACGTGGCGTTGGCTTTGCATCCCGACCAGGCGCAACAGCCGCCGCTGGTGCAGGCTTATCTGGACTTTGTGCTGGACGCCGGGGCCGACCAGTTGATTCGCCAGAACCGCGCCATCATGGCCCGGCCTGACGCGCGCCAACACCTGCCCCACTTGCGCTGCCCCACGCTGGTGATGTGCGGCGACAGCGACCAGCTAACGCCGCCTGAATGTTCGCATGAAATTGCCGCGCTGGTGCCCGGTGCGCAGCTGGTGCTGGTGCCGCGCTGCGGCCATATGCTGACGATGGAAAAACCCGCACAGGTGAATGCGACGCTCGCCGCATGGCTGGCCCGGGTGGCCTGACGCCGCTATTCGCGGCCGAGGCTGCGCACTTTTTCTGCCAGGCGCTGCTGTACATAGGGCGACACAAATTTATCCACCTCACCCCCGAGCACCGCGATTTCGCGCACGAAGGTGCTGCTGATGAACTGAAACTTGTCGCTCGGCGTCAGGAACACGGTTTCAACTTCGGGCATCAGGCTGCGGTTCATGCCGGCCAGCTGAAACTCGTAGTCAAAGTCGGTCACGGCACGCAGGCCGCGCACCATGGCCTTGCCACCGCGCGCGACTACAAAGTCGCGCAGCAGGCCCGAAAAACTTTCAACCGTCACCTGCGGGTAGTCTTTGACCATCTCACGGGCCATCTCAATGCGCTCTTGCAAGGTAAACATGGCCTTTTTGTGGTGGCCCGCCGCAACCGCAACAATCACCCGGTCAAACAACTGCGTGGCACGCCGCACCACGTCTTCATGACCCAAGGTCATGGGATCGAAGGTGCCGGGGTACACGGCAATCACGTTGTGGGCCATGGAGTCTCCTCAACCGTTTTGTTGCGAAGCATTATGACGCGCGCCGCAGCAGATGGGCATGCACCGCGCCAGCCTTGAGGTGGCGTTGCACGCACAAGCCCAACGGGGCCAGGCGTTCGTCGGTCCAGACCTGCGGGGCTTCCAGGTACACCAGGCCTTGCGCTGCCAGCAAAGGCGCGGCCGCCTGCAGCGCAGCGTCAAACAGACCTGCGTCAAACGGAGGGTCAAGAAACACCAGATCGAACTGGCCCGTCACCTGCTGGCGCAGGCCGGCCACACCGTCGCCGCGCGCCAGCGTGACCGCATGCGCCGACAAGCGCAATTGCACCCGTTGCAACTGGGCCACCAAAGCAGCGTCTTGCTCGAACATCCGCACCTCGGCGGCCCCGCGCGAGGCCGCCTCAAAGCCCAGTGCGCCAGTGCCGGCAAACGCGTCCACGCAGCGCCAGCCGGTCAAATCTTGCCCCAACCAGTTGAACAGGGTCTCACGCACCCGGTCGGGCGTGGGGCGCAGGCCAGGCCGCGCGGCCACCGCCAGTTTGGTGCGCTTCCATTGGCCGCCAATGATGCGGACTTCGTTGCGAACCCCGGTGGGCTCGGCTTTGGCTGTCTTCATGTTTGTTTTGTGTGCAATGCACGGTGCCCGTGGCGGCACTATGCCATGCACGCGATTTGGTAGACCGGAACGACCATTTTCAGAAAAGCCCGGTTGGCCGCCGATGGCCCGGATCGGACATCAACCAGCAGGCGGCTGACCCCTGCCCAAAGGTAAGACGCGGCACCCCGACATCGGGGGCAGCGCTAGCGACGCGCTTCGTCGCGGCTGGCGTCGCCCGCCAGCGGTGCAAGGTCTGAGGAATAGACCCGGTCGCCGACCTGGAGCTCCTGGCCCTGGTGCCAGGCGGCCTCGAACGCGGCCAGTTCGTCGGCAGTGGCGCGCTCGTACTTCTGGCGCGCGGTGAGGTTTTCAGGCACCGCAGCCGCTTCGGGCTGGCTGCGGTCAACACCCTTCATATGTTCGTTGACACGCCAGTACACAGCGGCCACCACCAACCCGTAGCGGGCCAGGGCGTTTTTGCCAAGTTCTGCGCCCAAGGCGTTGAGCTGCGCGGGTTGGCCTTCACGGCTGCTCAGGAAGTCTGTAGACAAGTCCATCATCACCAGGAACTGGTGGCCTCGCTTGTCGTTGCGAACCACCCGAAACTTGTAGCTGCCCTGCACGATGCCACTGGCCTGCATGGTGACGTTGATGGCTTCATAAAGCATCTCGCGCCGAAACGCCATGCGCTCTTCAAGATTCATCTTGACGGGCGCGGTCTCAGGCCCGGAGCCCGGTCCACTCTTGGACGAAAACAAGTTCTTGAATATCGACATGGTGTGTACGGTTGCGAACCACGCGCCTTCTAGCGTGCGCCACTGCGCTGGTTGCCTGTCTTTTATGTACTGCGCGAGTGTTGCCAGCGCAAGCAAAATCGCGCTGGCGTTACATCTTATGACAAGCTGTGTCGCCAGTTGTCGACTTGTTCACGCCAACGCCCACCAAAGCCCCTGTCAGCGCGCAGCACCCAAGACCACCGTGGCCATGCGCTGCGGCTGCAGCTTGGCGGCAAAAGCGGCCCTGATGTCAGCCACGGTGACCTTGTCCACCTGCTGCGTCCAGCTGTCCAGATAGTCCATCGGCAAGCCGTTCCAGGCCATGCCGGCAATGCTGTCAAGCAGCTTGCGGTTGCTGTCGATGCGCAGCGCAAAGCCACCCACCAGATTGTCTTTGGCCGCCTTGAGTTCGGCCTCGGTTGGGCCGTCCGCCACGAACCGGGCCAGCACCTCGCGCACCACCTGAACCGCCTGCGCGGCCTGGTCGGGCCGCGTTTGCAAGCCAATGGTGAACGCCCCCGCATGCAGGCCGGGCGAGAAGTAGCTGTACACGCTGTAGCTCAGGCCGCGCTTTTCGCGCACTTCAGTGGTCAGCCTTGACACAAAACCGCCCCCGCCCAGGATGTAGTTGCCCACAATCAAGGGGAAGTAGTCGGCGTCCGCACGGCGAAAGCCTGGCTGGCCAATCAGCACATGGGCCTGGGCCGATTCGAACGCCAGGTTTTGCTCAGTGGCCTGCGTCAGGGCCGCCACCTCTGGCACCGGTGGCAGTGCGGCGCAGCGCTGCGGCGTGTTGGCGGGCAGCCGCGCCAGCAGCGTGTTCACCAGCGTCTCGGCTTGCGCGCGCGTGACGGCACCGACGATGCTGACTTTGGCCCGGCACGGCACCAGCATCCGTGCATGCAGCGCCTGCAGGTCGGCGACGCTGATGCGCGCCAGGGTGGCCTCGGTCATCTCGTAGCCGTAAGGGTGCTCGCCGTAGACCGCTTTGGCCCAGGCTCGGCCTGCCAGTGTGGCGGGGCGGGTGTTCGCCTCCTTGAGCGAGGCAATGGTGCGCTCCCGTTCGCGTTGCCAGATGTCGGGCGCAAAGGCAGGCTCGGCCAGCTGGCGCGCGGCAAGACGCAGGGCACCGGCCAACAAATCGGGGTAGGTGAGCGAGCGCAGGCCAAAGCTCATGCGGTCGCTGCCGGCACCCCCGCCGAATGTGGCACCCAGGTCGGCCCAGGCCTCACTCAGGGCGTTCTCGTCCAGCGCGGGCTCGTTGCCCCGCGCCAGCAAGCCTTTGGACATCATCGACGCAGTGATGTTGGCCAGGCCGGCCTGCGCGGCGGGGTCGCGACGGCCGCCCGCGTCAAAGTCGATCTGCACATCCACCATCGGTATGCCAGGGCTTTCTGCCAGCCAGACCTCGGCCCCATTGGGCAGGTTGAACTTTTGCAACGGCAGCGCCGCAGCCGCTGGATTAATGCCAAATACGGCTGTAGCCCACATCAATGCTGCGTGAGCCACTATCTTTTTTGTAGCAAGTGAAAACTTCATGGGTGGCTTTCAGGAGTCAATGACGAAAGCCAGGGGGCGGCGTACGGGGTTTACGGGTCTTGTCGATCGGCTGAGGGCGCAGCACCGCCACGGTGAGCTGGTCATCGCCAAAGTACTTGGCGGCCACCGCCTGAACCTGTTGCGCCGTCACGGCGCGCAGCCGCTGGATCAGGCGTTCACCCGCGTCCAGCGGCAGCCCAAGCGCCCAATGGCTGCCCAGCTCGCGGGCCTGGTTGGTGACGGAGTCGAGTTTGTAGACCTCACCGGCCACCCAGCGGGTCTTGACCCGGTTGAGCTCGGCTTCGGTCACGCCGTCTTTTGCAACCCGTGCCACCTGTTCGCGCAACCCGGCTTCGACCTGCTCAGTGGTTTTGCCTGTAGCGGGCACACCGTCCAGCACAAACAACTGGGGGCCGCGGCCCCACAGGCCGTTCCAGGCCCCTGCGCTGTCAGCCAGGCGGTCTGGCCCCTGCTCCAGCGCGCGCCCCAGCCGGGCCCCGGTGTAGGCGTCCAGCACTGCGGCCAGTACGGTCAGGGCCAGCGCGTCGTCGGCCTCGGGCGAGGCCTCAAAGGTGCCGAGTTGCGGCACCTTGAACGCCAGGCCCACATAGGCTTGCTCAGCCGGGGCCTTGAACTCGATGCGCCGCACGCCCGCCTGTAGTGGCTCGGTGCGCGGCTTGCGCTGTGGCACGGCACGCGCCGGGATCGGACCATAGTATTTTTCAGCCAGGCGGCGCACCTCGGCCACGTCCACATCGCCGGCCACCACCACGGCCGCATTGGCCGGGGTGTACCACTGGCGAAAGAAGGCCCGCGCGTCGTCGGGCGTCATGGCGTCGAGGTCGCTCATCCAGCCCACGATGGGGCGGCGGTACGGTGAGGCAACAAAGGCCGCGGCGTTGAGCTGCTCGTACAGCAGGGCGCGCGGGCTGTCTTCGGTGCGCAGCCGCCGTTCTTCCTTGACCACCTCAATTTCTTTTTTGAACTCTTCGTCGGCCCACTGGTTGCGCCCAAAGCGGTCGGCTTCGAGCTTCATCACGTCCTCCAGCCGGTTGGCGGGTATTTGCTGGTGGTAACCGGTGTAGTCGCGCGCGGTAAAGGCGTTCTCGCGCCCGCCCAGCGCCGCCACCCGACGCGAGAACTCGCCCACGCCAAGGTCAGGAGTACCCTTGAACATCATGTGCTCCAGCACATGCGCCACGCCGCTGGTGCCGTCCACCTCGTCCATGGAGCCCACCCGCACCCACAGCATATGCACGGCAGTGGGTGCCCGCCGGTCCGGCTTGACGATCACGGTCAGGCCGTTGGCCAGGCTGAATTGCTCGGTTTTGGCGGGCGTCTGGGCCCCGGCGACGGGCGCAAAGCACAGTGGCATTACCAGTGGGAAAGCCGCCAACAGGCGCAACAGATGGTGTTTCATAGAATCGTCTGATTCTAAAAAGCCTTTCAATGTTCAGTTTCTTTCGCAAAAAAGCGCCCGCACCGACGGTTGCCGCCCCGGCCCCCGTTGGCGGGCTTATCGGCAGCGCATTGCTCGCGCCGATTGAGATCCCGCAAGCGCCGAGCGTCGCGCCCGAGCGCACACGCTGGCTAGACCAGCTCAAGTCAGGCCTGCGCAAGACCGGCTCCAGCATTTCAGCGGTTTTTGTTGGGGCCAACATTGACGACGCCCTGTATGAAGAGCTGGAGTCGGCTTTGCTGATGGCCGACACCGGCGTCAAGGCCACCCAGCACTTGCTCGACGAAGTCAAGCGCCGCGTCAAGGACAGCGGTGCCACCCACCCGGTTCAGGTGCGCAACCTGCTGGTCGAGGCACTGACGCAGTTGCTCAAACCGCTGGAAAAGCCTCTGGTGATCGGTGAACACAAACCCACGGTGATCATGGTCACCGGGGTCAATGGTGCGGGCAAGACCACCTCCATTGGCAAGCTCACCCACCACCTGGCCGACGGCGGCGCCACGGTGCTGCTGGCCGCGGCAGACACATTCCGCGCCGCCGCCCGCGAGCAATTGGGCGTCTGGGCCGATCGCAATACCGTGGACATCATCAGCCAGGAGGGTGGCGACCCAGCGGCTGTGAGTTTTGACGCCGTGTCGGCCGGCAAGGCCCGGGGCAAAGACGTGGTGCTGGTAGACACCGCCGGACGCCTGCCGACCCAACTGCACCTGATGGAAGAGCTGAAAAAAATCAAGCGCACCATCACCAAGGCAGACACCGGGCCAACACCAGACCAGGCGGCTACAGCGAGCGCAGGGGCCCGCACCGCACCGCATGAGATCTTGTTGGTAGTTGACGGCAACACCGGTCAGAACGCGGTGGCGCAGGTCAAGGCCTTTGACGACGCGCTGCAACTCACCGGCCTGGTGGTCACCAAGCTCGACGGCACCGCCAAAGGCGGGGTGCTGGCCGCCATCTCACAGGAGCGCCCCATCCCGGTCTACTTCATCGGTGTGGGTGAAAAGCTGGAAGACCTGGAAACTTTTAGCGCGCGTGAATTTGCCCAGGCGCTACTGGCCTGAGCGGTAAGAAAACCCGGCCAACGCCGACTCATCGCCTTACTCTTGCTGCTTCCCACTGCCCCACCGCACCATGAAATCAACCCGCGTCTCACGCCGCCAGGCCTTGGGCCTGATCACCGCTGCCGCCAGCTTGCCGCTGTGGGCGCAAACCGGCACGCCCTGGGCCACCATTGAAGCCAGAGCCCGGGGACAGAAGGTGTTCTTTAACGCCTGGGGTGGCAGCGACCGCACCAACGCCTTCCTTCAATGGGCGGGCGCTGAAGTCAGCGCCAGGCACGGCGTGCAAGTCGAGCATGTCAAGCTCACCGACACTGCCGAAGCGGTGAAGCGGGTGCGCAGCGAAAAAGCGGCAGGCAAACTCGCCGGCGGCAGCGTAGACGTCATGTGGATCAATGGCGAAAACTTCCTCACCATGAAGCGCGAGGGCTTGCTGTTCGGCCCATTTGCCGAAAGCCTGCCGGGCTTTCAGTATGTCGACGTGGCAGGCAAGCCCACCACCCGCATGGATTTTTCAGAACCGGTTGAAGGGCTTGAAGCCCCCTGGGGCATGGCCCAGTTCACCTTGTATGCCGACCGCAAGCGGGTGCCTACAGCGCCGCGCAGCATGGCCGCTCTTGCAGAGTTTGCCCGGGCCAACCCGGGCCGCCTGACCTACCCGCGTCCGCCGGCCTTCATGGGCACCACTTTCCTGAAGCAGGCGCTGGTGGAGCTCAACAGCGACCGCAGCGCGCTTTACAAACCAGTAGCGCCGGACGCCTTCGCCAAAGCCGCTGCGCCGCTGTGGGCCTACCTGGACGCGCTGCACCCCAACCTGTGGCGCAGCGGCAAGCAGTTTCCGCCCACGCCGGCGGCCATCCGCCAGATGCTGGCCGATGGCGAACTGATGATCGCGCTGACCTTCAACCCCAACGAAGCGGCCAACGAAATTGCCGCCAGGCGACAGGCCGACACGGTATACGCATGGCAAATGGCCGGTGGCGCTATCGGCAACACGCACTTTCTGGCCATCCCCGCCAACGCCAACGCCAAGGAAGGCGCGCAGGTCTTCATCAATTTCTTGATGTCGCCCGAGGCCCAGGCCCGCAAGGCCGACATTTCGGTCTGGGGCGACCCAACCGTATTGGCGCTGGACAAACTGCCCCCGGCAGAACGGGCGCGCTTTGGCAACAAGCCCGCACCGGGCCAGGTGGAACAGGTGGTACCGGTGATTCTGGAGCCCCACGGGAGCTGGGTTGAGCCGCTGGAGCGTGAATGGCTGCGCCGCTACGGCCAGTAAAACGCCTGCTGGTTGCGGCTGCGCTGGCGCTGGTCATCGGGCTGCCCGTGCTGTGGGCCACCGCGTTGGCCCTGAATTCCGCTTTGCAAGTGCAGGCGTGGCATTCCTTGTGGGCCGACACCCAGTGGCCGCGCGCGCTGGCCATGACGCTGTGGACCGGCCTGGTCGGCACCGGCTTGTCGGTGGCGCTGACGGCCTGGTTGTTGTCGCGCAGTTTTCCCGGGCCGCTTTGGCAGCGCAGCGTGCGAGTGCTGTCGCCCATGCTGGCGGTACCGCATGCCGCCTTTGCCATTGGCCTGGCCTTTCTCATCGCGCCCAGCGGCTGGCTGCTGCGCCTGCTGTCGCCTTGGGCCACCAGCTTTGACGCACCACCGCCCTGGCCCACCACCCAAGACCCATGGGGCCTGGGGTTGATTGCTGTGCTGGTGGCCAAAGAAGTGCCTTTTTTGCTCTGGGCCGCCGCCACGCAACTGCAACGCGCCGACACCGCCGCGCGCTTGGCCCGTGAGCTGGAAGCCGCGCGCAGCATGGGCTACAGCCGCCGGGTTGCCTGGTGGCGCGTGCTCTGGCCGCAGCTTTGGCCCCGGCTGACCGGGCCGCTGGTGGCGGTGCTGGCTTACAGCCTCACCGTGGTCGACATGGCGCTGATCATCGGGCCCACCTCGCCGCCCACGCTGTCAGTGCTGGCCTGGCAATGGCTGCTGGACGCAGACGCCGGGATCAATGCGCAGGGGGCAGCGGCCGCCTGGTTGCTGGCGGCGGCGGTGGGCCTGGCGGCACTGACGGTGACCGCGCTTTCACGTTGGCTGCACTGGCGCAGCCGCTGGGTACGGGGCACCCGCGGTGCCATGCGCAACCCCGCGCGCGGTCAACCAACCTGGATTAATTGGAATCTGACCCCTATTGTTGTCCCTATTGTTGTCTTGTACCTGATGGTGCTGGCGGCGCTGGCGGTGGGCAGCGTGTCGGGCGTTTGGCCTTTTCCGCAGGTCTTGCCCAGCTCGTTCAGTTTGCAAGGCTGGCAGTCCGTGCTGGGCAGCGCGGGCACGCTTTGGACCACCGTGGCACTGGCAGGGGCAAGCAGCCTCACCGCTTTGCTGTGGGCCGTGGCCTGGCTTGAATGCGCGCCAGCGGCGTGGGACGCAGGTTTGCGCCGGCTGGTTTATCTGCCCCTGCTGTTGCCCTCGGTACTGTGGGTGGTTGGCCTGCACCGGCTTAGCCTGGCCTGGGGAATTGATGGGCGCTGGGCCGGCCTGTGGCTGGCGCACAGCCTTGCTGCGGCACCCTATGTACTGATCGCGCTGAGCCCGGCCTACCTGGGGTTTGATGCCCGCTACGCGCAAATTGCCGCATCGCTGCGCAAGGGGCAATGGGCCTTTTTGCTGCGCGTCAAATGGCCGTTGCTCAAAGCCTCAATGTGGGCAGCGCTGGCGGTGGGATTCGCGGTCAGCACGGCGCAGTACCTGCCCACCCTGTTTGTGGGGGCGGGGCGCTTTAACACCATCACCACCGAAGCCGTGACGCTGGCCAGCGGCGCCCAGCGCTCACTGACCGCCGCCTACGCCTGGGCGCAGTGGCTGCTGCCGGCGCTGGTTTTCGCGGCGGCCGCATGGGCCGGGCAACCGCGCAGGTTTGCAAAGATCGCACCATGACACTGGCCATAAATGTGCAACGCCTGTCGCTGGCCGGCACTGACCTGATTCGTAATCTGCAACTCAGCGTGCCGCCCGGTGTGGTGCACACCGTGATGGGGGCCAGCGGTTCAGGCAAATCAAGCCTGCTGGCGGCGGTATGCGGCACGCTGGCACCGGCGTTTGATTTTGAAGGCACGGTGTCGCTGAATGGGCACCTTATTGACACCCTGCCCACCGAGCAGCGGCGGGTGGGCATTTTGTTCCAGGACGACCTTTTGTTTGCCCACATGACGGTGCGTGAAAACCTGCTGTTTGCGGTGCCACCCGGCCCGCGCGCCCAGCGCGAAGCCGCCGTGACACAAGCCCTGATCGATCTGGAGCTGCCTGCTTTTGCACCCGCCAACCCGGCGACACTGTCTGGTGGCCAGCGCGGGCGTGTGGCGCTCATGCGCGCGCTGCTGGCGCAACCCCTGGCTTTGCTGCTGGATGAACCGTTTTCGCGGCTCGACGCGGCCCTGCGCGAGCGCATGCGCGAGTTCGTTTTCAGCACCGTGCAGGCGCGCCAGATTCCAGTGCTGCTGGTCACCCACGATGCGGCGGATCTGGCTGACGCAACGCACCTGACGCGGCTCTAGTCGGGGGCAGCCTTGCGCGCGGGCTTGACCCACCCGATGAACTGCGGGGCCACCCGCGCCACCACCGGGCCATTGAAATCCCAGGTCATGCATTTGCCCATGTAAAACGGCGGCTCGGCGCCCTCATGGCGCGCGCCACCCTCTTTGCGGCGGCGCACTTCACGCGCATGCGGAATGGTCTGGAAGGCGGCGGTGGCCATGTTGAACAGCAGTTCACGCAGGTGGGTACAGCCCTGCACACCACCCACATGCCGGTCAATGGTCTGGCGCCAGCCCGGCCCCATGGTCTGGCCCACCATGCGCTGCAACGTGGCATCGGCCGACTTGCATTCACCGTAGGGCGTGCTGTCCATCGACGTCTCGATGGCACGGATGCAGAAGCTGTCGTCCACCGTCACCCGCAAGTGCATATGGTGAACCGGCGTGCCCGCAGGCACCTCGCCATGGCCACTGCTGGTGTAGCTGTAGTGCTTGCTGTCGTGCAGTTCGCCCTCAAGGTCCCACAGGCCGTCGTCGCGCGCATAGCCGCGAAAGGTGATGGCACGGGTGTGCAAGGGCGAACGATTGGAGGGTGTGCTAAGCATGGGCAATCAGGAAGGGGTAGGTTGCGGCTTCGGCGATTTTGCCCGCAACGATTGGCCCGGCCTGTCTCGCACGGGCAGCAACTCGTCAAGGCTCGCTAGCCCAGCACAATGACCCGTGCCTTGGGTACGTTGGCGTACGGGTCGTAACCCAGCAGGCCAGCGCGAAAGATGGCTTCTTGCGTGGTGGCAATGCGTTTGCGGTGCTCGGCACTGGCCAGGCGCATGTGCTCGACCAGCTCAGGCTCAAAGCGCACAGTAATGGGCGCCGACATGCCGTACATCGCGTCCGGGTCGTTGGCCATGCCCCATGAGATCGCCAGGTTTCCGTTGGCCAGTTGAATCGCCTGCGCGTGGGGCGGAAACAGGTGACGAAAAGCCTCCCAAAAGGCACTGCGCACCGGGTCCATCAGCGAGTCAGTGCGCTGGCCGGTGTCGGGCACTTCAGAGGGTTGGTCTGGCAGCAGCCAGGCCAGCGCCGTCGCTTCCGAGTCAAACACACTGAGCTGCATGCCCAGTGCGCGCGCTGCGCCCTCGCTGGCGCGGGTGATTTTGTCGCGGGGAACCACCGTTGCCAGCTTGGTGATGTGCGGCAAATGTTCGGCCGTGTACCTGCCCAGCAGCATGTGCCCGGTTATGTTCATGTCGGCCTGTAGCCCCATCAGGTTGACCAGCACCAGGCGGTCGCCCTGCGCCCGGCTTAGCGCCGCCTGGGCCGCAATGACTGCCAGGAACTCCCCGAGATTGATGCTGCCGGTAATTTCAACCCTGAGCAGCTGTGCCGTGCGCTCTATTCGCACTTCCATGGTGTGCCATTCTTTCCAGTCAAGCTGCGCCATGGTAGCCGCAACATTGCGACCAGGCACTGATCTGGCGCAGCAATGCCGGGCGAACATGCGGTCACAATCCGTGAATCTTTGTTCCCTGGTGCCACCTATGCTCGGATTTCTGCCCCCTTTTGCAAGGGGCGTCATTGCCTTGTTCCTGCTGATGACCAACACGCTGTGGTGGTGCGCGCTGTTGCTGACCCTGTCGCTGGTCAAGCTGGCGCTGCCGTTTGCGCCGGTGCGGGCGCGGGTTGACCCGGTACTCAACGCCATTGCCACCTCATGGATTGCCTGCAACAGTGGCTGGATGCGCCTGACCCAGCGTACTGCCTGGGACGTGCAGGGCGTTGATGCACTGGCGTATCGAGGCTGGTACCTGGTGAACTGCAACCATCAGTCGTGGGTAGACATCTTCGTTTTGCAGCATGTGATGAACCGCCGCATCCCGATGCTCAAATTCTTTCTGAAGCAGCAACTGATCTGGGTACCGGTGATCGGCCTGGCCTGGTGGGCGCTGGACTTCCCGTTCATGAAGCGGCACGCCAAGGCCGAGTTGCGCAAGAACCCCGACCTGCGCCGCCAGGACCGCGAGACCACGCGCCGGGCCTGCGAAAAGTTCGCCCTGGTGCCCACCAGCGTCATGAACTTCGCCGAGGGCACGCGCTTCACCGCCGCCAAGCACGAGGCGCAGTCATCGCCCTACCGGCACTTGCTCAAGCCCAAAGCCGGCGCACTGGCGCTGGCGCTCAATGCCATGGGCGAGCAGTTTCATTCGCTGGTGGACGTGACCATTGTTTACCCCGATGGCGTGCCCACGTTCTGGCAATTCTTGTGCGGGCAAACACCGCGCATCGTGCTGCGTGTGCAGCAACTTCCAATTCCGGCCGAGTTCACTGCCGGCGACTACGACGGCGACTCGGAATTCCGCAGCACCGTGCACCGCTGGCTGGCCGAGCTGTGGGAACAAAAAGACCAGCTGATTCACACCCTCCTTGCCAAAGGCAACGCACGCAGCTCAGTCAAACCGGACATAAGTCCAGGCGGTATCTGAGGCAAATGGCAGGTAACTGCGCAGTGCCACGAGCTGCAGCAACTGGTCGTCGCAGCGGAAGTTGAAGGTTGGCATTCGCAACGGGTTCCAGCCGTTGGTCAGGGTAAAGCGAATCAGCCGGTTTTCAGTGCGCACCGGTGGGTTGCCGTTCGCAAAGAGAGCCGGATGGGCTTCGCGCAGTGCCTTCGCGCTCAGCGGGTCCAGACCCCAAAACCGCGAATGTTCTGCATCAGCGGTGTAGTCGCGGTCCGCGGGCGTCGGGCGCGCATGCCATAGCGCCGCAACCAGGCGCTTGCCATCTGCAAATTTCAGACCCGCCAGCGCGTCGCTGGACTTGTGTGCCTCAGCAAACCCGGCTGTCCCGGCGGCACTAACCTCACCAAACTCTTCTCCTATCGGCTTGCCCTCACGTGAGAACCATCCGGGGTTGCGATGTACATGCACAACGCCTGGCGAATCGTGTTGCTTGTAAACCTTGATGATCTGCACCCCGACAAAAGTATCCGCATTGTTCTGGTCCTCGTCGCGATGAGCAATGGCCACAACGCATTTGCCGCGGTGACGGAACCCGGTGGTACTGTTGCGCGCCAGTGGCACCAGTGTCTTGGTGTCTGCCAGCGCTTCGACCGGCTCGCGGATCAGCGCCAGGCTGCCCGCAGCGCTAATCTGCAAGAACCGGTCTTTGAGCATCGCCTCTTGCGCACTGACGCCCTGACAGATCGCCAGCGCCACGAGCGTCGCGCAGGCTGACCTAGTTTTCACCTTTTTTCTCCGGCAACAAAAATGGCGCCATGAAAGTGAAAATCAGAAGGAGCAACGACCCCACCGCGAGATTCAGAGAGTCATAAGGAGAGATCGACGGCAGTCGTTCATATTGGGAATTGAACACCCACAGCGCAAAAGCAACAACAGATATCACATGCTGACAGACAGAGCGCACCTTCTGTAGTCGCCAAAGAAAGAAAGGTACGACCACCAAGCCAACAAAAAAAGCGGCGTACAGCACGATCGTTTGTTTGGTCGGCTGCGGGACGGAAGCACCCCACACCTGTCCGGAGATGGCCAGAAACAAAGCCAGCGCCTCTCCGGGGATGAGTTTGGAAGTCTTTTCAATATATGAATCGCCTGCCTTGACATCACCGCGTCCATTGATCATCTTGCTCTCCAGATTGCGACACCGGCTGGTGCCCAGTGCTTGACCAGTCTATGTCGCAGTGCAAAGCTGCGCCTCCCCAAAGTTGATGAGGCGTTTGGTAAAACACCGAGTAGCCGACAAGCTTCAAGGCTTTCGCCGCCTGACTATGCTCGGCGCTGAACTACAGAAAACACCGATGCCAACCGTACCCCACCTCCGCCGCCTGCCCTGCCTGCTTGTTACCGTGCTCGGCCTGCCATTCACGGCAGTCGCGCAAGACCGTGCGGCTCTGCCGCTGTGGGAAGTGGGCCTGTTCAGTGGTGCCGTCAGCCAGCAGGCCTACCCCGGCGCGCAGGAGCAGGTGAACCGCGCACTGGCCTTGCCCTGGCTTGTCTACCGCGGCGAGTTCCTCCGCGCAGACCGAAACACCCTGGGCCTGCGCGCCTTCAAAACCCCTGAACTGGAGCTGGACATTGGCGTGGCCGGCGCCTTTGGCTCCAGCGCAGACGACATCGACGCGCGCCGCGGCATGCCCGACCTGGGCACGCTGGTCGAGTTCGGCCCGCGCCTGACCTGGAAGCTGGGCGAAGCCGCTGGCGGACGCTGGCGCGCCGAGCTGCCATTGCGCGGCGTGTTCGACCTGAGCGACGGCGGCGCCCAACGCGGCGTTGCGTTCGAGCCCGAGCTGCAGTTCGAACGCCAGGCCAGCAACGGCTGGCGCTACAGCACCAGTGCCAGTGCCATCTTTGCCAACCGCAAGCTGGCTGATACTTTCTACGGTGTGGCCCCGCGCTATGCCACCGCCACGCGCCCGGCCTACCAGGCCGAAAGCGGGCTTGTAGCCTGGCGGCTTTCAGTCGGCGCGACGCGCAAGCTCGGCACCGACTGGACCTTGTTCACTTTTGCGCGGGTGCAGACCGTGGCCGGCAGTGCCAACAAGGCCAGCCCGCTGGTGCGCCAAACCACGGGGGCCTCAGTGGGTCTGGGCGTGTCTTACACCTGGAAGCAGTCAGAGCGCAGGGCTGTCGATTGAATTAAGGCAATTTCTGGCTGTAGCCCGCATGGTTACTACGTGACCCACTATAAATTTTATAGCAGCAGCACCGCCTGAGCCAGCACCGCCAGGTGGGCTGCGCGCGTCTGGGCAGACACGCTGTCAGCGGTTCATGGGGTTGAATGCCACATCCTCAGGCCCTGGTGGAAGCAGGCATGTACTGATGCACATCTATCGATGGATCAATCAAGCGAATCAAGGCCGGATCGCGCCGATGGCAGGCTGCCTCCAGTGGCGTCATCGCTTCGCCTTCTGCGCGCAGCTGTGGGTCGGCACCCCATTGCAATAACAAGGCTGCGGCGTCGTGTTGCCCCGCCAAAATGCATGCGACCAAGGGCGTACACATGTACTCCGGGTGTTGGTAGTTGGGGTCGACCTTGGCCGCGAGGTGGTACCGCAACAAGCCCAGGTCGCCGTCAACCGCAGCGTTAAACATTTCCTTCCAGTCTCCAGACGACATGCGCAAATCCTTTCAACAGATTTCGGCCGGTGTATCCAACTACCTGGTGGCGACCAGGTAGTTGCTGGCTACAAGCGGCGGCTATTTCTTCTAAAGCCCCGTCCCGACCGTTTTCACAAACTGTGCATAAATCAGGGCGCTGGATTTTGGGGTTTCCATCATGGGCAAGTGCCCCACACCGGGCAACACCTGAACCCGGGCTTGCGGCAGGCGCGTGTGCAGCGTGGCGGCCCCGGATACGTCAAACAGGCGGTCTTTTTCGCCCCACAACACCAGGGTGGGTTGTTTCAATTCGCCAATGTGGGCATCCAGCAGATAGCGGTCTTTGCGTTGGGCGTTCCAGATGCGCAGGTTGGACGGGGCGTTACGCAATGCATCGGCTTGCGCGGCGTGCAGGATCGGGTAGGGCAAAAACGGGCGTTGGGCGAAGACAAAGTCCAGCATCGGCTCAAACGCGTCTGCCTGGGCGACGATCAGGGGACTCTTGCCGGCATCAATCAGGTGGTCCATCTCACTGGGCTGGGGCGTGCGCAGGCCGTGGGGGGCACCAATCAGGGCCACGCTGGCCACCCGGTCGGGGTAGCGAATGGCAAACAGCGCAGCAATCGTTCCGCCCATGGAGCTGCCACCCAGGTGCACCCGTTGCAGGCCCAAGCGGTCCAGAAATTCCTTCAGGTATTCAACTTGCTCGGCGTAGCTGTAGTTTTTGTCGGTCAAACGCGTGCTTTCGCCAAAGCCCGGCAGGTCCGGTGCGAGCACCCGGTAGTGCGGTGTGAGGGGGCGCGCAAAGTCCACCCAATGGTCTTTTTCGGCAAAGATTCCGTGCAGCAGTACCAGTGTCTCGCCACTGCCGCCATCAAGGTAGTGCAAGGTGTGGATCCCGCTGGTGAGTGTGTGCACGGACAAGCCCGCCGTAGCGCGGTTGAGCTGGAGCAACGGGGTTTTGAAGTGCTGGGGCAAGCTGTAATAGGCGAGCGCCAGGCTGCCCAGCAGAAAAATCACCAGTCCCAGGGCCAGGAGTTTGAAAGTTGCAGGCTGGCGCATCACAGAAGTTTTCATCGTTGGCTGGTTGTCGATGGGTAATTTGCGGCGATGCTAGCGGGGTGGCGCGCAAAAAGCTTGTATGTTTGGGCTATGCGCGCCTCCAATTCCCTGATTCTCGGCAGTGACCGGTCTTTGTACCGGGGTGAGTTTCCTGCCACGGCTTGGCACCGCCATGCCGCACCGGCATTGCTGATAGGGCTGTCGGGCCGGTTTACGCTGCACTTTGCCCCGGCGCGCACCGAGTCGTGTTACAGCGCCTGGATCGACAGTGGCGTCGAGCATGTGTTTGATCCCTGTGGTGAACAGGTGGCCACGATGTACCTGGAGCCCGACGCAGCGCAGGCGCGGCGCTGGCGAGCGCATTTTGCAAACCACGCTGGCGTGGTGCTGGACCCGTGCATACGCGCCCGGGGTCGCAGCAGCATGGATGCATATTTGCGCAACTTTGAGCTTGATGCCTTGCTGCCGTTTCACTGCGCCGACGTGGCCCCCATGGATGCGCGGGTGCTGCACAGTGTGGCCACCCTGCGCAGAGGTGGCATGGCAATGCCCGCGCGGGCTGTGTTGGCCCAGGCGACCGGTTTGTCGGAGTCGCGCTTTAACCACCTGTTTCGCGCCGAGATGGGCGTGAGTTTTCGCAGCTATCGCGTATGGTCCCAGGTGCGCGGTGCCTTGGGTGCGTTGGGTACCGACAGCCGCCTGACCCAAGCCGCGCTAGAGGGCGGGTTTGTCGACTCTTCTCACTTCAGCCGCATGTTTCGCAAAACCTTTGGCATGACGCCGTCCAGCGTACTCAAGCCATTGCGTGACGTCACTTTGGTTTAAGTGGCAAAGGCTTGCATGCCTACCAGCCGTGCCACCGCCGCCCTCGCCTGCCGGCCCAGCTCCTGCAGGTCCAGCCCTGGCACGGTGCCCTCACGCACAAGCTCGCGTCCGCCCACCAGCAGCGCCTTCAGGTGCGCGGTGCCCCCGCTGGCCACCGGGCCGATGGCCGGGTCGTGCAGGCCGAAGTAGCGCGGATCGCGGTCCAGCGCATATATCGCGATGTCGCCGGCCTGCCCTGCCGCCAGTGTGCCAATGGCGGGCAGGCCCAGCACTTTGGCACCGCCGGCCGTGCCCCAGCGCACCACGTCTTCCACGGTGGCGGCCTGCGCTGCCTGCGCCTCGCCCTGGCCGCCGCGGTGTTGGGCCAGCGTGGCCTCGCCCGCACGGGCGCGCTGCATCAGCCAGGCGGCATGGGTTTCAGACAACATGTCGGCGGCCTCGTTCGACGCTGCGCCGTCCACGCCTATCGACACCGGTGCGCCTGCGTCTTCCAGCGCACGCACCGGCGCAATGCCGCTGGCCAGCCGGCCATTGCTTTGCGGGCAGTGGGCGATACCGGTACCCGTCGCGCCCAGCAGCGCAATTTCGTCGGCGTCGAGCTTGACCAAGTGGGCAAACCAGACATCAGGCCCCAGCCAGTCCACACTCTGGGCAAACCGCACCGGCGTGATGCCGTGCTGCGCCTGCACCGTGTCGTGGTAGTGCACGGTCTCTGACAAGTGGGAATGCAGTCGCAGGCCCCGGCTGCGCGCAAAGGCCGCGCACTCACGCAGCTCTTGCGGCCGCATGGAGTGCGGCGGCGTGGTGGGTGCAACGACCACGCGCCGCATGCTGTCGGGGGCGCTGTCGTGAAAACGCGCGGCCACCCGCTCGATGTCGGCCAGGTAACCGTCCAGCGTCTCGGGCCGCAGGCTGGGCGGCAGGTTGTCGGACGGAATGCGCGAGAGCGTGCCTCCACCCCGGCACAACACAAAACGCAAGCCCAGCGCTTGGGCTTCTTCAAACAAGATGGCCGAACTGTCGTAAGGCATGCCCGGCCAGTAGTGGTAGTTGTGGTCGGCCACGGTGGCGCAACCCGACAGCGCCAGCTCGACCAGGCCAATCCGCGCGGCCAGCCGGAACATGCCTTCGTCCATGGCGGGCCGCAGCCGAAAGGGCGTGGCACTGAGCCAGGGCGTCAGCGTGGCGTTGATGCCCAGCGGGTCGCCCTTGAGCAGCGACTGGAACAAATGGTGGTGCGTATTGACCCAGGCCGGGTAGACCACACAGCCACTGGCGTCGATCTGGCGCTCGCCGGGCTCGGGGCTGAGCTGCCCCAGCGCTGCGATCTTGCCGCCGCGTACCCGTATGTCTGGACCTGTGTGGCGCGCCGCCGCGCCCGCCAACCCGGTCAGAATGGCGGCCGCGTTGCGGATCAGCAGGTTCATGGCACCGACCCGCCATCAACTGCAATGTCAATGCGCTTTTTCTGTTGGCCCGGCGAGCCGCGGTGGATTTCTTCTTCACCATGCGCGCGCAGCAGGTCCAGCAACTGCTTGCGAATGACCAGGCCGGGCTTGTCCGACGGCATGTGAAACTCGACCCGGCGTGTGGTGTCCACGCAGGCGTCGGCGTCGGTGGCCTCGAGAATGTCGCGGTCTTCAGCAGTGATGGCCGCGTCCCAGTCAATCAGCTCCTGGGTGCTGCAGCTTTCTTCGCTGTCATTGCGGTACAGCCACTGCACCAGCATCATGCGTTCGTCGTCGATCGGCGTGGCGCAGTTGTAGATGATATGGTGCACGCCGCTGGCCGGGTAGGTGCAGCCAAACCTGCGCGCAAACGGCAGGTAGTAACGGTTGATCAGGTGCCGGTGGGTGATGTCTTCGGTGGTTCCCGTCACGCGGTGCCCGTGCGCGGGATTGCGTATCGGCACGGTGGTTTCTGCTTCAAAGCCGTAGTCGGTTTCGCGAAACTCATAAGGCGCGGGCTTGGGCTGCTCCAGAATGCCGAAGTTGGCCTTGTGCACAAACGAGAAGTGCGAGTTGTCGAAGGAGTTTTCCATCATGCGCAGGGGGCTGGTTTTCCACTCTTCGTAAAACTGGAAAATGCGCCGGTAGCCGGGGGCGCCGTCTTCCGGAAAATGCGGAATCGGGCGCAACGGGTCTTCCAGCGCCACCCAGACATAGCCGTACTTCTCCTGGCAGCGAAAAGACGGCACCCGCGCGCCAGCCGGAATCTGCATGTCGGGGTTTTGCGGAATTTTCACGCAGGCGCCGGTGCAGTCGTACGTCCAGCCGTGGTAGCCACAGACAATGTGGTCGCCCTGCACCGTGCCCTTGGACAGTTTGGCGGTGCGGTGGCAACAACGGTCGCACAGTGCGGCGGGTGTGCCATCGGCCTGCTTCCACAGCACCAGCTCTTCGCCCATCAGGGTGAAGGCCTGTGGCCCGGCATCCAGCCGCGTCATCGGCATCAGCGCGTACCAGAAACGGCGCAGCACCTTCTGCTTAGTGGTCAGCATGGGCCTCTTCCTCGGTCACAGGGTGAATGCGGGTCCAGCTGAACTTCTCGGTCTCGCCATGTTCCTTCAGCAAGCCCAGCAGGCGCTTGCGCATCAGCATGCCGGGGCGGTCGCTCGCCATGCTTTGCTCGTCGCGACGCGAGACGTCCACCGGTGCATCGGCGTCGACGGATTCAAGGATGACCTTGTCTTCCAGCACCACCTTGGTGTCCCAGTCGTTCAGCAGTTCGGCCGGGCAGTCCTCTTCGGTGTCGTTGCGGTACAGCCACTGGATCAACTGCACGCGCCTGTCGTCGATGGGCGTGGCGCAGGTGAAGATGGTGTGCTTGATTCCGCTGGGATAGTTCAGCCCCAGCTTGCGCAGGAAAGGCATGTGCCACTGGTTCGTGAAATGCCGCTTGGTGGTCGGTTCGGTCGTGCCGGTGATGCGGTGCGATTGCGGCGGGTTGTTGATGGGGATGACCATCGACGCCTCGAAGCCATAGTCCGTCTCCACCAGCGAGAAATGCTCCGGCTTGGGCTGGCCGCCCTGGCCGAAGGTGCCGGCGTGCACGAAGGCGAAGTGCGCCGAGTCGAAGGAGTTTTCCATCAGCCGCAGCGCACCGGTGTTCCACGCCTCGTCGAACTGGTGGATGCGGCGATAGCCCAGGGCTTCTTCCTCCGTGTCGATCAGCGGCATCAGGGGCTCATCGAGCGCGACCCAGGCGTAGCCAAATTTTTCCTGGCAGTAAAAGGCCGGCACCCGCGCACCCGCCGGGATTTGCATGTCCGGGTTTTGCGGAATCTTCACGCAGGCGCCGCTGCCGTCGTAGCGCCAGCCGTGGTAGCCACAAACGATGTGGTCGCCCTGCACCGTGCCTTTGGACAGTTTGGCGGTGCGGTGGCAGCAGCGGTCGCGCAGCGCAGCGGGGCTGCCGTCGGCGCGTTTGAACAGCACAATGTTTTCGCCCAGCAGTGTGAAAGGCTGCGGGCCGGCTGCCAGCTTGTCCATCGGCATCACGGCGTACCAGAAGCGCCGCAAGACCGGTTGTTGGGTGACGAGCATGGTGGTTCTGCCCTTACTTCTTCAGGTCTCTGAGGAACTGCAGTGTGTAGGCCTGTTGCCAGTTCGGGTTCGGCTTGAGCTGGCCGCTGGTGACCATCAGGTCATAGGTCTGCTTCCAGCGCGCATCGGTCATCACGCCGGCCCCCGCCTTGGCCGCATCGCCGCCATCGAGGAACTTCATCTCCTTCATGGTCTTGACCGAGAAGGCGATCAGCTCATCCTCCATCTTGGGGTTGTCCTGCTTGATCAGTGCGTTGCCCGGCGCAGGGTTGTCCAGGTAGCTTTTCCAGCCTTCCAAAGTAGCCTTGACAAAGCGCTGCACCAACTCGGGCTTTTCCTTGACCATCTGCCGCGTCGTGACAATGGTGTTGCCGTACGGTGGGTAGCCTTCATTGGCAAACAGGAAAAACTTTGTTTTCTGGCCAGCCTTCTCTGCAATGTAAGGCTCGGAGCCGACAAAACCCTGCTGCGCCACATTCTTGTCGGCGAAGAAGGGCGCCATGCTGAAGGTGTAGGGGCGGGTCTGGTCGTCCTTCAGACCGTGCTTTATCTTTAGCCAGGGCCACCAGCTGGTGCGGCCACTGGTAGCCAGCAGAATGGTTTTGCCCTTGAGGTCGGCCAAGCTGGTGACGTCAGGATGCGTGACCATTCCCTGCGGCTCCATTTGAAACACGGCCGCCACCGTGGTCAGGGGCACGCCGTTCTCGATGGCCGACAGGGTCTGGAAGTCCTTGCCCATGATGAAGTCGGCCTGGCCGGCGGCGATGATCTGGATCGCGTTGACCTGCGGGCCGCCCATCTTGATGCTGACGTCCAGTCCGTACTTTTTGTAGATGCCGGTGGCAATCGCCTGGTAGTAGCCGCCATGTTCGGCCTGGGCGTACCACGAGGTGAGGAAGGTGACTTTGTCCTGGGCCTGCGCGACGCTCGCAGCAGCGGCAAGGCACAGGGTGGCGAGAAGGGTTTTCATGCAGATTCTCCGGTCATGTTGGTTGAACACAAAGCACCAGAACGGCGCACAGCGCTGAGGTGATGCCTCATTGCGCTGCCAGAGCAATGACCCGCGACCTTTGGGGTCACTGCCAGCTTCTACTCTGAAAAACAAGACGCAAATTTCATGCCTTGCAGGGCAGTCTGCCGGGGCTTACTGCGGCAGATAAATAGTCGCCTCCACTTCAATAAGCGCCCCATCCCCGGGCATGAAACGCGACACCTCCACCACCGTGCTGACGGGGGCACCGCCCGGATAAAAAAGCCCGCGCACGCGGTTGTAAAACGGGTAGTGCCGCAGATCGCGGAAATACTGCACCAGCTTGACCACATCGGCCATGTCGCCGCCATGCTCCTGCGCGATCTGGCGAATCCGCTCCAGCACAAACCAGCTTTGCGCCACTGCCGGGGCTTCGTAAATGTCGACGGTCATCTGGCCGGTGACATAACCGAGGCCGCGCAGGGCTTGCAGCGCAGCCTCGGGCAGCTCTTCGTAGCTTTGCAGGATGGCCTTGCGCGCAGGGTCAACAGCAACCACGCCGCTGACAAAGACGAAGTCACCAGCGCGCCGCGCGGCTGCGTAACTGGCCATGGGCTGGCCCGCAGTCATATATTCTCAGCCGGTTGCTTTAGCCACGCCCGCACCTTGCCGGGGTTGAGCAGACCGAGCGGGTCGAAGCGTTTTTTGGTGTCCAGCACGGCTTGCGACAAGCTGCCGCCAGCCTTGCCATCTTCGACGATGAAAACATGCGGGTCGTTGATGCGCACGTTGTTGTCGCGGTAAATCTTCATGATCTCCTGCAGGCGCTCCTCGGTGCTGAAACGCACCAGCTGCAGCGCGGTGCAGGTGACCAGGCCGTCCATGCCGCGTATGTATTCGCAGTGCATCAGCACCTCGCCGCCCAACAATTTTTCCATGCGTTTGACCTGCTCCACATGCTGGCCGGGGATAAACGCGCTTTGCAGGTAAGTGATGGACTTGTCCACCTTCAGGGCATTGAGGGTGGTGTGATTCCAGGTGTATTCCACCAGCGTACGATTGCTGGCAGCAACTTCTTCTGCGGTCTTGCGGTAAGTGATCTTTCCCCGATAGCTGGCCACCAGTTCCAGCATGGCCGCCTCGCTGCTGGAGGCCACCAGCAGGATCACCGCGTGGCAGCCGGCGGGCAGGTGGTCGGCCAGCTGCTTCATGTAGTCGGGGATGGGTTGGGCCAGCAGGCAGATCTCTTTTTTGACAATGCCGGGGGCGCGTGCCAGCGCATCGCCAAACTCCAGCGCGTCGTCAAATGTGGCGAAAGTGGCAATGTGTTCGGACCAGTCATGCACCGGTGCCAGGCCCATCTCGAGCTCCAGCACCAGGCCGTTGCTGCCCCACATATGGTGCATGGCCAGGGCCTCGGGGCCGCGCAGTTCGATGATCTTCGGCTCTTCTTCAAAGGTCATGGCCTTGAGGCCCAGCACATTGCCGGGCGCGGCCAGCGGGCCATAGTTGATCGAGCCAACGCCGCCAAAACCGCCGCCATACAGCCCACCCAGCGTCGCGCTGCGGAAGGTGGACGGAATGCAGCGCAGCTCCAGCCCCAAGGGGCGGGTGGCTTTTTCAAAGTCAGACAGGCGCATGCCGGCCTGGGCGCGGCCCGCGCCATTGCGTGCCCACAAAAAGCTGTTGTAGCCGCTCATGTCCAGCACGACGCCGCCGTGCAGCGGAACTACCTGGCCGTAGTTGCCGGTGCCACTGCCGCGCAGGGTGACAGGCACGCGCAGTCTGGCGCACAGACTGATGAGGCGGCGGATTTCGTCCTCGCTGCGCGGGCGCACCACGGCGTCGGCGCGTTTGCCTTCGAGCTGGCGCTTGAGCACCGGGCTGAACCAGGAGAAGTCCTGGGACAGGCGCGCGATGCGGCCCTCGTCGGTGACCCAGTCCAGATCGGGCAGGGCCGCATGTAGTTGTTCAATGGGGTGGGCAGGGGCGTTCACCGGCTATCTTTCAAATGTTTTTGGCTTCCCGCCCTTGTTCGGCACAGGTAAGCAGCTATCAAAACCATGGCGAATTGGGCGTCAATCACGGGCCAGCTCGCTGGCATGCCAGGAACCCAGCGCCAGTTTGGTCAACCAGGCCATCAATGCAAACAGGCCAACACCTGCCAGCGAGATCAGCAGCAGTGCGGCGAACATGCGCGGTATGTTGAGCTGGTAGCCCGCCATCAATATCTGATAGGCCAGGCCGGTCGCCGCGCCGCCGGTACCGGCCACAAATTCGGCTACCACCGCGCCTATCAGTGCCAGCCCGCTGGAGATGCGCAGGCCGCCAAAAAAATAGGGCAAGGCGCTCGGAATGCGCAAGCGCCACAGGGTTTGCAGCCGGCTGGCGCGGTTCATCAAGAAATAGCTCTGCAGGTCGGGGTCGATGCTGCGCAGCCCCAGCGTGGTGTTGGAGATGATGGGAAACAGCGCGACCAGCGCGGCGCACAGCACCAGCGAAGCGGTGGGGTCTTTCACCCAGATGATGATCAGCGGTGCCACTGCCACGATGGGTGTGACCTGCAGCAAAACCGCATAGGGAAACAGCGCAGTTTCTATTTTGCGGCTTTGTACAAACAGGAAGGAGATCAACACACCAGTAAAGGTGGCCAGTGCAAACGACAGCAGGGTGATCTTCATGGTGACCAGCAAGGAGCCGCCCAGGGACTGCCAGTCCGTCACCAGGGTCTGGAACATCAGCAGCGGCGAGGGCACCAGGTACGGCGGCAGCTTGAAGCCGGTGACCAGCGCTTGCCAGCTACCCAGCAGCACCAGCGCCACCAGGGCCGGGTACAGAATGCGCTGGACGCGGGGTGAGGCTACCGAAAGGGGGGCTTGTTGCATGCGTTTGTCCTCAGTGACCGGGTTCGTCGCCGTCCAGGCTGGCGCGCAGCAGGCTGTCCTGCAGGCGTTTGGCGTAGGCAGCAAAGCGCGGCGTGACCATGAAGTCGGGTGTGCGCGGATAAGGCTCGTCGATCAGCACTTCTTCCACAATGCGGCCGGGGCGCGCCGCCATCATCACCACACGGGTCGAGAGAAACACCGCCTCGTGGATCGAGTGGGTAACAAATACCACCGTGAGCTTTTTGTCCTGCCACAGCGCCAGCAAATCGGCATCCAGCTTGTGGCGCGTGATCTCGTCGAGCGCGCCAAAAGGCTCGTCCATCAGCAGCAGATTCGGCTGCACCACCAGGCTGCGCGCAATCGACACCCGCATCTGCATGCCGCCAGACAGCGCCCGTGGCAAGGCGCTGGCAAATTTGCTCAGGCCGACCAGCGCGAGGGCTTCGGCCACACGGGCATCGGCCTCGGCACGCGGCACGCCGGCCAGCTCCAGCGGCAGCCGGACATTGGCCGCCACACTGGCCCAGGGCATGAGGGTGGCCGACTGGAACACAAACGCCAGCTTGCGGCCAGCCTCCTGTAGCTGCTCGACCGGCTTGCGCCACAGCAGCAAGCGGCCATCGGTGGGCGCGAGCAGGCCCGCCACCATTTTCAGCAGCGTGCTTTTTCCACAGCCCGAGGGCCCGAGCAGGGTGACAAATTCGCCCTCTTGCACGGTGAGGTCCACCGGCTGCAACGCGACCGTCCCGTTAGGGTAGGTCTTGTGCGCCGACAGCACCTCTACCGCGGGCGTTCCCGCCGAGACGGCGGCTGGCTGCTCTCGCATCAAGGCATCACCTTGAGGTCCTTGATGTAGTCAAAGTTGTAGGCCGTGGTTGGCCCCAGCCTGCCGGCGTCCACCAGCTTGTTCTCCAGCAAAAAGGCGTGGTTCTTGCGGACGCGGTCAATGTCCATGCTGCCGATGCCGTTTTTGCTGGCACCGCCGCCGGTCACAATGCCCATCTCCTTGAGCTTGGCGACGCTGTAGGCCAGTTGCTCGTCACTCATGTTGGGGTTGTCCTTCTTGATCAGCACGTTGGCTGGGGCCGGGTCGGCCAGGTAGCTCTTCCAGCCTTCCATCGTGCCCTTGACAAAAGCTTCCATGGCCTTTCCGCGGCTCTTGACCGTGTCTTCCATGCAGGAGATGGTGGTGGCGTAAGTGGGCCAGCCGTGGTCGGCAAACAGGAAGGTGTTGGCCTTGATGCCGGCCTTCTGCACGGCGAAAGGCTCGGAGGTCAGATAGCCCTGCTGCACGGTGTTTTTATCGGCCACAAAGGGCTGGATGTTGAAGGTGTAGGGCCGGGTCTGAGCGTCCTGAAAGCCGTATTTGCTTTTCAGCCAGAGCCAGTAGCCCTGCCGCGCGGACGGCGCGATCAGTATGGTTTTGCCCTTCATGTCTGCAAAACTCTTGACCTCTTCATGGGCAATCAGCACCTGGGGGTCTTTCTGGAAGATGGCCGCCAGCGTCACCACCGGCAAACCGCCGCTGCGCGCCACCATCATCTGCAGATCGCTGGAGCCCATGATGCAGTCAGTCTGGCCGGCGGCCATAAGCTGCAGGATGTTGACTTGCGGCCCTCCCATCTTGATGGTCACGTCCAGCCCGTACTTCTTGTAGATGCCGGTGGCCACCGCCTGGTAGAAGCCGCCGTGTTCGGCCTGCGCGTACCAGTTGGTCATGTAGGTGAACTTTTCCTGTGCCTGGGCACCGGCGGACAGGGCCAGGGCGAGCGATGCGGCAACAAAGGTGCGTGCGGTAATTTTCTTCATGGTGACCTCATGGGTAGAAGGGTTGAACACAGGTAAAAAATCAAAAAGAAATGATGCAATTTGCGCGCCTGCAAGGCGTCAAAGCTCCTGCTGGATATGGCCTTGCTGATGGCCATAGCCCCAGGACTCGACTTCACGCGTGACCCACTGCATATGAAACAGGTCGGTCAGGGCCTGGACCCAACTGTTGGCCAGCGTGTCCAGAATGTCGTGGCCCTGCTCGGCAGTGGCGCCGAAAGGGTCACCAATGACGCCGCTGGGGCCAAAATCGCGCGCCGTCCAGGCGCAGGCCGGCCGGCCGTCGGCGGACAGCACCTTGCTGGGAAACACCGGCGGAAAATTGGCGACCGCGCGCTCCATGCGCACGGTGTCGGGTGCCAGCGCCAGCATCAACGCCGTCTCTGAATGGCCGGCATGCATGGCCAGGCGCCGTTCCTGGTCAGAGATGTATTTGCCCGACGAGTTGGCCAGTCGCGAGACGTGATAGGGCACGATCACAAAGTCGCCATGGCGCAGGCGCAGCTCGCGCGCCGCCATCTCCAGCACCTGGGGCTGGCCGCCGTGGCCATTGGCCAGCAGCAGCTTGCGAAAACCGGCGCGGTACACAGACTCGCCAAGTTCGGTGATGGTGGCCAGCAAGGTCGGGCCGGTCAGCGTGAGTGTGCCGGGGAAGTGCAGGTGTTCGTCGGATTTGCCGTAAGTGATGGGTGCCAGGCCAAAGGCGCGGATCTCGGCCGGCAGGCGCTCCAGCGCCTTGCCCAGCACGCCAGACGAAATCACGCTGTCAACCGAACATGGCAGGTGCGGGCCGTGCTGCTCAATCGCACCCACTGGCAAAACGATGACCGTGTTTTCGCGGTCTGGCAGCGCGGCAATGTCGGTCCAGCTCAGGTAGGGCAGGAAGCGGTGGGGCGGGATGTAACCGTGGATCATGCAAACTGCCTTTCAGGCGAGGAGGGAATCGGAACGCCGTTGCGCAGCACCAGGCGCTGGCTGGCACGCGAAGGCCAGCCCCAGGCGTCGGCAGCGGTAAAAACCACCAGATCGGCCGGGGCACCGACCAGCGAAGCGGTGCCCACGGGTGCGCGCTGCAGCCAGTCGCGGCGGCACAGGCTTTCGGACCAGACATCGAAGGGCTGGTCCAGTTGTGCGGTGAGCACGCCCGCCGCCAGCGCCTCCACCGGGTCGTAGCTACCGACTCTGCAAAACGGGTCCTGCACGTTGTCGCTGGCCATCAGCACCGGGATGCCACGTGCGCGTGCTTCTTTCACCAGCGTGAGACCACGCTGGCGTGGCGTGCGGCCGGTCACAGCGTCTTGCAACAGCAGGTTGGTGATGGGCAATGAGACCAGGGTGATGGGCACTTGTGCCACTGCATCCAGCGTGGCCAGGGCCTGGTTTTCGGGCTGCGCCGCCAGCGCGCAGCTGTGGCCGCAGACCACGCGGCCTTTGAAACTGGTTTCACGCAGGATCGCCGCAGTGGTTGCCAGCCCCTGCGCCGCAGGGTTGAGCTCTTCGTCCACATGCAGGTCCACGTCGAGCCCGGCTTCCCCGGCCGAGATGAACACATGGCGCAGGGCCTGCTCATCCCAGTTGCTGGTGTGTACGAATGCGCCCAGCAGCGCATGGGGGCCGGTGGCAGCCACCTGCCGGGCCAGCCTGCGGGCTTGCGCCAGGTCTTGAAACAGCGGAAGTTTGATAAGGCTGACCTGCTCGAGCTGGATGCGGCCCTTCCATTCATCGGCCAGTGCGGCCATCACGTTCCAGGCTACCGGTGTGGTGTCAGGCTCCCACCAGTCTACGTGGGTGCGCAGGTGCACGCAGCCCGCTGCCCAGGCCCAGTCCAGCGCGCGACTGGCGCGGGTGTGCACGTCGGCGGGAGTCCAGTGCAGGCGATCAGTCATCATGGCGTCGATCGCGCCCAACAGGCCGGGCTGAACCGGGCCGATGCGTGGCAAGGTAAAGGTTTTGTCGATGTGGGTGTGTGCATCCACCAGGCCCGGCAAGACCGGCGCGCCTTGCAGGTCCCAGTGACCGCCTGGCGCCAGTGCAGGCGCGGCGGGCCGCACGGCGGCTATGCGGCCGGCGTCCAGCGTGAGGTCGGCCAGCGCCGGCTGCCCTGCGTGCAAAGGCCAGTCCGTGGGCAGCAGCCAGCGTGGCAAGCGCACGTTGCACAGCGTATTGGGCGCGTTCATGCAAACCTTGCCATGGCTGAACTGACCCGCTGCATGAAGCGTTTGAGCTGGGGCTCGGTCGCCACATTCATGTGGTAATGCGCATGAAAGTCCACCCGCGCCGTATTGCCGGTCAGGCGGCGCATGTAGCGGGTGATGATCTTGCGCGGCGGGTCCCCCATGTACCAGGCCACCCAGCGTGGCCTGCCATAAGTGACCACCGCCGAGATACGCTTGATGTGCGTCAGCATGGGTTTCACATTGGCCGGGTCGCTGATGTCAAAAGCCACCCCGGGCATGAAAAGGCGGTCGAAATACCCCTTGAGCATGGCAGGCAGGCCAAAACACCAGGTGGGAAAGCAGAACACGATGGCTTCGGCGCGCGCCAGCCGCTCTACATGGCCGGCCAGCGGCAACTGATTGGAAGGCACCTCGTGATAACCCAGGCGCTCTTCGCGCGAGAGCACCGGGTTGAAGCCCTCGGCGTACAGGTCGCAGTCATCCACGGTATGCCCGGCGGCCAGCAGGTTCTTGACCACCTCCTGATGCAGCGCGGCATGAAAGCTGGTTTCAACCGGATGGCAATAGACGACCAGGACGTGCATGGCGGGCTAACTCAGGCCAACGCGGTGCTGCCATGCACCAAGCTGGATCATCGGGCTGAAATTGGCCGCCGCCACGCCCTGATTTGGGTGGCTGCGGCAGCGGGTCGGCAAAAATCTGGCAGGGTGGTTTTTCAATGTTGACCAATCAATCTGATCGATTGGTCAAATAAAGCAAGTGTTATGCCAAATGGAATGCCGCCTGATGGCCGGCCGGCGGTGCCGCGCCAGTTCTAGCGTGGCAGCTTGATGCCGCAGCCGCGCAGGATCAGGGTGGTGAGCTCCTTGACCAGGCGGTCCCGGTCGGGTGTCCAGCTGGGCTGGCGCGGCTCCAGCAGTTGCTGCACCTGGACCGCCGAGTCGGCATAAAACTGCGTCATGGCCCAGATGCTCATCAGCAGGGTATGGGGATCGACCGGTTGCATCAGGCCACGGGCGATCCAGTCGTTGATGACCGCCACCTTCTGGCGCGTGCGGCGGCGCGAGTCGGGCCAGAATTTTTCGAGGTTGTGGCCACCGTCGAGCACTTCGCGCGTGAAGATGCGTGAGATCTCGGGCTTGTCGAAGGCCACATGGATCTTGGAGCGGATGTAGTCGCCCAGCACCTTGGCCGGGTCGCTGGAGTCGGTGGCAAACATGCCCTTCCAGTCAGACACCACCGACATCAGCAGCTCACCGTAAAGCTCTTCCTTGCCCTGGATGTAGTAGTGCAATTGCGGCTTGGTCAGGCCGGCGCGCGCAGCAATCGCCTGGGTGGATGTGCCCTTGAGGCCGTTTTCACTGAACTCCGCGATGGCTGCGGCGTGGATGGCAGCCATCATCTGCTCCCGGCTGCGGCGTGTATTGCGCGGGACTTTTTCGGAATCGGCGGCGCTGGATTTCGCCGCTTTCAGGGTTGCCGGCTTCATCGTTGAGGTGCGACTTTCTGTTGGCTCAATGGGCTCGGGCATCGTAGCAGATGGGGTTGTGCAGGGTATCGGCCCAATGGCAAGCCGGCCTTGCGCAACACCTGCGCAGGCTGGTGGCCAGTTTCTTAGAGAACGTTGAGCGGAATCTTCAGATAGGTGCGCCCGTTGGCCTCGGCGGGTGGCATGGCCCCGGCCCGTATGTTGACCTGCACCGAAGGCAGTATCAGGTTGGGCATGGCAAGACCCGCGTCGCGTTTGCTGCGCATGGCCACAAAGGCGTCTTCGGTCACACCATCGCGGATGTGGATGTTGCTGGCGCGTTGTTCGGCCACCGTGCTCTCCCAGGCGGGCTCGCGGGCATCGGGCGGGTAGTCGTGGCACATGTAAAGGCGGGTGTCGCCGGGCAACGCCATCAGGCCGCGCACACTCTTGTACAGGTGGTGGGCGTTGCCGCCGGGGAAGTCGCAACGCGCGGTACCCACATCGGGCATGAACAAGGTGTCGCCCACAAACACCGCATCCCCCACCTGATAGGCCATACACGCCGGGGTATGGCCGGGCACAGGCAGCGCGCGGGCCGTCAGGTCGCCAATGGCAAAGGCTTCGCCGGGCTGGAACAGGTGGTCAAACTGGCTGCCGTCCGGGTGGAACTCGGGCTCCAGGTTGAAGATGCCCTTGAACACGTTTTGCACATCGGTGATGGCTGCGCCAATCGCGATCTTGCCGCCCAGCTGTTTGCGCAGGTAGTGGGCCGCCGAAAGGTGGTCGGCGTGGGCGTGGGTTTCCAGAATCCACTGCACGGTCAGCGCCTTGTCTTTCACAAAGGCCATCAGGCTGTCGGCAGACGTGGTGCTGGTGCGGCCCGACTTGGCGTCAAAGTCCAGCACGGAGTCGACGATGGCGCAGTGGCCGCCATCGTGGTCAAACACCACGTAGCTCACGGTCCAGGTGGCGGGGTCGAAAAAGGCTTTGATCTGGGCTTGCTTGGGATCGGTCATGGAGAGCTCCTGTAAAACTGATCATTTAATTAAGATGATGATAGTTTATTGACAAATAGATTGTTTGTCAATAAACTATCATCATTGCAAATGAAATGGAGCCGCCCACCATGCCTGCCCAAGCTGAAATCTCAACCCCGCTACCCCTTGATCTGGAGGTGTTGCGCCAGTCTGCCAACGCCGCTTGCAGACTGATGAAGACCCTGGCCAACCCCGACCGCCTGCTGCTGCTGTGCCAGCTCAGCCAGGGTGAGATGAACGTGGGTGAACTGGAAGCCGTGGTGGGCATTGCCCAGCCCACACTGTCGCAACAACTGGGCGTGCTGCGTGATGAAGGTTTGGTCATCACCCGGCGCGAGGGCAAAAACATTTATTACTGCATCAACAGCCCCCAGGCCATGGCCGTCATGGGTGTTTTGTATTCACAGTTCTGCAACCAATAACCCCCTACACAAGGAGTAAGACCATGACGATCGACTGGAATAATTTCACCCCCTGGGCCGCGCTGGCTGGCGGCATTCTGCTGGGCCTGGCCTCAGCCATGTTTATCCTGGTCAACGGGCGCATCCTGGGCATCAGCGGCATTGTGGGCGGCCTGTTGCGCCCCACAGCCGGTGACGCTGGTTGGCGCATCAGCTTTGTGCTGGGCATGCTGGCTGCGCCTTTGCTGTACATGCTGGTGGCAGGCCCCGTGCCCGCCACGATTGACGCCGGCTGGGGCACGGTGGTGCTGGCGGGCCTGCTAGTGGGCGTGGGCACACGGTACGGCTCGGGTTGCACCAGTGGCCACGGCGTGTGCGGACTCTCGCGCCTCTCGCCCCGCTCGCTGGCGGCCACGCTGTCCTTTATGGGCGCCGGGTTTGCCATTGTTTTCCTGGTGCGCCACCTGTTGGCCTGAGTACCAGCCGTTCACTGATCCATTTGAGGAGTATTCGTATGCAACACCGTGTGACTGAATTTTTGGTAGGCCTGCTGTTTGGTGTGGGCCTGATCGTGGCCGGCATGACCGACCCCAGCAAGGTGCTGGGCTTTCTGGATCTGGCGGGGACCTGGGACCCCTCCCTCGCATTTGTCATGGGCGGGGGCATTCTGGTGGGGCTGGGTGCCTTTGCCACGGCCAAAAAACGCACCACAACGTTCTTTGGCGGGGCCATGCATCTGCCCTCCTCGACCGACATCGACAAGCGCCTGATTGGCGGCGGCTTGTTGTTTGGTGCGGGTTGGGGCCTGGCGGGCTTTTGCCCCGGCCCTGCCATTGTGTCGATGGGTGCGGGCCAGCCCAAGGCGGCTGTATTTGTGGCCGCCATGCTGGCGGGCATGGCTGTGTTTGAAGTCGTAGAGCGTATGCAAGCGCGCAAGCCTTCCGGCGCACACTGAACCGCATGCCCGTGACCCCACCCCGCTTCTCGCCCGCGTCTGCCTTGCCACAGTGGCTGCGCCAGTACCAAAAGGCGTGGCTGGCCGGTGACCTGACTGCCGGGCTGATCGTCACGGTCATGCTGATTCCGCAAAGCCTGGCCTACGCCCTGCTGGCCGGCTTGCCGCCTGAGGTGGGGTTGTACGCCAGCATCTTGCCCATCGTGGCCTATGCCCTGCTGGGCTCCAGCATGACGCTGGCGGTCGGGCCGGTGGCTGTGGCGTCGTTGATGACGGCCAGTGCGCTGGCCCCCTTTGCCGCGGCCGGCACCACCGAATACATCGCACTGGCGGTGCAACTGTCGCTGATTTCTGGTGCCATGTTGCTGGCCTTTGGTGCATTGCGCCTGGGGTTCTTGGCCTACTTTTTGAGCCACCCGGTGATCAGCGGGTTTATCACCGGCTCAGCCGTGGTGATTGCGATCGGCCAACTCAAATATCTGCTGGGTGTGCGGGTGCCGTCGTCCTCCACCTGGGAGACGCTGCGCGGCCTGGTGCAGGCCCTGCCGCAGACCAACCTGACCACGCTGGCGCTGGGCCTGGGCAGCCTGGTCTTTTTGGTGGTGGCGCGGCGCTACCTCTGCGGCTGGCTGGTGCAATTGGGCGCGCAGCCCAAGGTGGCGGATCTGATGACCAAGCTGGCCCCCATGGCGGCGGTGATGGTGTCCATCGCCGTGGTGGCCCTGGGGCGGCTGGACATCAGCGCCAAGGTCAGCGTGGTGGGCGTGGTGCCACAGGGTTTGCCGCATCTGGGGCTGGCGTTGCCCGGCCTCACCACACTGGGCCAGTTGTGGCTGCCGGCCTTGTTGATATCGCTGGTGGGTTTTGTGGAGAGTGTGTCGGTCGCGCAGTCGCTGGCGCTCAAACGCCAGCAACGCATTGCCCCCAACAAGGAACTGCTGGGCCTGGGTGCGGCCAATGTGGCCAGCGCGCTGTCGGGCGGTTACCCGGTCACCGGCGGTTTTGCCCGCTCGGTGGTCAATTTTGCTGCGGGTGCCAACACACCGCTGGCGGGGGTGGTGTCTGCCGCGCTGATGGCGCTGGTGATTGCCTCCATGACCGGTGCCTTTTACTACCTGCCCCACGCGGTGCTGGCCGCCACCATCATCGTGGCCGTGGCGTCGCTGGTGGACTTTGCTGCCTTGAAAGAAGCCTGGCACTACGACCGGGCCGACGCCCTGTCACTCATTGCCACCGCTGTGGGTGTCATCAGCATGGGTGTGGAAGTGGGCATTCTGATGGGGGTGGCCTTGTCGCTGGGCGTGCTGGTGTGGCGCAGCAGCCGCCCGCACATGGCGGTGGTGGGCCGTGTGCCGGGCACCGAGCACTTTCGAAACATCGAGCGGCACGCTGTGGAAACCGTGCCCGGCCTGTTGGCTCTGCGGGTGGACGAAAGCCTGTTTTTTGCCAACGCCACCGCGCTGGAAGAGCGCATAGAAGAGTTGATCCACCAAGACCCCACCGTGCGCCGGGTGCTGCTGGTGTGCTCTGCCGTCAATCAGGTGGACACCACCGCTCTGGGTGTGCTGACCGAGATGAACACCAGCCTGGCCAAACGTGGCATCACACTGGAGCTGGCCGAGGTCAAAGGCCCGGTTATGGACCGGCTGCAACACACCGCGCTGGGCCAGGCTTTGAAAGGGCGGGTGTTTCAGAGTGTGCATGCGGCGTTCTGCCGGCCCTGAGCGCCATGGTGAAAACTGTCCCGGCACGGCCCGGACCCGGCTGCACACAACACCAAAAAAGAGTAAATCAGGCCGTAGCCCGCATGGGTGTTGCGTGACCCACTATAAATTTCATAGCAACAACACGCCCTAAGCCAGCACCGCCAGGTAGGCTGTGCGGGTCTGCGCGGACACGCTGCCCAGCACCTGCGCATACGGCGACTGGTGCCGGGCCACAAGCCGCGCCGATGCAATTGCTTTGGACTTGCAGAACCAGTGGCAACTGTGTTGCATCAGTAGCAGCTCAGCCAACAGGGTGAAGGCCCTGTCACGCACCGGCTCTTGCCCGGCCGCCTGCACCGCACGGTGGATGCCTGCGGCATGCACCGCGAACAGCTTGCGCAGGTCAAAGGTGTATTGCCCCAGCCATTGGGTGGCGCCCGGCAGGTACAAGGGCAACCGGCTCACCCGGGTGTGGCTGGCGTCCAGGCGGGCGAAGTCGATCACAAAGCGGCTGAACTCGGCGTCCAGCGCCAGCTCGGTTTGCTGCAAAAGACTGAACACTTGCTCGCGCCGCGCCGGGTCGGCCTCAGCCAGCGCACGCAAGTAACCCTGGGTCAGCGTCTCCATGTGCTTTTCGATCTGGTACCGGCCCAGTTGACGGGCCAGCAGCGCAATGCGCTGGCGTTGCTCGCGGGCTCGGTAAATCCAGCCGGCCGCAATCGCAAACATTAGCAAGGTGAAAAAATCCATGCGTGTCCTTGGCGTTGGAGCCCACTGCGTCAGCCGCGCCGGGCCAGAGCGTGAAACAGGTGATTGAACACGGCGTCACGCTGCACCGCATGGGCCTCACGCATCAGGTGGCGGCCCGGGCCCGATACCCAGCGCTTGTCGCTCGTCAGAAGCGGTGTGCGCACCAGCTCGCTGGGCACCCACTCAGGGTTGACGAGCCAGGCAATGCAGATCACGTCCCAGATCACCCAGCTGTGCGGCTGCGCATTGGCCGCAGTTGAGTCCGTGCCCAGCATCGGCCACAGCGGGTTGTGGGTAAACAAGTGGTGCAGATAGTCCCCCATGGCACCTTGGCCCTTCAGGTAGCACTGCATTTCGGCCAGCGACAGGCGCAGCTGCGCGCCCACATGAAAGCCGGGCAAATACACATGCGGCACGCCGCTGTCCAGCAGCCAGCGGCTGGCGGCCATGTCTTGTTCCATGTTGAAGCTGTCGTTGACATGCGGCGCGTGGCTGGGGTAGCCACTGGTCCACACCACCACAATGCGCTCGGCAATGTCGGGGGCCAGCAGCAGCGCGCTGGCGATATTGGTCACGCAGCCCAGCGCCACCACGTACAGCGGCGCGCCGCCGGGTGAATGCTCGCGCGCCGTGGCGATCAGGTGGTCCACCGCCTCGCTGCGCAGCGCTTGTTGCGGCCCGGGCAAGTAGCCGGCGCTGCCGCGAAAAACCTTGCCCGCGTGCGGCAGGCC